>NZ_BNBT01000042.1 GCF_014656095.1 Streptomyces longispororuber
GTGCGGCGGGGGCCGGGTGGCGGGGCCGTCGCGCCGGGGAGGCCTGACGGCGGGGCCGCCGCGCCGTGCGGTCCGGGCGGAAGGGCGCGCGGGCGGCGGGAACACCGGCAGCGCGGCGTCCTGGCAGGCCGCCAGGTACAGGGCGTCCGCCAGCTCCGTCCACGTCGGCGGCTGCGGCTCCGGGGCGTCCGGGGCCCGCCCGGCCCGCCCGGACTCCCGTGCGGCCTGGAACGGCGGCTCCGCGGACGCGGCCGTCATCCCGGCCTCGATTCCGCCCCCGCTCCGTCGAGCCGGTGCCACAGCGCGTCGACCAGCTCCGCCAGGGCCCCCTCGTCGGCGGGGAGGCGGCCCGAGGTCGCCAGGTACACGGAGTTGAGCAGTTGGTCGACGGCCAGGCCGCCGCGCTCCTGGCTGCGCTGGAGGAACCGCTCGATGAGGTCGCCGCCGTCCCCGGCGCGGGTGACCGCGCCCTCCGCGAGGTGCGCCGTCACCATCTCGGCGAGCTGGGTGTGATCCGGATCGGGCATATGCAGCCGCAAACAGCGGCGTAAGAAGGCGGGCGGGAACTCGCGTTCGCCGTTGGAGGTGATGACCACGACGGGGAAGGCCCGGCAGCGCACGACGCCGCCGACGATCTCGGCGGTGCCCTCCGGGTCGTCGGTCAGGACGGTCACGCGCGGGTGGCGCCGCCGGGCCCGGAGCAGCTCGGGGATGGGGTACTGGCCCTCCTCGAAGACGCTCAGCAGGTCGTTGGCCAGGTCCTGGTCGCACTTGTCCAGCTCGTCGACCAGCAGCACGCGGGGCGTCTCGTACGGCAGCAGCGCCGTGCCCAGGGGGCCGAGCTGGACGTAGTCGCCGATGCCGGGGAGCCGGTCGTCGCCGGGCGCGCGCTCGTCGGCCCCGGCGGGCGCGGCGGGGGCGCCGTCGGCCGCGGCGCGGAGGGCCGCGGAGTCCTGCACGCGGCCGATCGCGTCGTATCCGTACAGTCCCGAACGCAACGTCGTACGGCTGGTGATGTGCCAGCGCAGCACGCGGCCGAGGCGCAGTTCGCGGCTGATGCGGTAGGCGAGGCTGCTCTTGCCGGTGCCGGGGCGGCCGGTCACGAGCAGCGGGCGCCGCAGCAGCAGGGCGGCGTTGACCATGTCCGCCTCGCGCCGGAGCTGGTCGGACGCGGGCAGGCGCCCCGTGGGCTTGCCGAGCCGGCGCTCGGCCTCCTCGTCGTCCGGCGGGGGCGGCGCCACCACGGGCCCGCCGGTGAACCTGCGCCACGGCGGCGGGTCGGGCAGCAGCTCGCGCAGGCTGGTGTCGTACAGGGGCTGTCCCGAACCGCGGTAGATCCACCAGCGGTCGGAGCCGGGGGAGTTCGCTCCGGGCGGCACGCCGTCACCGGAGGCGGAGGCGGAGGCGGAAGCGGAGGCGGAGGTGGCCGCGGGGCCCGTGGCTCCCGCGGATTCCGTGGTCACCGTGGCGCCCGTGTCCCCCGCGGCCCCGGTGGTCTCCGTAGCTCCTGTGGACTGTGTGGCTTCTGCGGCCCCTGTGCCACTGGTGTCCGGGGTGCCGGGAGTGGCGGTCGTGTCCTGTGACCGGACGTCCCCGGCGCGCGCGGCACCGATCGGACGGACCCCTCGGTCCACGCCGTCCTCGGGAAGCATCGCGCCTACCCTCCCCCCTGTGCGGAAGAATCCGCCATGGCCCCGCCCCCGCCCGGGAGGCGGTACGGATCGTCCCAGAGCAGTGCCGCGTGGCGCCCGAGCGCGGACGCGGCACAGTCGCCCTCAGCAGCATCCCCGCCTTTCGCCTCTATGCGCAACGACCGGACGGCATCAGGTAGTTGGTGGATTCCCGTGCGAGCGGCCAAGTCGGCCAGTTCGTCGCGGAACACCGGATCGACACCGCCCCGTCTGTCCCAGACCACGATCGGGACTCCGGCGCGCAGCGACTCGGCCAGCTCGTCGACCCCGGAGCGGTCGCCACCGGCCCGGCCCGGGGCGTCGCTGAGGACCACCATGACGCGCCGGGTGTCCGACAGGAGCCGGGAGCGGCCGTCGTCGGGGAACCAGTGGACGGGGCCCGCGCACCCGGTCAGCAGCGCGTCCCAGCGCCGCGCCCAGCGGCCGTGCGTGTCCGGGCGTTCCATCCTTTCGAGGCTGCGGAGGAGCACCGGGTGGTCCTCCCCGAGGCTGCCGTCCGCGCCGTGGAAGCCGCGCTTCGCCCACTGCTCGACGGGCAGCCCGAGCAGCTCCCTGGGCAGCACGAACTCCAGGGTGAGGTCCTCCTTGCAGAAGTAGGCCCAGCCCGTCTCGGCCTCCTCCACCAGCGACTTGACCTGCTCCGGCAGCTCCGCCACGTCCACGCGCAGGTCCCCGCCGCGCACCGGGTACGGCTCGGGGCCGCCGATCTGCCACCAGTACGAAAGCAGCCGCTCGTCCTCGTGGTCGGGGTCGGGCAGCGGGCGCAGCCGGATGAGCAGGCAGGCGCTGGGTGCCCACACCGGGTCCTGGCCGACGACCCGCACCGGCCGGGGGCCGCGCACCCCGCCTCCGGCACCGGTGGCGCCGCCAAGAAGGCCTGATTCCGCCCCTGCCGCCACGGCAAGCCCCGTATCGCCGGTTGTGACCGGAACCTCCGGATACGTGACCTGGCAGGCCTGCCCGGCCGGGCGCGCGGCCTCGCGTGCGGGCCCACCCCGGTACGTCTCGGGGCAGGCGCGGTGCTCCCGCGCCCAGTCGAGCAGGTCCTGCTGCTGCCGGCCCTTGGCGTGGCGCGCGAAGTGCTCGACGAGCAGCACGCAGGGCGGCACGTCACCGGGGCGGGCGTTGAGCGTGGCGGCGTGCACGACGGCGAGCCAGGGCTCCGTGCAGTGCGCGGGCAGCGGGTCGGCGCCGGGCCGCATGGCGTCCTGGTACGCCCCGGCGACGTCGAGCACGCTCAGGTCGCCGAGGAGCTTCATCAGGGCTTCCCAGTCCTCGGGCGGGAACAAGGGCACCTCCGCCACGGCGATCGCGGTCCGTACGCGCTCGGTGTAGCGCGTGTTGCCTTCGAGCAGCTCGACGACGCCGCCGAGGACCTGGAGCCCGTCGGGGTACTCCAGGACGATCATGAGCAGGGACGACAGATACGTGCGCCGCCGGGCGCTGTCCGGTACGGCGATCGTCGCGCGCAGGCTCCGGCCCACCATGCGGGTGCACTCGCGCAGGGTGGCCGGCTCGTCGAAGGCCGGCACGCCGTCCAGGGCGTCGAGCACGATCTTGGGCGGTCCCCAGGAGTGCGTCACCGGGCATCGCCGCCCGGGACCGCGGGCCACAGCTCGTCGAGCAGGGCCAGCGCCGCCCGCACCGGGCGCGAGCCGTCGTCGAGCAGGCGCACCGCATCGACGAGGGCCCGACGGCCGTCGCGGTGGTCCACGCAGGCCTGGACGAGGTGGAAGAGCTGGAGCCGGGGCCGGGGGTGGCTGCGTATCCCGTGGCGCAGGGGCGCGGGCAGGAGCTGCCGCAGCGCGGCCCCGCCGTCCTCCTCGACGGGGCGGATGCCCAACAGGGCGTCGGCGAGGGCGAACTGGGCCCGGTCGTCGGGGAGCGGCGGCTCCGGGGCGGGCCGGGCGGGCGGCGGGCCGTGGCCGTTCAGCGCCGGGGCCAGGTCCGGCCAGGCGCGGGCCGCCTCCTGCAGCGGGAGCATCCAGGCCGCCCTGGTGTGCCGGTCGTTGAGGGCGGCGGTGACCATGCCCACCACCCTGCGGGCGGCCGGGTCCCAGACGCCCGCGCCGCTGAAGCCCGGCGCGATCCAGGCGGCCGTGGCGCCCGCGCCGTCGAGCTGTACCCAGTGCGGGTGGGGGCCTCCGCTGCCCGCGAGCCGGGCCGTCGCCCACAGCCCGTCGGGGGCCCGGCCCGGGTAGCCGTACATCCGCACCTCGCGGCCGGGGGGCGCCTCGCACCGGCCGAGGCGTGCCGGGCGCACGGCCTCGGGCGGCTGCCAGTCGGTGGTGAGGACCGCGAGGTCCCCGCCCGGCGCGCCGTCCAGCGGGCCCGGGAACCAGCCGCCCGCCACGACCGTGGCCGTGCCGCGCGGCGCGTCGGGGAACCCGGCGGCGTCGAGGAGGACGGGATCGGCGGGCGGGGCCGGTCCCGGGCGCGCGCCCAGGGCGTCCGCGACGACGTGCGCGCAGCTCAGGACGGTGCCGGGCGCCACCAGGATCCCGGCGCCGTGCACGGTCCCGCGCGGTGACAACACGCGCACCCGACCCGCGGCGGGCGTGTCTTGCCAGTCCCCCTCGGCCACTGCCCCGCCCCTTCCCCCGGCACGGACCCGACGGCGCACTTCCCCGTACGGAGCCAGCGTACGAAGGACGCACGCTCGGCGCACCGGCGCGGCGCGCACCGGAGTACTCCGTGACGTTCCCAGGTCGTTCCCCGGCGGTTACCCGGGAAACCGTCGGGTCACGGCCACACCAGGCAGTAGGCCTGATGGCCCGCGTCGTGCAGGCGGTGGCTGAAGTCCTGCCACTCGTGCAGGAGTTGGTAGACGTTGAACGCGTCCCGGGGGCCGCCGCGGTCGGGGACCGTGGACCAGATGAAGGCCGCGGCGCCGACCGACTCCTCGCCGACGCCCCGCAGCGGGTCGACGACCGTCATGGGGAGCTTCACGACCGCGTAGTCGGGGTGGAGGACGACCAGCTCCAGCGGGGGGACCTTGTGCAGGGGTATGCCCTCGATGCCGGTTAGGACCATCGCGGCCATCGTCTCCGGCTTGATCTTCGTGAACATGCCGCCCATGCCCAGCTCGT
This sequence comes from Streptomyces longispororuber, assembly GCF_014656095.1. Lineage (GTDB taxonomy): Bacteria > Actinomycetota > Actinomycetes > Streptomycetales > Streptomycetaceae > Streptomyces > Streptomyces longispororuber. Next base: position 4,781 of record NZ_BNBT01000042.1, read on the forward strand.
CACCGCCGAGCTCCTCGGGCCGCATCGAGATCGGTACCCGGGCCGCCGTCGCGCCGTCCGGGGCGCCGAAGTACTTGTACGTCACCCCCACCCCGCCACTCCTGCTTCCCGTACGGTCCCGCCTCGTCCTGTCCGGCGCCCGCTGCTCGGGAGCCGGGGCCGCCTCCGCATCTCGCCGGTGCTTTCCCCGCCGGGCACGCCGGGGACCCAGGCCGTCGGTCCCCTCGCCCAGTCCACCACCGCGCTGCATATCTCCACCCGACTGCTTTTCCAGGGCGCGCGGGCCTTGCCGCGCAACCCGATCATCGTGTCAGTGACCTCCCCCACGGTCACCCGCCGAAACGTGGGGTGAAACACCAGTCCACAGGATTTCCGCACCGGCCGCCCCAGGAGATGACGGCGCGAGCGGAAAGCCGACGGACAGGAGGCCCCGGCACGACGTCCGGACCCTCTGACACCATGGTTCATGTGAGCTTCCCGTATAGCGCCCCAGTTTCGCAGACTCTTTTCGACCGTGCGGCGGCCGTGACCCCCGGCGGTGTGAACTCGCCCGTGCGCGCCTTCCGCGCGGTGGGGGGTACGCCCCGCTTCATGGTGTCCGGTACCGGTCCGTACCTCACGGACGCCGACGGCCGCGAGTACGTCGACCTCGTGTGTTCGTGGGGCCCCATGATCCTCGGCCACGCCCACCCCGAGGTGACCGCCGCCGTGCAGGAGGCCGTCGCGCGCGGCACGTCCTTCGGCACGCCGGGCGAGGGCGAGGTCGCCCTGGCCGAGGAGATCGTGGCCCGGATCGCCCCGGTGGAGCAGGTCCGCCTGGTGTCCAGCGGCACCGAGGCGACCATGTCCGCCATCCGGCTCGCGCGCGGGTTCACCGGGCGCGCCAAGGTGATCAAGTTCGCCGGCTGCTACCACGGGCACGTCGACGCGCTGCTCGCGGCGGCCGGGTCCGGCGTCGCCACCCTGGGCCTCCCGGACACCCCGGGGGTCACGGGCGCGCAGGCGGGCGACACGATCGTGCTGCCGTACAACGACCTGGAGGCCGTGAACGAGGCCTTCCACAACCACCCGGGCGAGATCGCCTGCGTGATCACGGAGGCCTCGCCGGGGAACATGGGCGTGGTGCCGCCCCGGCCCGGCTTCAACCAGGGCCTGAAGACCGCGTGCGAGCGCAACGGCGCGCTGTTCATCTCCGACGAGGTCATGACCGGCTTCCGCACCAGCAGGGCCGGCTGGTTCGGCGTGGACGGGGTCGTGCCCGACCTGATGACCTTCGGCAAGGTCATGGGCGGCGGCTTCCCCGCCGCCGCGTTCGGCGGCCGCGCCGACGTGATGGGGCACCTGGCGCCCGCGGGCCCGGTCTACCAGGCGGGCACGCTGTCGGGGAACCCGGTCGCCACCGCCGCCGGGCTCGCCCAGCTCCGGCTCCTGGACGACGCCGCGTACGCCACGCTCGACGCCGTGTCGGAGCGCGTCCGCTCGCTGGTGACGGAGGCGCTGACGAAGGAGGGCGTCGCCCACCGCCTGCAGCACGCCTCGAACATGTTCTCGGTGTTCTTCACCGACCGCGAGGTGCGGAACTACGAGGACGCGCGCGGGCAGGAGTCCTTCCGCTTCACCGCGTTCTTCCACTCGATGCTGGCGCAGGGCGTGTACCTGCCGCCGTCGGCCTTCGAGTCCTGGTTCCTCTCCACCGCCCACGACGAGCGCGCGATCGAGAAGATCGCCCAGGCCCTTCCGGCCGCCGCGCGCGCGGCCGCGGCGGCCACGAACTCCCCGGAGGCCACGGCATGAGCGCGGCGAGCGAGCACACCGGCGACGAGCTGACCGTCGTCCACCTGATGCGCCACGGCGAGGTGCACAACCCCGACGGCATCCTGTACGGGCGCCTGCCCGGCTACCACCTCTCGGACCTCGGCCGCCGGATGGCCGACCGGGTCGCCGAGCACCTGTCCTCGCGGGACATCACGCACGTGGTGGCCTCGCCGCTGGACCGGGCGCAGGAGACGGCGACGCCGATCGCCAAGGCGCACGGCCTGGACCTGGCCACGGACCGGCGGCTCATCGAGGCGGAGAACGTCTTCGAGGGCAAGACCTTCGGCGTCGGCGACGGCGCCCTGAAGAACCCGGACAACTGGAAGCACCTGGTCAACCCGTTCCGGCCGTCCTGGGGCGAGCCGTACATAGAGCAGGTCGTGCGGATGATGGGCGCCCTCGACGCGGCCCGGCAGGCCGCGCGCGGGCACGAGGCGGTGTGCGTGAGCCACCAGCTCCCGATCTGGATCGTGCGCAGCTTCGTGGAGAAGCGGCGGCTGTGGCACGACCCGCGCAAGCGGCAGTGCACGCTGGCGTCGCTGACGACGTTCACGTACCGGGGCGACAGGATCGTTTCGGTGGGGTATTCGGAGCCGGCGCGGGATCTCGTGCCCAAGCACTTGCTGGCGGGGGCCAGGCCGGTGAAGGGGCAGGCCAAGGCGTTCGGGGCCTGACCGCTGCGGTGCGCTGCGCTGGGCTGGGCGGGGGTGGGCCCGGCCCCGGCTGGGCCTGGGTGCCCCCTGCCTGCCCCTGCGGGCGTGGCTCCCCCTGCGGGGGGCTGCCCTGCCCCTGTGGGTGTGATGTCGGGCGCGCGTTCGTCGTGGCTTGGCGCGCAGTTCCCCGCGCCCCTTGCGGGGGCACCCCCCGGGAAAGGTTCCTGTGAGGTGACTGTGTGCGGGGGGTGATGGGGAGGTCACCGTATGGCGTGGAATGTCTGGTCTTTGTCAAAGGTGCCAAAAAGGTCCGGGTTGGCCGGAACCCGCTCCTTCGCTGTGCCCTCTAAGTGGTTGTTCTTTGCACTACCGAGGGCGCGACGAATGGGGATGGAATGCGCGACGACAGCCGGACGGACATAGGCGACGGAGCGGCGGCCACGGGCCGTGGCGTGCTCAGTCGCCGGGGCGCGATAGGCCTGGGCCTGGGCGCCGCGGCGGCCGTCGGCCTCACCGCCTGCGGTTCCGGCTCCGGTGACGCGAGCCCCGCCGCCGACAAGGGGAAGGGCGGCGGCGAGGCGCCGGAACGGCCCGCGAAGCCGATCGGCGACGGCTCCACGGCCTTCACCGGCAAGCAGCCGAAGCAGCCGGAGGCGCCCCGGCCCCTCGAGCCCGGTGAGACGCCGCCGCAGTTCGTCATCTTCTCCTGGGACGGGGCGGGCGAGGTCGGCAACGGCCTGTTCCCGCGCTTCCTGAAGCTCGCGGAGGAGCACGACGCGCGGATGACGTTCTTCCTCTCCGGGCTCTACCTGCTCCCGGAGTCCAAGAAGCGGCTCTACCGGCCGCCGAACAACGCCGTCGGCGCCTCCGACATCGGCTACCTCACCGACGGTCACATCAAGGAGACGCTGAAGTACGTCCGCCAGGCGTGGCTGGAGGGCCACGAGATCGGCACGCACTTCAACGGGCACTTCTGCGCGGGCACCGGTTCCGTGGCGAACTGGACGCCCGCCCAGTGGCGGAGCGAGATCGACCAGGCCATGTCCTTCGTGAAGAAGTGGCGCACCCACACGGGCTGGTCCGACCTGCCCCCGCTGCCCTTCGACTACGACAAGGAGCTGGTCGGCGGCCGTACGCCCTGCCTGCTCGGGCAGAACAACCTGCTGCCGACCGCCAAGAAGCTGGGCTGGCGCTACGACGCCTCCTCGCCGGGCGGCCGCCAGAAGTGGCCCGAGAAGAAGCTGGGCATCTGGGACCTGCCGCTGCAGCAGATCCCGTTCCCGGGCCACTCCTTCGAGGTCCTGTCGATGGACTACAACATCCTCGCCAACCAGTCGAAGAACTCCACGAAGGCCCCGCCGGCCAACTATCCGGGCTGGCGCAAGCAGGCCACCGAGGCCTACATCGCCGGCTTCAAGCGCGCCTACGAGTCCAACCGCGCCCCGTTCTTCATCGGCAACCACTTCGAGGAGTGGAACGGCGGCATCTACATGGACGCCGTTGAGGAGGCCCTGAAGCACATCGCCGGGAAGAAGGACGTGCGTCTCGTCTCGTTCCGGCAGTTCGTGGACTGGCTGGACGTGCAGAAGCCCGAGGTGCTCGCCAAGCTGCGCGGCCTGGAGGTCGGCCAGCAGCCCGCCGGTGGCTGGAAGGCGTACCTCTCCGGGGCGTCGGGCTCCTCCGGCAGCCGCAAGGACGCCGAGAAGGAGACCGGGAACGCCGCCTGACGGGTCCCCGCCACGGGCGCGGAAACCCTGTCTGAAAGGGGACTTTCCGCAACCGCGGGGGGCGTCGAAGATCCCCGAATCGGGCATGCGAAACTTTTCACATGAGTGCCGCCTGCCGCGCCCCCCGCAGCCAGAACCGCAGCCTTGACCGCCGCACCAGCAGCCGTTGCAGTCGCGTGACGGCGCTGGCGGCGGTCGCGGCGGCCGCCGCACTCACCCTGACCGCGTGCGGCTCCGGCGGCACCTCGGGCGGCTCCGGCAAGACGAACTTCGTCGCCGGGTCCGACGGCATCGCCACCGTCGAGAAGGGCGAGCGGCACGACGCGCCCGCCCTGGAGGGCGAGACCCTCGACGGCGACGAGGTCGCCCTGGCCGACTACAAGGGCAAGATCGTCGTCATCAACGTGTGGGGCTCCTGGTGCCCGCCGTGCCGGGCCGAGGCGCCGAGCTTCGCGAAGGTGGCCAAGGAGACCAAGTCCCAGGGCGTCGAGTTCCTCGGCATCAACGCCAAGGACCCCGAGAAGGGGCCCGCCATCTCCTTCGAGAAGGACAAGGGCATCCCGTACCCCAGCCTCTACGACCCGATGGGCAAGCTGATGCTGCGCTTCCCGCGGGGCACGCTCAACCCGAACTTCATCCCCTCCACCCTCGTCATCGACCGCGAGGGGAAGATCGCGGCACGCTCGCAGCAGGCCCTCAGCGAGGAGAAGCTGCGCAAGATGATCGACCCGCTCGTCGCGGAGAAGTGATCGACGTGTCCGCCGCCACCGCCCTCCACGGCACCGTCACGCTCGCCGCGTCCGGCCAGAACGAGACCATCATCAGCGGCGCGCTGCTGCTCGCGATCCCCGTCGCGGTGCTCGGCGGCCTCGTCTCGTTCTTCTCGCCCTGCGTGCTGCCGCTCGTGCCGGGCTACCTCTCGTACGTCACCGGGGTCACCGGCCAGGACCTGGCGGAGGCCAAGCGGGGGCGGATGGCCCTCGGCGCCGGTCTCTTCGTGCTCGGGTTCACCGCGATCTTCGTCCCGGCCGGCATGTTCTTCGGGGCCATGGGCCAGACGCTGCGGGAGCACCAGAGCACCATCACGCACGTCCTCGGCGTGGTGATGATCCTGCTCGGCTTCTTCTTCATGGGCATGATGCCCTGGCTCACCCAGCGCGAGTTCCGCTTCCACAAGCGGCCGGCCACCGGGCTCGTGGGCGCCCCGATACTGGGCGCCCTCTTCGCCGTCGGCTGGACCCCGTGCGTCGGGCCGACCCTCACGGCCGTCAACACCCTGTCCTTCGAGGGCGCCAACCCGCAGCGCGGCGCGATCCTCGGCGTCGCCTACTGCCTGGGGCTCGGCATCCCCTTCATCGTCGCGGCCGTCGCCTTCCGCAAGGCACTCGGCGCGTTCGGCTGGGTGAAGCGGCACCATGTGTGGGTCATGCGGATCGGCGGCGGCATGATGATCGCGACCGGACTCCTCCTCGTCACCGGCGTCTGGGACGGCGTCGTGCAGGACATGCAGGTGTGGACCAACCGCTACTCGGTGGGAATCTGATCCATGAGCGACACCAAGACCAATCCGCGCGGCGACGAGCGGTCCGACCTCGGCGAGGCCGGGGCCCAGCTCTCGACGGCTCCCCAGGAGGAGTCCGCGGGGGCCGTGCCCGCGCTCGGCGTCCTCGGCTGGTTCCGCTGGTGCTGGCGCCAGCTCACCTCCATGCGGGTGGCGCTGCTGCTGCTCCTGCTGCTCTCGCTCGGCGCGATCCCCGGCTCGCTCATCCCGCAGCAGGGCACCGACGAGCTGAAGGTCCAGGACTTCAAGGACACCCACACCACGCTCGCGCCCCTCTACGAGAAGCTCGGGCTCTTCCACGTCTACAGCTCGGTGTGGTTCTCCGCGATCTACATCCTGCTCTTCGTCTCCCTCATCGGCTGCATCGTCCCGCGGACCTGGCAGTTCGTCGGCCAGCTCCGCGGCCGCCCGCCCGCCGCGCCCAAGCGCCTCACGCGGCTGCCCGCGTACACGACGTGGCGCACCGACGCCTCGCCCGAGCAGGTCGACGAGGCCGCGCTCGCCCTGCTGAAGCGGCGCCGCTTCCGCTCCCACCGGGTGGGCGGGGCGGTCTCCGCCGAGAAGGGCTATCTGCGCGAGGCCGGGAACCTGATCTTCCACGTCGCCCTGATCGTGATGCTGATCGCCTTCGCGGCCGGGCAGCTCTTCAAGTCCGAGGGCGGCAAGCTGATCATGGAGGGCGACGGCTTCTCCAACACGCTCACGCAGTACGACGACTTCAAGTCCGGCAACCTCTTCGACATCGCCGACCTGGAGCCCTTCAGCTTCAAGCTGGACCGGTTCGAGGGCTCGTACGAGGTGACCGGCCCCCAGCGCGGCACCGCGCGCACCTTCAAGGCGCACGTCACCTACACCGAGGGCGCGGACGGGCCGGAGAAGAAGAAGGTCGTCGAGGTCAACAAGCCGCTGGAGATCAACGGCACCAAGGCGTACCTCGTCGGCCACGGGTACGCGCCCAAGGTCACCGTCCGCGACGGGCGCGGCAAGGTCGTCTACAGCGCGTCCGTGCCGCTGCTCCCGATCGACTCCATGGGCACGGCCACCGGCGCGATCAAGGTCCTCGACGGCTACCGCGACAAGAACGGCAAGCCGGAGCAGCTCGGCTTCAACGCCTTCTTCGTGCCGACCTTCGCGGGCGACGGCATGGGGCAGATGTTCTCCCAGTTCCCCGCGCCCATCAATCCGCGGCTCGCGCTCTCCGCGTACCACGGCAGCCTCGGCGTGGACTCCGGCGTCCCGCAGAACGTGTACCAGCTCGACACGCGCAAGATGCAGAAGTTCAAGGACGCCAACGGCGAGCTGTTCAAGAAGCGGCTCAAGATCGGCGAGACCATGAAGCTGCCGAACGGCGCCGGGTCGGTCACCTTCGAGAGGGAGCTCAAGCAGTGGGCGAGCTTCCAGATCTCGCAGGAGCCCGGCAGCGGGTGGGCGCTCGGCGGCGCCGTCGCCGCCATCGCGGGCCTGGCCGGGTCGCTGTTCATCCAGCGCCGCCGCGTGTGGGTGCGGGCGCAGCGGGGCGCCGACGGCGTCACCGTGGTGGAGATGGCGGGCCTCGGCCGCAGCGAGTCCGCCAAGGTGGCGGAGGAGCTCGCGGCGCTCGCCGCGGAGCTCCACGACCGCGCGCCGTCCGCGCCGGAGGCGGAGCCCGGGACGGAGTCGGAGCCCGGGACGGAGCCGGAGTCGGACCCGGCCCCGAAGGCGGACCCGAAGCCGAAGCCGGACCCGCAGCCGGAGGCCGCCGCGGCCGGGAGCGGGACCGACGGGACCGCCGCCACGGACGCCCCGGGCCCCGCGGCCGAGGACGCCGACGACTCCGCGGCCGAGGCCGCCGCCGACGGCCCCGCCGCCAAGGGCTCCGCGCCGTCCGGCAAGGGCGCCCCGGCTCCCCCGTCCGGCACGGACCCCGCACCCGAGACAACCGACCCCACCCCCGATGTCGTACCTGCCGAAGGGGCTGAGAAGTGACGCACGCGACCACCGTCGCCGCCGCGACCAACGAGAACCTCGCGCACGTCAGCAATGTGCTGATCTACTCCGCGATGGCCGTCTACCTCCTCGCCTTCTTCGCGCTCATGGCGGAGTGGCTCTTCGGCAGCCGCAGCAAGGTCGCCCGCACGGCCGCCGCGCTGACGACGGCCGGGGAGGCCGGGGCGGGCGCCGAGGGCGGCGCCAAGGCCGCCGCGCCCGCCGTGACCGTGCGCTCCCAGGGCGGCACGGCCACCCTGGAGCGCCCCAAGGCCGCGCCCGCGGTCGTCACCCGCGCCGCCGCGGGCAGCCGCGACGTGCCGGACGGCCCGGGTGCCGCCGCCGGTGACGAGCAGGGCGACCTGTACGGCCGTATCGCCGTGTCCCTGATCGGCCTCGGCTTCCTCGTGGAGGCCGCCGGGGTGGTCACCCGCGCGCTGTCCGTGGAGCGGGCGCCGTGGGGCAACATGTACGAGTTCAACATCACCTTCTCCACGGTCGCCGTCGGCGTCTTCCTGGCGCTGCTCGCCCTGAAGAAGAACGTCCGCTGGATCGGCCTGCCGCTGATCACCACGATCCTGCTCGACCTCGGCCTCGCGGTCACCGTGCTGTACACCGACAGCGACCAGCTCGTCCCGGCCCTGCACTCGTACTGGCTGTGGATCCACGTCTCCACCGCGATCTTCTGCGGCGCCGCCTTCTACGTCGGCGCGGTCTCCACGGCGGCGTACCTCTTCAAGGACTCCTACGAGGCCAAGCTCCAGCGCGGCGGCACGCCGGGCCGGTTCGCGACCTCCGTGATGGAGCGGCTGCCCGCCTCCGCCTCGCTGGACAAGTTCACGTACCGCATGAACGCGGCGATCTTCCCGCTGTGGACGTTCACGATCATCGCGGGCGCGATCTGGGCGGGCGACGCCTGGGGCCGGTACTGGGGCTGGGACCCCAAGGAGGTCTGGTCCTTCATCACCTGGGTCGCGTACGCCTGCTACCTGCACGCCCGCGCGACGGCCGGCTGGAAGGGCCGCAAGGCCGCCTACCTGGCCCTGATCGCCTTCGGCTGCTGGCTGTTCAACTACTACGGCGTCAACATCTTCGTCAGCGGCAAGCACTCGTACGCCGGGGTCTGAGCACCCCCGCACCGGCAAGGCCGGTTCCTGTGGCACGGGCCACGGGAACCGGCCTTCGTCGTACGGACAGACAAGGGGGCGTGGAGACGCATCAGGGGGAACTCGCGGCACGGCGGCGGACGCGCGCACGGATCAGGGGCTCGGACCCGGACGCCTTCGGGGAGCTCTTCGACACCTACGCCCGCTCCGTCTACAACCACGCCTACCGCCTCACCGGGGACTGGTCGACGGCCGAGGACATCGTGTCGCTGACCTTCCTGGAGGCCTGGCGGCTGCGCGCCGGGGTCGCCGAGGAGGGCGGCTCGCTGCGGCCGTGGCTGCTCGGCATCGCCACGAACGTGACCCGCAACCAGCGGCGCGCCACCCGCCGCCACGCCGCGGCCGTGGCCCGGCTGCCGCCCGGCGAGGCCGTGGCCGACTTCGCCGACGAGGTGGCCGGGCGCGTCGACGACGAGGAGCAGCTCGCCCTCGTCCGGACCGCCCTGGCGAAGCTGCGCCGCGCCGACCGCGAGGTCCTCGCGCTGTGCGTGTGGTCGGGGCTCGGCTACGAGGCGGCGGCGGACGCGCTCGGCATCCCGGTCGGGACGGTGCGCTCCCGGCTGTCACGGGCCCGGAGGAAGCTCGCGAAACACATGGAACCGCCCGGGACGGGCGCACAGATGAGAGGTGACCGCACCTCAGCGGTCAGGCCTATCGAGGAGGGCACGCGATGACGTCACCCGAGGACGGTGCCGGCTTCCCGAATCCGCCGGAGCGGAACCTTCCGCCGGGCCGCCACCTGCGCCTGAAGGAGCATCTGTTGAGCGAGATCCGGCAAGAGGAGCAAGGGAACCGAGCGCAGGCAGCCACCGCGCCGAGCGCCCCGGGCAGGAGCTGGCTGCGGCCCTCGCTGGTCGCGGGCGCCGTGGCCGCCGCGGTCGCCGCGGGCCTGGTGGTGGCGCAGCCGTTCAGCGAGGACACGGCGCAGGCCGGTCCGCCGTCGGAGGAGACCGTCGCGATGCTGAAGGACATCGCGGCGGCGGCGGGGCGGCGGCCCGCACCGAAGAACCTGCGGGACGACCAGTTCGTGTACCTCAAGACCAAGGAGAGGTACATGAAGACGGGCAGCGACGAGACCGCCCGGCTGCAGCCCCCGCACGTACGGGAGTACTGGCAGTCGGTGGACGGCGAGCACACGGAGGTGGTGCACGACCGCGTCGACGGCTTCGACCACGAGCGCATGGAGCCGGACCTGCCCCTCGCGGAGGGCGACAAGCACTACCGCAGCCTGCAGAGGATGCCGGCCGACCCCGTCACCATGCGGGACTGGCTGTACCGGGTGGCGAGCGGGGAGGAGAGCAGGGACCAGAACGCCTTCGTGCTCGTCGGTGACCTCTGCGGCGGCCTGATGCCGCCGAAGCAGGCCGCCGCCCTGTACCTGGCGGCGTCGAAGATCCCCGGCGTCGAGCTCGTCGACGACGCGGTGGACGCGGCGGGGCGGCGCGGCGTGGCCATCGCCCGGGAGAACGAGGGCGAGCGGCAGGAGCTGATCTTCGACAAGAGGACCAAGCAGTTCCTCGGCGAGCGCCAGGTCGCGGTCAAGGACCTGCCGACCGGCTTCAAGAAGGGCACGGTGACCGCCCACACCGCCGTCCTGGAGCGGAAGGTCGTCGACAAGGCGGGCGAACGCCCCTAGCGGACCCGTTCTCGGTGCGTGACCCGGGCGGCCGGGTGCGTGAGGCTGGGATCCATGAGCGATACCAGCGACATCATCGAGCGGGGCACGAGCCGGACCGAGGGGGACACGCACACGCTCCACTGGGTGCTGCGCCTGCCGCACCCGGTGGCCGCGGTCTGGGCGGCGGTGGCCACCCCGGAGGGCCTTCCGGGGTGGCTCGCCGCCGCCGACGTGTTCGAGCCGCGCCTGGGCGGCGCGGTGACGCTGCGGTGGCTCAACACGCCGGACCCGGCGGCCGCCGTGCACGCGGGGCGCGTCACGGCCTGGGACCCGGAGGTGGTGGCGGAGTACACGATCGACCTGCACGGGCGGTGCCGCTTCCACCTGGAGCACGCCGGGGACACCGGGACGACGCTGCGCTTCACCAACGAGATGACCGGCGACGACGGCTTCCGCCTCGACTGCCTGGCCGGCTGGCACGACCACTTCGAGTACCTGGTGGCCGCGCTGGCCGGGCACCCGAAGGACTGGTCGACGTGGACCCTCGACCGGTGGCGCGAGCTGCGCACGTCCTACGCCTGACCGGCGCGCGGCCCCGCGGCCCTCAGGTGCGGCGCAGCCCGCGGATCTTCTGCTGGGCGGCACCGAGGGCGTGCGCGAGCTCGATGCGGGCGCACTCCTGCTTCATGGCGAGCACCAGCAGGGCGTGGTGCTCGGCGGGCGTCGTCCGGGCGCCGGGCGCCTGGTCCGGGAGCACGGTGGAGAGGTACGCCTCGGCGTGCTCGACGACGGCGCGCAGCTCCGCCGAGACCGCCTCGGCCTGGCCGATCGAGCCCTTGATCACGTTGCTCAGCCGGGCCACCCCGGTGACGTCGGCCGCCCGGCACGGCTTCTGCGCGAGGCCGCACAACTCCTCGAACAGGTCCTTGAGGTACTGGCCGGCCTCCTGGAGGTCCTTGGCCTCGTCGTCCCTGGCCCGGGTGGTGCGCATCCAGGCGAAGACCTCCTTGTGGTGCCGGATGCCGTAGACGGTCACGGCCGTCATGGCCGCGCCGGCCAGGGCGGCCACCAGCAGGGAGCCGGCGCTGGTCCCGAGCGCCAGGGTGGTGGAGGGGAAGGGCATCGTCGTCTGATCCGTTCGGGGCACGTGCGGGACCCGCGGGGCCCGGGGCACTGGAGACGGGGGATGAGGGGGAGGGGGTGAGGGGCGGGGGCGATGTCGGCGTGGACTAGGCCGACATGGCGATGTCGCGGAGGAGGAAACGGTCCGTCACCACGAACTGCCGGTACTTGCTCGTGATCACGCCATGGGTGCGGCGCAGCCGGCGGATGGCGTTCTCCACGGTGGAGACGCCCATCATGAGGGCGTCCGCGAGGTCCTTCTGGCTCGGCCCCAGGACGGTGGTGTGGCCGGGGTTGGCCGGGGCGGGCGTGCTGGCGTGGTCGGCGAGGTGGAGCAGCAGGCCGCCGACCCGCTGGAGGGGTGTGCGGGTGGTGGTGCCGTAGACCAGTTCGTCGCTGCGGTTGCGGTCCTCAAGGCTGCGCAGGAGGGCCAGTTGGATCTCCGGGTGGCGGCTGAGCAGCCAGTTCATGCGCGGTACGGGGCAGGGCATGACCCAGGTCGTGGTGAGGCAGGCGGCCTTGACCGACTCCCGGGGGTAGATCAGCTTGGCTTCCCCGAGTATCTGGCCGACGCCGCGGAACCGGGTGATGCGCGGGGCGTCCGGGCCCGGGCCGCAGGGGAAGCGCTCCTGGCGGACGCAGCCGCCGAGCACGAGGTGGACGTGCTGGTCGTCCGGCTCGATGGGCAGCTCCTCGTCCCGCGCGTAGACACGGGCGTCCGACCCCCACGCCGCGACGAGCAACGGCCAGGACTCGGCGGGCAGGTGGTGCAGGAAGGTGCCCCGCGGCATGGCCTGGTGGCCCTTGAGCACGTCGGTCGTACGGAAGGCGTCGACCTTGGGGGGCATCACGCACCCCCGGTCCCGGGCTTCCGGTTCGCCGCCGCGCGGTCGGCCGGGCCACGCCCGGCGGCGGGGTCGGACCCCGAGGGCGGGAACGAACGTGCTTTCCAGGGCGGGAAGGTGTGCGGTGCGACGGCGCCATCGGTCATGGCGGTCTGCATCGGTCTGAGGTCCTTTCGACTCCGCGGTGCCGGGCCGGGTGCGTCCGCTGGTACGGCGGACGCATCCCGGGTGGTGGGTCCAGCGCCCTCTCCATCGCGTGTCGTCCGGGTGGTGAGGCCGGTGCGAGGCGAAGACGCTCAGAAGGCTACGCCTATGCGAGTAAGAAATGCCAGCCGCGCCGCGACCAGCCCCTTCCGTAGATCCGACGGGAAAAGCAAGCCCCTCCGGGGAGGGTTTTGTTACGTGATCAACCCGGCGTCTGTGATGCGCATCACAGGTTCCCCCGGTAACTCGGATGCGTGAATCTGGAGCGGTGCGACATGGAAAAGTCTTTACGTGGCAAAGGCGCGGAATGTATTCCGTATGGGCACCGGGAGACGCGGACGTTAACATTCCGAAAAACGCAGAGGCCCCGGGGAACCACCCCCGGGGCCTCCGGAAAGGGTCTGGACCCACCAAGGCTCAGACCGGACATCCAGTAAACACCATGAGCTGCGAAAAGGTCACACCGCGGCGGAAATAACCGGTCACCCACCCCTCGCGGGAGGGGTTTTCCGGCGCGGGGGCGGCTCGGTCGGGACGCCGGCCGAGACGGAACGTCTCCCCGCCCGTTTGTCCCCTTGGTCCGTTTCGTGACCGCGTACCGCTTCCTCGGCTTCGCAGCACCTCCACACCGGCCGACAATATCGAATAATGATCACCCGTAAGGTGCCGGAGATTGTTCAAGTGAGGCTTGCCTTGCTTGGCCGTTCGGTAGCGCATGTGTTCCAGGCCGGTGCCGTGCATTTCCCGTCGCGGGTGACTGTTCCGTCGCCCCGAAAACCTTTTGGCGGACGACTTGCGCCGTGAATCGAACCGGCCCGGACGGCGAATAACGGATTTCCGGTCAATGGGCCGGGCGCCGCTACTCCCGCGTAAGTCGACTAAGCCACAGCCCAACGGGTCGCCCGGGGCGCGGGGAGGGAGTTGAGGACTCTTCCGGCCGTGACTTTCCGCCATGCCAAGGCCTTTGGGAGGCGCGTGTGCGTCAACTCGGCGGCGCTCCGCGCGGCGTGCGCGCCGCCTGCCGTCCGCCTCAGCCGGACGCGATCGCGTCGAGCTGCGCCCGGAGATAGGTGTGCGAGTCCGTCCCCCGTACGTCCGTGCCAGGGTCGCACTCGTAGAAGTACACCAGGGACATCAGCTCCTCGGCGGGCGCGTCCGCCGGGGGCGGGAGCACGCGGTGGCGGCCCGCGCGCCAACGGCCGGCGCTCCAGCGCGCCATCAGGTCACCGATGTTGACCGTGAACGCCTCCGGGTCCCAGGGCGCGTCCCGCCAGCCGTCCTCGTCCGTGAACACCTGGAGCCCGCCGCGGCCCGCCTGCCGGTCGAGCACGGTGACCGTGCCGAAGTCGGTGTGCGCGCCGATGCGGAACTGGCCGGGCTCGGGCTCGCCGAGCGTGTCCCGACCCGGGTACCAGTTGACGTTGAAGCCCCAGGTGGGGTGGGCGGTGTGGCGGGTGAAGAAGTCCTTGGGCTCACCCAGCGCGGCGGCGAGCAGTTCGAGCAGCTCGTCGCAGAGCGCCCGCATCCGCGCCAGGTACGTCTCCACGGGCGCGCGCAGGCCGGGCGCCTCGGCGGGCCACACGTTGGGCGCGAACCACTCGGCGTCCACGGCCGGGTCGCCGGTGGGTTCCTCGGCGGCGAAGGACAGCGACTCCTTCAGGTCGGGCGGGGAGGCCGTGCCCTCCGCGTAGCTGTTGGCCTCGGCGCCCGGGCCGAGCCAGCCGCGGCCGCCGACCCGGGCGGCGTACGCCTCCTTGGCGGCGGGCGGCAGCCGGAAGAAGGCGCGGGCCTCCTCGCGGATCGTCGCGCGCGCCCCGGCCGGGACGCCGTGGCCGGTGACCAGGAGGAAGCCCGCGGTGCGGAGTCCTTCGTCGACGGTGGCGGCGATGCGGTGGCGGGCCTGGGGGCCGCCGGCGCGCCACGCGCGCAGGTCGACGGTGGGGATGGTCATGGGTCCATGGTGCCCGCGTGGGACGCCCCTGACCCGCCCCTTTCCCGTAACCAGGGACGCTGCGCCCCCTGGACCCCGGCCCGTCGCGCTCCGCGCTCGTCCTCAATCGCCGGACGGGCTGGAACACCCTCGGGGCGCGCGGACGACGGCGTGCGGGCCGCGAGGTCGGGGTCGGGCCGGGAGGTGGGGTGGTACGGGTGGGCGGGTGGGAAGGGGAAAGCGGAAGGGAAGCCCCGCTCAGGGCTCGTCCCGCTTGTCGTCCAGGTCCTTCTCCAGCCCCTTCAAGAACTCAGGGTTGTCATCCGGAGCCACCCACCCCCGGGAGGAGCGCGCCCCACCCGCGGGGCGGCGCTTCTTGCCGGTGACGAACCACGCGACCGGCCCGAGCAGCACCTCGCCGAAGAGCAGGACGATGATGACCCAGACCACCTTGGGCAGGTGGCGGACCTCCTTCTCCGGGGTGTTGAGCACATCGATGAAGGCGTAGATCCACACGGCCAGGACCAGCAGGAACGGCAGATACCTGAGCATGTGAGGGCGATCCTCCAGAAAGCGGAGTGCGGGCGCCGGGCGCCCCCGGTGACGGGGCCAGGGTAGCCGGTGACCGATACTGGGCCGCATGGCTTATGACGATCTCCGCTCTCTGCTGAGGGCACTGGAGCGCGAGGGCGATCTCAAGCGGATCAAGGCCGAGGTCGACCCGTACCTGGAGGTCGGCGAGATCGTCGACCGCGTGCAGAAGTCCGGCGGCCCGGCGCTCCTCTTCGAGAACGTCAAGGGCAGCGACATGCCCCTCGCGATGAACGTGTTCGGCACCGACCGGCGCCTCCTCAAGGCCCTCGGCCTGACGTCGTACGGCGAGATCGGCGAGAAGATCGGCGGCCTGCTGAAGCCGGAGCTGCCGCACGGGTTCGTCGGGGTGCGCGAGGCCTTCGGGAAGCTCGGCGCGATGGCGCACGTACCGCCGAAGAAGGTCAAGGACGCGCCGGTGCAGGAGACCGTGCTCACGGGCGACGACGTGGACCTGGACCGGCTGCCCGCGCTGTTCACCTGGCCCAAGGACGGCGGTTCCTTCTTCAACCTGGGCCTGACCCACACCAAGGACCCTGAGACCGGCGTCCGCAACCTCGGCCTCTACCGCCTCCAGCGCCACGACCGCCGCACCATCGGCATGCACTGGCAGATCCACAAGGACAGCCGCAACCACTACCAGGTGGCGGCGCGGCGGGGCGAGAGGCTGCCCGTCGCCATCGCCTTCGGCTGCCCGCCCGCCGTGACGTACGCCTCGACGGCGCCGCTCCCCGGTGACATCGACGAGTACCTCTTCGCGGGCTTCCTCCAGGGCAAGCGGATCGAGATGGTCGACTGCAAGACGGTGCCGCTCCAGGTGCCCGCGCAGGCCGAGGTCGTCATCGAGGGCTGGCTGGAGCCCGGCGAGATGCTGCCCGAGGGCCCCTTCGGCGACCACACCGGCTTCTACACGCCGCAGGAGCCGTTCCCCGCGCTGACGATCGACTGCGTGACGATGCGCAGGCGGCCGTTGCTCCAGTCCATCGTGGTCGGGCGGCCGCCGACGGAGGACGGCCCGCTGGGCCGTGCGACGGAGCGGTTCTTCCTGCCGCTGCTGAAGATCATCGTGCCGGACATCGTGGACTACCACCTGCCGGAGGCGGGCGGCTTCCACAACTGCGCGATCGTCGCGATCGACAAGAAGTACCCGAAGCACGCCCAGAAGGTCATGCACGCCGTCTGGGGCGCGCACATGATGTCGCTGACCAAGCTGATCGTGGTCGTGGACGCCGACTGCGACGTCCACGACCTGCACGAGGTCGCCTGGCGCGCGCTCGGCAACACCGACTACGCCCGCGACCTGACCGTCGTGGAGGGCCCGGTCGACCACCTGGACCACGCCTCGTACCAGCAGTTCTGGGGCGGCAAGGCGGGCATCGACGCGACGCGGAAGTGGCCCGAGGAGGGGTACACGCGCGACGGCGGCTGGCCGGACATGGTCGAGCCGGACCCGGACACGGCGGCCCTCGTGGACCGCCGCTGGAAGGAGTACGGCCTGTGACCTCCGCCTCCGCCGCGCTGCCGCAGCCGGGACGCACGCGGGCCTTCCTGCGGCTCGTCATGATCGAGCACTCGGTGTTCGCGCTGCCCTTCGCGTACATCGCCGCGCTGACCGCGATGTACGAGTGGGACGAGAACATCCACTGGGGGCGGCTGCTCCTGGTCACCGTCTGCATGGTGGGCCTGCGCACCTTCGCGATGGCCGCGAACCGCATCATCGACCGCGAGATCGACGCCCGTAACCCGCGCACCGCGCACCGCGAGCTGGTCACCGGCGCCGTCTCGGTGAGGTCCGCGTGGACCGGGGCGCTCGTCGCCGTCGCGGTCTTCCTCGGCTCGGCGGCCCTGCTCAACCCGCTGTGCCTGGCGCTCGCGCCGGTCGCGGTGGTGCCGATGGTGGTCTACCCGTACGGCAAGCGGTTCACGAACTTCCCGCAGGCGATCCTCGGCCTCGCCCAGGCGATCGGGCCCGTCGGCGCGTGGCTGGCGATCACCGGCGAGTGGTCCTGGACGGCGGTGATACTCGGCCTGGCCGTCGGCGTGTGGATCGGCGGCTTCGACCTGATCTACGCCTGCCAGGACGTGGAGACCGACCGGGAGATCGGCGTGCTCTCGGTGCCCGCGCGGTTCGGCGTCCCGGCCGCCATCTGGGGCGCGCGCGGCTGCCACCTGGTCACCACCGGGCTGTTCGTCTGGTACGCCCTGGCCACCGGCGCGGGCGCGTTCTTCTGGCTCGGCCTCGTGATCGTCGCCGGCGCCTTCCTGTACGAGCACTCGATCGTGCGGCCGCACGACCTGTCCCGCCTCAACCGCGCCTTCTTCCAGGTCAACGGCTTCATCGGCATCGCCCTGTTCGTCTGCGCGCTGCTCGACCTGCTGGTGCGCGGGCTCACGGTGTGAGGGTGCGGGACCTCCTGACCGGCCCGGCCACGCCGGATAGGTAGGCTGCACGGCGTGAACGCAGGAGATACGCAGCGTAAGCCTTGGATCGTGGGGGTGTCGGGGGCGTCCGGCACCCCGTACGCGGCCTCCGTCCTGCGGGCGCTGCTCGCGGCAGGGGAGAGCGTGGACCTCGTGGTGTCGCGGGCCTCGCGCCTGACGCTGCTCGACGAGACCGGGATCTCCTTCCGTGACGCGCACTGGCGCGCGGACCTGGAGGAGTGGCTGTCACGGGGCGCGGACGGCAAGCCGGGCACCTTCCGGGTGTCCGTGGACGACGTGCGGTACTGGGCCGCCGGCGACCTGGCGGCGGGGCCGTCCTCGGGGTCGTACGCGACCAAGGGGATGCTGATCGTGCCCGCGTCCACGGCGTCCGTGGCCGGGGTGGCGCTGGGCCTGTCGAAGGACCTGCTGCAGCGCGCGGCGAGCGTGACCCTCAAGGAGGGGCGGCGGCTCGTGGTGTGCGTGCGGGAGACGCCGCTGAACGGGACGACGCTGCGGCACCTGGTGAGCCTGGACGAGGCGGGCGCGATCGTGCTGCCCGCCTCTCCGGCGTTCTACGCGGGGGCGACGCACATCCAGGACCTGGTGGACTTCGTCGCCGGGCGGGTGCTCGACGCGGCGGAGGTGCCGCACCAGCTCTACCGCCGCTGGAAGGGGGAGCTGGGAAGCGGCTCCCGTGAGGGGTGAGCGCCGTGAACGGGCGCGGCTACCGCTTCTTGGCGGTGCGCTTCTTCGCCTTGCGGGTGGCGGCGGGCTGATGGACACGCGAGCGGTTGGCCAGGTCCTGCAGCTCGCGCATACGGGCGTAGGCCATCTCGATCGTGTACACGGGGAACACTCCTGAAGGATTCGAAGGATCGTCGTTGATCGGCTGAGCTTCCGGAAGATTTACAGGGTCAAGACCCTGTTGCGCCTTAGATTCTACACGTAGACTCGCGAAAACGCTAAATAATGAAAGGCTTCGACCTATGGATGCCGTGGACAGGCAGCTCATCCAGGCTCTGCGCGAGAACGGCCGTGCCTCCTACGCCGAGCTCGGGCGCCTCGTCGGTCTCTCCGGGCCCAGCGTCACCGACCGCATCAACCGCCTGGAGGCGGCCGGCGTCATCACCGGCTACCGCGCGACGGTGGACTCCCCCTCGCTCGGCCTCGGCGTGACCGCGCTCATCGGCATCTCCCTGTCCGACGCCGCCGACCACGAGGACGTGGCCCGGCGCCTGCGCGACCTGCACGAGATCGAGGACTGCTGGTTCATCGCGGGCGACGACTCGTACATGCTCAAGGTCCGCGCGACCGACGTCGACGGCCTGGAGAAGACCATCCGCCGCCTCAGCGGCACCAAGGGCGTCTCCCGCACGCGCACCACGATCGTGCTCTCCACCAAGTGGGAGAACCGGGTCGGGGAGCTCCCCGAGGAGGTGTAGGCGCCGGTCGCGGGGGGCGCCACCCGCTCCGGAGGCGGGGGAGTACGGTGGGTCGGGTCTGTCGCAGGTCGTCGGAGAAAACAGAGGTACGGCAATGGACGCAGGGCTCAAGCGCGACCTTGAGGAGAAGGTCCGCTCCGGTGAGCGGCTGTCCCGCGAGGACGGCATCGCCCTGTACGAGTCCGACGACCTGGCCTGGCTCGGCGGTCTCGCGCACGAGGTGCGCACCCGCAAGAACGGCGACGTGGTGCACTTCAACGTCAACCGGCACCTCAACATGACCAACGTGTGCACCGCGTCCTGCGCCTACTGCTCCTTCCAGCGCAAGCCGGGCGAGAAGGACGCGTACACGATGCGCATCGAGGAGGCGGTGAAGCTCGCCAAGGCCATGGAGGGCGAGAACCTCACCGAGCTGCACATCGTCAACGGCCTGCACCCGAACCTGCCGTGGCGCTACTACCCGCGCTCGCTGCGGGAGCTCAAGGCCGCGCTGCCGGACGTCTCCCTGAAGGCCTTCACCGCCACCGAGATCCACCACTTCGAGACCATCTCCGGCCTGTCCGCGTCGGAGATCCTCGACGAGCTGATCGACGCCGGCCTGGAGTCGCTGACCGGCGGCGGCGCCGAGATCTTCGACTGGGAGGTCCGGCAGCACATCGTGGACCACAAGACCCACTGGGAGGACTGGTCCCGCATCCACCGCCTCGCGCACGAGAAGGGTCTGAAGACCCCGTGCACGATGCTGTACGGCCACATCGAGGAGCCGCGCCACCGCGTCGACCACGTGCTGCGGCTGCGTGAGCTGCAGGACGAGACCGGCGGCTTCCAGGTCTTCATCCCGCTGCGCTACCAGCACGACTTCGTGGACATGCAGGACGGCAAGGTCCGCAACCGCCTCCAGGCCCGCACCAGGATGGCCTCCGGCATCGAGGCGCTGAAGACCTTCGCGGTCTCCCGGCTGCTGTTCGACAACGTGCCGCACGTCAAGGTCTTCTGGGTCATGCACGGCGTCGCGACCGCGCAGCTCGCGCTGCAGCACGGCGCGGACGACATGGACGGCTCGGTCGTCGAGTACAAGATCACGCACGACGCGGACAACTTCGGCACGCCGAACAAGCTGACCCGCGACGACCTCCTCGACCTCATCCGCGAGGCCGGGTTCCGCCCGGTGGAGCGCAACACCCGCTACGAGGTCATCCGCGAGTACCCCGGCCCCGACCGGGAGCTGCGCGAGTCGCCCCAGCCCATGCGGGTCTGACCCGCTTCCTGCACGGGCCCCGGTGCATGCTTCACTGGAGGGGCTCGTCCAGCTCGGGCTGATTCGGGATGCTCGGGCCTCTGTCGGAACGGAAGAGTGGATTGACATGCTCCGCTACACGCTGATGCGCCTCGGGATCTTCGCGGGTTGCTTCGTGGTCGTCTGGGGCCTGGTCTACTCCGGCGTCGTGCCGCGCGGCCTCGGCGGTTCCAACCTCCTGTGGGTGGCCCTGCTCGCCCTGGTCGTCTCCGCGCCCATCAGCTTCGTCGTCCTGCGCAAGGAGCGCGACCGGGCCTCGGCGAAGGTCGTCGCGAAGGTCGACGACGTCAAGGCCAGCCTGGAGCGCAACCGGGCCCAGGAGGACGCCGTCGACGACGCGGCGCGCACCGCGAAGTCGTAAGGTTCGTCACACGTAAGGAAACCCGGTACTGGAGCTTGCCGCTCCGGTACCGGGTTTTCGCTGTCTCTGGGAGCCTTGGGGCCGCCCTACCTCAAACAAGTCCTTTGATGTGCTCAAAGTTCAAGTGTTAACGTGTTCGACATGAAGACAGCAGCCGCGCACCGCACTGCCATGAGCACCCTGCTCGTGGCGCGCCTGCATGTCGATCTCTGCCGCTGCATGTCCGCGGCCTGTTGCCGCGTCTGAGACCGAACCCTCGAACAGACCCTTGCAGCGGTGCCCGCCGGCCCTTCGCGGTCGCCGCTCCCTCACGTCCCCCGTCATTACCCGGAGTGTGTCCGTGTCCGCGAATTCCGCGTCCCCCACCGACCAGAAGCCCGGCTTCCGGATACCGAGGTTCCTGAAGCTGCCGTTCTGGGCCCAGATCCTCGGCGGTCTGGTGCTCGGCGTCCTGCTCGGCTGGCTCGCCCGCAGCCAGGACATCGGCTGGCTCGTCACCACCCTGTCCAAGGTGGGCGACACCTTCGTCGGCCTGCTGAAGCTGGCCGTGGCGCCGCTGGTGTTCTTCGCCATCCTCATCTCGATCACGAACCTGCGGAAGGTCAACAACGCCGCGCGGCTGGCCACCCGCACGCTGCTGTGGTTCATGATCACGTCGCTGATCGCGGTCGCCATCGGCCTTGTCATCGGCCTGGTCACCAACCCCGGCGCGGGCACCGGCCTGACCCCCAAGGACGGCTCCAAGCCCGAGCACCAGGGCTCCTGGATCGACTTCCTGACCGGCATCATCCCCACGGACGTCATCACGCCCTTCACCGAGCTGAACGTCCTCCAGATCGTCTTCATGGCCGCCGTCGCCGGCGTGGCCGTCCTCAAGATCGGCGACGAGAAGGCCAAGCCGGTCCTGGACCTCAGCGAGGCCGTCCTCGCGCTGCTCCAGAAGGCCCTGTGGTGGGTCATCAAGCTCTCCCCGATCGGCACCATCGGCCTCATCGGCTTCGCCATCGCCGACTACGGCTGGAACCTGATCAGCAAGTACGCGACGTTCACCGCGGACATCTACGTCGGCTGCGCCCTGGTGCTCTTCGGCGTCTACCCGCTGCTGCTCGCCACGGTCGCCAAGGTCAACCCGGTCCAGTTCTTCAAGGGCGCCTGGCCCGCGATCCAGCTCGCCTTCGTCTCGCGCTCCTCGGTCGGCACGATGCCGCTCACGCAGAAGGTCACCGAGCGCCTCGGCGTGCCGAAGGAGTACACGTCCTTCGCGGTGCCGTTCGGCGCCACCACCAAGATGGACGGCTGCGCCGCGATCTACCCGGCCATCGCCGCGATCTTCGTCGCGCAGATCTTCGACGTGCCGATGGGCATCAAGGAGTACCTGCTCATCGCCTTCGTCTCGGTCGTCGGCTCCGCCGCGACGGCGGGCCTCACCGGCGCCACGGTCATGCTGACCCTGACCCTGTCCACCCTCGGCCTGCCCATGGAGGGCGTCGGCCTGCTCATGGCCATCGACCCCGTCGTGGACATGATGCGCACGGCCACGAACGTCGCCGGGCAGGCTCTGGTCCCGGTCGTCGTCGCCGCCCGCGAGGACATCCTCGACCGGAACGCGTACGAGTCGGCGTCGGCCTCCCCCCTCGACGAGCCGGACGCCCTGCCGGCCGCAGCCTGACACCTCCCTGACCCCGGCCTGCAACGAGCCCCACGCCGACACCGCGGCGTGGGGCTCGTGGGGTGGTGGGGCCCCGTATGCGCGGGCCTTCACGAACCCCGCCCACCTCGTCTGCTGACGCTCACCGCGAGCAAGCGCAGACGTGCACGTAGCTGAATACGAGGCCGCGCAGGCCCTGCCAGAGGATCGGGCGGACGGCTGCGCCGGGCAGGATGACGTCCCAGCACTCCACGCACCACGGGGGCGGCGCCCCAGCCTGCTGCTGCGCGTCGAGGTGCGCCTGCTGGAGGGCGCCCGCCTTCCCGCACGAGCCGCGCGGGCAGCGCCGGCATCTGACGCCGTGGTGGTACCAGTCGAGGTAGGTCTGCAGGGCCCGTATCCGGCGCTCGCAGCACGGCACGCAGGCGTGCGGGTGCCAGGGGGGTGGGCCGCCGAGGGGGATGCCCTCGCGCTCCTGGAGCTCGCGCTCGCACCAGACGCACGCGGTGCCGGACCGCTGCGACGCGGTGAAGGTGATGGGGGCGGGCGCGGCGTACAGCCTCAGCGCCTCCATCGTGGCCGACTCATGCACGCGCCTCGGCCCCTTCGTGACGGGTGGGCTCGTGGTCCAGCTCGTCGCCCGTCCGCGCGGCGTGCAGGCGGGTGGCCTCCGGGCAGTTGGCGAGGATGCCGAGGTGGATCAGGGGGCACGTGCCAAGGTGCTCGCGGTACGCGGGGAGGTCCAGGGACTCGTACTCGTCGACGGCCGTCATCGGCCCACCGTCCTGAGGGGGTCGGCCGTCGCCAGCAGCGCGCGCAGGTACCGCGGGTCGCACAGATGGCCGGGGGCCTGCGGCTCGACGATCCAGCGCATGAGCATGGAGACGTGCCCTGGGCGAGGCACGCCGAGCAAGGTGTTCGTGCTCAGCCGGTCCTCTTCCCCGTCCCACTGGGCGTCCACCGGGATCAGTACGTAGTACGGGCCTCCGGGACTTCGCAGGTCGCGGATCACCGGGCCCTCCACCCACGCGCGCAGCGCCGGAGCCACTGTCTGGGGCTCAACGCTGCGCACCGCGGTGTGCATGCGCTCGGCCGGGACGCGGACCGCGTCGAAGCGGCGGCCGAGCGGGACCAGGGCAGCGCCGCGTGTCTCCCACTCCGCCCACACTGCCTCGGGGTGGGGATCGGCCTCTGCCAGCCAAGCGGCGATCAACCTGCGTTCTGCCTGCGTCGTCATTGCACTACCTCCGGGCGTGGGTGGAGATGTGCCTCGAGACAAACCAGAAGACGCCGGCCTTCAGTGCGTGACAGGACGAGGTCGATGTCACCCTGGTGCTCGTCGAGCGCGTAGAGGGTGACCGGGACGCGGACTTCTCCGGTGCTGGGATCGCCTGTGAGGGGCTCGTCCCGGCGGGGCGAAGCGTGCAAGCGGACGGCTAGCGGCACGGTGTGCTCCCCTCGTCGGCTCTGATGAGGGCATCACCGTAGGGGCCCGGACAAGGGAAAAGGGGGACGGATTGTCCCCCTGTCCCGGACAGCCCCTCTTCAGGTGGCGGTGGCTACGCCTGCCGACACAGCGAGGCATCCCGCTTCTTTGCGCATCGCCCGGGGTGCCGAGCGCCACAGGTCTGCGGCGACTCCGCGCGCTGATGGGGTGTACGCGACGGTCTCTGTGCTGATCTTGACGGCCATCTGCATGACGTGCAGGGCGGCGGTGCGGTCGCCGCGTTGGAGGTGCCCGCGGGCGACCTCGACCCAGAGGCGGGCGCGCCGTTCCACTGACGGCATCGTGTCGGGATCGACCTCGTCGGCGAGTCCGATTGCCTTGCTGGACTTTCGCAGGTCGGTCGCGACGCTGATCTCGTGGAAGTCCACGTTGGCTCGGCCGAACACCGTGCTGGGGTGGACGTAACTCGTCGGCAGGCTCTTGGCGACTTGGTCTCCCTTGTCCCAGTACCGCCATGCGTCACCCTCCCGGCTCTCGCGAGCAGCGGTGACAGCAGCGTGCAGTTGCAGCGCACCGTAGACGCCGCGCCAGTCGTCCGGTGCTCCGTCGAGGTGAGGGCGGATGAAGTCTGCAGCCTCTGTGACAACTCGCAGCGCTTCCTCGGGGTAGCTCGTCTCGCGAAGGATGTTGCCCATATTCCATGCCGCCGCTGCCATCGCCGCCGGGTGATCAGCATCCTGCGCGGCGGCGAGCGCGCGATCTGCGACCACCCACGCGAGTTCCGCGGGTGCGATGTACGCGGTGGCCTGCCCCGTCAGCCGGTAGACGTCAGAGAGTGTTACGAGCGCGGCTCGCCGCTCGGCTCCGTCAAGGGCGCGCACCGCTGTCTCGGCGTCGCGGATCAGGTCGGGCAGCAGTGCGCAGACCTCGGTGCGGTTACGGACGGAGGTGTGCCAGAGGCGCCAGGTTTGGTCGACCCGGCCTTGGAGAAGCGCGGGGTCGGCGGGGGCCAAGGGCGTGGACGTGGGGTTGAGCGTCCGGTTCATCACGGCGGCCCAGATGGCAGGCAGCCCGGGATGGGAGAGGCGTCCGAGGGGTACCGCTTGCGCGGGGCCGTCGCTGCGCCCGGTGAGGACCGACAGGTCCGAGAGCTGGAGAGCAGCCGCCAGCCGCATCAGCAAAGTGTGGGAGTTCAGGTCGCGCTCGCCGCTCTCGATCTTCTTCAACCAGTCGGGGCCGCGCCCGCAGAGCTGCGCGAGACCGGGGCGTGTCATACCTCGGGACTCCCGTAGAAGGCGGATTCGTTCACCGAGGCTGAGATCGTCAGGGATGTCCACGCATGCCCCCTCGTAACGGTGCCGTTCAGGTCAGAGTACGACCGCCGTCAACGGGTGGACCCGGGCACGACGAAGCGGCCCCGCTCCCCTACAGGGCGCGGGACCGAAGTTACACACCGGAGGGGTAGAGGCTCGTGATCTCAGTCGGGGCCGGGTCGGGAACGCCGCCGAGCTTCTTGACCTGCTCGCCCCGCCGGGGACCACCCCCGCACGCGCGGGGACCACGGGACGTGACCTGGGCATTTGTTAGGCGGTCGGGGAGTTTTTGCTTACTTCTTGAGAAGTCGGCATTGCGGCCATGTGGAAGTATCCTACGCAATCTTGGGCATAGCGGATCGTGGCGGCTCAACTCCGCAGCCAGCAAGGCGTTGTGGCGGTACGCCTCGGTGGGCTTCGTTGACGCTACTCGATCGCGGTGGAGGCTCGCCTGGAGTTGGGGGTGTGCTGTCGGGCGGGTGCTGGGAAGTAGCTCCCGGCCTTGTTGACGGTGCTGCTCGTGCTGCGTGTGTGGCGGAGCCGGGTCGGTGGACGGCCGGGCGGGGGTGGGTAGTTCGGGGCGTCGGTCTTCGTGGCCGGCTGCGGGGACCGGCGCCGTAGGCTGATCTGTGGACGGTCGGGGCGAGGACGGGGCGGGTGGGGTGGGAGACGTGGGGGGCGAGGCGGTGAAGGTGCGGCGGAAGCGGATGCCGCGGGCCGAGCGGGAGCGGCAGATGCTCGACGCGGCGGTGCGGACCTTCGGGCAGCGGGGCTACCGGGCCGCGTCCATGGACGAGATCGCGGAGCTCGCGGGGGTGTCCAAGCCGCTGGTGTACCTGTACTTGAACAGCAAGGAAGAGCTGTTCACCGCCTGTATCCGCCGGGAGGCCGCCGCGCTGACGCGGGCCGTGCGCGGCGCCGTCGCGCCCGGTCCGGCCGACCGGCAGCTCTGGGACGGGCTGCGGGCGTTCTTCGAGCACACCGGGCGCCACCCCGACGCCTGGGCGGTGCTGCACAGCCAGGCGCGGACGGTCGGCGAGCCGTTCGCCGCCGAGGTGAACGCGCTGCGCGCCGAACTCGTCGCCTTCGTGACCGCGCTGCTCGCCGCGGCCGCGCGCGAGGCCCACCAGGACCCGTCGCTGCCCGACCGCGAGGTCGCGGGCCTCGCCCACGCCCTCGTCGGCGCCGCCGAGTCCCTGGCCGGGTGGGCCAACGCCGAACCGGACGTCTCCGCCCGCGAGGCCGCGGCCACGCTCATGAACTTCGCCTGGGCCGGGCTCGGGGACCTGATGGAGGGGCGGCGGTGGTCGCCGCCGTCGTGACCTGGGTGGACACCTCAGTTGGTCACGGAGTGTGAGCGTCGGTCCTCGGCTGAACGGGCGAGGGGCGGCGCGGGCGCCTAGCCTGGCCGGAGGGGGACCGGACGGGGAGCCGGGCGGGGAGGTGCCCGGAGAGACCCCGGGGAGCTCGAGGGGGAGACCGCACCTCTTGGAGGCCGCTGTGCGCACAACGGCGTTCGCGGGCGCCACCGCCCTCGCCCTGGCCCTCACGGCGCTGCCCGCCGCCACGACGGCCACGACCGCCCCGGCCGGGGACCCACCCCAGCAGCCGGACCTGCGGCGCTTCTACGAACAGAAGGTGAAGTGGGCCGCCTGCTCGTCGGAGAAGCAGAACCTCCCGGAGCCGGTCACCAAGGACAAGGACGTCCGCTGCGGCACGCTCACCGTCCCGCTCGACTACGCCCGCCCCGGACGCGGCACCGTCGACCTGGCCCTGCTGAAGGTGCGGGCGAGCGGCCCGAAGCGCGGTTCCCTCCTTGTGAACTTCGGCGGCCCTGGCGGGCCCGGCGTGGCCGGGCTCGCCGCCGACCTGAAGGGCTTCGGCGACCTCGGCAAGCGGTACGACGTGGTGGGCTTCGACCCGCGCGGCGTCGGCCTCAGCGACCCCGTGACCTGCGGCGGCGAGCCGGAGGAGCCGGACGGCGTCGACAGCGGGGAGGAGGCCGCGGCCGTCCTCGCGCGGCTGCGGAAGACGGCCGAGCGGTGCGTGAAGGAGTCCGGGCCCGTCCTGCCGCACATCGGCACCGTGAACGTGTCGCGCGACATGGACGTGCTGCGCGTGGCCCTGGGCGACAAGAAGCTCAACTACCTCGGCTTCTCGTACGGGACCCGGCTCGGTGCCGTGTACGCCGCGCAGTTCCCGAAGAAGGTCGGCCGCATGGTGCTCGACGGCGTGGACACGCTCACCGAGCCGGTCGCGGAGCAGGCCCTCGCGTCCGCCGAGGGCCAGCAGACGGCGCTCGACAACTTCCTGCTGTGGTGCACGAAGAACGCGGGGTGCGTGTTCGGCGACGACTCGCGCCGCGCCCGGCGGACCATGACGCAGGTCATAGAGGACCTGGACGCGATGCCGCTGCGCTCGATGGAGGGCGAGGAGTTCACCGGCCAGGACGTGGTGGGCGTCCTCGGCAGCGCCCTGTACAGCCGCCAGGCCTGGCCCGCCCTGTCGCAGGCGCTCGGCGCGCTGCTCGCCGACGGCGACCCGCGGGCGCTGATGCGGGTGGGCGGCGTCGGGGGCCAGGGCCGCCCGGAGGGCCGTGGGCACGCGGGGGAGTCCGGCGCACGGGCGCCCGGCCGCGCGGACGTGCCCGAGGACAACGAGACCGCCGCGCTCGCGGCCGTGAACTGCGCCGACGACCCCGACCGGCCCGGCGCGAAGCAGGTGGAGCGCGAGGTGGAGCGGCTCCAGGGCGAGTTCGAGGAGGCGTCGCCCGTCTTCGGCCGGCACAACCTGACGCTCGTCCTGATGTGCTTCGGCTGGCCCGCCGGTACGTCGTACATCCGCGACGACGTACGGGACGTCGACACGCCCCCGCTGCTGCTCGTCGGCACGCGGGGCGACCCGGCCACCCCGTACCGCTGGACGGAGGAGACCGCGCGGCGCCTCGGGTCGTCGGCCGTCGTGCTCGACAACAAGGGCGACGGGCACACCGGCTACTTCGGCTCCAAGTGCGTGAAGGCGAAGGTGGACGGCTTCCTGCTGTACAAGCAGATGCCCAAGGACGGGAGTTCGTGCGCCGCCGAGTGGAAGGAGTGACGGGGCCCGTCCGGTTCAGGCGACCTGGCGTGCCGTCGTCTCCAGGCGCAGCATCGCCTCCTCGTCCGTGCTGCCGGGCTCGGCCTGGTACGTGACCAGGCGCTGACCCCCGGTGCGGGCGAGCTGCATCACCTCGTAGGTGAGCGTCATCGTGCCCACCTTGGGGTGGGCGAAGGTCTTGACGCCGCCGCTGCGTTCGCACACCTCGTACCGGTCCCAGAGTCCGGCGAAGTCCGGGGACTTCAGCATCAGTTCGCCCACGAGCGCGGTCAGGCGCGGGGAGTCGGGGGTGCGGCCGCCGACCGCGCGCAGGTGTGCCAGGGAGCGGGCGACGGTCTCCTCCCAGGGGACGTACAGGGTGCGGCCGACGGGGTGCAGGAAGAGGTAGCGGGCGACGTTGCGCTCCTGCGCGGGCCAGTCCCACAGGCCCGGCATGAGCCGCCGTCCGGGGGTGTTCGCGGCGAGCATGTCGCTGTACGGACTGAGGACGTACGCGGGCAGCGGACGCAGCGCCTCCAGGACCCGCAGGACCGAGTCCCGCACGGTGAACTCCGTGGTGGGGTGCGGTTCCGTGAGCCGGCCCGAGGCCAGCTCGGCCAACTCGCGCAGGCGCTCGTGGGCATCAGGGCCGAGGCGCAGGGCGCGGGCCAGGGCGTCGAGCACGGCCGGTGACGGGTTGGTCTCGCGGCCGCGCTCCAGGCGCGTGTAGTAGTCGACGCTCACCCCGGCGAGGGTGGCCAGCTCCTCGCGGCGCAGGCCGGGCGTCCGGCGGATGCCGGCGCCGGCGGGGAGCCCGGCGTCCTCGGGCCGGATCTGGGCGCGGCGTGCCCGCAGATAGCGGCCGAGCTCGGTTCCGCCGTTCGTCTTCATGCGGCCCATTGTCCCTGGCCGGGGTGGTTTCTGGGGGGCCGTGTCAGGGCCAGGAACGGGGCGGCCTGCCGCCGGCTCGGCAGGGCGGGTTGGCTGGTGCCCATCGCCGGGGCAGGCGTGGCTTCCGCCGTTCCGCGGTCCGGTGCCCTGCCGCTCCGCGGCCTGGTGCTTTGCCGCTCCGCGGCCCGGTGCCCTGCCGCTCCGCGGCTGTGCTTCGCCGCTCCGCGGCGTTCTCCCACCCACCCACCCTTACTGCCCGCTCCGCGGTCCGGAACCCCGCCGCTCCGCGGCGACACCCCCCGAAAGGCCCCCACCATGTCCACAGCCACCCTCAGCCCCCCAGCCACCCTCCCCCAAGCCCCCGCCCGCCAGGGCCTCGCCCTGCTCGCCTCCCTCCTCGGCTTCACCGTCATCACCGTCGACGTGTCCGCCGTGAACATCGCCCTGCCGGACGTCCGGGCCTCGCTGCACGGGGGCATGACCGGGCTCCAGTGGGTCGTGGACGCGTACACGCTGACGTTCGCGGCGCTGATGATCTCCGCGGGGGCGCTCGCCGACCGGGCCGGGGCACGGCGGGCGTACGCCTGGGGCACCGGGCTGTTCACGCTCGCCTCGCTGGCGTGCGCCCTCGCCCCGGGCATCGGCGCGCTGGTCGCGGCCCGGGTCGGGCAGGGCGCGGCCGCGGCCGTCGTGATGCCCGCCTCGCTGGCGCTGATCCGGCAGGTGTACGACGACCCGCGGCGCCGGGCCCGCGCCATCGCGCTGTGGACGGTGGGCGGCTCGGTCGCGATGGCGGCGGGCCCGGTGCTCGGCGGGGTGCTGACCGAGGTGGCGGGCTGGCGCGCGGTGTTCCTGCTCAACCTGCCGCTGGGCGCGCTGATCCTGGCCCTGCTCACCCGCACCGCGCCCTCGCCGCGCCGCCCGGCGCCGCTGGACGTGCCGGGGCAGCTCACCGCCGTGCTCGGCCTCGGCGGACTGGCGTACGCCGTGATCGAGGGCGGGCACGCGGGCCTGACGAGCCCGCCGGTCCTTGCCGCCGCCGGGCTCGCGGTGGCCGCCGCGGTCGCGTTCCGCGCCGCCGAGCGGCGCCACCCCGCGCCGATGGTGCCGCTGCCCCTGCTGCGCCGGCGGGAGGTGGGTGTCTCCCTCGCGGTCGGCTTCGCGGTGAACGCGGGCTTCTACGGCGTGGTGTTCCTGCTCGGCCTGTACCTACAGCAGTTGCGCGGCATGTCGGCGGTGGCGGCGGGCCTGATGTTCGTGCCGCTCGCGGTGCTCATCACCTCGACGAACCTCGTCTCGCCCCGGTTCGCGGAGCGCGCCGGGCGCCGCCCGGTGATCGTGACGGGGCAGATCGTCCTGGCCGGGGCGATGTTCGCGCTGCTGCCGCTGGCGGCGGACACCCCGCTGTGGCTGGTGCTCGTGCTGCTCGTACCGACCGGCGTGGGCGGCGCGCTCGCCGTGCCCGCGCTGACGGCCCTGCTGATGGACGCGGTGCCCGGACACCGCGCGGGCACGGCGTCCGGGCTGCTCAACTCCCTGCGCCAGACGGGCGGGGCGCTGTCGGTGGCGCTGTTCGGGGCGCTCATCGGGGACGGCGAGGCGTTCTCGGTGAGCGGGATGCGACAGGGGTTGGTGACGGTGGGCGTGGTGCTCCTGGTGACGGCGGGTCTCTCGCTGTGGCGGCTGCCGAGGGGCGGCGGCCGCCGGGCGGACGAGCGCTGACCGCCCACCGCCCGGGTGCGCGACCGAGGTCCCGGCCGCGCCCCCCGCTAGCAGGTGCCCCGCACCGGCTTCCCCGCGAACCGGTCCGCCAGCCAGTGCGCGGCCAGCGGCGACTGCGTGATGACGCCGCTGACGTGCTCGCCGAGCGGGACGGTGTGCCACTCGACCGTCGCGCCCCGCGCGCACCAGTCGTCGCGGACCTGGCGGCCGACGCCGTACGGGATCAGCTCGTCGGCGAGGGCGTGGTAGAGGTACACCGGCGCGTCGGGGGCGCGGGTGCCGACCTGGGATGCGCGCAGGCGCTGTCGCCAGTCCGGTTGCTCCAGGGGGTTGGTGACCGTGACGTCCTCGATGCGCTTGAAGGCGCCGAGGGCCACGCCGTCCGCCACGCAGCTCTGCCGCAGCCGGTCGATGAGGGACGCGCCGACCGGGTTGAGGTACGACTCCAGGGCCAGCTCCGGGAAGGCCGCGTCCTGGCCGATCGCCGCCATGAAGATCAGGCCGGCGCCGACCGAGCCGTCGTTGAAGTCCGCCACCCTCATCAGGTCGCCGGGCACCCCGCCGGTCGCCGTGCCCTTCACCTTCAGCTCCGGGGCGTACGAGGCGTGCAGCTCGGCCGCCCAGGAGGAGGCCTGGCCGCCTTGCGAGTAGCCCATGATGCCGACCGGCGAGTCCTCGCCGAGCCCCGCCTCCGGCAGCCGGATCGCGGCGCGGGCCGCGTCCAGGACGGCGTGGCCCGCCGCACGGCCGACGGTGTACGTGTGGTCGCCGGGGGTGCCGAGACCCTCGTAGTCGGTGACGGCGACGGCCCAGCCGCGCTGGGTGAGCTGCTGGATCAGGTTGCCCTCCAGGGTGGTGCCGCGCGGGAACCCGGCGCTCGGCGCGCACCGGTCGCCGAGGCCCACCGTGCCGACGGCGTACGTGACCAGCGGGCGCGGGCCCCGGTGGCCGTCGCGCGGGACGATGACCGTGCCGGAGACGGTGTTCGGCGCGCCCCGCGCCGTGGTCGAGCGGTAGTGGATCTTCCAGGCCCTGGTGTCCGTGGGCTGGCCGGGCAGCGGGTGGAAGGCGCTCGGCTCGACGTGGACGAGGTCGCCGGGGGCGGACGCGCGGCCGGGGCCGCCGTCCGCGTGAGTCGGCGCCGCGGCGAGCGTCGCGGCCGCCAGGCCCGCGGCGATGGTCACGGCAAGCCGTCTGAGGGTCGTAGGTGCGCGCATGCGGCTCTCCCAACTGGGTGTGGGGGGTTCCCACCCTGCTCGGTGACGGGGTCGTGGGTCGTTCAGGCGTGTGAGGCCGAGACGGTCAGCGTGCAGGCGTGCAGGTGCCGACGACCGTAATGACGCGGGTGCGGCAAGAGACCTGACGCGAACGCTCAGCTTCGTTGACCCGGATCGCCATCGCGGGACGCGTACCGGTAGGCCCCGGGTGTGGTCCCGGTCCAGCGCCGGAACGCCCGGTGGAACGCCGTGTCCTCGGAGAAGCCGAGCCGCGCCGCGAGCTCCGCGATCGGCTCGCGGCCCCCGGCGAGCCCGGCGATGGCCGCGTCGCGCCGCACCGCGTCCTTCAGCTCCTGGTACGAGGTGGACTCCGCGGCGAGCCGGCGGCGCAGCGTGGCGGGGCTGAGGGCGAAGCGCGCCGCGGTCTCGCCGAGCGAGGGCAGCCGCGGGGAGGTGCGCAGGGCGGTGGCGAGGGCGCGCCGGACCTGTTCGGCGAGGGTGGTGCCGTAGTCGCGCCGGGACAGCAGGTCGAAGGGGGCGCGGCGGAGCATCGCCGCGAGCGCGTCCTCGTCGCGGACGAGCGGCGCGCGCAGCCAGTGCGGGGCGAGCCCGGCGCCGGTGTGCTCGGCGCCGAAGCGGACGGGGCAGCCGAAGAGCAGCTCGTACTCGTCCCGGTGCGGCGGCGGGGGGTGGGCGAACGCGGCCCAGCGCAGCGGGATGCGGCGGCCGATCAGCCAGTTGCAGAGCCGGTGCCAGATGATGACGAGGCACTCGGCGAGGAAGAAGTCCTGGTCGAGGTCGGTGCGCACGGTGAGGACGGCGGTGTGCTCGGTGCGCGTGAGGGCGAGGTCGGGCCCGCCGGGGAAGAGGCCGTAGAAGGTGACGCCGCGCTCCACGGCCGCGCCCAGGTCGCGGCAGTTGAGCGCGGCGTGGCACATCATCGCGAAGGTGCCGGGCCTGCTGGGCGCGGAGCCGAGGCCGAGGAACTCGTCCTGGGTGGCGCGGTACAGCTCCCGGAAGAGCCGGGCGAACTGCGGGGCGGTGACGCGGGCGCGGTCGTCGCCGAGCAGCAGCGGCGGGATCCGCGCGGCCTGGAGCAGCGGCACGGTGTCGACGCCGTGGCGTTCGGCGCCGCGCAGCACGGCCCGGACGTGGTGCACGGTGATCGTCCGCCTGGCCATGTCCATGACGTTAGCCGCCGGGGGGCGGCCCCAGAAGGGCCCGGTCGGGGCGTGCGCGGGGTTGGCCGATTCGCCGCGGGGCGCCCGGGCGGGGGGCGGGCGGTGAGCGCTCCGGTCAGCCGGGGTGACGTTCCGCGTCATGCCGTACGCGCGGACCGCGTCCCTAGCGTCGTGGGCATGACGCCTCCGCAGCCGCGACGCCCCCGTACGCTGTCCGTCCTCGCGGAGTGGGCGGCGGGCCGGCACGGGGAACTGCCGGCGCTGCGGTACCGGCGTGACGGCGGCTGGCACGACGTGTCGTACCGGGAGCTGCGGGACCGGGCGCGCGCCGTCGGCCGGGCGCTCCTCGCCCTCGGGGTGGTGCCCGGCGACCGGGTGGCGGTCCTGGCCGAGACGCGCCCGGAGTGGACGTACGCGCAGTTGGGCGCGCTCGCGGCGGGCGCGGTCGTCGTGCCGGTCTACCCCACGGCGGGCGAGGACGAGGTGACCTGGGTGCTCGGCGACTCGGGCGCCTCGGTGGTGCTGTGCGAGGACGCGGCGCGCGCGGCGGCGGTGGAGCGGCTGCGCGGGAAGCTGCCCGGGCTGCGGCGGACGGTGGTGATGACGGCCCCGGACGCGTACGCGGACGCCGCCGGGGTCCGGGACGACGACCTGCTGGCACGGGCCGGGGGGCGCGCGCCCGCGGACCCCGCGACCGTCATCTACACCTCCGGCACCACGGGCCCGCCCAAGGGCTGCGTGCTCACCCACGGCAACCTCGGCGCCGTGCAGGACGCCTCCCTGCCGCTCATCGAGGGCGGCCCGGGCGACGCGACGTACCTGTACCTGCCGCTGGCCCACCTCCTCGCGCAGCTCGTGCAGTGCACGACGCTCGTCCAGGGCGGCACGCTCGTGTACTTCGGCGGCCGGATCGAGGACGTCGTCGGCGAGCTCGCCGAGGCCCGGCCGACGCACCTGCCGTCCGTACCGCGCCTGTTCGAGAAGGTGTACGCGACGGTGCTCGCCCTCGCCGAGGCCGGGGAGGGCGGGCGCGAGCGGTTCGACGAGGCGGTCCGGCTCGGTGTCCTCGCCGCCGACGGGGCGCTGCCGCCCGGCCTGCGGGCGGCGTACGAGGCCGCCGACGAGGCGCTGTTCGGCCCGGTCAGGCAGGCGCTCGGGGGCCGGGTGCGCTGGGCCCTCACGGGCGGCGCGCCCATCGCCCCGCACGTCCTGGACTTCGTCAGGGCCTGCGGCGTCCCGCTCTTCGAGGGGTACGGGATGACGGAGTCCGGCGGCCTGATCAGCCTCAACCACCCGGGCGCGGTGAAGTACGGCACGGTGGGGCGGCCCGTGGCGGGCTGCGAGGTGCGCGTCGCGGACGACGGCGAGATCCTGGCGCGCGGCCCGATGGTCTTCCCCGGCTACCACGGCGACCCGGCCGCCACCCGGGACGCGCTCGACGCCGACGGCTGGCTGCGCACCGGCGACCTGGGGGCGCTCGACGAGGACGGCTATCTGACCGTCACCGGCCGCAAGAAGGACATCGTCATCACCTCGGGCGGCAAGAACCTGACGCCGTCCCTCACCGAGTTCGCCCTCCAGGCCTCGCGGTTCGTCTCCCGCGCGGTCCTGGTCGGCGACCGGCGGCCCTACCCGGTCGCGCTGCTCACCCTCGACGCGGAGCAGGTCAGGGGCTGGGCGGCGCGGGCCGGGGTCGCCCTGACCGAGCCCCTCGCGGCGGACCCGGCGGTCCGCGCCCTCGTCCAGGAGGCGGTGGACGAGGCGAACGCGCAGGTCTCCCGCCCGGCGCGGATCCGCGGCTTCGCGCTCCTCGACGAGGACTTCACGGTCGAGTCGGGCCTGCTGACGCCGAGCCTGAAGGTGCGCAGGCGCGCCGTCGTCGAGCAGTACGGGGCGGTGGTGGAGCGGCTGTACGGGGAGCTAGGGCAGCCCGGCGAGACGTAGCAGCGCGGTGGCGCCCGCCGCCCCGAGCACGATCACCGCGAAGGGCGCCCGCCGCCAGGCGAGGACCCCGCCGACGAGCACCCCGGCCGGGCGCGCCCAGCCGGCGAAGCCGTGGCCCTCGGTGAGGGTCCCGGTCGCGAGCAGCGCCACGAGCAGCACGGTCGCGCCGGTGGTCAGCAGGTCCTGGACCCGGGCGGGGACGGTGACGCGCCCGTGCAGGGCGGGCCCGACCAGGCGGAAGGCGTAGGTGCCCGCGGCGAGGGCGAGGACGCAGGCGAGCTGGGCGTTCACGCTCCACCTCCGGCGCGGCGGCGGACGGTGACGGCCAGGCCGAGCAGCGCGAGCAGCACCGGCACCCCGGCGGGCAGCAGCGGGGCCGCGGCCACGGCGATCACCGCGCCGAGGGCGGCGGCGCCCCGCGTGCTCGGCGCCGCGTCCCGCAGGACGGGCAGGACCAGGGCGACGAGCACGGCCGGGAAGGCGGCGTCCAGCCCGAACCGGGCGGTGTCCCCGAGGGCCGAGCCGGCCAGCGCCCCGGCCAGGACGCCCACGTTCCACGCGACGAACTCCCCGGCCCCGGTGATCCAGAACGCGGCCCTGCGGCGGGTGGCGTCGGGCTGGGCCAGGGCGAACGCCGTGGTCTCGTCGGTGATCAGGTGCGCGCCCACCAACCGCGCGGCCCAGGACCGGCCCAGGCTGTCCCCGACGGCCAGGCCGAACGCCGCCGTGCGGGTGTTGAGCAGCAGGCCCGTGGCCGCCGCGGCCACAGGGCCGCCGCCCGCGGTGAGCACGGCGACCGCGCTGAACTGGGCGGCGCCCGCGTACACGAGCACCGACATGACGACGGGGACCCAGAGGGGCAGGCCGCTCGCCACGGCGATCGCGCCGAAGGAGACGCCCACGGTGAGGTCGGCGACCCAGAGCAGGGCGATGTCCCGCAGGACGCCGGAGGGCAGGTCGGAGAGCCGGACGACCCCGTGCGTTCGCTCCACGGGTCCGTCCGTTCGCTGTATCGAACGCATGCGTCGTAGGATGGGTGGGGCGAGGCCTGTTCGTCAAGTCGAACGCTTGGTCCGCTATAACGAACACTGGTGGTGTGGGATGGCCCGTCCGGGGCCGGGGAGCGCATGACATGACAACCGAGAGGGCGGGCGGGGCCGCCGGAACGCCCCGCGAATGGATCGCCGCGGCCCTGCGGCGCGAGCGCACGCGCGCCGGGCTCTCCCTGTCCGAGCTGGCCAAGCGCGCGGGCATCGCCAAGTCGACGCTGTCCCAGTTGGAGGCGGCCACGGGGAACCCGGGCATCGAGACGGTGTGGGCGCTCGCGGTGGCGCTCGGCGTGCCGTTCAGCGCGCTCACCGAGACGCTGTCCGAGCCCCCGGTGACCGTGGTGCGCGCGGGCGAGGGCCCGGTCATGCACGCGGAGCGCTCCGCGTACGCGGGCAAGCTGCTGTCGGCGGGGCCGTCCGGGGTGCGCCGGGACATCTACCACGGCGCGATGGAGCCCGGGCCGGCGCGGGAGTCCGACCCGCACAACCCCGGGACGGTGGAGCATCTCGTGGTGAGCACGGGGCGGTTGCTCGCGGGGCCGCGGGGTGGGGCGGTGGAGCTCTTCCCCGGCGACTACATGTCGTACCGGGGGGACGTCCCCCATGCCTACGAGGCCCTGACCCCGGGGACGAGCTTCGTCCTGATCATGCAGCACGTGTGAGGGCCCTCGCGGGTGCGCCCCAACCCCGCCCCTTCCCGAAACCAGAGGCGCTGCGCCCCCTGGACCCCAGCCCCATCGCCGCTCCGCGCCTCGTCCTCAATCGCCGGACGGGCTGACATCCCCCGCGCCGCCGCCGTCGGGTGCGGGCACCCCCATCGGCGCTCCGCGCCTTGTCCTCAATCGCCGGACGGGCTGACATCCCTCGTCCCGCCGTCGTCGAGTCGCGCCGTGTCCTTGAGCTGGGCGGGGTGAGGTGCCCGGGGGTGCGGGCGGTCGACGGCGGCGTGGAAGTGGTTCCAGCCCGTCCGGCGTTTGAGGACGAGGCCGAAGGCCGAAAACCCCCGCCAAGGCGCCCCCGCCAGCCCAAGGCGCCCCCGCCAGAAAAAGGCAGGAGCCCCACCGCCAACAGGCACGGGGCTCCTTGGGTACTGCTATTCGTCCGGATCAAGCCGCCCTCACGGGCGGATCAGGCCGCCCTTACGCAGGGGTGACGTTCTCCGCCTGCGGGCCCTTCGGGCCCTGCGTGACGTCGAAGGTCACGGCCTGGTTCTCCTCGAGGGAGCGGAAACCGCTGGCGTTGATCGCGGAGTAGTGCACGAAGACGTCGGGGCCGCCGCCTTCCTGGGCGATGAAACCAAAGCCCTTTTCGGCGTTGAACCACTTCACGGTTCCGGTAGCCATAAGCCCTCCTTGGGCCAAAGGGTTGCCCTGCTCCAGAACCTGCGATTGTTGAAACAACTGCAAAAGTCTGAAAACGACGAGAGCCCGCGGGTCACATGCTCCGCAGGCTCTGTACTGCAAGGGAAACCAAACTGCAACTTGCGGCGAGCTTAGCACGCAGGCACCCGGAAGCAATAGGGATCAAGATCACGTCACCCGGAGGTTTGACCGCCCCCGAGGCGGGTTGACGCGACGCCCGACCGCGCCGTGCCGGACCCCGCACGGGCCCCGGCGCCCGCCCCGTACCGGACGAGGGCTAGCCTCCCTGATGTGGACAATTCTCCCGCTGACACCTCGGGCGGGGCGGGAGCCGACCGGCTCCCCAGCTCCCGCCGCACCGCACGGCCCCGCGTCGGCCACATCCAGTTCCTGAACTGCATGCCCCTCTACTGGGGCCTCGCGCGGACCGGCACCCTCCTCGACTTCGAGCTCACCAAGGACACCCCTGAGAAGCTCAGCGAGCAGTTGGTGCGCGGCGAACTCGACGTCGCGCCGGTCACCCTGGTCGAGTTCCTGCGCAACGCGGACGACCTGGTCGCCTTCCCGGACCTGGCCGTGGGCTGCGACGGCCCCGTCATGTCGTGCGTGATCGTCTCCCAGGTGCCCCTCGACCGCCTGGACGGGGCCCGGGTCGCGCTCGGCTCCACCTCGCGCACCTCCGTCCGCCTCGCGCAGCTCCTGCTGGCCGAGAAGATCGGCGTACGACCCGACTACTACACCTGCCCGCCCGACCTCGGCCTGATGATGCGCGAGGCCGACGCGGCCGTGCTCATCGGGGACGCGGCGCTGCGCGCGAACCTGCTCGACGCGCCCCGACTCGGCCTGGAGGTCCACGACCTCGGGCGGATGTGGAAGGAGTGGACGGGCCTGCCGTTCGTCTTCGCGGTGTGGGCGGCGCGGCGCGACTACCTCGCGCGCGAGCCCGAGGTGGTGCGCCAGGTGCACCAGGCGTTCCTGGCCTCGCGGGACCTGTCCCTGGAGGAGGTCACGAAGGTCGCCGAACAGGCCGCGCGCTGGGAGTCCTTCGACGCGGGCGTCCTGGAGGAGTACTTCACGACCCTGGACTTCCGCTTCGGCCCCGACCAGTTGAAGGGCGTCACGGAGTTCGCACGCCGGGTGGGACCCACGACGGGCTTCCCCGCGGACGTGCGCGTGGAACTGCTGAGTTCGTAGGCGTACGACGGTAAACGGTAAAGGGGGCGCAGCCGTGACGGGCCGGGCAAGGCGGCTGTCGCGGCCCTCGCGGAGGCGAATGCGCGGAAGTAATGCGCCCGTACGGAATCCTGCATGTCGTCGGCACGTCGGCCATTCCCGTACCCCGGGGACGACCGGCCCCGTAAGGGCGTCGCCGCCGTAGGGGAACGGGAGTTCCGGACGGAGCACCGGGCTCCGCGCCCCCGGCGCCGTAGGCTGAGCCGAGCAGGGGCATGCGTAGCGCACACCCGGGGGAGGCCTCCGTCATGCATCCGCTCGCACCGGACGAGCCCACGGCCATCGGGCCCTACCGGCTGCTCGGCCGCCTCGGCTCCGGCGGCATGGGCCGGGTCTACGTGGGCCGCAGCGCGGGCGGCCGTACGGTCGCCGTGAAGGTCGTGCACCCGCACTTCGCGCTCGACGACGAGTTCCGCGCCCGCTTCCGGCGCGAGGTCGCGGCGGCGCGGCGGGTCGGCGGCGACTGGACCGCGCCCGTCCTGGACGCCGACCCGGAGGCGGCCGTGCCCTGGGTGGCCACGGGCTACGCGGCCGGCCCCTCCCTCGCGGAGGCCGTCCGCGACACCGGCCCGCTGCCCGGGCACTCGGTCCGGGTCCTGGTTGCGGGCCTCGCCGAGGCCCTGGCGCACGTGCACGGCCTCGGCCTGGTCCACCGCGACGTGAAGCCCTCCAACGTCCTGCTCACCATGGACGGCCCCCGTCTCATCGACTTCGGCATCGCCCGCGCCACCGACGGCACCGCGTCCCTCACCTCCACGGGCGTCTCCATCGGCTCGCCCGGCTACATGGCGCCGGAGCAGATCCTCGGCAAGGGCGCCACGGGCGCCGCCGACGTCTTCTCCCTCGGCGCGGTTTTGGTGTACGCGGCCACCGGCGCGTCCCCCTTCCCCGGCGACTCCTCGGCCGCCCTGCTCTACAAGGTCGTCCACGAGGCCCCCGAACTGGGCCCGCTGACCGGCGACCTGCGGGACATCGCCGCGTCCTGCCTGGCCAAGGAGGCAGGGGCCCGGCCCGCCCCCGCGGACCTCGCCCGCCGCCTCGCCCCCGAGGGCGCCGCCCCGCTCGTGGCGGCGGGCTGGCTGCCGGGCCCCGTGGTGGAGCGGGTCGGGCGGCGCGCAGTGCGGCTGCTCGACCTGGACACCGCGGGCGCGGAGCCGCCGCCGGCGTCGGGGCCCGTGCCGCTGCCGGGCACGGCGGCGGGGGTGTTCGGACCGCCGGACCCTTCGTACGCCGCCGGGTCCGCGCCTTCCGCCGGGTCCGCGCCTGCTGCGGGGTCCCCGCCCGCTGCCGAGTCCCCGTACGTCGCTGAGTCCGCGCCCGCTGCGGGGACCCCGCGCCCGGGCGGGTCCCCGTACGGGAAGGAGCCCGCGCCCGGGGCCTCGTACGGAGACAAGCCCTCGTCCGCGGCCGAGCCCCCCGCCGGGGCCGCCCCCGGCAGGATCTCGCTGTCCGTCGCCGCCGACGCCGCGCCCGCCCGGGCCGACGGGCGGGGCCGCAGGGTCAGTTGCACCGTCGCGCTGGCCGTCGCCGGGGCGCTCGCGGCGGTCACGGTGGGAGCGGTGTTCGTCCTCGACCTGCTGCCGGGCGGCGGGGACGACTCCGCCAAGGACGGTGGGGGCCGGCCCCCGGCCGCGACCGGCGGTACGCCGCAGGAGGGCGCCGTGCCTGCCCGGTACCTGGGCGAGTGGAGCGGTGACGCCTTCCAGAAGGGCCGGATCCCCATCGGCACCTTCGACGTCACCCTTCGTCAGGTCGCCAGGCCCGGCGCGCGCCTCGGCACCATGACGCAGACGGACCTCATCGGGAACACCTGCGTCGACGTCCTGACCTTCACGAGCGCCACGGACAAGGAGCTCGTCGCGACGGGCACCGGCGCGGAGTCCAACGGCGGCCAGTGCTCCCGGGCACGCCACACGGTGCGGCTGCGGCCCGTCGGCCCGGAGTTGCAGTACACCTCCGAGGACACCAAGGCCGGGAACCCGCAGGCACGCCTGAAGCGGGTGGGACGCTAGGGCCTGGCCAGGAGCCCGGCCCCGGAGGCTACGATCCGGCCATGTCTGCAGACCAGCCTTCGCACCAGTCCGCGGTCTACGAGGCCCACTTCACCTGGACCCCGGTCCAGCTCCTCAGCGGCGCGGCGACGAAGCGGCTCGTCGCGTTCCGCGTCGACGCCCACGGCGTGACCCTCGGCGGCGCCCCCGCGAAGTACGCCAAGCAGACGGCCGTGGTGCCC
Organism: Streptomyces longispororuber; assembly: GCF_014656095.1. Classification (GTDB taxonomy): domain Bacteria; phylum Actinomycetota; class Actinomycetes; order Streptomycetales; family Streptomycetaceae; genus Streptomyces; species Streptomyces longispororuber. The sequence continues at coordinate 45,816 of NZ_BNBT01000042.1, forward strand.
TGGCAGGACATCGAGGCGGTCGTCCTGTGGCAGCACAACGTCGTCGGCGGCACGCCCATGGCGTACGTCGGCCTGCGCCGCAGACCGGGCGCCCCGCCGCTGCCCGGGCAGAACGCGCGGCTGAGCCCCGAGGAGACGGCGAGGCTCGCCCCCCACGTCGACCACGACGTGTTCCTGGCCAGCCGGAGCGTCAACCTGTGGACCCTCGACCGGGAGCGCCTCACCGCGGCCGTGCGGGCGTTCGCCCCCGGGGTTCCCGTCCAGGACATACCGAACGCCTAGCGGCGAGCAGCCGAAACGGAGGGACGCGTACCCATGCGAGTGCGGGCGACCGTGGTCCGGGCAGGAGCCGCGCCGCGGACGGCGCTGATCGACGTCGACGAGTCCACCACGGCGGCGGAACTCGCCGCGGTGGTGGACCGGCTCGACGGCCGCGGCGGCACCGGCGGCCCCGCCCTCGGCGGTACCGGCGGCCCCGCCCCCGGCGTGGTGGTCCCGCTGCCCGGCCCGTTCGCCGGACGGGCCCCCGCGGCGGCCGGGCTCTGGGTCAACGGCACCTTCGTGCCCCCGGACGAGCCCGTCGGCGGCGAACTCAGGGACGGGGTGCGGCTCACCACCGACGACACCGTCGGGCCCTTCATGGCGGACGGCGAGCCGCAGGGCCGCTACGAGGTGTCGGTCAGCGGCGGGCCCGGAGCGGGCCGGGTGGCCCGGCTCGCCGCCGGGGCCGGCACGATCGGCTCGGCGCCCGGCGCCACGCTCACCGTCGAGGACCCCACCCTCGCGCCGTTCGCCGCGCGCGTCACCGTCGACATCCAGGGCCGGGTCGAGGTCGCGCCCGGCGACGGCGCCGCGCTCGCCCTGGACGACGAGCCGGTGACCGGGCCGCGCGCGTGGCGGCCGGGGGAGCTGCTGGCGTCCGGCGAGTCGCTGTTCAGCCTCTCCGAGGTCGGCCCGCCCGACGCCCACCTCTCCGCCGCGGGCGAGGGCGGCCTCGCCTACAACCGCCCGCCCCGGCTGACCTCGCCGAGGGCGAAGCCGCGCCTGGTGGTCCCGGCCCCGCCGGTGAAGGAGGAGGCGCAGCGCTTCCAGCTCATCGCCGCGGTCCTGCCGCTCTTCTTCGGCCTCGGCATGTACTTCGTCACCAAGACCATCTACATGCTGCTGTTCTGCCTGCTGTCGCCGCTGATGATGTTCGGCCAGTGGATCAGCGACCGGCGGCACGGCAAGAAGAAGTACCGGGCCGCGCTGAAGGAGTACAAGCAGGCCAAGGCCGACTGCGAGGCCGAGGTCGAGCGGCTCGGCGTGGCCGACCAGCGCCGCCGCCGCGAGGCCCACCCGGACCCCGGGCAGGTGCTGCTGTTCGCCACCGGGCCCCGGCGACGGCTGTGGGAGCGGCGGATCACCGACCCCGACGCCCTGCACCTGCGAGTGGGCTTCGGCGACCTGCGCGCCGAGCTGGAGCTGGTCAACGCCCGCACGGCCGCGCCCGACGCCGAGGAGCCCGAGCCCCCGGTGGTCACGAACGTGCCGCTCGCGCTGCCCTTCGTGGAGCTGGGCGTGGTCGGCGTCGCCGGGGACCGGGCCCGCGCGTCCGCCACCGCGCGCTGGCTGGCCGCGCAGGCCGCCGTGCTGCACAGCCCGCGCGACCTGTCGCTCGTCGTGCTCTCCTCGGCCAAGGACGCCGCCGCGCACTGGGGCTGGGCCCAGTGGCTGCCGCACACCGGCCCGCAGCAGGGGCAGAACTGCGTGGCGCTGCTCGGCACCGACCCGGAGTCCGTCTCCCGCCGCGTCACCGAGCTCCTCACCGAGCTGGAGCGGCGCAAGGCGGCCGCCAAGGAGCACGGCGGCCTGAACGTGCTCCGCCCCGACCAGCACGTGCTGCTCGTCCTCGACGGCGCCCGCCTCCTGCGCCGCGTGCCCGGCGTGCCGCAACTGCTCCAGGAGGGGCCGGGCCACGGGATCTTCGCGCTCTGCGTCGACGAGGACGAGCGCCTGCTGCCGGAGGAGTGCCGCACGGCGATCCTCTGGACGCCGCAGTCCGCGCACCACGTCCACCTGCGCGGATACGGGTACGAGGCCGTGGGCGAGGTCCTCGCCGACCAGGTCACCACGGCCTGGTGCGAGCGGGTGGCCCGCGCGCTCGCCCCGGTGCGCGACGTCAGCCGGGACGACGCCGACAGCGCGCTGCCGAGCGCCGCGCGCCTGCTCGGCCTGCTCGATCTGCCGGACCCGACCGGGCGCGACATCGCCGCGATCTGGCGGCGGGGCGGCGCGACCACGGCGGTGCCGATCGGCCTCGCCGCGGACGGGCCCTTCGTGCTCGACATCCGGCGCGACGGCCCGCACGCCCTGATCGCGGGCACGACCGGCGCCGGCAAGTCCGAGCTGCTCCAGACGATCATCGCCTCGCTCGCCGTCGGGAACACCCCGGACGCCCTCAACTTCGTCCTCATCGACTACAAGGGCGGCAGCGCCTTCCAGGACTGCGCGCGCCTGCCGCACACCGTCGGCATGGTCAGCGACCTCGACGCCCATCTGACGGAGCGCGCGCTCGCCTCCCTGGCCGCGGAGCTGAAGCGCCGCGAGGAGATCCTCTTCGCGGCCGAGACCAAGGACATCGAGGACTACAACGACGCCCGCGCGCTCCGCCCCGACCTGGAGCCGATGCCGCGGCTCGTGCTCATCATCGACGAGTTCGCCTCGCTGGTCGCGGAGCTGCCCGACTTCATCGCGGGCCTCGTGGACATCGCCCGGCGCGGCCGCTCCCTCGGCGTGCACCTGATGCTGGCCACCCAGCGCCCCGCGGGCGTCGTCAGCGCGGACATCCGGGCCAACACCAACCTGCGCATCGCCCTGCGCGTCACCAACGGCGAGGAGTCACGGGACGTCATCGACGCCCCCGACTCGGCCGCCATCTCCAAGGCCACGCCGGGCCGCTGCTACGTGCGCTCCGGCGCCCAGTCCCTGGTCGGCGTGCAGTCCGCGCGGATCGGCGGCCGCCGCCCGGGCGCCGGCACCGCGCCCCAGGTCGCCGTCCAGGTGCTGGACTGGGTGGCGTACGGGCACCCGCCGCCGCGCGCGGCGCAGGACGACGGCGACGACGGCACCATGGTCACCGACCTGGCGGTCCTCGTGGACGCCATCGCCGACGCCGCCCGGCAGACGCACTGCGCCACCCCGCGAAGCCCCTGGCTGCCGCCCATCCCCGCGCACGTCCAGACGCACGAGCTGCCCGCCCCGGCGCCGGGAGCCTCGGCGGACGACCCGGTGCGGCCCGTCGCGTACGGCCTCACGGACCTGCCCGCCGAGCAGGCGCGGGCCGCGCTCGCCCTCGACCTCGCGGACGGGGAGCACCTGATGATCGCGGGCGGTCCGCGGTCGGGCCGCTCCACGACCCTGCGCACCATCGCGGGGGCGCTGGCGCGGGCCTGCGACCCCGCTGACGTCCACCTCTACGGCATCGACTGCGGCGCCAACGCCCTGCTGCCGCTGGCGCGCCTGCCGCACTGCGGGGCCGTGGTGACCCGCGACCAGACGGCACGCGTGGACCGCCTCCTCGGCCGCCTCCTCGCCGAGGTCTCCCGGCGGCAGCTCCTGCTCGCGGAGAAGGGCCAGTCCAGCGCGGCGGAGCAGCGGGCCGGGGCCGCGCCCGAGGACAGGCTGCCGTGGATGGTCGTCCTGATCGACGGCTGGGACGCGTTCCGGGTGGCCTTCGAGAACTACGACTACGGCCGCCTGGTCGAGTCGGCGAAACGGCTCTTCCGCGAGGGCGCGGCCGTCGGCGTCAAGGTGGTCATGGCCGTGGACCGCAGCGGCCTCACGGGCGAGATCTCCAGCTCCTTCGCCGAGCGCCTCGTGCTGCGCCTGGCCGACCCCGCGGACTACACGTTCGCCGGGATCTCCACCAAGGACGTGCCCAAGGACGTGCCGCCGGGCCGGGCGCTCAAGGCCACGGACGACGGGGTCCAGGAGAGCCAGATCGCGCTGCTCGCCGAGAACCCCAACGGGCAGGCGCAGGTCGCCGCGCTCCAGGAGATCGCCCGCGCGGCGGCCGAGCGCGCCGGCCGGCCGCGGCCGGGGCAGAAGCCGATCCGCGTCGACGTGCTGCCCGCGCGCATCACGGCCGCCGAGGCCGCGGCGCTCCAGCCGGAGTTCACCGCGCCCTCGCCGCTGTGGACGTACGTCGCGGTGGGCGGCGACGAACTCCAGCCGCTCGGCGTCGACCTGGAGGAGGCGGGGCCCGGCTTCGTCATCTCGGGCCCGCCGAAGTCGGGCCGCTCCAGCACCCTGGTCACCGCGGCCGCCGAGCTGCTGCGGCGGGGCACCGAGGTCGTCCTGGTGACGCCGCGCCGCTCGCCGCTGCGGGACCTCGCGGGCAGGCCGGGGGTGCTCGGGCTGCTGGACGCCGAGAGCTCGTCCGACGACCTGGAGGCGCTGACGGAGTCGGCCAAGGGCCCGTACGCCATCGTCGTCGACGACGCGGAGCTGATCTACGACACGCCGCTCGACGAGGCCCTGGAGGAGGCCCTGCGCCGCGGCATGGACGGGGGCCTCGCGCTGATCGCGGCGGGTGCCGTGGACACGCTGTCCGCGCAGTACCGCGGCTTCGTCGTGGCCGCGCGCCGGTCGCGCAACGGCCTGTTGCTCTCGCCGCAGGGCTCCGCCGACGGCGAGATGTTCAACATCCGCCTGTCGTCGAACAGCGGCGGGGGCGGGCCGACCGGCCGCGGCCTGTTCGTCCGCGGCGGGGAGGCCGTCCCCGCGCAGGCCGTGCTGCCGGACCCGGTCGGCGCCTGACCCGCACGGCGAAGGGGCCGGGCAGCGTGCGTGCTGCCCGGCCCCTTTCCCGTGCGTGTTTCCCGTGCGTGCGCGCGGGCCGTGCCGTCGGACCGGTGCCGCCGGACACCGGTCGGTCCGCCCGGCCCGTGGGCGGCCGCGGTCAGTCGTTGATGCGGTCGTTGGCGTCGGCCGCGTCGCTGGTCTCCTTGCGCGCGTTCTCCAGCGAGGTGAGGAAGTTGGTGAGCTGCGGCTTCAGCTTCTCCCACTCGTCACGGAAGCGGTTGGCGCGCGGGCCCTTCCAGAACTCCTCGCTGTTGCTCGTCCCCGAGGAGATGGCACGGATCAGGGAGTCCAGGTTCCCGTGCTGGGTCTTGAACGTGGTGGAAAGAGTCCGGAGTCGAGTGGTGTCTGCGCCCTTGAGCGACATGACGAGCCTCCCCGTGTGTCGAAAGCCAGACGAACCTTTCGTTCGCCGCGGTCGATGCTATCGCAATGCCTTGAATGCCGAAACCCGAAGTGGCGTATTGATTACGATGGTTGGGAATTCCGGATCAGGAAAACGGAAGGCGCCGTACGGCGTGGCGCGGCGGCCGTACGGGAGGAAAGCGGAGGAGCGGTTATGCCGGGCGGCGCACGACGCGCAGCCCGACCGCGTCCTGCTGCTGCACGTCGCTGTCGGAGGCGACGTGCAGCGGGACGGCGGCCACCGCCCAGTAGAAGCCGAAGACCCAGCGGCCGGTCAGCCGGACCAGGCCGGGCCGACCGCCGTCGGACGCCCGGACCACGCGCAGCCCGGTGGCCAGCTTGCCGAGGCTCGCCCGGCATACGGCGGTCAGTAAGACATGGTTGACCAGGGAGAACGCCACGGCGCCGACGAGTGCCGCCGCCCCGGTGGCAGGCGCGAGGCGCAGCTCCGCCACGCCGTCGACGACCTTGATCCCCGCGGCCGCCCCGGCCGCAGCCCCGCACGCCAGGGCGAGCAGCGCGTCGATGACGGCGCCGGTGATCCTGCGCGGCGCGGACGGGGTCCGGCCGGGCGGCGGGCCCGGCGGCGGCGTGGAGGGGGTCGGTCCGGAGGGCGTCCGGGCGGCGGACGCGGGAGTCGGCTGCTGCTTCGTCATGGCGCGGAAACCCTTATTTGTCCTTCCCTTCCTTCTTCTTCTCGGCCTCCTCGCGTTCGACCCGCTTCAGCGCGTTGTCTATCGCCGTTCTGGCGTTTGCGAGTGCGTCTTTGATCTGTTTCTTGTGCGTGCCGAATTCGCTGCGGAAGCGGTCGCTCTTGGGCCCTTTCCAGGTGTCGGTGCCGCTGAGCGTCTGGACGTTGTCCACCGAGCGCTCCAGCTCGTCCGCGTACCGCTTCAGCTTGCGTACGTCTTCCCGGCACTCGCTCTCTCGTGACATGGGTCGCCCCTCAGCTCGGCAGGATCAACTGGGTGATCATCTTGCGCAGCGTGTTCGTCCCGACGGCGCGGGCCGTGATGCCGGAGGCCGCCTGCGGCTTCTCGACGTACACCGTCCACACCGCCTCGTCGGTCGCGTACGTCGTCAGGAGCGGCCCCGGGGCGTCGGCGAGGACCACCATCTGCCCCACCACCATGGCGCCGTTGATCGCGTCGTTGAGCGGGCGGCCCACGTTCTGCGCCGTGATCTGCTCGGAGGTGAGCTGCTGGGCGCGGCCGTCCTTGTCGGCGACCTCGAACGGGTCGACGGCGAGCCGCACCACCTCGGCCGCGTCGGCGGCGGAGCCGGCGAGGCTGAACATGTGCAGGCCACCGGCGGTGACGCGCTCCACCAGGAGCAGGTCGGCGGAGTGCGCGTACACCAGGGTGTGGGCGACGCCGCCGGACGTGTGCTGCTCGACCGCCAGCGCCCGGTCGGCGCTGCGCCGCAGGGTCAGGGCGAGGCTCACCTCCGGCGAGATCCGCATGTCGACGTCGACACCGGAGGGCTGCCCGGCCGTCTCGGGGTCGGCGTCGGCCTTGCGCAGCAGGGCGTCGAGCTCGTCGATGTTGCCGATCTCCACGGCTTCGCGGGACACCAGCGAGCGCAGGGCCGTGGTGTACGCCCACGTGCGCTCCTGCTCGCTCAACTGCCCGAGCCGGGGGGTGGGGGCGACGCAGTCGGTCAGGGAGTCGGGGTCGAGGACGGCTATCTCCTCGTCGGTGAGCCGCAGCAGGCGTTGTGAGCCGCCTTCCGCGAGGGCTTCGCCCAGGATTCCGCGGAATTCCTGGAGGTCCATGTCCAATTCGGCGTTGTGCATCTTCGGCGTCCGATGTTCGCGTGGCTCGCTTACCAAAACTTGTACTTCCTGACGGCGTTGGGCACGAGGTTCGTGACTGCGCTCTTGGCGCCGTCGACGATCTCCTTGCCCTTGTCCTTGACGTCCCCGGCCCACTCCTTGGTGTTCTTCCAGGCCGTCTTCGCCCCGGACTTGATGTCGTCGCCCCATTTGTCCCAGGCCCAACTGCCCAGGAAGTAGGCGCCGGTGACGCCGAGGGCGACCCAGCCGACCACCGGGACGGCCGCGGCGACGGTGGCGGAGGCGCCGAGGGCGGTGGCCATGCCCGCGCCGCCGAGCACGGCGCCCGCGCCCGCGGCCTGGAGGCCGCCCATGCCCCGGTCCACCCAGCCCTGGGCACCGTCGTGGGTGGGGAAGACCATCTCCTTGACGCCGGAGACGATGTTCAGCGGCAGCAGCACGCGGGAGGCGAACTTGCCCATGCCCGGCGCGTTCTGGAACAGCTTCGAGGCGCCGGGGATCTTGAGCCGCTCGGCGGTCCTGCGCACCGCCTGCTGCCACTTCCAGGGCTCCTTGTACCAGTTGCGGATCTTCTGGTCCTTGAGCAGCTCCCGCAGCAGCTCGCCGCGCTTGGCCTTGAGCCGGTCCGCCTCCACGCCGAAGTACTTGTTCAGCTCGTAGACGGCGCGGGCGCCGGCCACGTTCTGCCCCTGGGCCCAGCGGTTGTAGAGGTGGATGGACGCCTCGATGGCGGTGGGGATCGTCAGGATCTTCAGCGGCGTCTTGATGTCCTTGAGGGTGCCCTCCTTGAACTCCTTCCAGGTCTCCAGGGCGCCCGCGAGGCTCGCGAAGGTGAGCACCGCCTCCGGGTCGTCCTTGATGCCGAGCCGGCGCCGGATGTCCTTGGCCTCGTCCGTCGCCCAGCTCGCCTTCTTGGGGAAGTCGGAGACGCCCTCGGCCTTGGCCTCCCATTTCGCGAGGATTCCGCTGATCAGCCCGCCCTGGACGGAGAGCGTGCCGCTCATGACGTCGACGGCGGCCGCCAGTTTGGGCGCCTGAACGGGGTCCATCCCCTTGAAGCCCACGGTCATGCTCCTTGTTGGTGGTTCCGCGGCGCGGTCGTCCCGCGCCTCACGTGCTGACGGGCGTACTCAGGGCCTTGTGGGACAAGGCCTGTCCGGGCGGCCGACGGTAACCGCGGGGTCGTTGGTCCCGCCACCGAAGAAAACGGGACAACCCGCCAGGTCCCGGCCGCCTGTTGCGGGGTCGTGAGGGACCTGTCGCACGGCGGCCGTAACCCCGCGCACGGCGACCGCCGCCCCGCCACGCCTCCGCGTTCATCGGTTGACGGCCTGGATCTCCTCGACGCGTACCGGCTGCTCCCCGCCGAACTCCCCGTCCGGGAGCGCCCCGCCGCCGGTGCCCGCGCCGTCCCAGGAGACGTTCCAGGTGACGGTGGCCCTGAGGTCGTACGTGCCCTCGCCGGAGGAGCGCAGATAGGTCACGCCGCACGGCGGCGTCCGGTCGCCCTTGCCCTTGGCGTACGGCTCGCCCACGGAGCCGTCGGCGTTCTTCGCGCAGGCGCCCGACGCGGGGAACGTCCGCGCGTCCTTCGTGCCGGGGTCGAGCCGGAGGGAGCCGGGGCGCGCCGTGGTGGTGGCCGACAGGTTCAGGCCGGGCAGGTCGACCGAGGCGGTGGCCGACAGGGGCTTGAACCGGGCCTTGTCCAGCCACGCCCAGGTCGGCAGGTTCACCTTGGTGGTGCCCTCGGGGGCCAGCGAGACCTCGGTGTCGGGCAGGCGCATGCGGGCGTAGGCGAGCTGGGCGAGGAGCTCGGGCGACAGGGCGTTGTCGACGGGGGGCCGGTCGCCGTCCTCGACCCAGAACGGCTGCTTGTCGCAGGCCTGCGCGGCGTCCTCGAACTCCCGGTCGGGGTCGCGGACGGCGACCCACCAGGCGCCCTTGTCCTTCTCCTTCAGGTTGTAGTCCTTGTACTCGCCGTCCTTGTACTTGTCACGGAACTCGCCCACGGCCCGCTTGGCGTAGCTGTGCTGACCAGGCATGTTCACGGTCTCCTCGTAGCTCCGCTCGACCTGGTCGCGGAACTGCTCGGCCGTGCGCGGCTCGTACCAGCAGGCGGGCGGCGTCCAGTCGCCGACGGGCTTCATCGCGCCGCCGCCCTTGCCGCCCTTGCCGGCGATCGCGCCCGAGTAGCGGATGACGGAGGTGATCTCCTGGCCCTGCCGGCCGCCGCCGGCGGAGACGCTGCCCTGGGATCCGGTCCCGGGGGACTTGTCCGCGTGCGCGGGGCCGGGTATCAGCAGCAGCGTGGCGACGGCGGTGGCTCCGGCCGCGGCCCACGACCTGCGGGTGATCATGGCGTGCACTTCGCGTTCCCTCTCTCCGAGCTGAGCATGCTGGTCTGCCAGACGCCGTTCTCGTTCCTGTCGAGACGGGCGTGGTAGAGGACGTAGGACTTGTCGGTGACAGGCGTCTTGTCGGGCTTTCCGGTCTTTCGGTTCTTGGTGTACGCCTTGCTCTCGTCCGCGCAGTAGAGAAGGGCGACGGACGTCTTGCCGTGCGGTGTGACACGGGGCGCGTAATAGCGCGTCGTACCCGTGACGGACAGGTTCTGCTTGGTGAAAAGGGAGATCCACCGGGCGGCGCCGGTCAGGGCTTCTCCCTTGTAGTAGAAGGGGATCACCTCCGATTCCCGCGCGGTTCTGGTGATCGCCGCGTCGGTCGCCTCGATACGCCGTCGTGCGTCGGCCAGCGCCGCGTCCTTGAGCGGGTCGCCGGTCTTCCAGCTCTCGAAGACGTTGTGCACGTCGGCGGGCAGCTTCACCTCGGGGCGGTCGGCGGAATCCGCGGAGGCGGTGGGCGACGAGGGGGATTTCCGTTCCTTGCCGTCCTTTCCCGCGCCCTGCTCGGCGCCCGCGATCTTGTCGTCCCCGGTGTTCCCGTCGTCACCGCCGCCGCAGGCCGTCAGAAGGAGAGCCGCGGTCACGGCGAATGCGGCGGCAGCGGGCACGGTACGGCGCTTCACGGTCGACTCCCCGAATGAGACTGGCGTGCGGTCAAGGGGCATGACGCTAATGGCGGGGTGCGTGGTTTCGCCAGAGAGAACTGCGTTGCAGCCGGGCTGAATGAGCGGAAAAGGGGCGGAATTGCAGCTTCCCACGGCGATATCGCGCCGTACGCCTCGTGGGCCCGGCGGCCCCCGCGGCGGCGCCGCGCACCGGCGCGCGGACGACTTCCGGCCGCGCCCGTACGGCACCGGGACCGGTGCGTGTCCGGGCTCTGGTGGGGGGCGGTGACGCCTCGGCATGATGGGGCGATGGCGAGTGATGACGGTAGCGAAGATGTCAGGGTCGAGCCGCCCGGCGTGGCGGACGAGCGCACGCTGCTCAACGCCTTCCTCGACGCCCAGCGCGCGACGCTCGCGCGCAAGTGCGCGGGCCTGACGCCGAACCAGCTCCGGCGGTGGGCGGTGCCGCCCTCCTCGCTGAGCCTGCTGGGGCTCGTGCGGCACCTCGCCGAGGTCGAGCGCGGCTGGTTCCGGTGCGTCCTGCTGGGGGAGCCGGACAAGCCCCACTGGGTGGGGCCGAAGGGCGACGAGTCGGTCCAGTGGGACGTCGACGACGCCGACGTGGAGGAGGCGTTCCGCGTGTGGCGCGCCGAGTGCGAGCGCTCGCGCGCGGCGGTGGCCGCCGCCCGTGACCTCGACGTCACGGGCTCCCACGACGGCACCGCGTACTCCCTGCGGCACATCCTCACGCACATGATCGAGGAGTACGCCCGGCACAACGGCCACGCGGACCTGCTCCGGGAGCGGATCGACGGCGCGACGGGGGAGTGACCCCCCGCGGCGCCGCCGTGCTGCCGCGCTGCCTGGTCACTCCGCTGCCGCGCTGCCCGGGCGCCGCCGCGCCGCGCTGCCCGGGCACCCGCCGCCGCGAGCCGTACCGCCGCCTCGTCCGCGACCGCCCCGCCGACCGTGAAGGGCA
>NZ_BNBT01000043.1:0-54224 GCF_014656095.1 Streptomyces longispororuber
CGCGGGGCCCACGCCGGACGGCGGCGCGGGCCCGGCCCTCCCAGCTCGGCCGCCCTCCCGGCTCGGCCGCCCTCCCGGCTCAGCCCCCCGGCTCGGTCTCCCTCCCGGCTCGGCCCCCTCGCCGCCCTCGGCCTCCAGGCCCGCCCCCGGCCCCATGGCCTCGTCCTCACCGCACCCGCCGGACAAGGCCGTTGACCACCAGTCCCACCCGGCCCACGCGCCCCCACGCGTCGCGACCCGTGTCCGTCCCGCGTCCCGTCCCGCGTCCCGCCCCGCCGTCCGGCCGTGCGACGATCCCCCTCGTGGACCACCAGGAGAACACCGCCGCCGCCCCGGCCCACCTGCGGAACCAGGTGCCCGGCGCCCCCGTTCGCTCCGGCATCCCCGAGCACGGCCGCATCCCCAAGTACTACGCCGTCAAGGCCCGTATCGCCGAACTCGTCGAGGAGTTGGGCGTCGGCCGGGCGCTGCCCACCGAGCGGGACCTCGCCGAGCGGTACGAGGTGGCGCGCGAGACCGTGCGCCAGGCGCTGCGCGAGCTGCTGCTCGAAGGCAGGCTGCGCCGGCAGGGGCGCGGCACGGTCGTCGCCGGGCCCAAACTGGAGCAGCCGCTGTCCCTCGCGAGCTACACCGAGGGCGTGCGCCGGCAGGGCCGCACCCCCGGCCGTACCCTCATCTCGCTCGACCGCTTCCCCTGCCCGGACGCCCTGGCCGACGCCATCGGGGCAGCGCCCGGCGAACCGGCCTGGCACATGGAGCGCGTGCTGCTCGCCGACGACGAGCGGGTGGGCCTGGAGAGCACGTACGTCTCCGTGGCGCGGGTGCCGCGCCTCGACACGGACTTCGACCCCGACTCGTCCTTCTACGCGTATCTGCGCGACCGTCTGGGCATCGCCTTCGGCGACGCGGACGAGCGGATCGAGACCGTGCTGGCCACCCCGCGCGAGGCCCTGCTCATCGGGACGCCGCCCGCCCTGCCGATGCTGCTGCTGCACCGGATGTCGCGCGACACCGAGGGCCGGCCCCTGGAGCGGGTGCGGACGCTGTACCGGGGTGACCGCTTCTCGTTCACCACGCATCTCGGCTGAAATCACTGCCTTCCGGGCACCGGAGACCCCGATTCGGTCACGAGAACATAACGGGTCTAGTCCAAGCTTGCGCGGCCGTTCACGCTTTGGTTGCCGCCCGGCCGCCGCCGGGTCACCCGCCGAAAGGAGCGTTGCCGCCGTGAGAGTCATCGTCGTAGGAGCAGGCGTGGTGGGCACCATGCACGCCTGGCACGCAGTGGAGCGCGGCCACGAGGTCGTACAGATCGAGCGCGAGAGCGAGGCCCGGGGGGCCTCGCTGCGCAACTTCGGACAGATATGGGTCAGCGGCCGCGCCGCCGGCGCCGAGCTGGACACCGCGCTGCGCGCCCGCGCGCTGTGGGAGGAGATCGGCGCCCGCGTCCCGGGCCTCGGCTTCCGCGCCAACGGCTCCCTGACCCTGGTGCGCACCGAGCGGGAGCGCGCCGTCGCCGAGGCCGCGTGCGCCCGCCCCGACGCCGCGGCCCGCGGCTACAAGCTGCTCGCCGCCGAGGAGGCCCGCGCGGTCAACCCGGCGCTGCGCGGCGCGTTCACCGCCGCCCTGTGGTGCGAGCGGGACGCCGCCGTCGAGCCGCGCACCGCCCAGCTCCGGCTGCGCGAGGAGCTGCTCAGGTCCCCGCGCTACACCTTCCTGCCCGGCCGCGAGGTCCGTGACGTCGTCGGGCCCGCCGCCGTGCGCGACGACCACGGCGACGTGCACTCCGGCGACGCGGTCGTGCTGTGCACCGGCGCCTGGCTCGGCGGCCTCGTGCGGGAACTGGCCCCCGAGCTGCCGGTGCGCCGCGTACGCCTCCAGATGATGCAGACCGACCCGCTGGGCGAGCCGCTCACCACCTCCGTCGCCGACGCCGACAGCTTCCGCTACTACCCGGCGTACCGGTCGCCGGAGCTGGACGCGCTCAACGCCGGGCAGGCGCAGACCCCGACCGCCGCCGCGCACAGGATGCAGCTCCTCATGGTGCAGCGCGCGGACGGCGGCCTGACCATCGGCGACACCCACGAGTACGAGCACCCCTTCGCCTTCGACACCGTCGAGGACCCCTACGACCACCTCACCGAGGTCGTCGAGGGCTTCCTCGGGCGCCCGCTGCCGAAGGTCCGCCGCCGCTGGGCGGGCGTGTACGCGCAGTGCGTCGACACCAGCCGGGTCGTGCACCGCGAGCGGGTGCGCGACGGGGTGTGGCTGGTCACCGGGCCCGGCGGGCGCGGCATGACGTGCTCGCCCGCGATCGCCGAGGACACCGCCGACGAGCTGGGATGGTGAGGGAATTGACCACGCACACGCACACGCACGTCAAGCTGGCCGTGCTCGACATGGCCGGGACCACCGTCGCCGACGGCGGCCTGGTCGAGCGGGCCTTCGCCGCGGCCGCCCGGGAGCTGGGCGTCGAGCCCGGCTCCGCGGACCACGCCGCGCAGCTCGACCACGTCCGCGCCACCATGGGCGAGTCCAAGATCTCCGTCTTCCGGCACCTCTTCGGCACCGAGGACCGCGCCCGGCGGGCCAACGCCGCCTTCGAGAAGGCGTACGGGGAACTCGTCGACGGCGGGCTCGTCGCCCCGGTCGACGGCGCCCGCGAGGCCATCGAGGAGCTCCGGGCCGACGGCCGCACGGTCGTCCTGACCACCGGCTTCGCCCGCGTCACCCAGGACGCCATCCTGGCCGCCCTCGGCTGGCGGGACCTGGCCGACCTCACCCTGTGCCCCGCCGACGCGGGCGGGCGCGGTCGCCCCCACCCCGACATGGTGCTCGCCGCGTTCCTGCGCACCGGCGCCGCCGACTCCGTCCGCGAGGTCGCCGTCGCCGGGGACACCGCGTACGACATGCGCAGCGGGGTCCGGGCCGGCGCCGGGGTCGTCGCGGGCGTCCTCACCGGGGCGCACGACCGCACAGCGCTGACGGACGCCGGGGCCACGCACGTGCTGCCGTCGGTCGCGGACCTGCCCGCCCTGCTCCGGGACGCGACGGCATGAACAGCGGCATCCGGTTCGACTCCGTGACGGTCACCTACGGCGGGCACGACGGGCACACCGCCCTCGACGCCCTCGACCTGACCGTCGAGCCCGGCGAGGTCATGGCGCTGCTCGGGCCCTCCGGCTCCGGCAAGACCACCGCGCTGCGGGCCGTCGCGGGCTTCGTGCGGCCCGCGTCGGGGCGGGTGTTCATCGGCGACCGGGACGTGACCGCGCTGCCGCCGCACCGGCGCGGCATCGGCATGGTCGTCCAGCAGTACGCCCTCTTCCCGCACCTGCGGGTCGACGAGAACGTGGCGTTCGGCCTGAAGGCGCAGAAGGTCCCCAAGGCCGATGTCCCGGGACGCGTCGCCGACGCCCTGGAGCTGGTCGGCATGGGCGCGTACGCCAAGCGGTACCCGCGCGAGCTGTCCGGCGGGCAGCAGCAGCGCGTCGCCATCGCGCGCGCCCTCGCCATCCGGCCCGGCGTGCTCCTCCTGGACGAACCGCTGTCCGCGCTCGACGCGCAGCTCCGCTCCGGGATGCTCGCCGAACTCGCCCGCCTCCACCGGGAGCTGCCCGACGTCTCCATCCTGTACGTCACCCACGACCAGGTCGAGGCGCTCACCCTGGCCGACCGGATCGCCGTCATGGACCGGGCGCGGCTCCAGGACTGCGGGACCCCGCAGGAGTTGTACCGCAGGCCGCGCACGGAGTTCACGGCCTCGTTCGTGGGCAACGCGAACCTGCTGCCGGTGGCCGTGGGCGAGGGGAGCGTCTCCCTCGGCGGGGCCGAGCTGAAGGTCGCCACCGACGGGGTGGCGGCCGGGGCCGCGGCCACGCTGTGCGTCCGGCCGCACCTGGTGGGGCTCGGGCCGGGGCCCAACGCCCTGACCGGGCGCGTCACGGAGGTGCAGTGGCGGGGGGCCACGCATCGGCTGTTCGTGGAGGTGGGCGGGCAGGTGGTGAAGGCGGACGTCCGGGAGCTGCGGCAGCCTCCCCTGCTGGGGGAGGAGGTCGTGCTGCACTTCGCTCCGGAGGACGGGGTGCTGCTCGCCGCGGGGGTGCGGGGTGGGTGACCTTACGCCTGGCCTGGTGAAACGCGAGGCGGCACCTGGGGCTGTGCCCACCCGTCCCCAAGCTCTCGGCTCCGCTCGAGCAGGGGAGACCCCAATCGCCCAGCGGGACGACTGCCCACAGCGGGAACGTCGGGAACAGCGGGACGGTGGCCGTCGCTCCGAGCGCCGTCGGTGTCACGTGCCCGCCTTCGTCTGGGCGTTGCCGCCCCTCGCTCTGCTCGGGCTCGTCTTCCTCTATCCGCTCGCCCTCGTCGTGCAGCAGTCCGTGCGGCCCGACTCCGGGGGGACCTCGCTTCAGCCGTACGCCGACGTGTTCGGGTCCGCGGCCTTCCGGGACGCGCTCGGGACCACCGTGTGGCTGGCCGTGGGGGCGACCGTCGGGTGCCTGGTGCTCGGGTTCACGCTCGCGCTGGTCATCGCGTTCGTGCCGTTCCCCGGCGGCAAGGCCGTGGCCCGGTTCATCGACGTCTTCCTGTCCTTCCCGTCCTTCCTGGTCACGCTCGCCCTGCTGTTCGTCTACGGCACCAAGGGCATGGCCAACGGCCTGTGGACGGACGCGACCGGGAGCACGGGCGACGGGCCCTTCCAGTTCCTGACCACGCCGTGGGGCGTGCTGCTCGCCGAGATCACGTACTTCACGCCGTTCGTGATGCGGCCGCTGCTCGCCGCCTTCTCGCAGCTCGACACCGCCCAGCTCGAAGTGGCCTCCAGCCTCGGCGCGCGGCCCGCGCGGATCGTGCGGCGCGTGATCCTGCCGGAGGCGCTGCCCGCGCTCGCGGCGGGCGGCAGCCTCGTCCTGGTGATGTGCCTGAACGAGTTCGGCATCGTCCTGTTCACCGGCGCCAAGGGCGTGACCACGCTGCCGACGCTCGTCTACGGCAAGGCCATGCTCGAGTCCGACTACCCGGCGGCGTGCGTCGTCGCCGTCGTCAACATCGCGATCTCCGTGGGCCTGTACGGCCTGTACCGGGTGGTGAGCCGTCGTGCTGGTGCATAGCCGCAAGGGCAGGTGGGCGCTGTGGGCGGTGTTCGCCGTCCTGTTCCTGCCGGTCTTCGCTTTGCCGCTCGCCGTCATCGTCATGGCGTCGTTCGCCGGACACTGGTCGGGGGCCTTCCCGTCCGCGTTCACCGGCGAGCACTACGAGGCGGCCACCCGGGGCGAGTCCCTGGACGCCCTGACCACCAGCCTGCTCACGGCGCTCGGCGCGAGCCTGATCGCGCTCGCCGCGGGCACCTGGGCGGCGCTCGCCGCATCCCGGCTCGGCAAGGGCGGCAGGCGGGTCGTCGACGCGCTGTTCATGCTGCCCGTCGCCGTGCCGTCGGTGGTCGTCGGGCTCGCGCTGCTCGTCGCCTTCAGCAAGCCGCCGGTGATCCTCAACGGCACGTCCACCCTCGTCGTCCTCGCGCACGCCGTCCTCGTCACGGCCTTCGCCTACCAGTCCGTCTCCGCCGCCGTCCGCCGCCTCGACCCGGCGTACGAGCAGGCCGCCGCCTCCCTCGGCGCCCGGCCCGCGTACGTCCTGTGGCGGGTGAAGCTGCCCCTGCTGCTTCCGTCCCTGACGGCGGCGGCCGGGCTGTGCTTCGCCCTGTCCATGGGGGAGCTGAGCGCCACGGTGATGCTCTACCCGCCGGACTGGACCCCGCTGCCCGTGCGGATCTACGCCGCCACCGACCGGGGCGCCGCCTTCACCGGGGCCGCCCTCGCCGTGGTCCTCATGGCGGCGACGCTGCTCGTCCTGTTCGCCGTCTCCCGCGTCCGCACCAGGGCCTCGTACCGCTGAACGCCCGTCCCCTTCCCGCTGGTTGTCCGTAAGGAGTACGACACGTCATGTCCCGCCACGTCCCCGTCCGGGCGCTCGCCGCCCTCGGCGGCTGCGCCCTGCTCGCCACCTCGCTCACCGCCTGCGGCGGCTCCGCCGACCCCGACGCCAAGGTCGTCACCGTCTACAGCGCCGACGGCCTCAAGGGCGAGAACGGCGACGGCTGGTACGACACGGTCTTCAAGGACTTCGAGAAGAAGACCGGCATCGAGGTCAAGTACGTGGAGGGCGGCTCCGGCGAGATGGTGCAGCGCGCCGTCCGCGAGAAGTCCAACACGCAGGCCGACGTCCTCGTCACGCTGCCGCCGTTCATCCAGCAGGCCGACGAGAAGGGTCTCCTCGCGGCCTACGAGCCGGAGGGCTCCGCGCAGGTCGACGGCGCGAACAAGGCCCCCGACGGCAAGTGGACCGCCGTCGTCAACAACTACTTCGGGTTCATCTACAACAAGAAGGAGCTGGCGGGCGCCAAGGCCCCCAAGACCTGGGACGAGCTGACCGGCGGCGCGTACAGGAACAAGCTCCAGTACTCCACGCCCGGTGTCGCGGGTGACGGCACGGCCGTGCTCATCAAGGCCATGCACGACTTCGGCGGCAAGGAGCCCGCCATGACGTACCTGGGGAAGCTCCAGGCGAACAACGTCGGTCCGTCCGCCTCCACCGGCAAGCTCGCGCCCAAGGTCGACAAGGGCGAGCTCCTCGTGGCCAACGGCGACGTCCAGATGAACTACGCCCAGTCCAAGGACATGCCGAACCTCGGCATCTGGTTCCCGGCGAAGCGGGGCAAGAAGCCCACCACCTTCGCGCTGCCGTACGCCGCGGGCCTGGTGAACAAGGCCCCGCACGAGGCCAACGCCAAGAAGTTCCTCGACTACCTGCTCAGCCGGCAGGCGCAGCGCCAGGTCAGCGAGATCGGCGGCGGCTTCGCGGCCCGCAAGGACGTCAAGGCCACCGACGCGAACGCGATCGCCCTGGACAAGCTCATGGACGGCGTGGAGGTTTTCGAGCCGGACTGGGCCGACATCTCCGAGAACCTCACCGCCTACGTGGACGACTGGAAGTCCGCCACCGGGAGCTGACCCGCGCGCCCGCCGCTCTCCCGGTACCGGAGCCCCGGTGATCGGCGGGGTCCCGGGCGCGCCGCCCGTGACTAGGCTGGGGGCGTCGGCACAGCGTCGTTCCGGCGCCCCACCAGCCGCTTGCTTCACGGCAGACCGCAGACCGCAGGAGTGCACCGCATGGCAGAGCGCAAGCCCATCGAATCGTGGCTCACCGACATGGACGGCGTGCTCATCCACGAAGGCGTGCCGATCCCGGGCGCCGACGCCTTCATCAAGAAGCTCCGGGACTCCGGCCGGCCCTTCCTCGTGCTCACCAACAACTCCATCTACACCGCGCGCGACCTCCAGGCCCGCCTCACGCGCATGGGCCTGGAGGTGCCGGTCGCGAACATCTGGACGTCCGCGCTCGCCACCGCCCAGTTCCTCGACGACCAGCGGCCGGGCGGCACGGCGTACGTGATCGGCGAGGCGGGCCTGACCACCGCCCTGCACGACATCGGGTACGTGCTCACCGACCACGCGCCGGACTACGTGGTGCTCGGCGAGACCCGGACCTACTCCTTCGAGGCCATGACGAAGGCCGTGCGGCTCATCAACGACGGCGCCCGGTTCATCTGCACCAACCCCGACGAGACCGGCCCGTCCACGGAGGGGCCGCTGCCCGCGACGGGCGCCGTGGCCGCGCTCATCACCAAGGCGACCGGCAAGCAGCCGTACTTCGCGGGCAAGCCCAACCCCCTGATGATGCGGACCGGGCTCAACGCCATCGGGGCGCACTCCGAGACCAGCGCGATGATCGGCGACCGGATGGACACGGACGTCCTCGCCGGTCTGGAGGCGGGCATGGAGACGTTCCTGGTGCTGACCGGCCTGACGACCCGCGCCGACATCGACAAGTACCCTTACCGGCCGTCCACGGTCGTCGACTCGATCGCCGACCTCGTCGACCGGATCTGAAACCTGCCCCGCCGCCCCGGCCCACCGCCCTGACCTGCGGCGTCCGTCGCCGGGCCCGGGCCGGGCCGGGCACCGTACGGGCGCCCACGGGATGCGGAACGCCGCCTCACGCGTGAATCTGCTGGTACAGGAGGTTCACCATGCGTATATGTTCGCTTGCCGTGCGTGGCGCGGGGGCCCTGGTCCTCGCGGGCGCGCTCGCGGGGGTGCCGGGCGGGGCCGTCGCGCATGACCAGTCGCAGGTCAGGGCGCAGGTGTCACCGGGAACCGCCGCACCGGGCGGGCAGGTCGAGGTGCGGGTCTCGGGGTGCCGGGGCACGACCGGGTCGGCGGGGTCCGGCGCGTTCACGAAGGACGCCGAGCTGACCGGCAGCGGCAGCGGGAAGACGCTGTCCGGCTCCGCCCGCGTCAAGGCGGGGCTCACGGGCACCTACGAGATCACGGTGATCTGCGACGGGCACCCGCACCAGGGCGTCGGCACCGTCCAGGTCGGCGGCGGCCAGGACGGGGCGACCCCGCAGGCACCCGTACGGGCCGGGGGCGGCGGCACCGCGCACCTGCGGCCCACGGCCGCGGTCGCCGAGGAGACCGGGCCCGGCACGCGGCACGCGGTCGTCGGCCTGGTGCTCGCGGGGGCCGCCGCCGTCGCCGTGGCCCTCCGCAGCGTCCGCCGGCACCGCGCGGACTGACCATGAGCGGGCCCGAGCCCGGCGGCGACAGGGGCACGCACGGCACGAGCCGTCTCGTCATGGGACTGGCGTGGGCCGTGCTGCTGGTGGGCCTGTGGCTGTGGGGCAACGAGATCACCGATGTGCGCGGCGGCCTGTCCGACCCCACCACCGGCGACGTCGCCGCCGTCGGCCGCCCCGCCGGGGTCGAGCTGCCCGCCCCGCCCGAGCCGTGGCCCGCCGCCCGGCTCCTGCGCGTGGACGTGCCCGCGCTCGGCGTGCGGGCCCCGGTGGTGGCGCGCGGCCTGGACGCGGACGGCGCCATAGACCCGCCGCCGTACGCGCGGCCGGGGGCCGTCGGCTGGTACGGCGGCGGGGTGCGGCCCGGGGCCGCCGGGGTCGCGCTGTTCGTCGGCCACGT
This sequence comes from Streptomyces longispororuber, assembly GCF_014656095.1. Taxonomy (GTDB): domain Bacteria; phylum Actinomycetota; class Actinomycetes; order Streptomycetales; family Streptomycetaceae; genus Streptomyces; species Streptomyces longispororuber. The sequence continues at coordinate 9,042 of NZ_BNBT01000043.1, forward strand.
GGACACCGAGAGCACGCCCGCCGTCTTCTACCACCTCAGCGCGGTCCGCCCCGGCCAGCAGGTGGGCGTGGTGCGCGACGACGGGTCGGTCGCCGAGTTCACGGTGGACGACGTACGGGTGATCAGCAGGGAGGACTTCGACGCCGGGGCGGCGTACGGCCCCCGCGAGCGGGGCCGTGCCGAGATCCGCCTGATCACCTGCGGCGGCAGCTTCGACCGCGCGAGCCGCACGTACTCGGCGAACGTGGTCGTCTCCGCCTATCTCACGGGAGTGGTGGAACCGTAGGTGCTCGCCGACGGCCGGGGCCCGGTGACCGCTTGGCCGGTCGCCGCGCCGCGGCCGCCGGTCGCGTCAGCCCTCCCGGGCGGCCGCGCCGCCGCGGAGGGCACGCAGGCCGAGGCCGCCGAAGACGGCCGCGAACACCGCCCACAGCAGGACGTGCGAGGCGAGCGACAGCACCCGGAAGTCCCACAGCAGCGACGCGTCCACCGGCACCGGGTCCGGGTTGTCCGGCAGCGTCCACAGCAGCGCGAGGACGGCGACCGCCGTGCCCGCCGCCGCCAGTTGCCGCACCGGCTGCGGCCGCACGGCGAGGCGTACGTACACCTGCCACACCAGGAACATGCCGAGCACGCCGATGACGACCGCCGCCAGCCACATCGCCTGGCGGTCGCCCACCGTGCCGGAGTCGCCGACGCCCGGCGGGTTCGCCGGGTAGCGCAGGGCCGGGAAGAGGGAGACCGCGAGGAACGCGGCGGCGGAGAACGCGAGGGCTCTCGGCCAGGGCGCGGCGCGCGGGTCGCGCCGGTGCACCAGCGCGTACGCGACGGCGCACAGCACGCCGATCGCGAGGCCCGCGACGACCAGCGCGACCACCAGGCCCGCGTGCTGGGTGGAGCGGGAGAACAGCTCCTCGTGGTGCTGCACGGCGTTCGCGGCGGCCGCGTCGTCGTGGGCGTGGGCCTGCGAGCGGGCCTCCTCCGCGCGGATCGCCCTGTCCATCAGGGGCTCGGCGAGCAGCAGCGAGAAGAGCCCGGCGGCGAGCCCGCCCAGGCCCCCGGCCGCGAGCCCGCGGCCGAGCAGCGACAGGACGGGGGAGAGCGCGGCCGGGGAAGCCGCGGAAGCCGCGGGATCGGGGCCCGCCGGGGCAGTCGGGGAGAGGTGAGCGGTCGGGGAGGTGGGGGACGGGGAGGAAGAAGCGTGGTGCGGGGACGCGGTCATGGCGGACGCGGCCCCGATCAGTGGCAGGGGGCACCGAAGAGGTGCCGGCCGTCGTGGGCGAACTCGTGGAGGTAGTCACCGGTCGCCGAGACCAGCGAACCGTTGTCCATGAAGACGGCGTACAGGGCGATCAGCGCGAGGATCACGGCCCCCGCCGCCAGCAGCCAGTCGCGGGTCCCGAGGGTCGCGGACCGTATCGCGGCCGTGTCGGTGTGTGAAGCGGTGTGCGCGGGCGCAGCAGACATACCGGGCTCTCCTTCTGGGGTTTCCACGCCCCAAGGCAGGAGGACGACGGGGTCAGTTCCTGACTTCCCCACGCCCACGCGTGAGGTCACAGTGGCGGGACCGTCCCGGAGTCACACCGGGTTCCTGGCGACCGTCGCCTCGACGTATGGACTTGTCGCCCGGAGAGTCGCAGGTGGTCATGGACACTGTCAACCAAAGGCCGCGCCCGGGGCCCGGCGCGCGCGGACGGCGTACGCCCTCCCTGAACGGGCACCACCTGACCCGGTCAACGACCCGCTCCCCCCGGAGTCGCCGACCGGGCCGGTCCTCCCGTCGCGCACGCTCGAGCTGCGGGAGAAACCCGGCGTCGGCGCGGGGAGGCTTCGGATGGTCCATCGGTCGTGGAGTAACTCCGGCCGGGGGCTCGGGCCGTGCCTACGACTCTAGAGCGCGCGACCGCGTCAGCCTAGGGGAGTTTGACGCCAAGAGACCTCTGAGCTAAGGGAGATGACCCCGGGGCCGGTACGTCACGGTCTCGTGGGATTGCCCGGGGTTGTGCCAGGATTGAGCCACGGAACGTGCACCCGAGGGGGAGTGGATGTACCGCAACAACGCAGGTCGCGGGCGGGGTGCCGGGGCCAGGGGGGTGCCGGTGGCGGCGGCGCTCGCGGGGGCCGCGCTGCTGCTCTCGGGGTGCTCGTCCGACGGCGGGGGCGACGGCGACCGGGACGGGGGCGGGGACCGCGCGACCCGCCCGGTGGGGCAACGGCCCGCGGACACCGCCCCGTTCTGGGTCAACCCCGAGGGGCGCGCGGCCCGGCAGGTCGCCGCGTACGAGAAGGACGGCAGGAAGGACGAGGCGGCGCAGATCCGCAAGATCGCCGAGCAGCCCGTCGGCGAGTGGATCGGTCCTGACCGGCCCGAGGGCGAGGCGCGCGGCTTCACCGAGGCCGCCGAGCAGGCCGACCGGGACGCGCTGCTCGTCCTCTACAACATCCCGCACCGCGACTGCGGCCAGTTCTCCCAGGGCGGCGCCGCCGACGGCGCCGCCTACCGCGCGTGGATCGACGGCGTCGCCAAGGGCATCGGCGACCGCCGCGCCACGGTCGTCCTGGAGCCGGACGCCGTCCTGCACATGGTCGACCGGTGCACCCCCGAGCAGTTCCACGAGGAGCGCCACGACCTCCTGCGGGGCGCCGTCGAGACGCTCACCGCGCTGAAGAACACCACGGTCTACCTGGACGCGGGCAACGCGGGCTGGTCACACCCGGACGGCCTGGGCGAGCCGCTGCGGCGCTCCGGCGCCGAGCGGGCCGACGGCTTCGCGGTGAACGTCTCCAACTTCCAGACCACCGAGGCCAGCGAGGCGTACGGCAAGAAGCTGTCGGCCGAGCTCGGCGGCAAGCCGTTCGTCGTCGACACGAGCCGCAACGGCCGCGGGCCCTACACGGGCAAGGGCAAGGACCCCTGGTGCAACCCGCCGGGCCGGGCCCTGGGCGAGGCCCCCACCACCCGGACCGGTGACCCCAAGGTCGCCGCGTACCTCTGGGTCAAGCGGCCCGGCGAGTCCGACGGCACGTGTCGCGGGGGGCCGCGGGCGGGGCAGTGGTGGCCCGAGTACGCCCTCGGGCTGGCCCGCAGGAGTGCCCCGTAAGGGGCGCGGGGAACGGCGCGAGCAGCCACAGCAGACCCGCAGACGCGTCTGCGGCCTGTCGCGCGCCGAGCGCGCAGTTCCCCGCGCCCCTGAGGGCACTGATCTCACGGCACCCGCGCCCCTTAGGGGGCACCGATCTCACGGCACCCGCACCCAGCGGGCCTCGCTCGGGACGCCTTCGCGATCCGTCACGAAGAGCATGTACCAGCCCGACTCCACCAGGCTGCGATTCTTCGGCACGGTGACCGTGACGCCCGTCGCGGACTTCTTCAGGCCGAGGGCGATCGACGTCTGGTCGATGTCCGTGACGTGGGTGGTGGCGCCGGGCCGGATCAGCCGGGCCGCCCGCACGGAGGCGGCGTCCTTCGTGGGGAACGTGCCGGACGCGCCCCGCTTCAAGGTCGTGGGCCCCGCCCCGAGCGCGGGCCGGTCGCCGCGGTACAGGTAGGGCGGCGTGTAGATCTCCAGGCGCTGCTCGAAGCTGCCCGGCTTCGTGTTCGCCGCGTCCCCGTACAGCGGGTCCGAGCCGAAGAACAGGACGCGGCCGTCGGGCAGCAGGAGTGAGCCCGCGTGGTAGTTGCGGCCCACGTGCGGGTCGGCGACCTCGTCGAAGGTGTTCTCGCGCGGGTCGTACAGGCGCGCCTCGCGGATGTCGGAGCCGCCGCGGCCGCGGTAGTCCTCGGAGCCGCCGGAGACCAGCACGGAGTCGTCGGGCAGGATCGACGTCTGCGGGTAGCGGGTGCCCTTGTCCAGGTCGGGCCCGTCCACGAAGCGCGGGCGGGCCGCCCTCAGGTCGACGACACGGGTCTTCTTCGAGGCCTTCCTGGACTCGCCGACGCCGCCCCCGCCGACCACCAGGTAGCGCTGGTCCTGGGCGGGCGGCAGCTCCACCGTGGCGGAGGTCTCCAGGAGGTGCGGGTCGCTCATGCCGGGGATCTTCCGGAACGTGTTCGTCCGCAGGTTCCAGACACCGGGGTCGCGGCCCACGTCGGCGGGGCCGTAGCCCGCGTTGGAGCCGGAGTAGAAGAGCCTGCCGTCCGCCATCTGGAAGACCGCCGGGTAGGTCGGGAACTGGCGGGCCTTCCTGGTGTACGTCCACTTCTTGGTCCGCGGGTCGTACACCTCGTTCTTGCCCGGGACGAGCTGGCCGATCTCGTCCAGGCCGGACAGGGAGAGCACCCTGCCGTCGGTGAGCGTGGTCAGCGTCGGGTACCAGCGCGCCTCGTTCATCGGGTCGACCTTGACGTACCGCTCGGCGACCGGGTCGAACTCGAAGGCGTCCTTGATGCCCTGGAAGTCCTTCTTGTCGAGGGCGAGCTTCTGCGCGATGCCGTACGTGTTGCGGGCGTCGGCGCCGGTGAGGCCGCGCACGCGGTAGTTGTCCTGCGTACCGGTCTCGTACCGCGCGCCGCTGCGCTGCGCCTCGACGTAGATGCGGCCGAGGCCCGGCTCGTTGCGCAGGAACCTCCCGGTCCGCCGGTCGAAGACCTTCCGCGCGCGCTCGACGACGACCGGGTCCTTCGACACGAAGGTCCGGCCGTTCTTCCTGCCGGTGAACAGGGTGCCCGCGGGCAGTGTGACCGGCGCGTCCGGGTTCTCGTTGTGCACGATCATCAGGCCGCCGGCCTTGGTGACGTCCCCCTTCAGCTTCTCGTACCGCTTGGTGCCGCCCGCGATGAGCAGCCTGCCGTCGGCGAGCTGGGTGTGGCCGGTGCAGAACAGGTCCGTGGGCGTGGGGACCCGCTTGACGGTGTTCTTCTCCGGGTCCCACAGCCGGGTGTCGAACCTCTTGGCGTCGAAGTTCTCCTGGTTGTTCCCCGAGCCCGCCACCAGCAGGACCTTGCCGGTGTGCAGCAGGGACGCGTGGATGGTGTTCTGCCGGTACCCCTCGGGCAGGTCGAACACCTTCCAGTGGCCGTTCTCCGCCTTGTACTCCGGCCGGTTGATCTCGTACTCGTGGTACTTCTCGGAGCCGACCCGCCACAGCCAGGGGCCGTTGAGGCCCGCCAGGACCAGGACCACCGCGGTGCCCAGGGCGATGCGCCGGGCCCGGCGGCGCCGTGCGGGGCCGGTCATGTCTCGTGGCTCCCCGCGGTCTGCATGGTGTCACCCTGCGCGGCGCCCGGGGGCGGCGCAGGGTGCGCGGTCCAGCTCGGCCTGCGCTGCGGCGCGTGCGACGCGGGGCGCGTGAACTGCCGTACGGGCAGGCCCTGCCGGTCCGGTACGGGCCGCGGCTCCGGTGGCGCCGGCGGCTCCGCCTTCTCCCGGTGGGTGCCGTACCACCAGAGGAGGATCGGCGCGGCCGTGAGGAGCAGCGCGAACGTGGCCCACACGACCATGGCCGGGTGCGCGTGGCCGTAGGTGTACGCCGCGGCGACGGAGCCGCCGAAGACCACGATGAAGAACAGGTGGACGCGGAACGTGCCGAACAGCGTGTCCGGGCTCGCCGAGTCGCCCTTGGGCGTCACCACGAACGAGGACTTGCGGCGCAGCACGGCGTCCAGCAGGGAGCGCGCGTAGATCGGCGCCGACAGGGCCGACATCACCATGCCCGCGACGCCGCCGGAGCCCTCGGGCTCGTGCGGCGACACGTTGTGCCGGCGGTTCCAGACGTACAGGCCGATCTGGAGCGCCGAGGCGTTGCCGTACAGCATGAGCCAGATGGTCGGGTCGATGTTCACGCCGGACGCCCCGAGGCCGAGGAACAGGGCGCAGCTCAGCGCGGCGAGGATCCAGTTCAGGGCGGACATCGGGTAGAACACGACCAGCAGCGTGTAGTTGAGGAGCCGTCCCGGGGGCAGCGAGAACGGCGCCTTCCAGAACTGCTTGAGGATGGTCTCGTACGTGCCGCGCGACCAGCGGAGCTGCTGGGTGAAGAAGTCCGTCCAGGCATTGGGCCCCTCGCCCACGGCGAGGACGTCCGGGGTGTAGACCGACTTCCACTTGCGGCCCGTGACCGGGTTGCGGTGCCGGTGGATCTCGAAGCCCGTCGCCATGTCCTCGGTGATCGAGTCGTACAGGCCGCCGATCTGCTTCAGGGCCCGGATGCGGACGGCGTTGCTGGTGCCGACGAACATGGGCGCGCCGTAGGCGTTGCCCGCCCGCTGGATCAGGGCGTGGAAGAGGAACTGCTGGGACTCGGCGGCCTTGGTGACGAACGTGTCGTAGTTGCCGTAGACCTGCGGGCCGATGACGAAGCCGACGTCCGGGTCGCGGAAGAAGCCGAGCATCCGCTCCAGGTAGTTGGGCATCGGCACGTGGTCGGTGTCCACGGAGGCGAAGTAGTCGTAGGCGTCGCCGTGCGCGTCGAGCCAGGCGTTGTAGTTGCCGTGCTTGGTCCTGGCGCGGTGCGGGCCCTTGGGCTGGTTCCACCGCGCGACGCCCTTGCGGGAGAAGTGGTGCACGCCCAGGCGCGCGCAGACCGCCTTGACCTCCGGGTCGTCGCCCTCGTCGAGCAGCCACACGTGCAGCGGCCCGCGGTGGCGCAGCCCGACCGCGGCCTCCAGCGTCCTGGTGACCATCTCGATCGGCTCCTTGCCGGGCACGAACGAGGTGAGGAACGCGACGCGGGTACCGGTCTCGGGCACCACCGGCACGGGGTCGCGGGCGACGAGCGTGGCGTGCGCGTTCGACACGACGTTCATGCAGCGGAAGAACTCGATCAGGCCGATCGAGACGAGCATGACGACGTCGAGCACGGGCAGGAAGGCGTACTCCGGGTGGTCGCGCCGCGTCCAGTGCTCGGGCTGGAGCAGCCAGGCGAGCAGGACGAGGGAGAGCAGCGGGGCGGCGCCGAGCATCAGGGCGGCACGTATCCGGTGCGGCTCCTGGGACAGCAGGGAGCGGTAGCGGACCGTGTAGGGCTCGGCCGGGTCGGGCTGGGTGAGGGGTCCGGCGAGCCTGCTGTAGTGCTCGTAGTCGTAGCGCGGCAGGGACTTCTTGAGGCGTCTCAGGCCGCCCGTGCGCGTGAGCGCGTGCGAGTCGGTGGTCCGGTTGGGCTGGGTGTGCTGGATGTGCTGGGTGTGCTGGGTGTATTGGGTGTGCTGGGTGTGCTGGGTGGTCCGGGTCTCGTCCCCGTTCCGTTCGCCCGACGGCGTCGGCGTCATGAGTCATCCCCCCGCACGCGGCCCCCGCGTGGTCGTCGGTCCGCGCCCGCCCCGGCTGCCCTCGGCCCGCGCGGGCGCATCACGTGGTGGGCCACCCCCGCCGGACAGCGAAGGTGGCCTTCCGGTTGCATGAATGCCCCCGTCGGCATCCGTTCATGAACGCGGGGACCCCCTGTCCCGGCGCTCAGGAGGGCTCTCGTCGCGCGGACGGCGTCCCATCCCCCCGCTGCCCCGTCGCGCGCGCCCCGTGAGAGCCAGGCTCCTGCGAGCCTCACGTCAGGGTTCTATGCGCCCTTGCATGATCGCAAGGGCGAATCAAGCGCCTTACCGGTCATATGTGGGGCGGGGGACCGCTGCCGTGACGGGGGCGTTCAAACGGGTACGAATGTTGCCGAAGTGCTCGCGTATGGCGCGCTCGGCCCGTACGACGTCCGAGGAGCGCACCGCGTCGAGGATCTCGCGGTGCTGCCGGCAGGTGACCCTCGGGTCCTGCGGTACGTCGACGAGGTCGGTGCGGACCTTGTGGAAGGCGTCCCAGAAGGCTTCCAGGACCTCGCCGAGGAGCTGGTTGCCGAGGCAGCGGTAGAGCGTGGCGTGAAACGCGCGGTCGGTCTCGGCGCGCACCTCGCCGCCGGGCCCGGCGGCCTCGGCGTCCATGCGGTCGACGAGGGCGTCGAGCTCGGCCAGGTCGGCGGCCGGCAGGGAGCCCGCGAGGCGCGCGATGAGCCCGGTCTCGACGGCCTCGCGCAGCTCCAGGAGCTGGAGCAGGCTGTCCTCGCCGCGGTAGTGGCCGGCGACGGTGCGGAAGGTGAGGCCCTCGATCATCGGGGCCATCGACATCGGCCCGACGTAGGTGCCGAAGCCGTGGCGGATCTCGACGATGCCCATGGCCTGGAGCGCCTTGAGCGCCTCGCGCACCGAGTTCCGGCTCACGCCGAGGCGCTCCATCAGCTCCGGCTCGGTGGGCAGCACGGAGCCGGAGGGCAGCCGCTGGTCGATGATGAGTTTCTTGATCCGCTCCTGGATGTCCCGCGCCATGGCGCAACCGTAGCGGTCGCCTTTGTCGACAGGGAGACGCCGGCGGGATGCGGGGCGGGGGTTCCGGATGCGGGCGCCGTTCGGGCCGGACACAGCGAAAAGGCCCTCCGTCGGAACGGAGGGCCTTCGCTGTCGGTGCGCCGCCAGGGACTCGAACCCCGGACCCGCTGATTAAGAGTCAGCTGCTCTAACCAACTGAGCTAGCGGCGCCTGCTGACCTGGATAACTCTACCGGACGCCGGAGGGTGCTCCTGACCACCCGGCCGCGCGGAGGGGCGGTGCGCCCAGGCGCGCGGCGGAATGCGACGGCGTGTGACGTGCGTCGCACCGGGAGCGCATGTGTGTGCTGTATGTCAGGAGCTCACGGTCCGTAGCGGGGCTCTGTCCGGGAAAAGGGACGGTGGCGTTCCAAGGGTGGCGTTCCATAGGGGCATGGCCAACGCTGATCACGTACACACGCGGAGCCCCGCCGGTTCCACCGGTCCAGACCGGTCGTCCCCGCCGGACCTGGCGGACCTCGCCGCGGACGCCCGCCGACTGGCCGATGCCGCGCCCGGGCGCGTCCTCCTCGGGCTCGCGGGGCCGCCCGGCGCCGGGAAGTCCACGCTGGCGCGGGCCCTGGTCGCCGAACTCGGCGCGGACGCCGCGTACCTGCCGCTCGACGGCTTCCACCTCTCCAACGCCCAGCTCGAACGGCTCGGCCTCGCCTCCCGCAAGGGCTCCGAGCCGAGCTTCGACGTCCACGGCTACGTGGCCCTGCTGCGCCGGGTCCTGGGCGAGACCGGGCGCGACGTCTACGTACCGGACTACGACCGGACGCTGCACGAGCCGGTCGCCGCGCGGCACGTCGTCGCGCCCGGGGCCCGGCTGGTGCTGACCGAGGGGAACTACCTGGCCTGCGACCTGCCCGGATGGCGGGACGCGCGGGAGCTGATGGCGGCGTGCTGGTACGTGGAGGCGCCCGGCGCGGTGCGCCACGAGCGGCTGGTGGAGCGGCACGCGGCGGGCGGCCGCACCCCGGACGAGGCGCGGGCGTGGGTGGTCGGCAACGACGGCCCGAACGGTGAACTCGTGGAGACCTCGCGGGGACGCTGCGATCGGATCGTCTCCACGATTGGTATGGACATGTTCAAGTACCGGCCATAATCTAGGACTTGGTCTAGACCGCACTTCCCCACAGAGTCAGACACCGCGACCCCCACTCGCGTTCAGTTCCACACGGTGAGCATCACACGTCACACGCGAACCAGCACGTCAGCACGGTCGGCACCGGGCGGCAGCGTCCGGTGCCGTCGAACGGGCCCGCACCACCCGCACCACCCCAAGACAACCGCCGCCGCGCGCACGGCTCATAGAACTCCCCCACGTTCTCCAGGAGCAGCAGCATGCGAAAGAAGATGTCCGCCGCCATGCTCGGGATGGCGACGGTCGGGGCCTTCGTGCTCTCGACCGGCGGCGCCAGCAGCCATGGCTACACCGACCTGCCCGCCAGCCGCCAGATCAACTGCGCCAAGGGCGTGGTGACCGGCTGCGGGTCGATCCAGTACGAGCCGCAGAGCGTCGAGGGCCCCAAGGGCTTCCCGGCGGGCGGCCCGGCCGACGGAAAGATATGTTCCGCGGGCATCGCCGGCTTCAGCTCGCTCGACAAGCCGACGAAGCCCAACGGCGGCGCCTGGCCCACGACGAAGGTGTCGGCCGGCCAGAACTACAGCTTCCGCTGGCAGTTCACCGCGCGCCACCGCACCACCGACTTCCGCTACTACATCACCAAGCCGGGCTGGAACGAGAGCCAGCCCATCACGAGGGCGGCGCTCGACACCCAGCCGTTCCTCACGGTCCCGTACAACAGCCAGCAGCCGCCCGCGACGCTGTCGCACAGCGGCACGATCCCCGGCGGCCGCAGCGGCCACCACGTGATCGTGGCCGTCTGGACGGTCGCGGACACGGCGAACGCGTTCTACGCCTGCTCCGACGTCCAGTTCTGAGGTTCCCCTGAGGATCTGCGGGTCCTCACCGGGTAGGTTCCGCGTACGCCGGCCGTGACCACGACGGCGGACGCGGAACCTCGGGGGAATTCCATGGCCGACCCGCTCCACGTCCTGCCCCGCCTCTTCTTCCTCGCCCTACCGCTCGTCCTGGCCGCCGCCGTCGTCGGCACGGCGGTCGTGGTGGTCAGGCGCTCCGCGGGGCTGCGGCAGGCCTGGCGCAGCGGCCTGAGCGCGCGGGGACGCTGCCTGCGCGCGTACACGACCACGTCCGGTCACGGCGGCACGAACGGCCGGGTGTCCACGACCCTGCACCACGTCTACGAGTTCACCACCCACGACGGCGACGTGATCCGCTTCGACGAGGAGAACGGCCCGTCGACCACCGTCGAGGGCGACGTCGTGACCGTGTACTACGCCGCCGGGCGCCCCGAGCGGGCGACCGCGCACGCGCCCCGCCCGTTCCGCACCACGGCGGGCACCGTCGCAGCCCTCTGCTTCCTGGGCCTCATGCTCGTCGTCATCCTCACCTCCCTGACGGATGCCCTGATCCCCGACGGCTCCCACGACGTGGACGCCCCCGACGTCGAGCAGCCGTGGGGCGACCCCGCCTCCGGCGGCGCGCCGTGGGAGGAGTCCGGCACCGGGATGCCCTAGGACGTGCCACGGGGGCGCGCTCCGGCGTGGCCGGGGTGCCGGTTACCGTGCCGCGTCATGGACCTGCGCGAGAACGCCCCCCGCCCCGGCCCTCCGTGGCCCGGCGCGCTGCGGCGGGCCTGGCGGGGCGGCGCGTACGTCGTCTCGGGGGCCCTCATCGGGATACCCCTGCTGGTGGCCCTGGCCGGCGGCCTCGCCGTGGGGCTCGCGGCCAGCCTCGTCGTCGTGGGCCTGCCACTGCTCGGCCTGCTCGCCCTCGCGGGCGTGCCCGTCGGGGCGCTGGAGCGCCGCCGGACGCGGCTCGTCCACGCGGACCCCGCCCCCACCCCGCACCGCACCCCGGACGCCCCCGGCCTCACGGCCTGGCTGCGGCTGCGCGGGCGCGAGCAGGCGACCTGGCGCGAGCTGGCGTACACCGTCCTGATGGCGGTCGTGCTGTGGCCCCTCGACCTGGCCGTGGCCGCCTGCACCCTGGGGCTACCCCTCCTGCTGGCCCTCGCGCCCGCGCACCTGGCCCTCGCGGGCGGGCCCGGCGGGGGCGGCGTCCGGCCCGCGAAGGTGTGGCTGGTGGACACCTGGCCACAGGCCTGCGGCACGGCCGTCGTCGGCCTGGTCCTGCTGGCCGCCCTGGCGTACCCGCTCACCGCGTACGCCGCCGCGCGCGCCGCCGTCGCCCGGCGGCTGCTCGCCCCGCGCGAGGCCGAGACGGAGGCGCGGCTCGCCGAGGTGACCCGCTCTCGGGCCCGGCTCGTCGCCGCCTTCGAGGCCGAACGCCGCAGGGTGGAGCGGGATCTGCACGACGGGGCGCAGCAGCGGCTCGTCGCCCTGAGCATGGCCCTCGGCCTCGCCCGCCTCGACGCCGGGCCCGGCGGCCCGCTCGCCGAGCGCCTCGCCACCGCCCAGGCCGAGGCCGACGCGGCCCTCGGCGAGCTGCGGGAGCTGATCCACGGCATCCGCCCCCAGGTCCTCGCCGACTACGGCCTCGCCGCCGCCGTCGAGGACGCCGCCGACCGCTCGCCGGTGCCGGTGGACACCGACGCCGAGCTGCCCCGGCTGCCCGAACCGGTCGAGTCCGCCGCGTACTTCGCCGTCCGCGAGGCCCTCGCCAACGTCGCCCGGCACAGCGGCGCCACCCGGGCCGCCGTCCACGCCCGGTACGCGGACGGCGCCCTGCGCGTGCGCGTGAGCGACGACGGGCGCGGCGGCGCCGACCCCGCGCGCGGCACCGGCCTGACCGGGCTCGCCGACCGCCTCGCCGTCCTCGATGGCACACTGACCGTCACCAGCCCGCCCGGCGGCCCCACCGCCCTGACCCTGGAGATCCCGTGCCGTCCCGCCCCTACCGCGTAGTCCTCGCCGAGGACAGCGTGCTGCTGCGCGAGGGCCTGATCGGCGTGCTCGGCCGGTTCGGCCACGAGGTGGTCGCGGCGGTCGGCGACGCGGACGCGCTGCGCGAGGCCGTGACGGCGCACGCGCCCGACGTCGTCGTCACCGACGTGCGGATGCCGCCCGCCTTCCAGGACGAGGGGCTGCGCGCCGCGCTCACCCTGCGCACCCGGCGCCCCGACCTGCCGGTGCTCGTGCTCAGCCAGTACGTACAGCGGTCGTACGCCGCCGAGTTGCTGGACAGCGGCGACGGCGGCGGGGTCGGGTACCTCCTCAAGGACCGGATCGGGCAGGTCGAGCAGTTCGTGGACGCCTTCGCGCGGGTCGCCGCGGGCGGCACCGTCGTCGACCCCGAAGTCGTACGGCAGTTGCTGCGGCGCAGGCGCGACCCGCTGGAGCGGCTGACACCGCGCGAGCGCGAGGTGCTCGCGCTCGTCGCCGAGGGCCGGTCGAACGCCGCGATCGCCGCCGAACTCGTCGTCACCGAGGCGGCCGTCGGCAAGCACATCGGCAACATCCTCGGCAAGCTCGACCTGCCCCCGGCCGAGGGCACGCACCGGCGGGTGCTGGCTGTGCTGGCGTATCTGCGGGGGTGAGTTCCGGGGCCCCGGTCTGCGGGGGTGAGTTTTTCGGAGTCCCGGCCTGCGGGGCGAGTTCCGGGGCCTCGGTCTGCGGGGTGAGTTCCGGAGCCCCTGGGGAGCCGTGCCGCCCGGGCGCCGGGGCGTGCCGCGGTCCCCGGGCCGGTGTGTACTCCCGGTGTTCTCCGTGGCTTTGACGTGTCCGTAGCGACCGCGTACGGATGGACTACGATCGCCCGGCATGAGCGTGTCCGACCCGGCGCCGCCGGACCCCGCCCCGCCGGAGCGGGGGCCCCGCACACCGCGCCAGGCCCGGCGGCTGCGGGTCGTCGCGGCCTCCGCCGGGATGGCGGTGGCGGCCGTCCTGCTCGGGGCCCTGCTCACCAGCAGGTCGTCGGTCCTCGTGGTGGGCGTGTACGGGCTGCTGCTCGTCCTCTGCGGCCTCGTCGTCGAGCTGAGCCGCCGCGGCCGGACCAGGCTCGGCAGCTATCTGCTGGGCTGCGGCCTGGTCGCGGCGGTCGTCATGGACGCCGTGGTGCTGTCCTGACGCCGTCTCCCGGGTGGGGCGGCCGGGGCGGCCGGGGTGGTCAGCAGCGTCGGTAGGCGGCCGGGGGGTCAGCAGCGCCGGTAGGCGGCCGGGGGGTCAGCAGCGCCGGTAGACGTAGCCGTCCTCTCCGGCGGGGCGTACGTCGCGGTCGCGCAGGATGACGGAGAGCTTGCCGTGCCAGCGGCGGCAGGCGGCCTCGTACCCCTTCTTCTCGTACTCGATGTCGAAGACCCTCCCGTCGTACGCCTTCATGTACGGCCCGCACTCGTCGTACGGCCCGCACTCCTCCACGACCGCGAAGTCGAACCCGAGGTCCTTGTCCAGGAACTCCGTGGTGTTCTTCTGGCCGATGGCGAGGCCCCGCTCGTGGGCGCGGCGCGCGAGCAGGCGCGCGAAGGCCTGGCCGTCGGCGGCGTCGAGCTCGCCGTCGGAGCGCGTGTACGAGTCGAGGTTGTCGGGCTCCACGGCGTCGAACCCGGAGCGGGCGCAGCCGTCGATCCAGGGGCCGACGACCTTGAGCAGGGCCTTCCGCTTGGCGGCGGTGGAGATGTCGAAGAGCGGCTCGTTCCAGTCCTCGTCGATGACCAGGTCGCCGTCGGGGTCGCGCAGGAGGAGGTCGGGGTGGGTCTCCTGCCACCACTTCGTGGCGGCACGGCCCGGCTGGGCCTGGAAGGCGTTGACGTAGCAGATGTTGTAGCGGCCGGGGACGGGCTTCGCCGCACGGTCGCGGGAGACGGCCCGGACACCGGCGGGCGGGTCGTAGGCGCCGCCCAGTTGGTAGTCGAACGGGGTGTGGGGGCTGGGCAGGCGAGGGGTGGAGCGGGTCTGGTCGCCGGTTCCGCCGGTCCTCTCCTGGTGGCTCCGGTCGCCGGAGGACGAGCCGTCGCCGCTGCCGGCGCAGCCGGTGAGGAGGGCCGCGGTGAGGGCGAGCGTGATGGCTGGGGCGGTGGTGGTGGCTCTGCCGGTGGTGGTGCGGTGCCGTGGGGTGGTGCGGTGCTGCGGGGTGGTGCGGTGCCGCGGGGTGGCGGGGGTGTGGGTGTGCGGGGTGGCGGGGGTGCCGGGCGGGGGGTTGAGCGACATTTTTGACGGTCCTGTGCTGTGCGGCGGCTGGCTGGGAGCTGACTGCGGGGCTGGTCAGGGGCTGGTCACGGGCGGGCTGGTGCTGACTGTGTTCCGTGTTGATGTGCGCTTTTAAGTGTGCGCTTGATGACGATGCCGGCGGCGTTCGCCCTGGTTAGCCTCGTGACGAAGCCATCCGTACGCGCAGACCCTCACCGCGTCTGCGGGGAAAGGGGTCCGTTGTGAACGGCCAAGCCGTCGCTCCCTCCTATGGGCAGATACTGCAACTCGACGATCTCCTCGGCAGCGCGCGTGTGCACGACGAGGACGTGGACAGCGTGCTGTTCCTGGCCACGCACCAGTCGTGCGAGATCTTCTTCGCCGTCATGCTGCGCCACCTGGAAGCCGTGCGCACGGCGCTGGACGCGGACGACGGCCCGCTGGCGGAGCGCCGCATAGCGCCCCTGCCCCGCATCGTGGCCACGCTGACCGGCCAGTTCGACGGGCTCGCGACGCTCACCCCGGCGGCGTTCGACGCCATCCGCACGGAGCTGGGCTCGGCGAGCGGGTTCCAGTCCGCGCAGTTCCGCGAGGTCGAGTACCTCTGCGGTCTGCGGGACGCCCGCTTCGTGAACACGGGCGGGTTCACCGAGCTGGACCGCGCACGGCTGCGCGCCCGCCTGGAGGAGCGGTCCGTGGAGGAGGCGTACCGCGACTTCGCCGAGCGCTGCCCGGACCCGGTCGCCGTCGAGCGGGTGCGCGGCGCGCTGATCGACTTCGACGAGGCCCTCGCGGTCTGGCGCGCGCGGCACGCCGTGCTCGCCGAGCGGTTCCTCGGCGGGGCCACGGGCACGGCGGGCTCGGACGGCGCGTCGTACCTGTGGCTCGCGGCCCGGCGCCGGGTCTTCCCGACCGCCTGGGCGGCGTCGTCGTGAGCGGGGAGGCGGGGGGTGAGCCGGGGCTCGACCCGCAGGCGGGGCGCAGCGGTCTGGGGCTCGACCCGCAGGCGGGCCGCGAGTTGCGGCTCGGCCCCGAGGCGCGGCGTGAGCCCGACCGGGAGTACTCACCGAGCTCCCTCGTGGACGACCTCCCCGTCTTCCTCGACCGGTACGCCGCCGACAGCCTCCGGGCCCGCGCCACCCTGACCGTCCACCAGGACCTGCGCTGCGGCCCGCTGCCGGAGCAGCGGTTCGACTACTTCCCCGCGCCCGGCGAGGGCGCGCCCCTGTTCGTCTTCGTGCACGGGGGCTACTGGCAGGAGCTGAGCAAGGCTGAAGCCGCGTTCGCCGCGCGGGACTTCGTCGCCGCGGGCATCTCCTTCGCGGCGCTCGGGTACGGCCTCGCACCGGCGTACGGCATGCGGCAGCTCACCGCCGCCGCCGTCGACTCCCTGCACTGGATCTGCGCGCACCGCGCGTCGCTGCCGGGCGCACCGTCCGCCGTGCACCTCGGCGGCCACTCCGCCGGGGCGCACCTGGTGGCGTCCGCGCTCCTCGACGCCGAGGCGCGGCGCCGGGCGGGCACGCACCCGGCCGGGACGATCGCCTCGGCCACGCTGCTCAGCGGGGTCTACGACCTGGAACTCCTCCGGCACACCTACGTCAACGACGCCCTGGGCATGGACACCGCGGAGGCACGGGAGTGCAGCCCGCTGCGGAGGCTCCCTGAGGCGGGGCCGACCGCGGCGGGCGCCGTGCCGCCGCAGGGCGCGCTGCCGCAGGGCGCGCCGCCGTCCCGAGGCACCGCGCTGCCGCCGCTCCTCGTCGCGCGGGGTGAGCGGGAGACCACCGCGTTCGACCGCCAGCAGGTCGCGTTCGTGCGGCGGGCCCGGGCCGCGGGCGCGGCGGTCACGGACCTGGTCGTGGCGGACCGGCACCACTTCGACCTGCCGCTCGACCTGGCCCGGCCGGGGACGGTGCTCGGCGCGGAGGTGCTGCGGGTGATCCGTTCGACCGGACCCGTAGGGGTCGACTCCGGGTCGGGTGGGGGAGATGCCGGATCCGGCGCCCCCCTCGCGGACGGCACGCTGGTGTCATGAAGCCACTGACTTCCCTCGGCGCCCGCACCTCCGCCACCTCGGCGTCCCTGCTGCGGCTGTTCGTGCTGTCGGGGATTCTCACCGTCCTGCTCACCCGGGCGTTCCTGGCCCTCGCCGGGTATCCCAAGCTCGGCAGCAAGGACCCGGACGCGACCGTCCACATCTCGCACATGCTGTGGGGCGGCCTGCTGATGACGGTGAGCCAGGTCGCCCTGCTCGGGCTGACCGGGCGGCGGGCGCGGATCGGGGCGAGCGCCGTGGGAGGCGTCGGCTTCGGCCTGTTCATCGACCAGGTCGGCAAACAGGTCTCGAACGAGGGCTATCTGTACGCACCGGCGGCCGGCCTGATCTACCTGAGCTTCGCCGTGCTCGTCGCCATCGCCTGGCGCGCCGACGACGGCACCCGGCCCCCGGAGGGCCCTGGTGCGGCGACCGCCAGGACCGCCCAGGCCGCCGAGCTGGTCCTGCACGGCGTCGGCGACGGCCTGACCACCGAGGAGCGGGCCCGCGCACAGCGACTCCTGCGCGGTGCGACGAGCGACACCGACCGCGCCCTGCTGCGGGCGCTCGACACCCTGCCCGCGCGCGAGCCCCGGCCCAGCGCCTGGCGCACCGCCCGGGACGCGGCGGCCCGCCTCTTCGCCGGGGCGGCGGGGCGCGCGGGCGTCGTCAGGGCCGCCGTGGTCCTCGCCCTGGTGATGGGCTTCCTGCGCCTCGGGCGCCTGGCCGCCAGCGGCCTCGACGGCCCCGCCGCCGAGCGCGAGTGGAACGCCCTGGTGGCGGCCCTGGCCTGCGCAACCGTGACCTGGGGCCTGTACGTGTACGGCGCGCGCACCCTGCGCCGCGACCGGGCCGCGGCCTTCCGCGCCCTGCGCGCGGGCATCCTCATCGACCTGCTGCCGGGCCAGGTGCTGAACTTCACCATCCACCAGTTCTCCGCGGTCCAGGACCTGGTGGTCGACGTGCTCCTGCTCGGCGTCGTCACGGCGGAGCTCCAGCGGATATCCGGCCGGCCGGCGCCCGGGGCCGCAATACCCGCGGCGGTGCCGGCCGCGCCCCCGCCCCCCTTGAAGCTGACCAGCACGTTGCGCGGTGACGCCGGAGACGTCCCGGCCCGATGACAGGAGTGACGATGGTTTCGTCCGTGGCACACCCCAGTTCGCTGTCCGGCGCGGTGCGCCACGTCGCGGCCCACTCGGTGGTCGCGCTGGTGCGTGAGCACGCGATGCGGCGGCCGGACGCCGTGGCCGTGCAGTCCGGCACCACCCTCCTGACCTACCGCCGGCTCTGGCACGACGCCCTGCTGGTGGCCGCGGCCCTGGAGGACGCCGGGGTCGGGCCCGGTGACCGCGTGGCGCTCTGGGCCGACCGGACCCCGGGCGCGATCGGCGGAGCCCTCGGCGTCATGGCCCTCGGCGCCGCCTACGTCCCGATCGACCCCGCGCACCCCGGCGAGCGCACCACCGCGGTCCTCGCGGGCGCCGCCCCCGCCGCCCTCGTCCACGACGGTGCCGCCGGCACCGGCCTGCTGCCCGCGGTGGACGTCCCCGCCCTGGACGTCCGGGAGCTGACCCAGGGCGCACCGGACCCCGGCGCGCCCGGAGCGGCGGCGCCCCCGCAGCGAGCACTGCCGGGGCCGGAGGACATCGCGTACGTCGTCTTCACCTCCGGGTCCACCGGGACGCCCAAGGGCGTCATGGTCCCGCACGGCTCCCTGGCCAACTACGTCTCCTGGTGCGGCGACCTGGTCGGCGGCGCGGGCATCGGCAGCCCCCTCTTCGCCAGCCTCGGCTTCGACCTGGCGATGACCTCCCTGTGGGTGCCGCTCGCCCAGGGCAACCGCGTGGTCACCGTGTCCGGCCTGCACGACCAGGCCACGCTCTTCGGCGCCCGCGACGACCGGTACACCTTCGTCAAACTCACCCCGTCGCACGCCCGGTTCTTCGACGTCCTCGCCGACCCGCCCCGGTACGACGGGGCGACCCGGCTGCTGATGTTCGGCGGCGAAGGGCTCGACCCGGCGCTCGTCACCTCGCTCGCCCCCCGCCTCGACGGCGTACGCCTGGTGAACCACTACGGCCCGACCGAGACGACCATCGGCTGCTGCGCCTACGCCTTCGACGCCACCCGCGTGCCCACGACGCCGACCGTGCCCATCGGCAGCCCCGCGTGGAACACCCGCGCCTACGTGGTCGACGAGGAGCTGCGGCCCGTGGCCCCCGGACAGCCCGGCGAACTCGTGGTCGCGGGCCGCGCGGTCGCCGCCGGCTATGTGGGGGACCGCTCCGGCGGCGGCAAGTTCCTCGACGAGCGCGACCTGGGCGGCGCCCCCGGCCGGGCCTACCGCACCGGCGACATGGTCGAACTGCTCCCCGAGGGCGCGCTGCTCTACCTGGGCCGCCGCGACGACCAGCTCAAGGTCAACGGCCACCGCGTCGAGCTGGGCGAGCTGCGGCACCACGTGCTCGCCGTGCCCGGCGTCGCCGACGCGGCCTTCGACATCGTCCGCGGCCCGGTCGACACCCTGGAACTGCTCCTGCGCACCACCGGACCCGCCCCGGCCGACGAGGAGTTCCCCGAAGTGGTCCGCAAGTCCCTCGCCGCGGCCCTGCCCTCGGCGCTGGTCCCGGAGTCCATACGCGTCGTGCCGCGGTTCGTGTTCAACGCCAACGGCAAGTGCGACGTGGCCGCCACGCGACGCCAGCTCGACGGCTGAGCCCGCCCCGGCGCCACCCCGCGGGCGGTCCGGGTCAGCCGGGTCAGCGACAAGTCAGCACCCTGTCAGCGCCGCGCCGCGACCATGACGGTGCGGGTCGACGCAGACCCGATCCCCTGACGACCGGATACGGAGTGTGCGACGTGTCGAACCCCTTTGAGGACCCGGACGGATCGTTCCTCGTGCTGGTGAACGACGAGGGCCAGCACTCCCTGTGGCCCGCGTTCGCCGAGCGCCCCGAGGGCTGGACGGTGGCCCTCACCGAGAGCCCGCGCGACGAGGCCCTCGCCTACGTCGAGGCGCACTGGACGGACATGCGCCCGCGCAGCCTGCGCGCGGCCACGGACCCCGCCGCGGCCTGACGGACCGCGCTTCACCGGGACTTGAGGAGCAGTCGTGGGCATGGCGATTCAGGCGGAGGGTCTGCGCAAGCGCTACGAGCGGACCGAAGCGCTCGGCGGCGTCGACCTCGCGGTACCCGAGGGCACGGTCCTCGGGCTGCTCGGGCCGAACGGAGCGGGCAAGACGACGACCGTGCGCATGCTGGCGACGCTGCTCGCACCGGACGGCGGGCGCGCCGAGGTGGCCGGCTTCGACGTGGTGCGTCAGCCGCGCGAGGTGCGCCGGCGCATCGGCCTCGCCGGCCAGTACGCCGCCGTCGACGAGCACCTCACCGGCCGGGAGAACCTGACCCTGATCGGCACGCTGCTGCACCTCGGCAGGCGGGCGGCGCGGACCCGGGCGGACGAGCTGCTGCACCGGTTCGACCTCACGCGCGCCGCCGACCGGCCGGCGCGGACGTACTCGGGCGGCATGCGGCGACGGCTCGACCTGGCCGCGTGCCTGGTCGCGACGCCGTCCGTGCTGTTCCTCGACGAGCCGACGACCGGCCTCGACCCGGTGAGCCGCATGGCACTGTGGACCGTGGTGCGCGAGCTGGTGGCCGACGGCGTCACCGTGCTGCTCACGACGCAGTACCTGGAGGAGGCCGACTTCCTCGCCGACCGCGTCACGGTCATCGACACCGGCCGGGTCATCGCGGACGGCACCCCGGACGAGCTGAAGCGCAAGGTCGGCGAGGAGCGCCTGGAGATATCCGTGGCACGCCCCGAGGGCGTGGCCGCGGCGGTCACCGCGCTGCGCTCCGTCTCGGCCGACGAGCCGTCCGTGGACCGCGACGGCGGTCTGATCTCCATCCCGCTCA
This sequence comes from Streptomyces longispororuber, assembly GCF_014656095.1. GTDB lineage: Bacteria > Actinomycetota > Actinomycetes > Streptomycetales > Streptomycetaceae > Streptomyces > Streptomyces longispororuber. The sequence continues at coordinate 29,457 of NZ_BNBT01000043.1, forward strand.
GCGACGGCATGGGCGGCCTGGCGAGCGCGGCGCTCGCCCTGCGGCACGAGGGCGTCGAGGTGGCCGACTTCGCCCTGCGCAGGCCGACGCTGGACGACGTCTTCGTGACCCTCACCGGCACATCCGCGTGACCCCGCCCCGGCCCGTTCCCCACGACCACCACCACCGGACGGCCAACCGCCCCGAGACGTTCGCCGCCCACCGGGTGGGCGGCAGTCTCCGGGCGGACGGCAGCCTCCGGGTGGGCGGCAGTCTCCGGGCGGGCGGCAGCCGCCAGGCGGGTGGCATCCGCCGGGCGGACGGCAGCCACCAGGCGGACGGCCACCCCCGGCCGGTCGGCGTCCGACGGTCGGTCGGCGTCCGACGGTCGGTCGGCGTCCGACGGGCGGGCGTCGGCCACCGGGTGGTCAGCCGCTACTGGGCGGCCAGCCGCCACCGGGTGGGTGACGGCCCCGGGACGATCGACGGCAACGGGGCAGGTGACGGCAACGGGGCAGGTGACGGCCACCGGGCGATCGGCCGCCGCCGGGCGGGCGACGCGCACACGGCGGGTGACCGCCACGGGACGGGCGACCGCCACGGGACGGGTGACCGTCACCGGACGGGCGAGCGCCGCCGGGCTCGGCCGGGACGCTGAGGTCTTCGCCTCGCTTCTCTCTTCGCTTTCCTTCTTCTCTCTTCTTCTCTGTTCTTCTCTTTTCTCTTTTCGTGCGGGACCACGGGGCATCGGGGCTGCGCGGACGCCACAGGGGGCATCGTCATGCAACGGATCCACTTCACCGCCGCGGACTTCGCACGGACCCGGCTCAAGACCACCGCGGGCCCGCTCGCCGAGACGGCCTTCGCCCACGGGCTGCTCGGCCGGGGCATCGGGGCGCCGTTCGGGCGCTGGCGCGGCCAGGTGAGCAAGCGGCTCGCCCGGCGCCCGGAGCTGCTCGCGGGGGCCGGTGAGCTGCCGGACCTGGACACGTTACTGCGCGGCATCGAACGGTCCGACCTGGCTCTCGGCGGCGACCTCCTGGACGCCGGGGCCCCGGCGTCGCAGCCGCCGGCGGCGACCGGGGACCTGTCCACGCTGTGGAAGGCCCTCGTGGCGCCCTACTGGGAGCGGATCGTCACCTACCTGGAGGCCGAGTGCGAGGCACGCGGCCGGGTCGTCATGGCGGGCGGCGTCGAGCTGCTCCTCGCCACGCTGCACTCGAAGATGACGTGGAAGGCACCGGTCCTGGAGATCCACGACGGGCCCGACGAGGACATCCACCTCAACGGCCGCGGCCTGGTGCTCACCCCCTCCCTCTTCCTCAACCACCGCGCCGGCCGGGTCACCCGGCGCCTCGCCGAGGACGGCCCCGTCGTCCTCGCCTTCGCCACGCCCCCGGACGTGCACCAGGCGGCGGCCCTGTGGGGCGAGCCGGAGGCCGAGCAGAGCGCGGAGAGCGCGCAGTCCCTCGGCGCCCTGGTCGGGCAGACCCGCGCCGCCGCCCTGCACGTGCTGCGGGCCAGTTGCACGACCAGCCAGCTCGCGGACCGGCTCGGCATCTCCGCGGCCGGGGCCAGCCAGCACACGGCGGTGCTCCGCCAGACCGGCCTCATCACCACCCGCCGCATCCGCAACACCGTCCTGCACACCCTCACCCCGCTCGGCGTCGCCCTCCTCAAGGGCATGACCGGGCACCCCGCGCCCGCGCCCGTGCCCGCGCAGCGCGCCGGGCACCGCCGGTCCCAGCCCACGCGCCGCCTGCGCGTCCTGGACGGCATACCCGCCCAGCCCGTCGCCTCGTAGCACCCGCCCCGCGCACCGCGCACGGTGAGGGCCCCGGCACGCACCGCGTGCCGGGGCCCTCACCGTCGCCGGGCCCTACTCCCGGACGCCCACCGCCTCGACCGGGCGGTTCCGCAGCACGGTCACGGCGGAGACCAGCGTCGTGGCGAGGGTGAGGGCGAAGGCCGCGCCGACCACCGTGACGAAGATCCACGGGGAGCCCTCGGGGGTCGCCGTGCCGAGGACGCTCATGCTCAGCGGCACCAGCGTCAGGGCCGCGACCAGGGAGCCGAGGACGATGCCCGCCACGGACACCAGGGCCGCCTCCATCGCCATCATCTGCATCACCTGGCGGCGGGTCGCGCCGATGAGGCGCTGCAGCATGAACTCGCGGCGGCGCTCGGTGGTGGCGAGGGCCTGCGTGTTCACCAGGGCGATGATCGCGTAGCCGACGACGACACCGAGGACCAGGTACGCCATCCACGCCTGGGTGTCGTCCTGTTCGGCCTGGGCGGCGGCGAGGGTGTCCCGGCTGGTCACCCGCAGGCCCGGCTGCCGCTCGGACAGGCCGGTGAGCGTGGCCGCCAACCGCGCGCGGTCCGTGCCCGGTTCGGCCGTCACCATGATGCTCGGGACCAGGCCCGAGTCGGTGTGCCGGGCGAGCAGCGCGGCGGGCAGCAGCGCGGTCTCGTAGCCCCGCTCGCCCTTGACGGTGGCGACCAGCTCCAGGCTGACCCGGCTGCCGTCGCCGAGCCGCATCGGGACCTTGTCGCCTATCTTGTGGCCGTCGGTGTAGCGGGTGGGCAGCGCGACCGTCTCGCCGCGCAGCGCGTCGAGGCTGCCCTGGGTGGCGCGGAACGCCGTGGTCCGGCCGATGCCCTCGGGGGTGACGCCGGCGAGCGCCATCTCGGGCGGGTCGGCGGCGCCCTCGCCGCCGTCGGCACCCGGGTCCATGCCCCCGGCGGGCTCCACGTACCCCCTGCTGGAGACCTGCGCGGAGGCGGCGGCGACGCCCGGCTGCTTCTTGACCGTGTCCACCATGTCCAGCGGCAGGCCGCCCGCGTCGGAGGTGACGGCCAGGTCCGCGCGCAGGCTGTCGTCGAACGCCCGCTCCGCGCCCCGGGAGTTGGTGGTCTGCATGTAGATCAGGGCGATGGCGAGGCCCGTGGCCAGCATGACGGGCATGACCGCGCCCGCGAACCGGGCCGTGCGGGCCTTCGCGTTGAGCGTCGCGAGACGTCCCGCGAGCCCGGAGAGCGCGCCCATCGGCCGGGACAGGCCCGCCGTGATGCCGCGTGCCAGGACCGGCCCGAGCAGGCCGAAGCCGGCCGTCCACACCATCGCCGCGGGGGTCGCCGCCCCGGCCGCCTTCGGGCCGTCCATGCCGGCCGTGACCACCGCGAGCGCGGTGCCGCCGCCCAGGCACACCAGCGCGAGCACCAGCCGCGGCCAACTGAACCAGCGCCGCTCGACGGCCGCCTCGGCCAGCGCCTCCGTGGGGCGGGTGCGCGCCGGGCCGCGGGCCGCGATGAACGCCGCGCCCACCGCGGTGACGAGGGCGGTGGCCGCGCCCGCGACGAGCGGCAGGCTGCCGGCGTGGAACTCCATGGTGTCCGGTACGACGCCGGCGGAGGCGAAGCCGTCGAGCAGCCAGCGGCCGAACAGCGGCCCGCAGGCGCACGCCAGGGCGGTAGCGAGGAGGGTCAGCAGCACCGTCTCGCCGAGGATGAGGCGGCGCAACTGGCCGGGCGTGGTGCCGATGGCGCGCAGCAGCGCCATCTCGCGCTGCCGCTGCTGGATGGCGAGGCCCAGCGTGCTGGCCACCACGAAGACGGTCACCATGGCGGCGAGGCCGCCGAACGCCGCGGCGAGCGAGACCAGGTCGTCGCCGCCGGAGACGATCTCCGGGTCCTCGGCGCGGCCGCGCTCGGCACCGGTCAGGACCGTGACGGACGGGGTGTCGACGGCCTTCTCGACGGCCGCGGCGACCTGTCCGGGGTCGGTGCCGGGCCGCGGGAACACGCCGATCACGTCCGCCTTGCCGGGCCGCCCGGTGAGCTCGGCCGCCTCGGTGTCGGTGAGGAACACGCTGCCGGAGGCGCCGTCGGCGGACGCGAGGCCCGTCACGCGGAACTCCTGCGTACCGCCGCGGACCAGGAGCCGGGTGCGGTCGCCGGGGGCGAGGCCGGCCCGGCGGGCGAGCCGCTCGTCCAGGACGAGCTGGCCGGGCCCGGCGGGCGCGGCCCCCTTGGTGATCTCGTACGGGGTGAGTGCGGCGGACGACCAGCCGTGCCCGGTGACCCGCGCCCCGGCCCGCTTGCCGCCGTCGGTGGCGAGCGCGGCCGGGAAGGACACGTCGGTCACCGTGGCGCGCACGCCGGGCAGGGACTTCAGGCGGGTGGCCAACGCGGCGTCGAGCGGGACCCGTTCGACGAACGGCTCCTCGCTCTGCGTGCCCAGGTAGCGCTGGTCGGCGCTGACCACGATCGGCACGGCGGCCAGCCGCTGCGGCTGCGCCTCGCTCTTCAGGGCGCTCTGCAGCAGCCCGCCGCAGCCGACCACGATCGCCGCGCCGAAGAACAGCGCGACGAAGGAGGCGAGGAACCCCGCCTTGTGATGGCGCAGCGTGCGCAGCGCGATCCGGATCATCGCAGCCCCTCCCAGGCGAGGGTGCCGGCGGGGGAGGCTGTCGTGGCGGGCGACTCGCGCCGGGCGGTCCCGGGGGAGGGCGCCCCGCCGGAGGCCGCCGGGGCGGAGCCCTCGGCACCCCACGCCCCGAGGTGCGTCATGCGCTCGGCGACCTGGTCGGGCGTGGGGGCTTCCAGGGAGCTGACGAGCCGGCCGTCGGCGAGGAACAGGACGCGGTCGGCGTGGGCGGCGGCCACGGGGTCGTGCGTGACCATGACGATGGTCTGCCCCGCCCACTGCACGGCTTCGCGCAGCAGGGTGAGCACCTCGCGGGCGGTGTGCGTGTCCAGGGCGCCGGTGGGCTCGTCGCCGAAGAGGACGGCGGGCCGGGTGATCAGCGCCCGGGCGATGGCCACGCGCTGCTGCTGGCCGCCGGAGAGCTCGCCCGGCCTGCGGTGCTGCTTGCCGCCGAGCCCCACCCGCCGCAGGACCTCCTCCACGGTGTCCTTGGCGGGCTTCTTGCCCGCGAGCCGCAGCGGCAGCGTGACGTTGTCGAGCACGCTGAGCGCGGGCAGCAGGTTGAAGGCCTGGAAGACGAAGCCGATGCGCTCGCGGCGCAGCTTGGTCAGCGCGCGTTCCTTGAGGGTGGACAGCTCCACGCCGTCGAGCCGGACGGAGCCGGAGGTGGGCCGGTCGAGCCCGGCGGCGCAGTGCAGGAAGGTGCTCTTGCCCGAGCCGGAGGGGCCCATCACCGCGGTGAAGGTGCCCCGTTCCAGGCCGATGCTCACGCCGTCGAGTGCGGTCACCTGGTTCTTCGACCCGCCGTAGACCTTGCGCACGGCGTCGAGTCGTACGACGTGCCGGTTGTCGGGGCTTGTGGTCCCGCTCATGGGTTGCGTCCTTCGTAGGGAGGGGCCCGGTGGCCGGGCGGCGAGGTGCTGTCGGCCTCAGGTCCTGGACCAGGAGCGGAACTGCCTGAGGCCGTACAGCAGCGGTTCCTGTCGGTGGCGTTGGGTGATCCGGCGGGTCTCGCCGAAGACGGTGACGTGGTCGCCCATGCGCTGGGTCAGGACCACGCCGCAGTCGGCGACGGTGTGCGCGTCCCGGATCAGATGGGGGCCGGCGCTCTCGGGCGCCCGCTCCCAGGGGGTCTGGAGGAAGCGGTCGGGGTCGCCGGAGGCGAACAGCTCGGCCACGTCCTGGGCGCCCTCGTGCAGCAGGTTCACCGCGAAGGCGCCGGAGTCGAGGACGGCGTCGAGGGTGGGGCTCGTGGCCCGCAGGCACACGAGGAGGGTCGGCGGGTCGATGGAGACGCTGCACACGGCGGAGCAGGTCATGCCGCGCGGCTGCCCGTCGGCGTCCACGGCGGTGACCACGCAGACGCCGGTCGGGAACCGGCTCATCATGGCCCGGAACCCGTCGGGCGTGGCGTGGTCGGCCACCTGTGTGGCGGGGTCGCTCATGGGAGGAGGCCTTCCTGGCTGAAAGGGGCGTACCTGACTGGGCGGGGAGCGGGCGGCACCCGGCCGCCGGGGGAGCGCGGCCCGGCACCGGCCGGGGGGCGCCCGCGGGACCGCCCCCCGGGCGGGGGCGGCCCGGCGCGGGCGGCGCGGGGGCGGGGCGGCCCCTAGCCGAGCTGGGAGAAGTAGTCGTACGCCTTGGGCAGCACGGATGTCAGGTGCTTGGTCTTCTCGCGGATGGCCTCGAACTCCCGCTGGGCGGCGCTCGGTTCGGACAGCAGGACCGCGGGGGACGGCTTGAGGGGGATGCCTCCCATGCCGAGCATGACGCACATGTACGAGTAGGGCGGCAGGCCGTGGTAGTAGGGGAAGACCGTCTCGCTGTCCGGGAGCTGCACCTTCCACTTCTCGATGCGCTCGGCCAGGGAGTCGGGGATGGTGCGGGTCTTGGCGTCGCGCCAGTACTGCGTGTCGTTGCGCTTGGCGGCGACGTAGTGCAGGACGAGGAACTCGCGGACGCCGTCCATGACGTGGGCGACCGCGTCGTTGTACAGCTTGGTCCGGGTGGGGTGCCAGTCCTCGTCGGGGAAGTTCTTGGCGAGCTGCTCGATCGCGTGGTGGATGAAGAAGATGCCGGTGGACTCCAGCGGCTCGACGAACCCGCTGGACAGGCCGATGGCGACGCAGTTCTTCACCCAGGAGTTCTCGCTGCGGCCGATGCGCATCTTGATGTGGTTGGCGGGCACGTCCGCGGCGGCGGGGCCGACGAACTCGCGCAGCGTGCGCTCGGCGTCCTCGGGGGAGAGGTAGTCCTTGGCGTACACATAGCCCGTGCCGACGCGGCCGAGGAGCGGGATCGTCCAGATCCAGCCGGCGTCCTGCGCGGTGGCCGTGGTGCACGGCCGGATGCCGCGCTTCTCCATGTCCATCGGCACCTGCAGGGCGACGGCGCTGTCGTTGGGCAGCGTGTCCTGGTACGAGATGAAGGGGGTCTCCAGGGCCTGGTTGAGCAGCAGGCCGCGGAAGCCGGTGCAGTCGATGTACAGATCGCCGGTGATGTCGCCGTGGTCGGCGGTGGTGACGCCGGAGATCCAGCCGCGCTCGTCCAGGTTCACCTGGCGCACGTCGTCGACGATGTGCTTGACGCCGCGCTCCACGGAGTACTTCGTCAGGTACTTGGCGAGGAGGGCGGCCTCGAACTGGTACGCGTACGGGAACTGGGTCTTGCCCTGGTGCTCGGACATCGTCAGGCCGTGCATCTCGTCGGCGCCCTCGTCGAAGGGCTGGTCGATGAGGGTGCCGTCCTGGTGGCGGGGGCTGAGGCCGGCGTCGATGACCGAGGTCATCACGAAGCAGTCCTTGTCGAACCGGTCGGTCGGGCCCTGGTGCAGCCACCAGTCCGTCAGCGGCAGGCCGTTGACCGACCGCATCTGCTCGAAGGGGTGGTAGAAGTAGTGGCCCTTCTCCCGCCAGTTCTCGAAGCGGACGGCGAGCTTGTACGTGGCGTTGCACGCCGGCATCCAGTCCTTCTCCTTGAGTCCGAGGAACTCGAAGAAGTGGCGGATATCGCTGAAGGTCGCCTCTCCCACGCCGACCGCGCCGACGTTTCCTGATTCAACGAGCGTTATGTCTATTCGGTCGCCGAACGCGGCCTTGAAGTACGAGGCCGTCATCCATCCTGCGGTACCGCCGCCAACAATCACAACTCGGTTGAGCATGGTGGGACTCTCCCGTCGGGTGGCTTCACGATGGAAAAGAGCCTAGGAGCCCGCCCGGCGTGGAAACAGGTCCTTAAGCATCGGCCGAAACTTGCAGGTCAGCGGGGGTATGGGGGGGCGGATCACGGGAATTCGGCGGCCTGTCCCGGCGCCTTCGGGCGCTGCCTGTCAGCGACCTGTCAGAGCAATGCCGACATCCTAGTGTCGGGCCGCTGTGTGCCGAGAGCGCGCCGGTTCCATTCCGGCGTGCCGACGGACGTTTTCGGCCTGCCACAACTGCACAGGGAGCGGCCCGCCGAGGCCTTTCCGCAACGGGTCCCCTAAGGGAAAACCCTGATATGGGGGCGGTGCGGAAGCGTTGCGGAGGGGCGGATTCAGCCATAGCCGGAGGCGCTGTTGACGCCTCTTCCGGGCACCTGTAATCCTCGACTTACACCTGAAGGATCTGGCTGACGGTTGTCGTGCCGACGGTCATCGTGAGCGTGAGGAGCTGGCCCCCGTGAAGAAGCAGCCAACCGTCCTGAGGGCGGCGCACTGGAGCGCGTTACACCCCGGCCGGGCGATCGCGGGATGGTTCGCGTTCGTCGCCCTGTGCCTGGCCGTCGGCCTCGCCCTCGGCAACCAGCGGGCGGGCGACGACGACTTCCAGGTCGGCGAGTCCGGCCGCGCCGCTGCCCTCGCCATCGAGGCGAAGGTGCAGGACCGCCCGGCCGAGCACGTGATGATCCACACCGAGTCCGGCCCCCTGGACCGCGCGGCCGCCGACGCCGCCGCGCGGGACGTCACCGCCCGCATGGAGAAGCTGCCCGAGGTCACCGGCGTCGCCGAGCCGGTCCTCTCCGACGACGGCCGGATGCTCCGCGTCGAGGTGTCCATGAAGGGCACCAAACGCGAGGCCAAGGACTACGTGGAGCCGCTCCTGGAGCAGACCGCCGAGGTCCAGGAGGCCCACCCCGGCCTGGTCGTCGAGCAGAACGGCGACGCGTCCGTCACGTACGGCCTGGAGAAGCAGCGCGGCAAGGACCTCACCAAGTCCGAGCTCATCACCTTCCCGGTGACCCTGGTGACCCTGCTCGTCGTCTTCGGCTCCCTGGTGATGATCAGCGTGCCGCTGCTGCTCGCGGTCACGTCCATCCTGGGCGCCGTGGGCCTGTCGATGGTCGTCTCGCACGTCGTGCCCGACTCGGGCCTCGGGATGAACATGATCCTGCTCATCGGCATGGCCGTCGGCGTCGACTACACGCTCTTCTACCTCAAGCGCGAACGCGAGGAACGGGAGCTCGCGGGCGGCCGCCTGTCACCGGAGGCCCTGGTGGGGATCGCCGCGGCCACCTCGGGACGCGCGGTCGTCGTCTCCGCGCTCGCCGTCATCGTCTCCACCGCCACCCTCTTCCTCGCCGACGACGTCATCTTCTCCACGCTGGCCACCGGCACCATCATCGTGGTGTTCGTCGCCATGATCAGCTCCGTCACGGTGCTGCCCGCGCTGCTCGTCACCATCGGCCGGCGCATGGACCGCAAGGCGCGGCGCGCCACGGAGCGCGGCAGGAAGCTCAGGCGCCGCACGCCGGAGAGGAACGGCCGCGTCTGGGCCGCCCTGCTCAAGCCCGCCCAGCGGCGCCCCGTGGCCACGCTGATCCTGTCGGTCCTGGTGATGCTCGGCCTCGCCGCCCCCGCCCTCGGCATGGACCTGCGCGTGCTGAACAAGGACACCCACTCCCGCCAGATCCCCGAGATGCGCGCCTACGACCGCCTCAACGACGCCTTCCCCCACCTGCGGGCCGAGCACTGGGTCGTCGTACGCGCCGACGCCGGACAGGAGCGGCAGGTCGCGGCGGCGCTCGACGCGCTCACCGACAAGGCGGGGCGCGACCCGGCCTTCGCCAGGACGCCGCGGGAGCTGCGCACCTCCGCGGACGGCCGGACCAGCCTGCTCACCCTGCGCGTGCCGTACAAGCTCAGCTCCCCCCAGGCCAAGGCCTCCCTGGACCACCTGCGCGACGACTACCTGCCCGCCACGCTCGGCCGGGTCGAGGGCGCCGAGTACGGCGTCGACGGGCCCATCGCGGTGGACCGCGACTACCTGGACAACCAGAACGAGAAGCTGCCGCTGATCCTCGGGGTCCTGCTCCTGGTGACGTTCGTGATGACCGTCCTGGTCTTCGGGTCCGTGGTGCTCGGCCTGCTCGGCGTGCTGCTCAACCTGCTCTCCGTGGCCGCCGCCTTCGGTGTCCTCGTCGTCTTCTTCCAGTGGGGCCTCGCCTCCACGCTCTTCGGCTTCGAGCACGGCGCCACCAGCGAGATCGGCTCCCGCGTCCCGCTGTTCCTGTTCGTGATCCTCTTCGGCCTGTCGATGGACTACCAGGTCTTCGTCGTCAGCCGCATCCGGGAGGCCGCGCTCACCGGTATGCCCACGCGCGAGGCCGTGATGGACGGGCTCGCCAAGTCCGCGAAGGTCGTCACCAGCGCGGCCGTCGTCATGGTGACGGTGTTCTCCACCTTCGTCTTCCTGCACCTCGCGGAGATGAAGCAGATCGGCTTCAGCCTCGCCGTGGCCGTCCTGCTCGACGCGTTCGTCATCCGCATCCTCATCCTGCCCTCCGCCATGGTCCTGCTGGGCAAGGCCAGTTGGTGGCCGTCCACGAAGCTGCGCCGGGCGACGGCCGCGACCGGCACCACGGCGGCCACCGCAGCCACGGCGGCCACGGCGGCCACCGCGGCCACCGACCCCGTGGAGGACACCGCGCCCGCCGACGCCCCCCATCCCGCCGACCACCCGCAGACCCCCGCCGCCACGGCCCGCACGCGGTAGCCGCGGCCGCCCCGAGCGCGGGCGCCGGACCGGACATCCCCCGCCGGTCCGGCGTCCGCACCACCGCGTCACGGGTCGGGCCATACCACCTCCGCGTCCCCGGGCCCGCCGGATGGTATTTCCCGGGGCCGGGCGCGCCGGGGCACGATGAGAGTCACCAGCAGACGGACGACGACGGGGGTCCGGAACCGTGGAGATTCAAATCCTTGGCTCAGTTTTCCTGACGCACGAGAGCAAGCAGTACGCCATGGCGTCGAAGCGGGTGAGCGCCGTACTCACCGTGCTCGCCCTGACGCCGCGCGAGCCCATTGCGTCGGACCAGCTCGTCGACGAACTGTGGGGAGAGCGCCGGATGGCGAATGCGCGGAACGCGCTGCACGCCAATGTCGGCCGGCTGCGCAAATACCTGGAATCCATCACCGGAATCAAGGGCGGCGACCTCATCCGCACCGTCGGCAGCGGATATCTCCTGGACGTGCCGCCGGAGACGGTGGACGCCCACCGCTTCCTCACGCTCGCGGACGCGGGCGCCGACCTCGTCCACCGCGACCCGGCCGCCGCCATCGAACGCCTGGAGCAGGCGCTCGCCCTGTGGCGCGGCCCCGCCCTGATGGACGCCTGCGAGGGCCTGCGCTGCCGGATCAGCGCCGCCCAGCTCGAAGAGCGCAGGATCACCGCGTACGAGGACCTGACCGCGGCCAAGCTGGCCGTGGAGGCGCACCGGGTCTCCGTGACCGAGCTGCGCCAGCTCGCCACCGAACACGCCGGGCGCGAGCGGCTCAGCGAACTGCTGATGCTGGCCCTCTACCGTGACGGGCGGCAGGCCGAGGCGCTCGAGGTGTTCCACGGCGCGCGCCGCCGCCTCGCCAGCGACCTCGGCCTGGAGCCGGGGCGCGCCCTGCACCGCGTCTACCAGGCGATCCTCCAGCAGGACGAGGAGCTCGGAGAGGTCCGGCAGACGCTTGCTTATCTCACGCCGACATCCTGATGAATGACCCTCAAAGGCAATTCGGTGGACATCTCCCGATTGCCGGCAACCGCCTTAGGCCGTACGCCTGTTAAGGGACGGTCCTGTGGACAGTACGGGCCTGCCTGGTTAAGGTTCTTGGGCGTCTCGCATGCGGTGGTTTCAGTTCACGTGTACGTCTTCAACAACTTCCGTGAGGCGTTCGGGGGATTTGCCTTCAGGGGGTTACGGGGACTTGGACATAGAACTGCGCCACGCGCGGATCGTGGCCACGATCGACATGGCCGGAAGTATTTCCAAAGGGGCCGGCGAGCTCAATCTGCCGCAGCCCAGTCTCACCGCACAGTTACGCAGAATCGAAAGAGCCGTGGGCGGTGACCTGTTCGTCCGCTCCCGGGCCGGCGTCACCCGTACGGCACTCGGGGAACGGCTCATTCCGATGCTGGCCGACCTGGTCAAGCGCGCCGACGAGGTGATGGCCGCCGCGGCCGCGCCCACCTCGGGCCCGCTCCGCTTCGGCAACATGGAGTGGACGCCTCCGACCCTGCGCGAAGCCCTGCAGTCCGCGCTGCCCGCCGTGGAGCTGCAGACCGTCACGATGACCCCGGCGACCGCCGTCGAGGGCGTGCAGAGCGGCACCCTCACCGCCGCCCTGGTGCCGAGCAGCACCGTCGCCGAGGCCGCCGAGGGGCCCGAGCCCGCCCTCGGCAAGATGCTGATCGTGCGCGAACCGGTCTGGCTCGCGCTGCCGTTGCAGCACCCGCTGGCCGGGCGGCACCGCCTGGACCCCGCCGACCTCGCCACGCTCGGCTGGGTCCGCTACTCCCAGGACCACTGGTTCCACGCCATCGAGAAGCGCCTGTTCAGCGCCTTCGACCAGCAGGACGTGGAGGTCCTGCACCGCGTCGACGGCCACCGCGAGGCCATGAACTGGGTCCGCGACCTCGGCGTCGCCGCGCTCACCCCGCCCACCGGTGCCACCCCCGACGTGCGGCTGGTGCCGCTGGTGGGGCCCGAGCGGGTCGAGATGCTCCTGGTGTGGCGCAGCGGCGCCGTGCCGCGCGAGACGCTGCGCAAGCTCGTCGACACCGTACGGCAGTACTACGGCGAGTACGCCCGCACGGTGCCCGGCTACTGGCACTGGATCGTGGAACACCCGCGGGACTTCCTGGAGCTGAACGGCTTCACCCCGCCCGCCGTGCCGTCCGCCTGACGGCAGGACCCGCCGACGCACCCGCGGCAGTCCCTGGACCGGAGCGCCCGTCCAGGGACTCCCGCCTGTCCGGGACCCGTACGACGGCACGCCCCCCCGTACGGGAAGCGGCCCGTGCGCCCAGCCCCGTACCGCCCGGCCGCGGACCCGGCCCCGTACTACCCCGGCCCCGGCACGGCGTGCGCCCCCGCGTCAGACGGAAATCAGCCACCTGTCAGCGGCCGCCCGCCAGCATCGACGGCATGACTACAGCCCATGAGACCGCGGCCGCCGACCGCGCGAGGATCAAGACCATCGTCTGCGACATCCTGGAAATCGAGCCGGACGAGCTGACCGACACGGCCCTCTTCAGAGAGGACCACGACGCCGACTCGATGGCCGCCATCGAGATCCTCTCCCAGCTCGAGCGGGCCTTCCGCACCGACATCGACCAGGCCGACCTGCCCCGCATGGTCAACCTCGACGGCATCGTCGAGGTCGTCTCCGAGTCCCTGGCCGCCCGGGCCGCCCGCGCCAACTAGCCCCAATCCACGGGAGGTCACGGTGCGTGACAGCCAGCAGCGACCGCGCCGCGTGGTGATCACCGGCCTCGGCACGGTCACCAGCATCGGGCTCGGGGTGCCCGCCTTTCTCGACGGACTCCGCTCGGGCCGCTCCGGCGTCAAGCCCCTCACCGGCTTCGACACCACGGGCTTCGCCCACGCCAACGGCTGCGAGGTCGACGACTTCGAGCCGTCGCGGTTCATCCGCCACGCCGACCCCGAAGGGCTCGGCCGCGCCACCCAGTTCGCCGTCGCGGCGGCCGTCATGGCCGTCGCCGACGCCGGTCTCGGCGAGAGCGAGCTCCGGTCCCGCCGGGCCCTCGTCTCCGTGGGGACGACCGACGCCGAGACCCGCGACCTGGACGCGCTCGCCGAGCAGCAGCTCGCCGAGGGGCCCGAACACCTCGACCCGGTGCTCGCCCGGCGGGCCCAGGCCGGCCGGCTCTCCACCGGCATCGTCCGCGAACTCGGCCTCACCGACGTCGAGGCGCTCACCATCCCCACCGCCTGCGCGGCCGGGAACTACGCCATCGGCAACGGCTTCGACGCCCTCCGCGACGGCGACGTCGACGTCGCCCTGTGCGGCGGTGCCGACGCGGTGTGCCGCAAGAACTTCGTCGGCTTCTACCGGCTCGGCACCGTCGCCCCCGAGGTGTGCCAGCCCTTCGACAAGGACCGCAAGGGCATCCTCACCGGCGAGGGCGCCGGCATCCTCCTCATGGAGAGCCTGGACTCCGCCCTGGCCCGCGGCGCCCGGATCTACGCCGAGGTCCTCGGCTACGGCCTCAACTGCGACGCCCACCACCCCGTCGCCCCCGACCGGGACTCCCTGGCCCGGTGCATGGAGGTCGCGCACCGCAACGCCGGGGTGAAGCCCGAGGACGTCGACTTCATCTCCGCGCACGGCACCGGCACCCGCGCCAACGACGTCACCGAGACCGGCGCCATCCGGCAGGTCTTCGCCGACCCGCCGCCCACCGTCTCCATCAAGTCGATGATCGGCCACTCCATGGGGGCGGCCAGCGCGCTCGCCTCCGCCGCCTGCGCCCTCGCCCTCACCGAGGGCTTCATCCCGCCCACCGTCAACCACGGCGAGACCGACCCCGAGTGCGGCCTGGACTGCGTCCCCAACGAGGCGCGGCCCGCCGACCTCACTGTGGTGCAGAACAACGCGCTCGCCTTCGCGGGCAACAACGCCGTGCTGATCCTCGGCCGCTACCAGGAGGCCGCGTGATGAACCGGCTCGCCCTCACCGCCTGGTCGGCGGTCACCCCGTACGGCGTCGGCAGCGAGCCGTTCCGCGCCGGCGTCACCGCCGGCCGCACCGCGCTCACCGCCCTCGACCGCGACATCCACCCGGGCCCCTTCACGCACGGCGCCGTCATCCCCGGCTTCAGCGCCGCGGCGTACGTCGGCAAGAAGGGCACCCGCACCATGGACCGGGAGACGGCGATCGCCGTCACCGCCGTGGGCCGCCTGATCGCGGAGTGCGGCACCGGGCTCACCGACCGGCCCGAGGACGTCGGCCTGGTCCTCGGCACCGGCTCCGGCAGCGTCCAGAGCATCATGGACTTCACCCGTGACTCCCTCACCGGCGAACGCCCCTACCACGTCGACCCCGCCCGCTTCCCCGGCACCGTCATGAACCGCGCCACCGGGCAGAGCGCCATCCGCCACGGCATCAAGGGCCCCAACACCACCGTCGCCGGGGGCGCCCTGACCGGCCTGCTCGCCCTCGCCTACGCCGGGCGCCTGTACCGCGGCGGGCACTGCGCACGGGTCCTGTGCGGCGCCGCCGAGGAGTACTCCACCCAGCGCGCCTGGCTGGAGTGGCACGGCCGCGGCGAGGCCGAGCGGACCACGCCCCTCGGTGAGGGCGGCGCCGTCTTCCTCGCCGAGCCCCCCGACGCCGCGCGCGCCGCGGGCCGCGCGCCGCTCGCCCACGTCCTCGCCACCCGCTTCCGCGCCTGCGCCACCCCCGACGGGGTCCGGCAGGCGGTCGCCGACTGCGTCCGCGACGCCCTCAAGACCGCCGACGTGACCCCGGCCGCCGTCCGCGTCGTCGCCCCCCTCGGCACCGGCGGCGCCCTCGCCGACCAGGAGCGGTTCGCCCTCGGCGACGTGCTCGGCACCGCCCAGCCCGAGTGGGTCCGCGTCAGCGCCCTGCTCGGCGACACCTCGGCCGCCGCCACCGGCCTGCAGATCGCCGCCGTGCTCGCGGCGGCCGGGCCCCAGGGCCTCGGCCCCGGCGAGGCGGCCCTGGTCACCGGCGTCGACCGGGACGGCACCGTCGGTTGCGCCCTCCTCGGCGGCTGACCGCCCGCACCGCGCCGCCCCCCCCCCAGGCCCGGCCCCCCCGCCGACCGCCCGGGCCCGCCCCGCCGCCGACCGCTCCGGACCGGCCCCACGGCGACCGCGCCCGACGCACCGGCCCCCCGCCGACCGCACCCTAGGAGACGCCCCATGCCCGAAGCCGCCGGACCCACCGGAAACCGCCGCCGCGTGGCCCTCGTGACCGGGGGCTCGCGGGGCATAGGCCGCCACGTCGTCCTGCGCCTCGCCCAGGACGGCTACGACGTCGCCTTCTGCTACCAGGCGAACAAGGAAGCCGCCGACGCCGTCGCCGAGGAGGCGACGGCCACCGGGGCGCGCGTGTACACCGCGCGCGCCGACGTCTCCGACCACGACGCGGTACGCGACTTCGTGCGCGGCACCGAACGGGAACTCGGGCCGCTGCACACCGTCGTGTCCTGCGCGGGCATCGTCCGCGACAACCCCCTCGTCCTGATGCCGCCGCAGGACTGGGAGGAGGTCGTCCGCGTCAACCTCGACGGCACCTACCACCTCTGCAAGGCCGCCGTGTTCGCCATGATGAAGCGCCGCGCCGGCTCGGTGATCACCCTGTCGTCCGTCGCCGGCGTGTACGGCAACGCCACGCAGACCAACTACTCGGCCACCAAGGCCGGGATCATCGGCTTCACCAAGGCCCTCGCCAAGGAGTCGGGCCGCTACGGCATCCGCGCCAACGCCGTCGCGCCCGGCTTCATCGTCACCGACATGCTGTCCGGCCTCGCCGACGACTACGTACGGGAGATGACCGCGCGCATCCCCCTCGGCCGCTTCGGCCGCCCCCAGGAGGTCGCCGACCTCGTGTCCTTCCTCGCCTCCGACCGGGCCTCGTACATCACCGGCCAGGTCTTCGGCGTGGACGGCGGACTCGTCGTCTGAGGGCGGGGACACCGTGTCCGCCCCGCCCGCCGCACCCCCGCGGGCCGCACCGCGCTGCTACTTCTCCTTCCGCAGCCCCTTCTCCTGGCTCGCCTGGCAGGAGGCCGCGGCCCGCCACCCGGAGCTGGCCGCGCGCATGGAGTGGGTGCCGTTCTTCGACCCCGACCCGCTCACCGCCCGGCTCGTCGCCGACCGGGGCGGCTGGTCCCCCTTCCCGGACCGGCCCCCCGGCGACGACCGGGTCTGGGAGGTCCCGCACCTCGCCTACCTCGCCGCCGCCCGCCTCGGCCGCGGCCCCGACTTCCTCCAGGCCGCCTTCCGCGCCGCCTTCACCCGCGGACTCGACCTGTGCGACCGCGCCGTCGTCGCCCGCGTCGGCCGCGAACTCGGCCTCGACCCCGCCCCGCTCGCCCACGCCGCCGACGTGCCGGAGCTGCGCGCCCACGGCCTCCGGGCCCTCCTGGACGCCTGCGCCGACGGGGTGTTCAGCGTGCCCTTCTTCGTCCACGACCACCTGCGCTGCTTCGGGCTCGACCGGCTCGACACCTTCGCCGCGCTCCTGCCCGCGCCACCGCCGACACCCCTGTCAGACCGGCATCAGCCCGCTGTCAGCGGCCGTCTCCGACGATCGACGGCGTGACATCAGTGACCTTCGCAAGGGGATTGCTATGACCCAGAATTCGACGGACCACATACCGACGCCGCCCGCCGGCCTCCCGCTCACCGCCGGGCAGAAGGACATCTGGTTCGACGAGCAGCTCTCCGGCGGCGGCGCCCTGTACAACACCGCCGCCTACTGGGACATACGCGGCCCCCTGGACCACGGCCTGTTCCGCACGGCCCTGGACCGGCTCGTCACGGAGGCCGAGTGCCTGCGCACCCGCTTCACCGACGCCGGGCCCGACGGCACGCCGCGCCAGTACGTGGAGCCGCTGCCGCACCTGCCGCTTACCGTCACCGACGTCCGTACCGACGAGGACCCCGAGGCCGCCGCCCGCGCCGCGATCCAGGACGACCTGCGCACCGCCTTCGACATCGCCGCCGCCCCCCGCGTCCCGCTGTTCCGCGCGGCCCTGTACACCCTCGGCACCGACCGGGCCTTCTTCAGCCTCGTCAGCCACCACCTGGTCGCCGACGGCTACAGCGTCACCCTGCTGTGGCGGCGCCTCGCCGAGATCCACGAGGCGCTGCTCGCCGGAACCTCCCTCGACGACGGCGCCTTCCCGCCGCTGCGCACGCTCCTCGACGCCGAGGCCGCCTACACCTGCTCGCCCCGCGCCGACCGCGACCGCGCCTACTGGGAGCGGCAGACCGCGGGCGCCCCCGAGCCGCTCACCCTCGCCGCGCACGACGTGCCGCCCGCGCAGACCTTCCTGCGCGAGAGTGCCGTGCTCCCCGACGCCACCGCCGCCCGGCTGCGCGCGCTCGCCTGGGAGGCCCGCGTCACCTGGCAGACCGTGTTCGCCGCCGCGCTCGGCACCTACACCGGCCGCATGGCCGCCACCGAAGACGTCCTGCTGTCCCTGCCGGTCACCGCCCGCGCGGGCGGCGCCACCCGCAACGTCCCCGGCGTCGCCGTCAGCATCCTGCCGCTGCGCCTGCCCGTCCGCCGCGACGCCACCCGCGCCGACCTCGTCGCCGACGCCTACCGGGCGCTGTCCACGGGCCTCAAGCACCAGCGCCACCGCACCAGCAGCATCCGCCGCGCCATGGGCCTCACCAGTGACGACCGCAGGCCGTTCGGGCCGTACGTGAACTTCCTGCCGCTCGCCGACGACCTCACCATCGGCGCCGCGTCCGCCACCATCCACACCCCCTCCCCGGGCCTGGTCGACGACCTGGAGTTCACCGTCGTCGACAAGGGCGCCGCGGGCATCGCCGTCGACGTCAGCGGCAACGAGGCCCGGTACACGGCCACCGAGATCCGCGGCCACCTCGACCGCCTCACCGGCTTCCTCGACCGCTTCCTCACCGCCGCCCCCGACACCCCCGTCGCCGCCCTGGACGTCGCCGCGCCCGGCGAGAGCGACGCCGACCTCACCGGCCCCGACCGCCCCACGCCCTACCGGGGCGTCGTCGAGCGCGTCCGCGACCGCGCCGCCGAGACCCCCGGCGCGGTGGCCGTCACCGACGGCGGCGGCAGCCTCGACTACGCCGGGCTGGTCGGCCGCGCCAGCGCCCTGTCCCGCCGCCTCGCAGGCGGCCGCGGCCCGGTGGCGATCCTCACCGAACCCGGCCGCGACTTCGTCACCGCCGAACTCGCCGCGCTCGGCGCCGGCCGCGCCTTCATCCCCCTCGACCCCGGCGCCCCGCTGCCCCGCCTGGCCGCACTCCTCGCCGACAGCGGCGCCGGCTGCGTCCTCACCCAGCCGTCCCACCGCGACCTCGCCGAGCGGGCCGCCGCCGCCCACGCCGAGGCGGACCCGGCGGCCACGCCGCCGCCCGTGCACGTCCTCGACGGCGCCTGCGACGCCCCCGACGCCCTCGCCCCCGTCCTCGGCGGCCCCCTGGACCTGGCGTACGTCATCTACACCTCCGGCTCCACCGGCCGGCCCAAGGGCGCCATGGTGCAGCGCGGCGGCATGGTCAACCACCTGCTCGCCAAGGTCGAGGAGTTCGCCGTCACCCGCGCGGACGCGCTCGTCCACAACGCGCCCGTCACCTTCGACGTCACCGTCTGGCAGACCCTCACCACGCTCCTGGTCGGCGGCCGCGTCCGGGCGATCGACCGCCTCGACATCGCCGACCCCGACGCATTGTTCCGCGTCATCGGCGAGGAGCGGCTCACCCTCCTCGAAGTCGTACCGTCCCTGATGCGCGCCGCCCTCGACCTGTGGGACGCGGCCGGCACCACGCCCCAACTGCCCGCCCTGCGCTGGATGATCTCCAACGGTGAGGCGCTCCCCGCCGACCTGTGCCGCCGCTGGTTCGCCCGCCACCCCGGCATCCCGCTGGCCAACCTCTACGGCCCCACCGAGTGCTCCGACGACGTCACGCACGCCTACGCCACCACCCCCGACGACCTCGACGCCCCCGTCGTCCCCATCGGCCGCCCGCTGCGCAACACCCGCCTGTACGTCCTCGGCGACGACCTCAGGCCGGTGCCGCGCGGCGTCCCCGGAGAGCTGTACATCGCCGGGCGAGGCGTGGGCCGCGGCTACCTGGGCGACCCCGGGCGCACCGCCACCACGTTCGTGCCCGACCCGGCCGCCGCCGACGGCTCGCGCATGTACCGCACCGGCGACCAGGTCGTGCTGCGCCCCGACGGGCAGCTCGCCTTCGTGGGCCGCCGCGACCACCAGGTCAAGATCCGCGGCCAGCGCATCGAGCTGGGCGAGGTCGAGGCGGCGCTGCGGGCGGCCCCCGGCGTCGCGGACGCCGTCGCCGCGGCCGCCACCGACCCCTCGGGCCAGCAGCGGCTGGTGGCGTACGTCGTCGGCGACGCGGTAGCGGGAGAAGCCGCGGGAGCCGCGGGAGCCGCGGGAGCCGCGGGAGTTGCGGGAGCCACGGGAGCCGCGGAAGCCGATGGAGCCGCGGGAGCTGCGGAAGCCACGGGAGCCATGGGAGCCACGGGAGCCGGTGGAGCCGCGGATGTCGCGGGAGCCGTCGCGGCCGGGACCCCGGCAGCCCCCGACACCACCGCCCTGCGCGCCCACCTGGCCGCGCGGCTGCCCGCCGCCCTCGTGCCGTCCGTGTTCCTGACGCTCGACCGGCTGCCCCTCACCGCCCACGGCAAGGTCGACCGCAAGGCACTGCCCGCGCCCGCCTGGGACACCGGCACCGCCACGCCCACCACCCCGGGCCCGGCGGCGCGCACCGAGGAGGAGCGCGTCCTGTGCGGTGTCCTCGCCGAGGTCCTCGGCCTGCCCGCCGTGGCGCCCGACGACAACTTCTTCGCCCTCGGCGGCGACAGCATCAGCTCCCTCCAGGTCGTCGGCAAAGCCCGCCGCGCCGGGCTCGTCCTCACCGCCCGCGACGTCTTCAAGCACCGCACGCCCGCCGGGCTCGCCACCGTGGCCCGGCGCGCCGCGGCCGCGCCCACCCCGGCCGACGACGGCGTGGGCGAGGTCGAACTGACGCCGATCGTGGACCAGTTCCGCGAGGAGGTCTCCCACCTGCCCGCCGCTCTGCGCGAGTTCAGCCAGTACGCCACCGTGGCCGTGCGCGCCGACGTGGACCCCGGCCTCCTGACCCGCGCCGTCCAGGCCGTCCTCGACCACCACGACGCGCTGCGCCTGCGCCTCACCGAGCCCGTCGCGGGCCTGTGGTCCCCGCGGACCCTGCCTCCGGGCTCCATACGCGCCGCCGACGTGGTCACCGAGGCCGCCGACGCCCCGCTCCAGGAGCTGGTCGCGGCCGCCCGGGCCCGGCTGCGCCCCGCGGACGGCCTGATGGTCCAGGCGGTCCTGTACGGCGCCCCGGGCGGGCGCGGGCTGCTGCTCGTCCTCCACCACCTCGTCGTCGACGGCGTCTCCTGGCGCATCCTGCTGCCCGACCTCCGGGCCGCGTACGAGGCCGTCGCCGCGGGCCGCGAGCCGCGCCTCGACCCCGTCGCCACCTCCTACCGCACCTGGGCCAGGACGCTGTCCGCCCAGGCCCGCACCGCCCACCGCGTCCAGGAACTCCCGCTGTGGCAGCGCCAGAGCGCCTCCTGCGGCCTGCCCGGCGCCGACGCGGCCGCGCTCGGCGACCGCCCCGTCGACCCGGCCCGCGACACCTACGCCACCGCCCGCGCCCTCCGCGTCGAACTGCCCGCCGACCGCACCCGTGACCTGCTCACCCGACTCCCCGACGCCTTCCGCGCCGAGGTCAACGACGTGCTCCTCACCGGCCTCGCGCTCGCCCTCGCCGACCGCGACCGGCAGCACGGCGGCACCGCCCGCCGGGCCGTCGTCGAACTGGAGGGCCACGGCCGCGAACAGCTCACCGACCCGGCCGCCACGGCCGGGTCCGCCGCCGAGGCCGCCGACCTCTCCCGCACCGTCGGCTGGTTCACCAGCGTCTACCCGGTCGGCCTCGACCTGAGCGCCCTGACCGGCGCCGACCCGGCCGACGTCCACGCCGGGGGCCCCGCCTGCGCCGCCGTCCTCAAGCACGTCAAGGAGACCCTGCGCGCCCTGCCCGACCACGGCCTCGGCCACGGCCTGCTGCGCCACCTCAACCCCCAGACCGCCACCGCCCTCGCCCGCACCCCCGTGCCCCGCCTCGGCTTCAACTACCTGGGCCGCTTCACCGTCGGCGACCACGGCGACTGGCACATGGGCGCGGGCACCTTCGGCCAGAGCGCCGCCCCCGACACCCCGCTGCGGCACGCCGTGGAGCTCGCCGCCCTCACCGAGGACCGCCCCGAAGGCCCCGTCCTCGTCGCCGAGTGGACCTGGGCCGGCGAGCTGCTCACCGAGGACGAGGTACGCGCCCTCGCCGAGGGCTGGTTCCGCGCCCTCGACGCCCTCGCCGCGCACGCCGGACGGCCCGGCGCGGGCGGCCGCACCCCCTCGGAGTTCCCCCTCGTCACCATCGGCCAGGCCGAGATCGAGGCCTACGAAGCCGAGTTCGCGCAGGCGGACGGCGCCACCCTCGCCACCCTCGAAGACGTACTGCCCCTGTCACCGCTCCAGCGCGGCCTGCTGTTCCAGGCCGAGTTCGACCGGCACGGCATGGACGCCTACACCCTCCAGGTCGTCCTCGACGTGGACGGCCCCCTCGACCCGGCCGCGCTGCGCGCCGCCGCCACCGCGCTCGTCGCCCGCCACCCGGCGCTGCGCGCCCGCTTCC
The DNA here is from genome assembly GCF_014656095.1 of Streptomyces longispororuber. Classification (GTDB taxonomy): domain Bacteria; phylum Actinomycetota; class Actinomycetes; order Streptomycetales; family Streptomycetaceae; genus Streptomyces; species Streptomyces longispororuber. The sequence continues at coordinate 51,562 of NZ_BNBT01000043.1, forward strand.
GCGACCGCGACACGGGCGACCCCGTGCAGCTCGTCCCCGGCGCCGTCCAGGTGCCGTGGGAGGAGGTCGACCTCACCCACCTCGACCCCGGCCGCGTCGACGCCGAACTGGCCCGCCTCACCGACGAGGAGTGGCTGCGCCGCTTCGACGTCACCCAGGGCCCGCTGACCCGCTTCACCGTCCACCGCGCCCCCGGCGGCCGGCACCGCGTCGTGTGGACCACCCACCACCTGCTCGTCGACGGCTGGTCCCTGTCCGCCGTCCTCGCCGGTGAACTGGTCACCCTGTGGGGCAACGGCGCCGACACCTCCGCCCTGCCCGCCGTCGCCCCCGTCCGCACCTACCTGGAGTGGGCCGCCGCCCAGGACACCGACGCCGCCCGCGAGGCCTGGCAGAAGGACCTCGCCGGCCTCGACGAACCCACCCGCCTCGGCCCCGCCGACCGCCCCCGCGTGTCGGTGCTGCCCGAGACCCTCACCGCCGACCTGCCCGAGAAGCTCACCGCCGCCGTCTCCGCCTGGGCCCACCAGCGCGGCCTGACGTTGAACACCGTCATGCAGGGCTGCTGGGCCGTCGCCCTCGGCCGGCTCACCGGACGGCGCGACGTCACCTTCGGCGCCGTCGCCTCCGGGCGCCCCGCCGACCTGCCCGACGTCGAGCGCATCGTCGGCGCCTTCATGCACACCCTGCCGGTGCGCGTCACCCTCGACCCGTCCCTGCCCTTCGAGGCGATGCTCACCGACCTCCAGGACCGCCAGCTCGCCCTCGCCCCGCACCAGCACCTCGGCCTCGCCGAGGTGCAGCAGGGCGCGGGCGTCGGCGAGCTCTTCGACACCGTGGTCAGCTTCCACAACTACCCCTCGGGCGCCCTCGACACCCTCGGCGACCACGTCCCCGGCCTCACCACCCGCGCCTGGAGCGCCCGCGTCGTCGCCGAGTACCCGCTGGCGCTCGGCGTGTTCCCCGTCGAGGGCCACCGGATGCGCCTGGAGGCCCAGTATCGGCCGGACATCTTCACCGCCGCCGAGACCGCCGCCTTCGTCCGCCGCTTCACCCGCGTCCTCGAACAGCTCGCCGCCGCCCCCGGCACCACCCTCGGCCGCCTCGACGCGCTCGGCGAGGACGAGCTGCGCCAGGTCCTCGCCGACTGGTCCGGCAGCACCGGCACCCGGCCCGTGCGTCCCGGCCTGGCCGGCGACGTCTTCCAGGCGCGGGCCGCCGAGACCCCCGCCAAGGCGGCCGTCGTCCTCGGCGACCAGGAGGTCACGTACGCCGACCTCAACGCCCGCGCCAACCGGCTGGCCCGGCTCCTCGCCGACCACGGCGTCGGCCCCGAGCAGGCCGTCGCCGTGATGCTGCCGCGCACCCCGGACATCGTCGTCGCCGCCCTCGCCGCGCTCAAGGCGGGCGCGTCCTACCTGCCGGTCGACGCCGAGTACCCGTCCGACCGGGTCGCGTACATGCTCCAGGACGCGCGCCCCGCCGTCCTCGTCACCGACACCGCGACCGCCGCCCGCCCCCAGGGCCTGCCCGACCCCGGTGACGCCCACGTCCTGCTCCTCGACACCCCTGAGACCGCCGACCGCCTCGCCGCGCGGCCCGCCACCGACCTCACCGACACCGACCGCACGGCCCCGCTGCTGCCCCGCCACCCGGCGTACGTCATCTACACCTCCGGCTCCACCGGCCGCCCCAAGGGCGTCGTCGTGGCCCACGACGGGCTCCTGGACATGGTCGGCAGCCTCAGCGACCGGTTCGAACTCGACGCCGACACCCGCGTCCTGCAGTTCGCGTCGTTCAGCTTCGACGCGTCCATCTTCGGGATCATGCTGGCGCTGCTGCCCGGCGGCACCCTCGTCATCGCCGACGAGGAGTGCCGCACTCCCGGATGGCCGCTCGTCAACCTCATCAACGACCGGCGCGTCAACCTCGTCGCGCTGCCGCCCGTCGTCCTCGGCGCCCTGCCCGAGGGCGCCACCCTCCCCGCCGACCTGCGCCTCGTCGGCACCGGCGAGGCCGTACCCGCCGAGGTCGTCGAACGGTGGGCCGGAACCGTCAGGATGTTCAACGGCTACGGCCCCACCGAGGCCGTCGTCGGCTGCACCGTCAGCGGCCCCCTCACCCCCGCCGGCCGCCCGCCCATCGGCCGCCCCACCAACGCTCACCGCGTGTACGTCCTGGACCGCGACCTGCGTCCCACACCCTCGGGCGTCCCCGGCGAGCTGTACGTCGGCGGCGGCCTCGCCCGCGGCTACCTCGCCCGGCCCGCCCTGACCGCCGAACGCTTCGTGGCCGACCCCTACGGGCCCGCGGGCGAGCGCATGTACCGCACCGGCGACCTGGTGCGCTGGCTGCCCAGCGGCGAACTCGACTACCTCGACCGCGTCGACGACCAGGTCCAGCTCCGCGGCATCCGCGTCGAACTCGGCGAGATCTCCTCGGCGCTGCTCGCCGAACCCGGCGTGGACCAGGCCGTCACCGTCGTCCGCCAGGACGAGGCCGGGGAGCGCAGGCTGGTGTCGTACGTCGTGGCGACTCCCACCGGTACCGGTACCGGTACCGGTACGGGGACGGACACTGGTGCTGGTGCTGGTGCTGGTGCTGGTGCTGGTGCTGGTGCTGGTGCTGGTGCTGGTGCTGGTGCTGGTGCTGGTGCTGGTGCG
>NZ_BNBT01000043.1:54321-56300 GCF_014656095.1 Streptomyces longispororuber
GCCGGTGCCGGTGCCGGTGCCGGTGCCGGTACGGGTACGGGCACGCGCACGGGTGCCGACAAGAGCCCCGGCGCCGTCCTCGACGCGGCGGCCACCGCCGTCCTGCGCGACCGGCTCGCGCGGACCCTGCCCGAGTACATGGTCCCCTCCGCCGTCGTCGCCCTCGACGCCCTGCCCACCACGCCCCAGGGCAAGCTCGACCGGGCCGCCCTGCCCGACCCCGAGTGGGGGGCCGCCACCCGCGGCCGCGCCCCGCGCACCCTCACCGAGGACATCCTGTGCGGCCTCTTCGCCGACATCCTCGGCCGCGAACACGTCTCCGTCGACGACGACTTCTTCGAGATCGGCGGGCACTCGCTGCTCGCCACCCGCCTCGTCGGCCGGGCCCGCTCCGCCCTCGGCGTGGAACTGCCCATCCGGGCCCTGTTCGACGCCCGCACCGTCGCCGCCCTCGCCGGACACGTCGAAGCCGCCGCCCAGGCCCGCCCGCCCCTCACCCCCGCACCCGAGGGCACCGCGCGCACCCTGTCGTACAGCCAGCGCAGACAGTGGTTCCTCAACCGCCGCCAGGGCCGCGACGACGGCTCGTACAACACGCTCCTCGCCTTCCGCATCGCCGGGCGCCTCGACACCGCCGCCCTCCAGGCCGCCCTCACCGACGTCGCCGAGCGGCACGAGGTGCTGCGCACCCTCATCCCCGAGACCGACGGCGTCCCCACCCCCGCCCTCCTGGACGCCGCGGCCGGCGGCCCGCACCTGAAGGCCGTCCCCGTCCCCGAGGGCGACCTCGCCGCGGCCCTCGCCGCCGAGGGCGACCGGGGCTTCGACCTCACCACCGAACTCCCGGTGCGCGCCCGGCTCTTCCCCGCCGGGGCGGACACCTGCGTCCTGCTGCTCGTCCTGCACCACATCGTCTTCGACGGCTGGTCCATCGAACCCCTCCAGAACGACCTCGCCACCGCCTACCGCGCCCGCGCCGCCGGCCGCGCCCCGCGCTGGACACCGCTGCCGGTCTCCTACGCCGACTACGCCGCGTGGCAGCGCGACCTGCTCGGCGACGAGGACGACGAGGACAGCCTCGCCGCCCGGCAGCTCGCCTTCTGGCGGGACGCCCTCGCGGGCCTGCCCGAGGAGCCGGCCCTGCCGACCGACCATCCGCGCCCCGAGGTCAGCGCCTCCCGCGGCGACGTCGTCCTCTTCGACGTCGAACCCGACCTCGCCGACCGGCTCACCGAGCTCGCCCGCACCACCGGCACCACCGACTTCATCGTCCACCAGGCCGCCCTGTCCGCCCTGCTCACCCGCCTCGGCGCGGGCACCGACATCCCCCTCGGCATCTCCGTCGCAGGCCGCGCCGACGAGGCCCTCAACGACCTGGTCGGCATGTTCATCAACTCCCTGGTGCTGCGCGGCGACACCAGCGGCGACCCCACCTTCCGCGAACTCCTCGACCGGCTCCGCGAGACCGACCTCGCCGCGTACGCCCACCAGGACGTGGCCTTCGACCAGGTCGTCGACGCCCTCAAGCCCACCCGCAGCCTCAGCCGCAACCCGCTGTTCCAGATCGGCCTCGGCGTCCGCACCGAGGGCGTCACCGCACTGCGCCTGCCGGGCCTGACCGTCACCCCCGAGTACGTCGGCTCCGACCACGCCAAGCTCGACCTGCTCCTCGAAGTCGTCGCCTGGCCCGGCCACGAGGGCCTGCGCGGACTGCTCACCTTCAGCACCGACCTGTACGAGCGGCCCACCGCCGAGCGCATGGTCCGCCAGTTCCAGCAGATCCTGCGCTCCGTCGCCGCCGACCCCGACATCCGCCTCAGCGGCCTGACCCTGATCGACGACGAGGAGCGCGCCCAGGCCCTGCGCGCCGCCACGGGCCCCGCGCACCCGCTGCCCGCGGACACCCTGCCCGCCCTCCTCGCCGCCACGCCCGGCGCGGGCCTGCCCGACGGCCCCGACGCCCGCGCCAACCGGCTGGC
>NZ_BNBT01000044.1 GCF_014656095.1 Streptomyces longispororuber
CGCCGGGCGGCCGCAGCGGCGGCCGGGACCAGGTGCCGGGGCCGCGCTGGCGGCGGGCGGCGCAGCCGGAGGCGACGGGCGGGCGCCGCAAGCAGAAGGCCAAGAAGAAGTCCACGGGGAAGCGGATACTGGCCTGGACGGGCGGCTCGGTCGCCTTCGTGATCGTGGCGGTCGGCGTCGGCGGCTACCTGTACTACCAGCACCTCAACGACAACATCACGTCCGTCTCCGACGACGGCGCGGGCACCGGCGGCTTCAGCAAGGACCGCGCGATCAACATCCTGCTCATCGGCACGGACAAGCGCAGCGGCGACGGCAACAAGGGCTACGGCGACGAGGGCAGCGTCGGCCACGCGGACACCACGATCCTGCTGCACGTCTCCAAGGACCGCTCCAACGCGACCGCGCTGAGCATCCCGCGCGACATGATCACGGACATCCCGGACTGCCCCACCAAGCAGGACGACGGTTCCATGAAGGTGATCCCGGGCTCGCAGAAGGTCCGCTTCAACGAGAGCCTCGGGCAGAACGAGCGCACGCCGAGCTGCACCATGCGTACGGTCACGCAGATCACCGGCATAAAGCTCGACCACTTCATGGTGGCCGACTTCAACGCGGTCAAGACGCTGTCCAGCGCGGTCGACGGCGTGGACGTGTGCCTCGCCAAGGACATCGACGACCCCAAGTCGCACCTGAAGCTGCCCGCGGGCGAGCACTCCATCGAGGGCGAGGAGGCGCTGGCGTTCGTCCGTACGCGGCACAGCGTGGGCAACGGCGGCGACCTGAGCCGGATCCAGCTCCAGCAGCAGTTCCTCAGCTCGCTGATGCGCAAGCTGAAGTCGAACGACACCCTGACGAATCCGAAGAAGATGATAAGTCTGGCGGAAGCGGGCACGAAGGCGCTGACCGTCGACTCCAAGATCGCCGACATAATGAAACTCCGTGACCTGGGCATGGAGCTCGGCAAGCTCGACATGAAGAACCTGACCTTCGCGACGACCCCGGTGGACGACAACCCCGCGGAGAAGGTGAAGGCCACCGTCGTCCTGAACCAGGCCAAGGCCGACGAGCTGTTCTCGATGATGCGCGAGGACGTGTCGCTGACCGAGGTCAAGAAGAAGGAGAAGAAGGAGAAGGCCGCGGTGGCCGCGCGGCTCAAGGGCCCGCGCTCCGAGGCCGGCGACGTCCGCGTCGACGTCTACAACGGCAGCGGCAAGACGGGCGCCGCCCAGGCGACGCTGAGCTGGCTGCAGAACAGCGAGGGCGTGACGAAGTCCAGCCAGCTCGGCAACGCGCCGAGGAACCTCGCCAGGACGACCGTGGAGTACGGCGCCGACCAGGCCGACCAGGCCCGCAAGCTCGCCGACCTCATGGGCCTGCCCGCGTCCGCCCTCAAGCCGGGCAAGAGCAAGAAGAACGCCCAGGGGCTGCCCGCGATGGTGCTGACGCTCGGTGCGGATTTCAAGGGTGCGGGGGTACCCGTGAAGGCACCGTCGAAGGCTCCGGAGGGCATCCAGAAGGTCGAGGCCGACAAAACCGTGTGTGCCAAGTGACCTGAGGCGGTTGTTTCGCGTCTCACAGAGCGCCCCGGTGGTTGAAGCGTGATGCATCGCCCCGGCCACGGGGCGCGGCGGCAGCGTGCCGCACGCGGCCGCCGGGCGGCCGCACCGGGCAAGCACGGCGGGGAGGGACAGGGGATGGGGCAGAACAAGGTGCGTGGGGAGGGGGCGCCCTCGGGGGCGGGCGCCCAGGCGCGTCCGCGGGCGCGCGGCGGGGCGCAGGCACGGCCCCGCACCGAGGGCTCGGCGCGGGAGGGGTCCCGCACCGGAGGCGGAACGGGGGAAGGCCCCCGAGTCGGAGGCGGCCCGGGGGAGGGATCCCGCGCCGGGGACGAGGGCCGGGGCGGAGCGCGCGCCGAGGGCGAGGCACGGGGAAGATCGCGCGCCGAGGGCGCACGCGGTGCCGCGCGAGCCGGCGCGGAGGGCACGTCCGGCACCGCCGGCACGTCCGGCACCGCGGGCACGTCCGGCACCGCCGGCACGTCCGGCACCGCCGGCACGCCCGGTGCTCCCGGGGCCTCCGGCGCTGCGGGGGGTGCTGGGGCCCGGGGCGGCTCTGCTGCTCCTGGGACTTCCGTCCCCGCGCCTTCTCGTACTGCTGGTACTGCTGGTACTCGTGGTGCTCCTGGTACTCCCGACACCCCCGGCGTCCCGCCCCAGGGCGCCGCCCCCGCCAAGGCCAACCCCACCGAGGCCGCGCCGAAGACTTCCCGGAAGGGTTCCAGGAAAGGCGCCCGGAAGGCCACCGCCGCGACCGGCCCCGCCCCCACCGCATCCACCACCAGCTCCCCCGCCGGAAGCGGCCCCGCCGGAGGCGAAGCCGGTGACGGCACCTCCGTCGACGACGCGCCGGTCCCCCGGCCCCGTACCGGGGGCGGAGGCCGCCGCGGGGGCGGAGGCCGTGGCCGGGGCGGCGGCGGGGGGCGGGGGCGCCGGGAGGGGCGTACGCCGCCCAGCCGGAAGCGGCGGGTGCTGCGCTGGTCGGCGAGCATCCTGGCGGTCCTGATACTCGGCACGGCGGGCGCCGGGTACCTCTACTACCAGCACCTCAACGCCAACCTGGAGACCGACGACCTGAACCTGGGCGAGCACCGCGCCCCCGCGCCCACGCCCAACTCCGCCGGTCAGACCCCCCTCAACATCCTGCTCATCGGCTCCGACGCGCGGGACTCCAAGGAGAACCAGAAGCTCGGCGGCGCCAAGGAGACCTTCGGCGGGCCCCCGCTCGCGGACGTGCAGATGCTGCTGCACCTGTCGGCCGACCGCAGCAACATGTCGGTGATCAGCATGCCGCGCGACACCCTCCTGACCATCCCCAAGTGCACCGACCCGGACGACGGCAAGGTGTACGAGGAGACCGGGCCGCGCGCGATGACGAACGAGTCGCTCGGCCGCGGCGGCCCCGGCTGCACGGTCGCCACCTGGGAGCGGCTGACCAACATCCACATCGACCACTTCATGATGGTCGACTTCTCCGGCGTGGTGTCGATGGCCGACGCCATCGGCGGCGTCCCCGTGTGCGTGGACAAGAACATCCACTCCCGCGACAGCAAGGGCCACGGCTCGGGCCTGAAGCTGGAGAAGGGCACCACGAAGGTCAAGGGCGAGCAGGCCCTGCAGTGGCTGCGCACCCGCTACGGCTTCGAGGACGGCAGCGACATCGCCCGCGCCAAGGCCCAGCACATGTACATGAACTCGCTGGTCCGCATGCTCCGCGAGAACACCGGGCTGACCAGCCCCGGCCGCCTGATGAACCTCGCCGACAACGCCACGAGGGCCCTCAAGGTCGACCCGGGCATCGGCTCCGTCAAGAAGCTGTACGACCTCGGCAACGAGCTGAAGAAGGTCTCGCCGGAGCGCACGACGATGACCACGATGCCCTTCGAGTACTCCGGCTCCCGCGTGGTGCCCAAGCCGGGCGACGCCGAGCAGTTGTTCCGCCTCGTACGCGACGACATCGCCCTGGACGGCAAGGACGACAGGAAGAAGCCGAAGGAGAAGCTCTCCGACGACCCGGCCGCGCCGGACGCCGAGATCGCGCTGCAGGTCCGCAACGGCACCCGCACCGCCACCGAGCCGCCGGCCAGCGGCCGGGCGAGCGCGGTGGCGAAGCTGCTCGCGCGCAAGGGCTTCGCGAAGGCGGCACCGGACGCGGCGTCGGCCCTCACCGAGGCGCGCACGGTCATCCGCTTCCCGACCGTCGACCTGGAGGGCGACGCCCAGCGGGTGGCCAAGTCCCTGGGGATTCCGCTGAGTTCGGTGAAGAAGTCGACGGACGTCTCCGGCATCACGCTGGTCGTCGGCGCCGACTGGCGCGAGGGCGACAGGCCCGAGAAGCCGAAGAAGCGGGACGACGCGACCCCGGACTCGGCGGACGCGATGAACGGCTCCGACAAGAAGGCGTGCATGAAGGTGGACCCGAACTTCACCTGGTGAGGCGGGAGTCCGGGTCCGGGACCGTGCGGCGGCCGTGCGGGGCCGCGCCGGTCAGGCGTCCTGCGCCGTCGGCATGACCGCGGGGCGGCGCGAGGCGATGACCTTCCTGGCGAGCGAGCGGGGGCTGGTGAGGAAGCCCCAGCCCCACGACATGTGCATGGTCGCGAGCGCCACCGGGATGCGCAGGCGCGCCTTCAGGGGCAGCCCCTTGCCGGCGGGCACGGACCCGGCCACGATCGCCGCCAGGTAGCCGCCGGGGACGACGAAGCCCCAGGGGGTCAGGGCCGCGCCCACGACGACGCCCGCGGCTATCGCGCACACGGCGGTCGGCGGCGCGAGGTAGCGCAGGTTGATGGAGCCCTCGTGGTAGCGGGCGACGACGTGGCGCCAGCGGCCGTAGTCCTTGTACTGCTTGGCGAGCGCCTTCACGCTCGGCCGCGGGCGGTACGAGACCTTCAGCTCGGGCGAGAACCAGATCAGGCCCCCGGCCTCGCGGATGCGGAAGTTCAGCTCCCAGTCCTGGGCGCGGATGAACTCCTCGTTGTAGCCGCCCTGTTGCTCCAGGGCCTCGCGGCGGAAGACGCCGAGGTAGACGGTCTCGGCGGCCTGGGCCTCCCCGCCCGTGTGGAACGCGGCGTTGCCGACACCGATCTTGGAGGTCATCGCGGCGGCGACGGCGCGCTCCCAGTCGTTCTCGCCCTCGGCGTGCATGATGCCGCCCACGTTCATCGCGCCGGTCTCCTCCAGGAGGCGCACCGCGGTCGTGATGTAGCCGGGCGAGAGGGCGGCGTGGCCGTCCACGCGTACCACGATCGGGTGGCGGGACGCCTTGATCGCGGCGTTCAGCGCCGCCGGCGTACGCCCCGTGGGGTTCGGGACCGTGTGCACCCTGGGGTCCTCGCGGACCAGTTCCGCGGCGATCTCGTCCGTGCGGTCGGTGGAGGGGCCGAGCGCGACGACGACCTCCATCTCGCCCGCGTACTCCTGCTTCAGGATCGCGTGCACGGCTTCGCGCAGGTGCCGCTCCTCGTTGAGGACCGGCATGATCACGGAGACGGCGGGCGGCTGACCGTCAGAATTCACGTGCGGGGTTCCTTCTCGTCTCTCGGTCCGGATCACGGAGGCGGCCGTTCCGGGGAGGCCCCGGACCACGCAGCACCGTGCGTCACGTTACCGCGAACGGGGGATACGGTCGCGCGCCGTCCGGGTCGCTGCCCGGGGTCGCAGATCGTATGGGCCTACGGTTCTGGGGTCCCCTCGGCTCAGCCGCGACCGCGGAGGTGTCCTCGCACGTGACCGCACCGCCCCGCTCCCCCGCCCCGCCCCCGCGCGGGCCGTACCCGCCGCGGCCCGCGGACCCGCCGCGCGAGGGGGCTTCGCCGGTGGCCCGGCGGACACGGCGGCAGCGGCGGCCGCGCTGGGCGCTGCGGTGCGCGGCCGCGCTGTCCCTCGCGGTCCTCGCCGCGGCCGGCGTCGGGCACACCGTGGTCACCGGCCTGGACACCGGGATCAGACGCGTCGACGCCTTCAAGGACATGAAGAACCGGCCCGAGGGCGGCCACGGCATGAACGTGCTGCTCGTCGGCACCGACGGGCGGGACAAGATCAGCCGCGCGGAGCGGAAGAAGTACCGCCTGGGCGGCGAGCCCTGCCACTGCACGGACACGATCATGATCGTGCACATCTCGGCGGACCGGAACCGGGCCAGCGTGGTGAGCCTGCCCCGGGACTCGTACGCGGAGCTGCCCGAGCACGTCGACCGGAACTCGAGGAAGAAGCACCGGCCCCACCCCGTCAAGATCAACGCGGCGTACGCGGAAGGCGGCCCGAACCTGACGGTCCGCACGGTCGAGCGCATGACGAAGGTGAAGATCGACCACTACCTGGAGGTCGACTTCACCAGCTTCATGAAGACGGTCGACGTGCTCGGCGGCGTGGAGATCTGCACCACCCGCCCGCTGAAGGACGCGTACACGGGCCTCGACCTGCCCGTGGGCTCGCACCAGCTCAACGGCGGCCAGGCACTGCAGTACGTCCGCTCCCGGCACATCGACGGCGCCGCCGACCTGGGGCGGATGCAGCGGCAGCAGCGGTTCCTCGCGGCGCTGATCGCCAAGGCGACGAGCAGCGGCGTGTTGTTGAATCCGGTCAAGTTCCGCGACGTCACGCAGACCCTGCTCGGGTCGGTGCGGGCGGACAAGGGCTTCGGCACGGAGGACATGCTGGCGCTCGGGCGGGCGATGCGGGACTTCTCGCCGTCGTCGTCGGAGTTCACCACCGTGCCGCTGGACCGCGAGGGGCGGCTGGTCGCCGGGGTCGGGGAGACCCTGAGGTGGCATCCGAAGAAGGCGCCCAAGCTGTTCCAGGCGCTGCGCGACGACAAGCCGCTGGCGCCGCATCGGGAGCGGCGCAAGGCGGTGCTGGTGCCGGTCTCCCCCGGCCTGATCCAGGTGCAGGTGGACAACGGCACGCGCACGCCCGGCCTCGCGCGGCGCGTGGACGGGGCGCTCGGCAAGATCGGCTTCCGCACCACCGGAGCGCCGGGCACGCTGCCGCTGGCCCCGGGGGCGAAGCCGCTCGCCCGGACGGTCGTGGCGTACGACCCGCGCTGGGACCGCTCCGCGAAGTCCCTGGCGACGGCGCTGCCCGGGTGCGAGATGCGGCAGGTGCCCGGGCAGGGGGCGGTGCTGAAGGTGCTGGCGGGGTCGGATTTCCGCCAGGTACGCAGGGTGCGGGCGGAGGACGCCTTCCAGGGCGAGTTCGGCGTGGTCACGGGCGACGAGGTGGTCTGCCGCTAGCCCAGGGGCCGGGGGCCCCAGCGACGCTGAGCCCGGGGGCCGTACGGCCTCGCAGGACGGGTGGTCGCAGCCGCGCACAGCCCGCAGAGCCGGGTGCGCCCAGCCCACAGAGCCGGCCGTGCACAGCCCACAGAGCCGTACGGCACCCAGCCGCACAGCCCGCAGATATCCGTACGGCACCCAGCCGCGCGGACCGCAGAGCCGTGCGGCACGCAGGACCGTGTGAGCCGCGCGGCGGCGCGCGCCCCGGCGGGGCCCACGCCAACGCGGGACCGGCCCCCTCAGTCCTCGAAGCCCTCCGCCGCCCGGGCCTCGCGGAGCTCCTTGATGGCGCGGCGGCGGGCCAGCCGGTGCGTGCGGCGGATCTGCGCCTCCTGGTACCGCCGCCGGTCCCGGTCGGTCTCGGGCAGCACCGGCGGCACGAGCCGGGGCTTGCCGTCGGCGTCCACGGCGGCGAAGACGAGGTACGCGGAGCCCACCTGCTGGGCGGGCGTCGACTCGTTCCAGCGCTCGGCGAGGACGCGTACGCCGACCTCCATGGACGTCCGTCCGGTCCAGTTGACCTGCGCCTTCACATGCACCAGGTCACCCACCCTGACGGGCTCGAGGAAGACCATCTCGTCCATGGAGGCGGTCACGGCGGGGCCGCCGGAGTGGCGGCCGGCGACGGCCCCCGCCGCGTCGTCGACGAGCTTCATGATCACGCCGCCGTGCACGGTGCCGAGGAGGTTGGTGTCGGCGTGCGTCATGATGTGGCTGAGCGTGGTGCGGGACGCCGAGGTCGGCTTGCCGGGAATCTCCGATTCCGAGCCGGGGGCCTGATCTGTCATGCCCTCCACCCTATGTCGAGCGTCGGGAAACGCCGCTCCCGGGCGCTTTGCCACAGCTCTGCAACAGCAGTGACCCGAAACAACGCCCTCCCTGTGAGGCGGGGCGCGCGGCACTGCACACTAAGCCACATGAGCGATTGGCGAGACGCGCGGACCGAGGGCAACGGGGACCGCCACGGGTACGGCAGCGGCAGCGCACAGCCCGAGGGCGCCCGCGTGATGCGCCACGTCCAGCGGCCCGACGCGGTCCCGCGCCAGCCCTCGTACGACGACAACGTGTACGACGACCTCTACCGCGACCAGCGGCCCCAGCCCGGGCAGCCCGGTCAGCACGCCCAGGGCCCCGGCGGCCCCGAGGGGTACGACAGCGGCTACAACACCGGGCAGGTGTACGGCTCGCCGGCCGGTCCGCGCCGTGGCGGGCAGGGGCCGGGCGGTCCGCAGGGCCCGCAGGCGCCGCCGCGCCCCAAGCCCCCGGTCAACTGGAAGAAGCGCATCACCTGGGGCCTGGTCACGTTCCTCGCCCTGCTGATCGTCGTCTCCGTCTCCACGTACTTCTGGGCGGACTCCAAGCTCAAGCGCGAGGTCGACCTGTCGAAGGTCATCGAGCGGCCCGCGGGCGGCAAGGGCACGAACTACCTGATCGTGGGGTCGGACAGCCGTGAGGGCATGTCCGACGAGGAGAAGAAGAAGCTCCACACCGGCTCCGCCGAGGGCAAGCGCACCGACTCGATGATGATCCTGCACGTCGCGGACGACGGCGGGAACACGATGATCTCGCTGCCGCGCGACTCGAACGTCACCATCCCCTCCTTCAAGGGCGCGGAGTCCGGCAAGCTCTACCCGGGCACCGGACGTCAGGTGAAGCTGAACGCCGCGTACGCCGAGGACGGCCCCGAGCTGCTCGTGCGGACCGTCGAGGCCAACACGGGCCTGCGCATCGACCACTACGCGGAGATCGGCTTCGGCGGCTTCGCGAAGATCGTCGACGCGGTCGGCGGCGTGGAGATGGACATCCCCAAGGCCTTCAGGGACAAGAAGTCCGGCGCCGACTTCGAGGCGGGCAAGCAGACGCTGAACGGCGAGGAGGCCCTGGCCTTCGTCCGTACGCGGTACGCCTTCGCGGGCAGCGACCTGGACCGCACGAAGAACCAGCAGAAGTTCCTCGCGGCCCTCGCCAACCAGGCGGCGACCCCCGGCACGGTCATGAACCCGTTCAAGCTCTACCCGACGATGGGCGCCGGCCTGGACACGCTGATCGTCGACAAGGACATGGGCCTGATGGACGTGGCCTCCATGTTCTGGGCGATGAAGGGCGTCTCGGGCGGCGACGGCACCTCGATGAACATGCCGATCTCCGGCTCCGTCGGCGGCAACCTCGTCTGGGACAAGGCGAAGGTCAAGCAGCTCGTCGAGCAGCTCAACAACGACGAGAAGGTCACCGTCACCGGCGGCAACTGACGCCGTCACCCGCATCCTTCGCGCATCCTTCGCGCATCCTTCGCGCACCCTCCGCGCACCCTTCGGGCCCCGCCGGCACCACGGCGGGGCCCTTCGCGTGCGCCTGACGTACGCCCGGTGGCGGCGGGCGTACCCCGAACGCTCCGCCCGCCGCGAAGCCGCGCGCCCGCCGTGCGACGGTGGTGCGACCAGCCAGAACTGCCACATCGGACCGCGGAGCTGTCATGGCGGAGCTGCAGGACGAATTCGACACCCCCGCCGAGGCCGGAGAGCTCGGCGGCCGCCCGACCACCGCCACGGACGCCCGGCGCGTCCCCGGGGCGCCGCGGCCGGAACCCGCCGCCGGCCGCGAGGACGCCTTCGGCCGGGCCCGGGCCCTGCTCGACGCGCATCCCGTCGCCGACGGCCACAGCGGTCTGCTGCGGGCGCTGCGGGCGATGCCGTACTGCGACCTGGAGTCCGGCGACGGCGGCGTGGAGACGGACGTGCCGCGGCTGCGGGCGGGCGGGGTGGGCGCGCTGTTCTGGTCGCTGCACGTGCCCGACGACCGCGACGGGGACCGGGCGGTGGCCGCCGCGCTCGAACAGCTCGACCTCGTCCGGCACGTCGCCGCGCGGTACGCCGACGACCTGCGGCTCGTCCGGGACGCGTCGGAGACCGCCGACGCGCGCAACCGCGGCCGGATCGCCGTCGTGGTGGGTCCGGCGAGCGCCCGCGCCCTGGGCGACTCGCTGGGCGCGCTGCGCTCGCTGCACGCGCTCGGCCTGAACGTCCTCACGCTCGCCGGTACGCCGTGGGCGGGCGAGGACGGCCTGAGCACCTTCGGCGAGCAGGTCGTCCGGGAGGTGAACCGGCTCGGCATCCTCGCCGACCTGACCGGGGCCCCGGAGGCGACGGCGCGGCGGGTGCTCGGCCTGTCCAAGGCGCCGGTGGTCTTCACCCGCTCCGGGGCGCGGGCCCTGCGCGAGCACCCGGAGAACCTCGGCGACGGCCTGCTGGCGGCCGTGGGCGCGGCCAAGGGGCTGTGCCTGGTACCGCTCGCCGCCGAGCAGACGGGGACGCGCGTGCGGGACGTCGTGGACCACCTCGAGCACGTGCGGAACGTCGCCGGGCCGGAGTGCGTCGGGCTCGCCGGGACCTACGACACCTCGGCCGCGCACCCCGAGGAGCTCGGCGACGTCTCGCGCTTCCCGAGGCTCGTCGCCGAACTGCTCGACCGGGGCTGGGCGGACGCCGAGATCGCGGCGCTCACCTGGGGCAACGTCCAGCGCGCGCTGCGCGGCGCGGACTTCACCGCCCGGGCGTCGCGCTGACGCCGGGCCGGGCGGGGCTCAGTCGATCCGGCACAGGCAGAACGGGTGCCCCGCCGGGTCGGCGTACACGCGGAAGTCGCGCTTGCCGCCGTCGTCGTCCAGGTCGAGCGGGCGGGCGCCGAGGGCCAGGACGCGCTCCTGGGCGGCCTCCAGCTCGTCCATGGTGCTGCCCGCGTCGAGGTCCAGGTGGAGCTGCTGGGCGTTGTGGTCGGAGCGGGGCCACTCGGGCGGTGTGAAGTCCTCGGCGAGCTGGAACGACACCTTGACGCGGCCGGGCGCGACGAGGTCGACCCACCGGCCGCCGTCGCCCTCGACGACCTCGCCGCCGATGACCGCGGCGTAGAACTCGGCGAGGCGGCGGGGCTCGGGACAGTCCAGGACGACGTTGCGGAGCTTGGCGACGGGGGAGGCCATGTCTTCTCCTCGACGGGTTCGGCGGGTTCGACGGTTTCGGCACGTTATGCGGGTTCCGCGGACGCGGAGGGTTACCGCTTGAAGCTTCTACCCGGTAACGCGCTGGGTTACCCCATACTGCGCCAGTG
The DNA here is from genome assembly GCF_014656095.1 of Streptomyces longispororuber. Lineage (GTDB taxonomy): Bacteria > Actinomycetota > Actinomycetes > Streptomycetales > Streptomycetaceae > Streptomyces > Streptomyces longispororuber. Next base: position 10,940 of record NZ_BNBT01000044.1, read on the forward strand.
GCGGTAACGTCGCAACCATGAACGACAGAGCGCCCGCACCCGGTGGGCTCGCCCTGGTGCAGGCCCTGGTGAACACCCTCGACATCGGTGCGGGTACCGACGAGCTCGACACCGAAACGGGGCGTGCGCAATTCGGGCTCGCGCCGGGGGACGTGGCGGCCGCGCGGGAGCTGCGCGAGGCTCTGCGGGCGGCGTGCCTCGCCCACGCCGGACACGCGCCCCACCGCGAGGTGCGGCCCCTCGGCGACCTCCTGGCCGAAGCTCCCCTGCTGGTCCGCGTCGACCCGGCCGACGGCTCGGCGCGGCTCGTCCCCGCCGAGCCCGGGACGCTGCTCTCCCGGGTGGCGGCGGCCGTCGCGGAGGGGGTGGCGGCGGGCACCTGGGAGCGGCTCAAGGGGTGCGAGTCCGCGACCTGCCACTGGGCGTACTACGACCGCAGCCCGGGCGGGCGGGGCCGCTGGTGCGACATGGGGGTGTGCGGGGCCCGCGCCAAGATGCGCGCGTACCGGGCCCGCAGGTCGCGGCGTTCGTCGTCGCCGTAGGACCGGCCGTACGCCTGGCCGTGCGTACCGCCGTACGACGACAGCCCCCGGCGCGATGCCGGGGGCTGCCTCGTCTCCGCCGGTCGGCGGGGCGTTCTCGGGAGGGGCGCGGGCGCGCTACGGGAGGTTGCGGGCCATGACGATGCGCTGGACCTGGTTCGCGCCCTCGTAGATCTGCGTGCTTTACCGGTCGTACGGCGCTGACCTGCACGGACACCCATCTTGGTGGAGCCCACCCCAGCATTTTCCCATGATCGTCAGGAGTCTGTCCTGGTCGGCGCGGTACTGGCGGCAGCCTCCCCGATCGGTCGGAGGAGCGGCAGGCTCCGGAGAGGTTACGCGGTTTCCCGTTCCGTCAACCGTGATCGCTTGACCCGCGCGCCCTGGCCTCGGGAGCATCAACCCAGATGCGGGGTACTGGCAGCACGGGAGAGGGGAACCCGGACCATGAAGGTCACCAAGCTGGTCAGCACGTGCGACCTCAAAGACTGCCCGACGATCTACGCGACGGATCGCGGCACACTCTTGGTTCAGGGAGAGACTCCGGCCGATCACGGGCTCCAGCTTCCCGCTCATGAAACCCTGGTCGAGATCCCGATGGAACTGATTCAGAAGGCCATCCGTGACAACCTCATCTAGGACCCTCGGCGACCTCTTCGACACGTTCCAGCGTGAGGCGTTCCGGCTCGAAACCCTCGACGACTACAGCAATTCGGGGAACGTCGATGCCTATCACGCGTTCCTGGCCGGGGAGCCGCAGCCCGACGACTACAATGCAGGCTGGGTCGAAGAACTCCGCTCCCACACCGGAAAAGGGAAACGAGTCTACCGGGCACACATTCTGCGCCGCCCGCTCACGGACTATCTTAGGTTCGAACTCGGGTGGGGGTACCAGAAGAACATGTCTGGGGGTGAGGAGTTCTACATCCTCGACGTCACTGGTAAACCCAACCCCCTGGATGCCGTCCCCGATTTCTGGCTCTTCGACTCCGAGTACGTGGCCGTGATGAACTACGACGCGACTGGCAGGTACCTGGGCTCGGAAGTGCTAGGGCCTGAACGGGCGGCGGAGTTTGCACAGCACCGTGACGCAGCACTCGCGCGGGCTGAACCGTTCACGGAATGGTGGGCCAAGTACGGGGCGTGAACAAAGGGCAGCTTGGGGCCGCACTGCGGGCCCTGCGAGTGGCATCCGGGAAGGAAGCCAAAGCGGTGGCCCGCAGCGCCCTCATGTCTCCGTCCAAGCTGTTTCCAAGATCGAGACTGCGAAGCTGGCAGCCAGCACGACGGACGTAGAGCGCATCCTGACAGCAATCGGCGTCTCGGATCAGGTCAAGGCGGAGTACACAGAAGTTGCCCGAGCGTCGGCGACGGAAGCAACGGCGTGGCGGCTCCTGAAGCGCATCGGGGTCCACAAAGGCCAGGAAGCCGCCAAAGCCCTGGAAGCGCAGATGTCGATGCTGCGGCTGTTCCAACCGGCGCTAGTTCCGGGACTGCTTCAGACTCCGGAATACATTCGCGCCGTCCTGCAACGTCACGATCTCAGCCATGACGCCCTCACGCGGACGATCAACGGCAGGCTTGAACGCCAAGCGGTCCTCTACGACAGCGCGAAGACGCTGCGGTTCATCATCACGGAACCTGTCCTTCGGTGGCGAATCGTCCCGCCTCAGATGATGGCTGCTCAGCTCGACCGCATCGTTTCCATCTCGCGGCTCTCCCACATAGATATTCGCGTAGTCCCCCTACAGTCCCAGCAGCACGACATCGCCAATCATGCGTTCGTTATCCGTGACGACCGAATGGTCACGATAGAAACAGTCCATGCGGAGATGGTTGTCACGGACCCCAGAGATGTCGAACTTTACGTCGCCAAATTCTGCGGGTTCGAGCAGGTTGCACTGTCGGGAAACGACATGCGGGGACTGGTCGAGGGTATCCGCGACGACTATTTGCGGGAACAGGAAACGGGCTAGAGGTCCCTCGCTGTGAGGTCGAGGATGTCTCCATGCCGACCGAACCGAAGAAGGACAGTCAGAAGATTACGCAGGGGTGGCGGATGGACCCAATCCCAAGCCGTGCGGCGTATCGGGATGGCGAGGGGAACATCCGCGTTCCTGTGTGGCTGACGAAGAACGGTCGGCATGTGGCAGACACGGAAATGGTCCTGCTCCCGTCCGAGGCCGCATTGCTGGCCGACAACCTGACCCATGCGATGCGTGACGACTCCAGGTCGATGCTGCACGAGTTGCTTCGGGACTCCGCGACGGCTCTTGGCGCTGGCGTTGTGTACGTGTCGAAGCCGGATCAGTACCAGCTCTGAGCCTGCCCCCTGTCACTGACCTCACAGGAAGGCACACTCATGCCCGGAACCGACCTGTACAGCCTGCCCATCAGCGAGGCCACGTTCCTCAAGGCGTGCGGAGGCAACACGCATCCGGACGGTGAGTCCTGCGCCACGCTGGCGAAGATCGGCCCCGACGCGTGGGCGCTGGGCGACAGCAAGCGGCCCGGCGCGGAGCCGCTGCGCTTCACCACCGCCGAACTGAACGCGGCCGGTATCGACCCGGCCCGCTTCACCGTCTCGGCCTGACGGCCGCCTCTCTTCGGCGGCCGGTTCTTGTTCTTCCCCCGAGGACTGGGACCGGCCGCCGTTCTCTTGCTCCTGCGTTGAACGGAAGGCAGTTGCACTACCACGGCTACCTATGGACTGGCGACAAGAAGCGGTTCGACAAGGAAGGCCACAGACGGCCCCCTGGCGCCCCGCCACCCCCGCCGGGCGGGGACGGTGACGCAGAAGGTCACAGGCTCAGCCAGCGATACAAGGAAGCCACCGCAGAGGTCCGCACAGGTGACCTCCCTCCGATGGAAACGGCCCTCTGGCTCAGGAAACCCGAACGCCTCGTTCGTGGTACCTGGCATGAGGCTAAGGATGCGGCCGGCTGGCTGGGGGAACAGCTCACCGAGTACGCACCCCGGTTCATGTCTGAGCCGGACCGCGACAGTACGCGACTCGCGTTACTGGTCAACTCTGCTGCCGAACGACTTGGTTGGGGTGGAGACGTGTCCCACGGCTTCTATCTCGAACGGCCCTCGTTCCTGTCTGTAGCCCTGGTGTGCTGCTCCCCGAATCGCGCCATGCCGGACCTTCCATGCCCGACGACCGGGCACCTGACGAGGGGAGGCACGCAACGATGACCCTCTCAACCCTGCGGTACACAAAGCACCGGATCATGCAGCATCCAGACACAGAGCTGACGTTCGAGGCCAGGTGCCTGACGTGTACATGGGAGGCCGAGCCTTCGTTAGATGGCGCGACCGTGGACGTGGAGTGCATGAGTCACACCGGCCGGACCCAGCAGGAACTAGACGCTGGGACCTACCTGGATGACCGGCTGGGAAAGCAGCCGGTGACGGCGGTCTGGGAGCAGTGGACGAATCAAATGCGGCACTACTACGGGTCGCGCCTGCTGTACGCGGGCGTCCCGGAGAACGACGTAGCCGACTGGATGGGCCACAGCGGCACGGACGTACTCAGGGAGCACTACCACTACATCTTTGAGGAAGCCGAGCAGCGTAGCCGGGCGGCCATCGCAACGATGCTCGCCCCGGGCGCGGACGACCCCACGGAGCGGTCCGAAGTCGCCTGACACAACCCGTACGAGCGGCCCCCGGCATCACGCCGGGGGCCGCTCTGGTTGTGCAGGTCAGGGGACGTATCCGGCCCCGGATCAGCCCAGGATTTCCCCAGCATGACGCCCAGGAACACCCCGGAACGGACCCGAACGGACCCGAAGCCGACCACAGCTCCAGGACCACATGAGAGGGCCACTGACCTGCGAAAACACTGCTACGGCAGGTTCCTCGCCATGACGATCCGCTGCACCTGGTTCGTGCCTTCATAAATCTGCGTGATCTTGGCGTCGCGCATCATGCGCTCGACCGGGTAGTCGCGGGTGTAGCCGTAGCCGCCGAGGAGCTGGACGGCGTCCGTGGTGACCTCCATGGCCACGTCGGAGGCGAAGCACTTGGCGGCGGCGCCCTGGTAGGTCAGGTCGGCGTCGCCGCGCTCGGAGGCGGCGGCGGCCTGGTAGGTCAGGGCGCGGGCGGCGGAGATCTTCATGGCCATGTCCGCGAGCATGAACTGAACGCCCTGGAAGTCGGCGATCGGCTTGCCGAACTGCTTGCGCTCCTGGACGTAGCCCTTGGCGTAGTCGAGGGCGCCCTGGGCGATGCCGAGTGCCTGGGCCGCGATGGTGATGCGGGTGTGGTCCAGGGTCTTCATCGCCGTGGCGAAGCCCGTGCCCTCCGCGCCGATCATGCGGTCGGCGGGGATGCGGACGTTGTCCAGGTAGACCTCGCGGGTCGGCGAGCCCTTGATGCCGAGCTTCTTCTCCGGGGCGCCGAACGAGACGCCCTCGTCGCCCTTCTCCACGACGAAGGCCGAGATGCCCTTGGAGCGCTTCTCCGGGTCGGTCACGGCCATGACCGTGTAGTACTCGGAGACGCCGGCGTTGGTGATCCAGCGCTTCACGCCGTTGAGGACGTAGTGGTCGCCGTCCCGGACGGCCTTGGTCTTCATGCCCGCCGCGTCCGAACCGGCGTCCGGCTCGGAGAGACAGTACGAGAACATCGCGTCGCCCTTGGCCAGCGGCGTCATGTACTTCTTCTTCAGCTCCTCGGAGCCGGAGAGGATCACGGGCAGCGAGCCCAGCTTGTTCACGGCCGGGATGAGGGAGGAGGACGCGCAGACGCGGGCCACCTCCTCGATCACGATGACCGTGGCGAGCGCGTCGGCGCCCGCGCCGCCGTACGTCTCCGGCACGTGCACGGCGTGCAGGTCGGAGGCGACCAGGGCGTCCAGGGCCTCCTGCGGGAAGCGGGAGTCCTCGTCGACGGCCGCGGCGAACGGCGCGATCTTCGCCTCGGCCAGCGAGCGGATCGTGTCGCGGAGCATCTCGTGCTCCTCGGACGGGCGGTACAGGTCGAAGTCAGCCGTTCCGGCCAAGGTCTCTCACGCTCCAAAGGACGCCGCGGACGCTAATTACCGTTAAGTAACACGCTGGTCGACTCGAATTTTAGGGCGCCGCTCCCGTCACCGGTACGTGAGTTTGACGACAGGGTGATCGTGCCCGGTGAGAGGCCCCGGCACGCCCGCACTATGCTCGGGCAGCGCAGCGCAGCGCTCGAACCACACTGGAGCACCCTCATGGCCCTGAAGATCACCGTGATCGGCACCGGCTACCTCGGGGCCACCCACGCCGCGGCCATGGCCGAGCTCGGCTTCGAGGTCCTCGGCCTCGACGTCGTACCGGAGAAGGTCGACATGCTGCGGCGCGGCGAGGTCCCGATGTACGAGCCGGGCCTGGAGGAGCTGCTCCGGGCGCACGTCGCGGGGATCGAGGGCGCCACCGGGCGGCTGAACTTCACCATGGACTGGGCGGAGGCCGCCGACTTCGGCGACGTGCACTTCATCTGCGTCAACACCCCGCAGAAGCACGGCGAGTACGCCTGCGACATGAGCCATGTGGACGCCGCCGTCGACTCCCTCGCCCGCCATCTGCGGCGCCCCGCCCTGGTCGTCGGCAAGTCGACCGTGCCGGTCGGCAGCGCGGACCGGATCGCGGCCCGGATCGCCGAGCTCGCCCCCGCGGGCGCGGACGTCGAGCTCGCCTGGAACCCGGAGTTCCTGCGCGAGGGGTTCGCCGTCGACGACACCCTGCACCCGGACCGGATCGTCGTCGGCGTCCGCGGTGAGCAGGCCGAGAAGGTGCTGCGCGAGGTGTACGCGACGCCGATCGCCGAGGGCTCGCCCTTCGTCGTCACCGACTTCCCCACCGCCGAGCTGGTCAAGACCTCCGCGAACTCCTTCCTGGCCACGAAGATCTCCTTCATCAACGCCATGGCCGAGGTCTGCGAGGCCGCGGGGGGCGACGTGGTGAAGCTCGCCGAGGCCCTCGGGTACGACGACCGCATCGGCGCCAAGTTCCTGCGCGCCGGGATCGGCTTCGGCGGCGGCTGCCTGCCCAAGGACATCCGCGCGTTCATGGCGCGCGCCGGGGAGCTGGGCGCCGACCAGGCCCTGACCTTCCTGCGCGAGGTCGACTCGATCAACATGCGGCGCCGCGGGCACATGGTGGAGCTGGCCCGCGAGGCCGTCGGCGGCGGATCGTTCCTGGGCAAGCGGGTGGCCGTGCTCGGCGCCACCTTCAAGCCGGACTCCGACGACGTGCGCGACTCGCCCGCCCTGAACGTGGCCGGGCAGATCCACCTCCAGGGCGGCCAGGTCACCGTCTACGACCCCAAGGGCATGGCCAACGCCCGCCGCGTCTTCCCGACCCTCGGGTACGCCGACACGGCCGAGGACGCCGTCCGCGGGGCCGACGTGGTCCTGCACCTCACCGAGTGGCGCGAGTTCCGCGAGCTGGACCCCGAGGCGCTCGGGGCCGTGACCGGAGAGCGGGTCCTGCTGGACGGCCGCAACGCGCTGGACCCGGAGCGGTGGCGCGCGGCGGGGTGGACCTTCCGCGCCATGGGGCGGCCGGGGGCCTGAGGGCCCGTCCAGGGCTGACGGGCCCGAGGGCGCGCTTTCGTCGGGCCTCGCCCCAGCCTCTCCCGGGCCGAGGGCAGCCCCTCGTACACGGAACGATCACTCGTTCTGCACAATCACCACATGGCTACTACACCAACTCCGCGCCCCGTCACGCCCGATGACATCCCGTACCTCGCCGCGACGCTGGCGCGGTCCTTCGCGACCGACCCGATGATGCGGTGGCTGTTCCCCGACGCGGACACCCGCGAGGAGCGGCTGGAGCGGTACTTCGCCATCCTCTGCACGCGGCACTACGGCCCGCACGGCCTGTGCGAGCTGACCGGCTCCGCCGCCTCCTTCTGGCTGCCGCCGCGCACCGGCGACGAGGGCGAGCCCGACGAGGAGCTGTTCACGGAGCTGGGGGGCGTCCTGGGCGAGCACGCGACCCGGCTCAAGGCCAGCTACGAGGCGATCACCCAGTACACGCCCGCCGAGCCGCACTGGTACCTCGCCGTGGTCGGGGCCGACCCCGCCGCCCGGGGCCAGGGGCACGGCGCCGCCCTGCTGCGGTCCGGCCTCGCCCGGGCCGACGCGGCGGGCCTGCCCGCGTACCTGGAGTCCTCCAAGGCCGAGAACATACCGTTCTACGAGCACTTCGGCTTCACCGTGCGGAAGGAGCTGAGCCTCCCCCTCGACGGCCCCTCGGTGTGGCTGATGTGGCGGGACGCCGCGTAGCGCCACCCGGCGCCGGCGTGAGAAGGACCGAAGCGCGAGGGGCGCGACCCCATGGGTCGCGCCCCTTACCGCGTCCGCCGTCGCCGGGTCAGCGGCCCGCGCCGTCCAACTGCTCCAGCGTCGCGACCGACGGGCCGCGGCGGGAGCGGACGTCGCGGGCCACGTCCTCCGCCGCGCCGAGGACGCGTACCGCGTTGCGCCAGGTCAGCTTGGCGAGGTCGGCCGTGGACCAGCCGCGGTCGAGGAGCTCCGCGAGCAGGTTCGGGTAGCCGGAGACGTCGTCGAGGCCCGCGGGGGTGAACGCGGTGCCGTCGTAGTCGCCGCCGATGCCGATGTGGTCGACGCCCGCGACCTCCCGCATGTGGTCGAGGTGGTCGGCCACCGTCGCGGCGGTGGCGACGGGGCGCGGGTGCGCCTCCTCGAAGGCCGCGTGCACCTTCATGGCCTCCGGGGTGGTGTCCAGGTGGTGGAAGCCGTGCGCGCGCATGTTGGCGTCGGCCGCGAGCGTCCAGTCGACGGCCTCCTGGAGGACGAACTTCGGCACGAAGGTCGCCATCGCCACGCCGCCGTTGGCGGGCAGGCGCTCCAGGACGTCGTCCGGGACGTTGCGCGGGTGGTCGCAGACCGCGCGCGCCGAGGAGTGGGAGAAGATCACCGGCGCCTCGGAGGTGTCCAGGGCCGCCCGCATCGTGGTCGCCGCCACGTGCGAGAGGTCCACCAGCATGCCGAGGCGGTTCATCTCGCGGACCACCTCGTGGCCGAACGGCGACAGGCCGCCGACGCCCGGCTCGTCGGTCGCCGAGTCCGCCCACGCGATGTTGTCGTTGTGCGTCAGCGTCATGTAGCGGACGCCGAGCGCGTACAACGCCCGTAGCGTGGCGAGGGAGTTGTTGATCGAGTGGCCGCCCTCGGCCCCCATGAGGGACGCGATCCGCCCCTCGGCGCGGGCCGCCTCCATGTCGGCCGCGGTGTGCGCGGCCCGCAGCTCACCGGGGTGGCGGTCGAGCAACTGCCGGACGCAGTCGATCTGTTCGAGGGTCGCGCTGACCGCGGCGTCGCCCGCCATATCGGTGCGCACGTACACCGACCAGTACTGGGCGCCGACGCCGCCCGCGCGCAGCCGGGCCAGGTCGGTGTGCAGCCGACCCGTCTGGTCCGCGGCGATGTCGAGGCGGTCGAGGTCGTACCCGGCCTTCTCGCGCAGCGCCCAGGGCAGGTCGTTGTGGCCGTCCACCACGGGGGCCTCGGCGAGCAGGGCACGGGCGCGGGCCAGGGAGTCGGGCAGCTTCGTCATGGGGTCACTGTCCCGAACCGAAGCCGAAACCGGAACCCGCGCCCTCCACCTTGGCGCGCAGGCGCTTGCCCTTCTCCGTCGCCTGGTCGTTCAGCTCCTGCTGGAACTCCCGCATGCGGCCGAGCAGTTCGGCGTCGTGCGCGGCGAGCATGCGCGCGGCGAGCAGCCCGGCGTTGCGGGCGCCGCCCACGGAAACCGTCGCGACCGGCACGCCCGCGGGCATCTGCACGATCGACAGCAGCGAATCCATGCCGTCGAGGTACTTCAGCGGCACGGGCACGCCGATGACCGGCAGCGGCGTCACGGAGGCGAGCATGCCGGGCAGGTGGGCGGCGCCGCCCGCGCCCGCGATGATCGCCTTGAGGCCGCGGTCGGCGGCCTGCTCGCCGTACGCGACCATCTCGTGCGGCATGCGGTGCGCGGACACCACGTCCACCTCGTACGGGATCTCGAACTCGTCGAGGGCCTGGGCGGCGGCCTCCATGACGGGCCAGTCGGAGTCCGAGCCCATGACGACGCCGACGACGGGTCCGTGCTGGGGACCGCTCTCGGGACTGCTCATTCGGTGATCGTTCCTCTGAGGTAGCCGGCAGCGTGGCGGGCGCGGTCCAGGACCTCGTCCAGGTCGTCGCCGTAGGTGTTGACGTGGCCGACCTTGCGGCCGGGCTTCACGTCCTTGCCGTACATGTGGATCTTCAGCTTCGGGTCGCGCGCCATGCAGTGCAGGTACGCGGTGTACATGTCGGGGTAGTCACCGCCGAGGACGTTCGCCATGACCGTCCACTGCGCGCGCGGGCGCGGGTCGCCGAGCGGCAGGTCGAGGACCGCGCGGACGTGGTTGGCGAACTGGGAGGTCACCGCGCCGTCCTGGGTCCAGTGGCCGGAATTGTGCGGTCGCATCGCCAGCTCGTTGACCAGGACGCGGCCGTCGCTGGTCTCGAACAGCTCGACGGCCAGGTGGCCGACCACGCCGAGCTCCCGCGCCACCCGCAGGGCCAGCTCCTGGGCCTGGCCCGCCAGCTCGGCGGAGAGGCCGGGGGCGGGCGCGATGACGGTGTCGCACACCCCGTCGACCTGCTGCGACTCCACGACGGGGTACGCCACGGCCTGGCCGTGCGGGGAGCGGACGACGTTCGCCGCCAGCTCCCGTACGAAGTCGACCTTCTCCTCGGCGAGGACCGGCACGCCCGCGCGGAAGGGCTCGGCGGCCTGCTCGGCGGAGCGCACGACCCATACGCCCTTGCCGTCGTAGCCGCCGCGCACGGTCTTCAGGACGACCGGGAAGCCGTCACTGTCCGTGTCGCCCTCGGGGACGCCCTCGGCCGCGAACGCCACCACGTCCGCCGGATCGCTCACGATCCGATGGCGTGGGCACGGCACTTCGAGCGCGTCCAGCTTCGCGCGCATCACCCCCTTGTCCTGGGCGTGCACCAATGCGTCGGGCCCCGGGCGGACGGGGATGCCGTCCGCCTCCAGGGCCCGTAGATGCTCGGTGGGTACATGTTCGTGATCAAAGGTGATCACGTCGCAGCCCCGCGCGAAGTCACGCAGCGTGTCGAGGTCGCGATAGTCGCCGATGACGACGTCGCTGACGACCTGCGCCGCGGAATCCTGCGGAGTGTCACTGAGGAGCTTGAACCTGATGCCGAGCGGGATGCCCGCCTCGTGGGTCATACGAGCGAGCTGGCCCCCGCCGACCATGCCGACTACCGGGAACGTCACACCCACAGGGTATCGGCCATCCGTGGACGGCCCGATTCCGCTCTCCCCCGGCGCGGGCGCGCCCCGGACGGACCGGCGTCCCCGCGCGCCGGCGCCGGGCGCTGGTTAGCATGGCTGGGTTGACGCGACCGGGAAAACCGCAAACGAAGCGGACGCGGCATCCCGTCGACACCGTGGAGAACCGGCTCCGACCGGCCGCCACCGACCGCGGCCGACCCGGCCGACACGACCGACCGACACCGACACGGGGGCTGGGGCGACCATGACGGACCGTGGCGCACTACGGGTGCGAGTGGACCGGCTCACACGGGAAGTGGCGAAGTTCGGGGCCGTGGGCGCCGTGGGGACGCTGATCAACTTCGCCGTCTTCAACCTCGTACGCCACGTCACCGACCTCCAGGTGGTGCGCGCCAGCGTCGTCGCGACGGTCGTCGCGATCTGCTGCAACTACGTGGGATTCCGCTACTTCACCTACCGCGACCGGGACAAGAGCGGCCGCACCAAGGAGCTGACGCTCTTCCTGCTGTTCAGCGTGGTCGGCCTGGTGATCGAGAACGGCGTCCTGTACGTGGCGACGTACGGGTTCGACTGGGACAGCAAGCTCCAGACGAACGTCTTCAAGTTCCTCGGCATGGCCATCGCCACGCTGTTCCGCTTCTGGTCCTACCGCTCCTGGGTGTTCCGGGCGCTGCCCGCGCGGGAGGCGGTCGCGCATGCGGAATCGTTCCTGGAGGAGGACGCCCGCGACGGCACGGAGCCGCGGGGGACGGCCTCGGGGGCGCGGCGCCGGGGCTGAGGACGGCCTGCGGCTCCGTGGGGGTACGGGGCGGCGGGGGCTGTGGAGGCCGCGGGGGCTGCGGAGGCCGCGGGGGCTGTGGGGGCTGCGGGGGCGCTCAGCGGACCGTTTGTCCGTCGCGGTGCGGGCCCGCTCCGCGCCCGGCCTGGTCGTGCTTGGTTCCCTTGCCGTGCCCGGCATCCTTGCCGGTCTCGCCGTCCTTGCCGCTGTCCGTCCCGGTCGCGTCGTCCTGGGACGGCTGCTGGCGCGAGAGGAACAGCCCGAACACCGGGGGCTGGGCCTGGAGCATCTCCAGGCGGCCCCCGTCCGCTTCGGCCAGATCGCGGGCCACGGCGAGTCCGATCCCTGTCGAATTGCGGCCGCTGATGGTGCGCTCGAAGATCCGCGCGCCGAGGTCGGCGGGCACGCCGGGGCCGTTGTCGGTGACCTCGATGACCGCCTGGTTGCCGGTGACGCGGGTCCGCAGGGCGACGGTGCCGCCGCCGTGCATCAGCGAGTTCTCGATCAGCGCCGCGAGGACCTGGGCGACCGCGCCCGGGGTGCCCACGGCCTTGAGGTGGCGCTTGCCGGAGCTGACGATGGCGCGGCCCGCGCTGCGGTAGGCCGGGCGCCACTCCTCCACCTGCTGCTTGATCACCTCGTCCAGGTCGAAGGAGACCGCGGAGCCGGTGCGGGGGTCGCGGGAGTTGGTGAGCAGCCGCTCCACCACGTCCGTGAGCCGCTCCACCTGCGTCAGCGCGATCGTCGCCTCCTCCTTCACCGTGTCCAGGTCGTCGGTGACGGTGATCTCCTCCAGGCGCATGGACAGGGCGGTGAGCGGGGTGCGCAACTGGTGCGAGGCGTCGGCGGCCAGGCGCCGCTCGGCGGTGAGCATGCGGGCGATCCGCTCCGCGCTGGAGTCCAGCACGTCCGCGACGCGGTCCAGCTCCGGGACGCCGTAGCGCCGGTGGCGGGGGCGCGGGTCGCCGGAGCCGAGGCGCTCGGCGGTCTCCGCGAGGTCCGTGAGCGGGGAGGCGAGGCGGTTGGCCTGGCGTACGGCGAGCAGGACCGCGGCCACGATGGCGAGCAGGGCGACCCCGCCGATGATCAGCAGGGTGCGGCCGACCTCCTGGGTGACGGCGGTGCGGGGCTCCTCGACGGTGACCTTCTCCCCCTCCTCGCCGTCCTCCTCGGCCCGGATGACGTCGCCCTTCGGGCGGGTGCCGACCTCGATGGGGGCGCGGCCGGGGATCTCGATGCGGGCGTAGCGCTCGATGTCGACCTGCTCCCGCAGGACCTCGCCGGTGACGCGCTCGTCGCTGATCAGGCGGCTGTCGACGATGCTCGCGAGGCGGACGGCCTCGGAGTTGACGCGCTCCTGGGCGCTGTTGCTGATCGTGCGGGTCTCGACGATCACCAGGGAGACGCCGAAGACGGCGATCACTACGAGGACGACGGCGAGGGTCGAGTTGATGAGGCGTCGGCGCACGGGGCCCTCCGGCCGGGCGGGGGAACGGACCCGACCAGTGTCCCCCGGCCTCGCCCCGGGCCCGACCAACGCCCTCCTTCCCGGCTGAGCGGCACCTCGGGCTGTGCCCACCCTCCCCCAAGCTCTCGGCTCCGCTCGAGCAGGGGGGACCCCCATCGCCCAGCGGGACGATTGCCCACAGCGGGGGCGGGCGGCGTCCACGACGGGACAGCGCTTCGCAGTGGGGCCGGACGGGCGCAGCCGGGGAGCCACGGGTGGGCGGGCGGGAAACACCCCGCGACGGCGGGACAGCGCTCCGCGTCGGGGCCGGGCAGGCAAAGCCGGGGAGCCATGGGTGGGCGGGCGGGAAAAAACCCACGACGGCGGGACAGCGCTCCGCGTCGGGGCCGGACGGGCAAGGCCGGGGAGCCACGGGTGGGCGGGCGGGAAACCACCCGCCCCGGCAGGGGCTAGGACTTCTCGAAGCGGAAGCCGACGCCACGAACCGTGGCGATGTACCGCGGATTGGCCGCGTCATCCCCCAACTTCTTGCGCAGCCACGAAATGTGCATGTCCAGCGTCTTGGTGGAGGACCACCACGTCGTGTCCCAGACCTCACGCATGAGCTGGTCCCGGGTGACGACCCGCCCCGCGTCCCGCACGAGCACCCGCAGCAGGTCGAACTCCTTGGCCGTGAGCTGGAGTTCCTCCTCCCCCATCCAGGCCCGGTGCGACTCGACGTCGATGCGTACGCCGTGCGTGGCGGGCGGCTGCGCCGGCTCCGAGGCGCCGCGCCGCAGCAGCGCCCGTACCCGCGCGAGCAGTTCGGCGAGGCGGAACGGCTTGGTGACGTAGTCGTCGGCCCCCGCGTCGAGCCCGACGACGGTGTCGACCTCGTCGGCGCGCGCGGTGAGGATGAGGATCGGCACCGTGTGCCCCTCGGCGCGCAGCCGCCGGGCGACCTCCAGGCCGTCCATGCCGGGCAGCCCCAGGTCGAGCACGACCAGGTCCACGCTGCCCTGCAGCCCGGCGTCGAGGGCGGTCGGACCGTCCTCGCGCACTTCGACCTCGTAGCCTTCCCGGCGCAGTGCGCGGGCCAGCGGCTCCGAGATGGACGCGTCGTCCTCGGCGAGCAGTACACGGGTCATGGGGTGATGGTAGTCCGCGACGGACAAGCCCCGAAGGCTGATCGCACGGTGATCGCCGAGCCCGGCCCCGGCCCGTCGCGGGGGCATCCTCGGTGCGCCCCCGGGGGCGGCGCGGGAAAACCACGCGGCAGCGACACGTCAGGACGCACGACAGCCCGCCCGGAACGCGATACGACGACAGCACCGGAGCAACGCGGAACGCGACGCAGCCAGGACGAGGGACGGACCCGAACGCGACGCAGCGAGAGCAGGGCACGGCCCCGACGCAACGCAGCGAGAGCAGGGCACGGCCCCGACACGACGCGGCGAGGACACGGCAAAGCGACAGCGGAACGCACCACGACAACCGCCCCCGGCAACGCGCACCGCGACCCCTCGGCTACGCCCCGCCAACGCGGCGCCCCGCCCCACCCCGCACCCCGGAAGATCAAGTTCCGGGATGAGATCCTTGGGGACATCTCACGGACACCTTGGAATGTGCGAGGTTGGTTCCAAGGTCACCTGTGATCCATGTCTCAAGTCCTTCCAAATCACGCTCTGTGGTGTCGTATGGTGGCGAGACGCCTGTAGCACTACTCAAGGACCTTTGGCCCGCTATTGCGCGCCAAGGGTCTCTTCTGTGTGCGGGCTGGTGTTCGCCAGCCTGGAAGGAATGACCTGTGGTCGGGCCCCGTACGCGATGAGGCGTCGGGGTGTGGATCTCGGTGTCTCCGTCTCTCGTGTCCGCGCGCAGCGGGACGAAACCCCCGTCAGGCGAGGGGGCGGACGGGACGGCGCCGGTGCCGACCGCCCCCACCGGGCGCGCCCATGGCGTCACGCCACACGCGTCCCGACACCACGAGGATCGACCCATGGCGACCAGCCTGACGAAGGACTCGGCCGGCTCCGGCACCGAGAAGACCTTCTTCGGCCACCCCCGCGGCCTGGCCACACTCTTCATGACCGAGATGTGGGAGCGCTTCAGCTTCTATGGCATGAAGGCCCTGCTCCCCCTGTACCTGGTCGCGCCCGGCGGCATGAACATGAATGCCGCCACCGCCACGGCGATCTTCTCGATCTACATGGCGATGGTGTACCTGCTCGCCATGCCGGGCGGCTGGTTCGCCGACCGCCTGTGGGGCCCGCGCAAGACCATCACGATCGCCGCCCTGGTGATCATGGCCGGTCACGTCACCCTCGCCCTGCCCGGCCAGGCGATGTTCTTCCTCGGCCTGGTCCTGGTCGCGATCGGCTCCGGCCTGCTGAAGGCCAACATCTCCACGATGGTCGGCCACCTCTACGACGGCCCGGACGACCCGCGCCGCGACGGCGGCTTCACGCTCTTCTACATCGGCATCAACCTGGGCGCCTTCATCGCGCCGCTGGCCATCGGCACGGTCGGCGAGAAGGTCAACTGGCACCTGGGCTTCGCCCTCGCCGCCGTCGGCATGGGCCTCGGCCTGGTGCAGTTCCTGCTCGGCGGGCGCCACCTGAGCGAGCGCAGCGCCGTCGTCCCGAAGCCGGTGGAGAAGCCGGAGCTCATGGGCCTGCTCCGCAAGGCCATGCTGTGGGTCATCGCCGCGGTCGTCTTCTACGGCGTCACGGTCGCCACCGGCGTCTACACCCTGAACTGGGCGACGGTCCCGATCGCGCTCCTCGGCCTGGTCATCCCGATCACGGTGCTCGCGCGCATCAAGCGCGACAAGGAGCTGTCGCGGGTCGAGCAGTCCAGGATGACCGCGTACATCTGGTTCTTCGTGGCCGCGGCCGTCTTCTGGATGATCTTCGACCAGGGCGCGTCCACCGTGGCCCTGTTCGGCAAGAACTCCACGGACACCTCGATCCTCGGCTTCGACTTCCCGGTCTCCTGGTACCAGTCGGTCAACCCGGTCCTGATCATGGCGCTGGCCCCGGTCTTCGCGTGGCTGTGGCTGGCGCTGAACCGCAGCGGCAAGGAGCCGAGCACGGTGGTGAAGTTCGCCTCCGGCCTGGTCCTGATCGGTGCCTCGTTCTTCGTCTTCCTGATGCCGCTGACCATGGCCGCGGACGGCGAGAAGGTCGGCGCGTACTGGATGGTGGCGATCTACTTCATGCACACCGTCGGCGAGCTGTGCGTCTCCCCGGTCGGCCTTTCGGTCACCACGAAGATGGCCCCGCAGAAGTACGCCTCGCAGATGCTGGGCGTCTGGTTCCTCGCCGTCACCGCCGGTGACTGCACCACCAGCCTGCTCTCCACCGCGGGCGTCGACCTGAACAAGACCGGCGTCGTGGGCATGGAGGCGACGCTCGCCGTCATCGCGGGCCTCGCGGTCTACATGTACCGCAACAAGGTCAAGACGCTCATGGGCGACGTGAACTGACACCGCCGCCGCGCGTACGCCGTACGAGCCGTACGAACTGAGGGCCGCCGCACCACCCGGTGCGGTGGCCCTTGGCGTTTCCCGCCGCCCGGCGGGGCCGGGCCGTGGACCATCGGGGCATGACCGTACGTCGTACGCTCCTGACCCTCGCCCTGTGCGGCGCCCTGCTGTCGTCCGGCACCGCCGCGGAGGCGTCCCGCCCGGCCGCCGGGCCGCAGCCGCCGCGCACGCACGCCTACGGCCCGCACCCGCGCCAGACGATCACGGTGTACGGCACCGGCGGCCCGGCCCTGGTGGTCCTGCACGGCGGGTCGTGGGCGCGGGACACCGACTGGAGCGGCTGGTCGCGGTGGTTCGCCGCGCGCGGCTTCACGGTGTACGAGACCGACTACCGGCTCTCCTCGGACGCGGTCTGGCCCGCGCAGCGCACCGACGTCCTGGCCGCGCTGCGCTGGGTCGCCCGGCACGCGGGGCCGCGGGCCGGGAAGCCGCTGCTGCTGGGCTCGTCGGCGGGCGGGCACCTGGCGGTGAGCGTCGGCGCGTACGGCGAGGGCCGGGCGTACGCGCGGGGCGTCGCCGCGCTGTCCCCCGTGGCCTCGCCGTACCGGGCCTGGCGCGACGGCATCCGGCCGGACGCCCCGCCCGAGCGGCGGGGTCTTGCCCGGGCGGCGGAGCGGCTCGCCGGGTGCGTGCCCGATCGCGCGGGGGCGCGGTGCCGGGAGCTCTGGAGTGACATGACGGCCGCCTCGCACGCCTCCGGTGCGCGGGACGCTCCGCTGTACCTGGTGCACTCCGCGGGCGACTTCGTGCCGCCCGCGCACTCGGCCGAGCTGGCCGCGGCCCAGCGCCGGGCCGGGCTGTCGGACGTGACCGTGCGTACGGTGCCGGGTGCCGCGCACGGTGGGCCGCTGCTGCGGGAGCGGGGGCTCGCCGAAGGCGTTCTGGCGTGGTTGCGGGCTCGCGCCCGCGCCCGCGGGTGAGGTACCGCTGCCGCGGTGGCTCCCCGTCCTGTGCTGCCCTCCGCCGGCCTGCGGTGGTGTGTCGGCCGTCCGCCGTCCCTGGCTGGGCGCGCAGTTCCCCGCGCCCCTTACGGGCGCCCTCCCCGGGCCGAGGGCCCCGCCGGGGGCGGTGGCGTTTCGCCGCCCCCCCCTGCGGTGGTGTGCCGGCCGTCCGCCGTCCCTGGCTGGGCGCGCAGTTCCCCGCGCCCCTTACGGGCGCCCTCCCCGGGCCGAGCGTCCCGCCGGGGGCGGTGACGTTTCGCCGCCCCCCTGCGGTGGTGTGTCGGCTGTCCGCCCGTCCCTGGCTGGGCGCGCAGTTCCCCGCGCCCCTTGCGGGGCGCCTCAGCCGGGTGCAGTGGTTCGGTGTGTTCGGGGGGTGCGGGCGGTGAGCAGGCTGGTTGCGCGGAATGCTGTCGCTGTGGTCACCAGGGTCAGGAGGGTCCAGAACAGGGTGACGCCCCAGGGGCGGCCGACCTTCCATGGGTGTTCGGCCAGGAGTTCGGTGTCGTGGCGGAGCGAGACCAGGTGGTCGCCGTGGGCGCCCGGCGTCAGCTCCACCGGGAGGCTGATCGTGGCCTCGCCGCCGGGGGCGACCGTGCCGCGCCACCGCTGTTCCTCCCAGCGCGGGGCCCGCACGCCACGGGAGGCGCCGATCCGGAAGACCGGGTCGACGACCGGCCTTGAGCCCCTGTTGCCCACGGTGAGCACGAGCCGGCGCGAGGGCGCGGCGCCGAACCACGTCAGGATGCCGTCCGCCCCGTCGAGACGGGGCTCCCCGAGGACCGCGAGCCGGCCGCCGCGCGGCTCCGGCAGCGCCCGGGGCCGCCACCCCGTGCCCGAGACGGTGCCCGGCCCGCCGGTGCCCGCCTGGGTCCTGGAGAGGGTGACGGCGGGCCCCTGCGGGTCCGCGGCGGCCGGGCCCGGGGCGGTCACGGCGTACCCGATGAGCACCAGGACCACGGCGAGGGCGTACGCGCCCGGCCGCCTCCGCCATAGCCTCACCGCCCGCCTCCCGTCCCCGTGACGGCGCCCGGCGGCGACCCGCCCGACCGGGCCGCGCTCAGCCCCGCGCCCGGTTCCGCCGCGTCAGCCACAGCACTCCGGCCACGCCCGTGAGCAGCACGGTGCCGCCGAGAGTGCCGAGCGCGAGGGTGGAGTCCGCGGGCCCGGTCCGCGGCAGCTCCTCGCCGCCGGAGGGGGTGTCCCGCGCGCCGTCCGACGCGTCGGAGCCGGAGCCCGCGCCGGGCGCGGAGCCCGCGTCGGAGCCGGAGCCCGCGTCGGAGCCGCCCGCTTTCCGCACGTCCAGGGTGAGCGACGGCTTCGGGTCGTTCGCGGGGGTGCACGTGGTCGTCGTACCGAGGGCCTTGATGGTGAGGACCCCGGCGGTGAAGGTGACCTTGCCGGACTTCTTGGGCGTGTACGTGCCCGTCAAGGTGCTGATCTTGATGGGGGCGTTGGCCGGGACGGGCTCGGCGTTGGGCGGCCCGGACACCGCGACGGTGCCCTGCTCCGCGCCGCCGAGCTCGATGACCGCGCTCGGCTTCATCGCGCCCTTTCCGAGCTCGACGGGGCTGGAGGAGACGCCCTTCTGGAAGGACATCGTGAGCTTGTGGCCCGTGCCGCTCCTGGTGCTCTTGATGTCGATCGGCGAGACGGCGCCCTTGTTCCCGATGGGCGTCCTGCACTGGTAGTCCACGTCCTGGACCTCGGCCCGCGCGGCGGGCGCGGCCAGCAGCAGGGCCGATCCGGCCAGAGCGGCGGTGACCACGAGCGCGGCGGGCTGTTTCTGGTACGACACCTCGTCTTCCCCTCATGCCGTGGTGCGGGCGGATCCGTGCCGCGGGGTCGCGCAACTGACGGCACATCAGATCGGGCGCTCAAGGTACGCCGGGGACCTTGTCGAGGGAAGACATGGGGACGCGCCGGATCCGTGCGGATCCGGCGCGTCCTGAAAGAGCCCGAAAGAGCCCGGGAGAGCCTTAAGGAGCCCGAAAGAGCCCGGGAGAGCCTTAAGGAGCCGAGGGAGCCCGAAGGAGCCCGAAAGGCGTGAGGTCGCCGGTGTCGTCCGGGGGCGTGCCCTAGCTCGGCGCCTCCAGCTCCGCCCACACCGTCTTGCCCGTCTCCCCGGGGTTCCGGACGACGCCCCAGTCGAGGCAGAGCCGCTGCACGATGAACATGCCGTGCCCGCCGGGCCGCCCGGCGCGGTGCGGCGTGCGCGGCGTGGGCTGGCCGGCCCCGCGGTCGGAGACCTCGACGCGGAGCACCTTCCTGTCGCTGTCGCAGGACAGGCCGAGCTCGTCGGGCCCCTCCGCGTGCAGGCAGGCGTTGGTGACCAGCTCGGAGACGACGAGCAGGACGTCCTCCGCGGCGGCCCGGCGGTCCGCGGTCGCCGCGGGCAGCCAGCCCCAGGCGTGCAGCGCCTCGCGGGTGAAGTCCCGCGCGAGCGGCACCACGGCACTGGCACCCTCCAGGCTGAGTCTGCGGACCTGACGGCCCGCGGGCCCGGGGGCCGGGTGCGCGGGAGCGTCCGCGACAGCGGCCTCCGGGTCCGGGCCACGGTCGCCCGGCGAGTAAGGCCGGGTGGCGCTCATCAGCACTTCACCTCACCGACAAGAGGACTCTCGACAAGTGACGGGCCTCGGCCCCCGGCGGCGGGTCGCTGGCCCACCCGGCCGCTCCCGGCCGCTTGTCGTTTCTGACGTTTGTTGTGTCATACGGACCACCGGCCGCCGGACACCGGCCGCCGACGGATACTGGGTGACTTCTGCCCGGCCGATCCGTGCGGACACCCATGGATTCTGCAGATACCGTGTGGCGCCCGTAACGCATTGGTCACAGAGTGACGGCTGACGCATAACGCTTCACTTCATACGTCCCACTGTTTCCCACGCGTCTCACGCTCCCCACGAAAACAGGTGGCGCTCAGTCGGCGAGCGCCGCTTCGAGCGTCTCGTGGACGGTGAAGACGGCGTCCGCCCCGGTGATCTCGAAGACCCGGGCGACCACCGGCTGCATGCCCGCCAGATGCACCGCTCCGCCCGCCGCCTCGGCCTTGAGCCGGGCGCCCAGGAGGACGTTCAACCCCGTGGAGTCACAGAACTCCAGCCGTGAGCAGTCCACCACGAGGCGTGAGAAGCCCTCGTCGACGCAGCTCTCCAGCGGCTCCCGCAGCAGATCGGCGGTGTGGTGATCGAGCTCACCCACCGGCGTCACGACGGCACCGCTGCCCTCTTTCCGGACTTCCACCAGAAGCCGGCCCCTGTGTGCACTGCCGACCGTCCCGCGGTCCATGCCGTCACTCTCTTCCGACCGTCGTGAGTTGTTCCCTGACGCGCGCCGTGGCGCACGATGACGCCCTTGAACATTACGCCTTCCGTACGCCTCGGGGTACCCGAACATCCCCCCGAATTCGGACATTTCGTCACCAAAGCCACTTGCGATGCCTCCGCGGAAGCGGGTAGGGGTAGAAGAGACACCACTCGACCCGGACGGCCATGGAGGCGCCGCACACCGCAGTGCACGTAGTGGCATCGGCAGCCATATGCCGAGAACGATGGAGGACACCATGTCACCCCGGCTCGACGAATCGCGAACTGACCAAGCGACGTCGACACCCCCGCCGAACCCCGCCCGACCCACGATCCCCGGCCCTGCCGCCGAAGCCCTGCCGCCGGTCCGCACGGATCAGCCGCTCGCCGGCGAGCGGCCCGAGTGCCTCTCCGGGCTCCCCGAGATCCCGCCGTACGACGAGGTGGGCGCGCTCGACGCGCGAGCCCTGTCCAAGACGCTCTTCGAGCGGCTCGAGTCCCTCGAAGAAGGCACGCACGCCCACGCGTACGTGCGCAACACCCTGGTCGAACTGAACCTGGCGCTCGTCAAGTTCGCCGCCTCCCGGTTCCGCTCCCGCAGCGAGCCGATGGAGGACATCGTCCAGGTCGGCACCATCGGCCTCATCAAGGCCATCGACCGCTTCGAGCTCAGCCGCGGTGTGGAGTTCCCCACCTTCGCGATGCCGACGATCGTCGGCGAGATCAAGCGCTTCTTCCGCGACACGTCCTGGTCGGTCCGCGTCCCGCGGCGCCTGCAGGAGCTGCGGCTCGACCTCGCCAAGGCGGGTGACGAGCTCGCCCAGCAGCTCGACCGCGCGCCGACGGTGGCCGAGCTCGCCGAGCGCCTCGGCCTCACGCACGACGAGGTCGTCGAGGGCATGGCGGCGTCCAACGCCTACACCGCGAGTTCGCTGGACGCGCAGCCCGAGGACGACGACTCCGAGGGCGCGCTCGCCGACCGCATCGGCTACGAGGACCACGGCCTCGAAGGCATCGAGTACGTCGAGTCCCTGAAGCCGCTCATCGCGGAACTGCCGCCGCGGGACCGCAAGATCCTCTCGCTGCGGTTCGTGGCGAACATGACGCAGTCGGAGATCGGCGAGGAGCTCGGCATCTCGCAGATGCACGTGTCACGCCTGCTCTCCCGCACGCTGGTGCGCCTGCGCAAGGGCCTGACGGTCGAGGAGTAGCCGCGCCCGGCGCGGTGTCCCCCGGACCCGCCCTTCCCGCACGCCCTGGGGCCCCGCCCCCTGGAACCCCGTGCCGCCGCTCGACGGCGCGCCGGGGCCCGGGGGGCGGGGCCCCGGCTCGCGTCAGGGACCGGGTGCCCGCCGATTCCCGGCTTATTCCACCGGCCGGGCCCTCATCACCAGTTTGTTCACCGCCCACAGCGCGATGCCGATCGCGAGCAGCACCCCGGCGCGGATGTAGACGTCGGCGGGCCGGTCGGCCAGCGGGCTGGCCAGGACGAGTGCGGTGATCGCGCCGAGCACGGGCAGCGCGGTCGGGGTCCGGAAGTGCCGGTGCTCCACGCGGTCGCGGCGCAGCACGAGGACCGCGACGTTGACGACGGCGAACACGCACAGGAGCAGGAACGCCGTGGTGTCGCCGAGCCCCTCGATCTCCCCGGTGGAGACCAGGCCGATGGCGAGCAGGGACACGAAGACGATGCCCGTGACGGGCGTGCGGCGGCGGGCCAGGACGCGCCCCATGGCGCGCGGCAGGATGCGCTCGTTGGCCATCCCGTAGCAGAGGCGGGAGGCCATCATGATGTTGATGAGCGCCGAGTTGGTGACCGCGAACAGGGCGATGAGCGCGAAGAGCTTGTGCGGGAAGTCCACGCCGCCCGCCTTGACGACCTCCAGGAGCGGGCCGCTGGAGCCCTCCAGGGTCTTGTGGTCCACCAGCAGGGACGAGACCAGGGCGACCAGGACGTAGAGGGTGCCGGTCACCGCCACGCCGATGAAGATCGCGCGGGGGAAGGTGCGGGTGGGGTCCTTGGTCTCCTCGGCCATGTTCACCGAGTCCTCGAAGCCGACGAAGGCGAAGAAGCCGAGCGCGGTGGCGCCGAGGATGCCCGTCATCAGCGCGTAGCCCGAGCCGTCCGCCTCGAACTCGGTGAGCCGGCCGGGCTCCCCGTCGCCGGTCAGGACCGCCCAGGCGCCGATGGCGAGGATGATCATGAGCCCGGTCAGCTCGACGATCGTCAGCACCACGTTCGTCTTCACCGACTCCGACACCCCGCGCAGGTTCAGCGCGGCGAGGGCGAGGATGAACGCGATCGCGATCAGCGTCGGCGGCAGCGCGTCGCCGGTCAGCTCGCTCAGGTAGTCGCCGCTGAAGGCGCGGGCGGCGGCGCTCGCCGACGACAGGCCCGAGCACATGACCATGAAGGCGACGATGAAGGTGAGGAAGGGGACCTTGAACGCCTTCTGCGTGTAGAGGGCGGCGCCCGCCGCCTTCGGGTACTTGCCGACCAGCTCCACGTACGAGGCGGCCGTCAGGATCGCCACCACGAAGCCGATGAGGAAGGGCAGCCACAGCGCGCCGCCCACCTTCCCGGCGACCTTGCCGGTGGTGGCGTAGATGCCGGTGCCGAGGATGTCGCCGATCACGAAGAGGATCAGCAGTTTCGGGCCGAGGACCCGGCGCAGGCCGGGCTCTTCGGCGGGCGGGTGCGCGGTGGCGCTGCTCGTTCCTGAGGTCGTCACAGGAGCCTCCCCCGAACATGGCGTGGACCGTGGGAAGGAGGTCTTGCCCCTGACGGTCCTTCGGAATGCGGGAGTTGAGGAAACTCAGAGCTCATCGGGGGTCTCTCCGGCGTCGGGAGCGGTGGCGGGGGCGCGGGGCGAGGGCGGTGGCGGGGGCGCGGGGCGGGGGCTGCGGCCGTCGGCGGCCCGTGCGCTACAGGCCGCGCAGGGCGTCCGGGACCGCCCCGCCCGCCTCCGCGACGATCTCCGCCGTGGTCTGCGCCGCGCGCACCCGCGAGAAGCGGACCGTGCCGTCGGCGGCCACCGCGTACCCGTGCACGGCCGGCCGGGGCAGGCTGTTGTACGAGTAGTGGTGCGCGAAGTAGTACGCGCCGGTGTCCAGCGCCGCCACCAGGTCGCCCGGGGCGAGCGGCGGCAGCGGCCGGTCGGTGGCGAGCAGGTCGCCCGCGAAGCAGGCGGGTCCTGCGATGTCCTGGCCGGTGGCGGGCCCCTGCTTGGGTCGGCCCGCGGCGTCGTAGGCGACGATCCTCAGCGGCCAGGACCCGGGCGCGTACACCGTGCGGGTCGCCGACTGGACGCCCGCGTGGGTCACCGCGACGCCCCGCCCGCCGGCCTGCTTCACGTACTCGACGCGGGCGAGCAGCACCCCGTGCTTGGCGAGCAGCGAGCGGCCGAACTCGGTGACGAGGCCGTAGCGCCCGTCGAGCAGGCCGGGCACGCGCTCCTTGAGCAGGCGGGCGTACTGAGCGTGCGTGGGCCGCTCCTCGTCGGAGCCGAAGTTCACGGGCAGGCCGCCGCCGATGTCCACGGTGTCGACCTGGCGGCGCCCGGCGCGGGCGTTGATCTCCTCGGCGAGTTCGTACGCGGCCTCGACGCCCTGGACCAGCAGGTCCAGGGGCATGCCCTGGGAGCCGGAGTGGGCGTGCAGCCGGGTCAGCCACGGCCGGTCCAGGAAGGCCTGGACGAGCCGGTCGCGGGCGCCCTCGTCCCGCAGCGGCACGCCGAACTTGGAGGTGGCGGTGGCCGTGGAGAGCGCGCCGATGGAGCCGCCGCCGACCTGCGGGTTCACGCGGACGCCCAGCGGTGAGGCGGTGGGCGCGGAGCGGACCAGGGCGTCGAGGCGGGCCAGCTCCTGGAGGTTGTCGGCGTTGACGGCGATGCCGAGGGCGAGGGCTTCGCGCAGTTCGGCGGGGGTCTTGGCGGGCGAGTCGAGGACGGTGCGCCGGGGCGGCACCCCGGCGGCGCGGGCCAGGGCCAGCTCGCCGGGGCTGGCCACCTCGGCGCCGATCCCGGCGTCGTGCAGCAGCCGCAGCACGGGCACCAGGGGCGTGGCCTTCACGGCGAAGGCGTGCAGGACGGGGGTGCCGGGCGGGGTGACGGCCGCGAAGGCGGCGGTGAGCGCGGCCGCGGAGGCGCGGATGCCGGTGACGTCGAGGAGGCCGGCCACGGGGGTGCCGGGGCCGAGGACGCCCTGGTCGACGGCGGCGCGGACGGCGAGGTCGCGCCGTGCGCGGGCGGAGCCGCCGGGGTGCGGGGCGCCGGCGCCGTGGGCCGGGGCGGGGGCGTCCTGGTCCGGTCCTGCCGTACCGGCCGTGTCGTGATCGAGGCTCATGTGCTCCAGGCAATCACCCGGGCGCCGCGCCCGCTGGCCCTACGACGCTATTGACTAGTCCTATTCACGTCACCAGGATGTGAATAACAAGGTCACAGCAGGAGGAGGCACCGCCATGTCAGGACCGAGGCCCGTACGAGCGCCGCGCGGCACCGAACTGAGCGCCCTGGGCTGGCAGCAGGAGGCCGCGCTGCGCATGCTCCAGAACAACCTCGACCCCGAGGTCGCGGAGCACCCGGACAAGCTCGTCGTCTACGGCGGCACCGGCAGGGCGGCCCGCGACTGGCGGTCCTTCGACGCGATGGTGCGCACCCTGAGGAGCCTCAAGCAGGACGAGACGATGCTCGTCCAGTCCGGCCGCCCCGTCGGCGTGATGCAGACCCACGAGTGGGCGCCGCGCGTGCTCATCGCCAACTCCAACCTGGTCGGCGACTGGGCGAACTGGGAGGAGTTCCGCCGCCTGGAGGCCCTCGGCCTGACCATGTACGGCCAGATGACGGCCGGGTCGTGGATCTACATCGGCACCCAGGGCATCCTCCAGGGCACGTACGAGACGTTCGCGGCGGTCGCGGCGAAGAAGTTCGGCGGCACCCTCGCCGGGACCATCACCCTGACCGCCGGGCTCGGCGGCATGGGCGGCGCCCAGCCGCTCGCCGTCACCATGAACGACGGCGTCGCGATCTGCATCGACTGCGACCCGCGCGCCATCGAGCGCCGCATCGAGCACCGCTACCTCGACGTGCGGGCCGACTCCCTGGAGCACGCGCTCCAGCTCGCCACCGAGGCCCGCGACGCCCGCCGCCCGCTGTCGATCGGCCTGCTCGGCAACGCCGCGGAGCTGCTGCCGCGGATGCTCGCCGAGGGCGCCCCGATCGACATCGTCACGGACCAGACGTCCGCCCACGACCCGCTGGCGTACCTGCCGCTCGGCGTGGACTTCGACGACATGGCGGCGTACGCGGCCAAGGACCCGGCGGGCTTCACGCAGCGCGCCCGCGAGTCCATGGCCCGGCACGTCGAGGCCATGGTCGGCTTCATGGACGCGGGCGCCGAGGTCTTCGACTACGGCAACTCCATCCGCGGCGAGGCCCAACTCGCCGGATACGAGCGGGCGTTCGCCTTCCCCGGCTTCGTGCCCGCGTACATCCGGCCGCTGTTCTGCGAGGGCAAGGGCCCGTTCCGCTGGGCGGCCCTGTCGGGCGAGGCCTCCGACATCGCCAAGACGGACAGGGCGATCCTGGACCTGTTCCCGGAGAACGAGTCGCTGCACCGCTGGATCACGATGGCGGGCGAGCGCGTCCACTTCCAGGGCCTGCCCGCCCGCATCTGCTGGCTCGGCTACGGCGAGCGCGACAAGGCGGGCGAGCGCTTCAACGACATGGTGGCCTCCGGCGAGCTCCAGGCCCCCCTCGCGATCGGCCGCGACCACCTCGACTGCGGCTCCGTCGCCTCCCCGTACCGGGAGACCGAGGGCATGCGCGACGGCTCCGACGCCATCGCCGACTGGCCGCTGCTCAACGCCATGGTGAACGTGGCCTCGGGCGCGAGCTGGGTGTCGATCCACCACGGCGGCGGCGTCGGCATGGGCCGCTCGATCCACGCGGGCCAGGTCACGGTCGCCGACGGCACGGCGCTCGGCGCCGAGAAGATCCGCCGCGTCCTGACGAACGACCCGGGCATGGGCGTGATCCGGCACGTGGACGCGGGCTACGAGGGCGCGGAGGAGGTCGCGTCCGAGCGCGGCGTGCGGGTCCCGATGCGGGAGGGCGAGTGACAGCGGACCGGCCCTCGGCCCCGTCCTCGCCCGCCGTGCGGGCCGGCGCCCCGGTGCACCCCCCGTCCTTCCAGGAGATGTGGCGCGAGCTGCACCCCATCGGCCGCGACGCCGACTCCGGCGGCTACCGCCGCTCGGCCTGGACCGGCGCGGACGCCGACTGCCGCACCTGGTTCCAGGAGCAGGCCGCGCGCCGCGGCCTGGCGTACGAGACGGACCGCAACGGCAACCAGTGGGCCTGGCTCGGCGACCCCGCCGCGGGCGACGCCGTCGTCACCGGCTCGCACCTGGACTCCGTGCCGGACGGCGGCGCCTTCGACGGCCCCCTCGGCGTGGTGTCCGCCTTCGCCGCGCTGGACGAACTCCGCGCCCGGGGCGCGGAGTTCACCCGGCCGCTCGCCGTCACGAACTTCGGCGACGAGGAGGGCGCCCGCTTCGGCCTGGCCTGCGTCGGCTCCCGGCTCACGGCCGGGCAGCTCACCAAGGAGCAGGCGTACGAGCTGCGCGACGGCGACGGCGTACGCCTCCCGGAGGCGATGGAGGCCGCCGGGTACGACCCGGAGGCCATCGGCGCGGACCCCGGGCGCCTCGCCCGGATCGGCGCGTTCGTGGAGCTGCACGTCGAGCAGGGCCGCGCCCTGGACCTGTCCGGCGACCCGGTGGGCATCGCCAGCGCCATCTGGCCGCACGGCCGCTGGCGCTTCGACTTCCGCGGCGAGGCCAACCACGCGGGCACCACCCGGCTCGCCGACCGCCGCGACCCGATGCTGAGCTACGCCGAGACGGTCCTCGCGGCCCGCCGGGAGGCGGAGCTGGCGGGCGCGGTGGCGACCTTCGGCAAGATCTCCGTCGAGCCGAACGGCGTCAACGCCATCCCGTCCCTGGTGCGCGGCTGGCTGGACGCGCGCGCCGCCGACCAGGACACCCTCGACACGGTCGTGACGGCCGTGGAGAAGGCGGCCCGCGAGTACGCCGACCGGCACGGCGTCGACCTCGCCGTCGTCCGCGAGTCCTTCACCCCTGTCGTGGAGTTCGCGCACGCGCTGCGCGACGAGCTCGGGGCGATCCTGCGGGAGCGCACCGGCCGCGCGGTGCCCGTGCTCGGCACCGGCGCGGGACACGACGCGGGCATCCTGTCCGCGTCCGTCCCGACTGCCATGCTGTTCGTCCGCAACCCCACGGGCGTCTCGCACTCCCCCGCCGAGCACGCGGCGGAGGACGACTGCGCGGCCGGGGTGCGGGCACTCGCCGACGTACTGGAGGGCCTGGCGTGCCGGTGACGCACACGTACTGGGCGGAGCACGCCTGGCTGGAGCCCGTCGTGGAGCCGGGCGTGGCGCTCGACGTGGGCGCGGACGGCAGGATCGCGGCCGTCCGCACGGGCGTGGCGTCCCCGCCGCCGGGCGCGACGGTGCTGCGCGGCCTGACGCTGCCCGGCCTCGCCAACGCCCACTCGCACGCCTTCCACCGCGCGCTGCGCTCGACCGTGCAGGTGGGCAGCGGCACGTTCTGGACGTGGCGGGAGGTCATGTACTCCGTGGCCGACCGGCTCACGCCGGAGACGTACCACGCGCTGGCGCGGGCGGTGTACGCCGAGATGGCCCTGGCGGGCGTCACCGCCGTCGGCGAGTTCCACTACCTGCACCACGCGCCGGGCGGCACCCGCTACGCCGACCCGAACGCCATGGGCGAGGCCCTGCTCGCGGCCGCCGCCGACGCGGGCATCCGCATCACGCTGCTCGACACGGCGTACGTGGCCTCCGGCCTGCGCGGCGCCGCCGAGGGCGCCCCGCCCGACCACCACCAGCTCCGCTTCTCCGACGGCACGACCGAGGCCTGGGCCGAGCGGGCGTCGCTCCTCAAAGACCGCGAGCACGCCCGGATCGGCGCGGCCGTCCACTCCGTACGGGCCGTGCCCGCGCGGCAGCTCGGCACGGTCGCGGAGTGGGCCGCGGCCCGCCGGGCCCCGCTCCACGTGCACCTGTCCGAGCAGACCGCCGAGAACGAGGCGTGCCTGGCCGTGCACGGGTGCACGCCCACGCGGCTGCTCGCCGACCACGGGGTGCTCGGGGAGCGCACCACCGGCGTCCACAACACCCACCTCACCGACGAGGACATCGCCCTGATCGGCGGGTCCGGCACCGGCACCTGCATGTGCCCCACCACCGAGCGGGACCTCGCCGACGGCATCGGCCCCGCGCCCGCCCTCCAGCGGGCGGGCAGCCCCCTGTCCCTGGGCAGCGACAGCCACGCCGTCATCGACCTCTTCGAGGAGGCGCGGGCCATGGAGCTGAACGAGCGCCTCCGCTCGCACGCGCGCGGCCACTTCACCGCCGCGGCGCTGCTGCGGGCGGCGTCGGCCGACGGGCACGCGGCCCTCGGCTGGGCCGACGCCGGGGCCCTCACGCCCGGGGCGCTCGCCGACTTCGCGACGGTCGCGCTGGACTCCGTGCGGACCGCGGGGGCCGCGCCGCGGCTGGGGGCGGAGGTGGCGGTGTTCGCGGCGAGCGCGGTGGATGTGCGGCACACCGTGGTCGGCGGCCGCCACGTGGTCCGCGACGGCACCCACACCCTGCTCCCCGACGTCCCGTCGGCCTTGGCCCGGGCGGTGACGGCGCTGCACTAGGCCTCGCGGGGGCGCCCCGCTCATCGGCGCTCCGCGCCTCGTCCGCAAACGCCGGACGGGTTGAAACTCTCCGGCGCGGCCCGGCGTACAGTTCCAGCCCCTCCGGCGTTTGAGGAGCGGGGTCTGGGGCGGAGCCCCAGTTTCGGGAAAGGGGCGGGACCGGGGCGCCCCCGCGAGGCCCACCCAACCGCACTCGACCCCGAACAGGACCCCCATGCCCACCACCCTCATCCACAACATCACCACCCTCGTCACCAACGACCAGTCCCTCGGCAAGGGCGCCCTCGGCCTCCTCCAGGACGCCGCCGTCGTCCTGGACGGCACACGCGTCGCCTGGGTCGGCCCCACCGCCGACGCCCCCGCCGCGGACGAGGCGTACGACGCCGAGGGCCGCGCGGCGATCCCCGGCTTCGTGGACTCGCACTCGCACCTCCTCTTCGCCGGCGACCGCACCCAGGAGTTCAACGCCCGCATGGAGGGCCGCCCGTACGAGGCGGGCGGCATCCGCACCACGGTGGCCGCGACCCGCGCCGCCACGGACGAGGCCCTGGAGGCGAACCTCACCCGCTACCTCGCCGAGGCCCTGCGCCAGGGCACGACCACGTTCGAGACGAAGTCGGGCTACGGCCTGACCACCGAGGACGAGGCCCGCGCCCTGCGCGTCGCGGGGCGCCACACCGACGAGGTGACCTTCCTGGGCGCGCACATCGTGTCCCCCGACTACGCCGACGACCCGGCGGCGTACGTCGACCTGGTCACCGGCGAGATGCTGGAGGCCTGCGCCCCGCACGCCCGCTGGATCGACGTGTTCTGCGAGAAGGGCGCCTTCGACGGGGACCAGGCCCGGACGATCCTGACCGCGGGGAAGGCGAAGGGCCTGCACCCGCGCGTACACGCCAACCAGCTCGGCCACGGCCCCGGCGTACAGCTCGCCGTGGAGCTGGACGCCGCCAGCGCCGACCACTGCACCCACCTCACCGACGCCGACGTGGACGCCCTCGCGCACAGCGAGACCGTGGCCACGCTGTTGCCGGGCGCGGAGTTCTCCACGCGCGCCCAGTGGCCCGACGCGCGCCGCCTCCTGGACGCGGGCGCGACCGTCGCGCTGTCCACGGACTGCAACCCCGGCTCGTCGTTCACGTCGTCGATGCCGTTCTGCGTCGCGCTCGCCGTACGGGACATGGGCATGACCCCGGACGAGGCGGTGTGGGCGGCGACGGCGGGCGGCGCGGCCGCGCTGCGCCGCACGGACGTCGGGCACCTGCGCCCGGGCGCCCGCGCGGACCTGGCCCTGCTCGACGCGCCGAGCCATGTGCACCTGGCGTACCGGCCGGGCGTACCGCTGGTGTCGGCGGTGTGGCGCGAGGGCACCCGCGCCGTCTGAACGAGGCCCCGGGCCGGGCGGGGGCTACTCCGCGAAGAGCCCCCGCTCGGCCGCGCCCACGTCGAACTCCTCCAGGCGGGCCTGCGCGTCCGGCAGCGCGTCGCACATGGCCTCCAGGAGCGCGCGGCCGAGCAGCATGGGCGCGCAGGCCGTGTCGAAGGCGAGGCCGGTGCCGACGGCGGCGGGCAGCAGCACGTCCGAGTGCGCGGCCACGGGCGCGAAGGCGGAGTCGGCGACGGTGACCACGGTCAGGCCCGCGCCCCGGGCGTGCGCCAGCGCGTCGACGACCTCCCGGGGGTGGCGGGGCAGCGCGAAGCAGAGCAGGGCGGTGGCCCCGGCGCGCACCGCCGCGTCGAGGCGGTCGGTGAGCATGGAGCCGCCCTCGTGCAACAGCCGCACGTCCGGGTGGACCTTCGCGGCGAAGTACGCGAAGCCGTAGGCCTGGGAGGCGGCGGCGCGCAGGCCGAGGACCGGCAGGGGGCGCGAGGCGGCGAGCAGGCGGCCCGCGCGCTCGACGGGCGCGGGGTCGGCGAGCAGCTCCGCGAGGTGGCGCAGGTTCTCGATCTCGGCCTCGACGGCCTGCTGGTACTCGTTCGCCGCGGTGTCCTCCGCCGCCTCCGCGGGGGCCACGTCGCGCAGGTGGCGCCGGAGCGCGGGGTAGCCGTCGAAGCCGAGCGCGACCGCGAACCGGGTCACGGACGGCTGGCTGACGCCCGCGAGCTCGGCGAGCTCGACGCTGGACAGGAAGGGCGCGTCGGCGGCGCGCCGCACCATGCAGTGGGCGATGCGCCGCTGCGTGGGCGTGAGCCGGTGCCCTTCGAAGAGCGCCTGAAGCCGTGCCGCCGGACTGTCACCCATGCCCTGACCTCCCCTGAGTCGCCGTACGAGTGTGCATCGCCTTCCCCAAGGTTCGCGCCCGGGCATTGACAATCTATTCAGATTACGAGAACTCTGCATGAGGTTATACAGCCCCGCAAGCAGCCGCGCGGCCCGCCACGGCCGCGCGCGACCGGGCGCCCGCCCGTGAGGAGCGATCGGCCATGGCAGAGTCCCTCGTGGAGCGCCGCTCCATCGACGTCGTACCGGACGCGGAGCGACATGGCACCGCGTTCAGCCAGTTCACCCTGTGGCTCGGCGCGAACCTCCAGATCACGGCGGTCGTCACGGGCGCGCTCGCGGTCGTCTTCGGCGGCGACGTGGTGTGGTCGGTCGTCGGCCTGCTGCTCGGCAACGTCCTCGGCGGCGCCGTCATGGCCCTGCACTCGGCGCAGGGCCCGAAGCTGGGGCTGCCGCAGATGATCCAGTCCCGGGCGCAGTTCGGCGTGCGCGGCGCCGTCGTACCGCTCCTGCTGGTAATTCTCATGTACGTCGGCTTCTTCGCCAGCGGCAGTGTGCTCGCCGGGCAGGCCACGGCCGAGCTGACGCACACGGGCGACACGACGGGCATCGTCCTGTTCGCCGCCGTCACGGCCGTGACGGCGGCCGTCGGCTACCGCGTGATCCACATCCTGGGCCGGGTGGCCAGCGTGGTCTGCGCGCTCGCCTTCGTCTACCTCGGCGTCCGCCTCCTGGACCGCGTGGAGCTGTCCGCGCTGCTGTCCGACGCGCACTTCGACCTGCCCGTCTTCCTGCTCGCCGTCTCCCTGTCGGCGTCGTGGCAGCTCGCCTTCGGCCCGTACGTCGCGGACTACTCGCGCTATCTGCCGCGCACCACCTCGGGCCGCGCCACCTTCTGGTGGACCCTGTCCGGCTCGGCCCTCGGCTCGCAGTGGTCGATGACGTTCGGTGTCCTCGTGGCGGCGAGCGCGGGCGACGCGTTCATGGACCGCCAGGTGGCGTACGTGGTGGAGCTGGGCGGCACCGGCCTGGTGGCGTCGCTCCTGTACTTCGTCATCGCGCTCGGCAAGCTGACCATCAACGTGCTCAACACCTACGGCGGCTTCATGTCGATGGTGACCAGTGTCGGCGGCTTCCGCACCCAGAAGGCGCTCTCGCCGCGCGGCCGGGCCGCGTACATCGCGCTGATCATGGTCGCGGGCACGGCGGTGGCGCTGCTGGGCAAGGACAGCTTCCTCACGTCGTTCAAGGACTTCCTGCTGTTCCTGCTGACGTTCTTCACCCCGTGGTCGGCGATCAACCTGGTCGACTACTACCTCATCTCCAAGGAGCGGTACGACATCCCGGCCCTGTTCGACCCGCACGGCCGGTACGGGGCGTGGCGCTGGGACGCGCTCACGGTGTACGGGATCGGGCTCGCGGCCCAACTCCCCTTCCTGGTCACCCACTTCTACACCGGGCCGCTGGTGGACCGGCTGGGCGGCGCGGACATCTCCTGGATCGTGGGGCTCGCCGTCCCGGCCCTCCTGTACTGGCTGCTCGCCCGGCGCGCCTCCACGGGCACCCCGCCGGAGCCCCTGCCCGGCCGGGGGGCCGCGTCACGGGCCGGTATGAAGAATCCCATGATCTGACACGCACTCACCCAAGCCTGGGTCAAGGGAAGTTGACGGCCTGGACGGTGCACATACCGTGAACCACCCTTTTCCGCCGTACCCGAGGACGTACCATGCCCGCCAGCTTCCGCCGCCCCGTCCACCGCCGCACCGCCCTGACCGCCACCGCCGCCACGGCGCTGGCCTCCGCCACGGGTGCCGCCTCGGCCGCGCCCGGCCCGGCCGGGGCCACGCGCCGCCCCAGGACCGCGCAGGAGGCCCTGGAAGCCCTGATGGAGGGCAACCGCCGCTGGGCCGAGATCCACTCCCGGCACCCGCACGAGGACCGCGCGCGCCGCCGCGCGCTCGCCCACGAGCAGCACCCCTTCGCGACGGTCCTGAGCTGCGTCGACTCGCGCGTACCGCCGGAGCTGCTGTTCGACCAGGGCCTCGGCGACCTGCTCTGCGTACGCACCGCCGGCGAGGTGCTCGACGAGGCGGTCCTCGGCTCCCTCCAGTTCGGCGTCGAGGAGCTGGAGACCCCGCTGATACTCGTCCTCGGCCACGAGCGCTGCGGGGCGGTGGGGGCGGCCATAAAGCAGCTCCGCACGGGCAAGCCCGTCACCGGTCACCTCGCCCGGCTCGTCGAGTCCATCGGCCCCGCCGCCTGGGCCTGCCGCGACCTGCCGGGCGACTGGATCGACCACACCGTCGCCGCGCACGCCCGCCGCATGCGCGACACCCTGCGCGCGGACAGCGTCTTCCGCCCCGCCACCGTCCTCGCCGCCCGCTTCGACCTCGACACCGGCCGCGTACGGATTCTGCGCTGAGGATCTCCGGGGGTTCCGCCCCGTACGGAAAGGGGGGTTAGCCCCACTGACCGGGCGGGGCGGGCCGCGTACCGTGACCGGTATGGAAGCCACCCGTGACGCCGAACTCAAGAAGGAACTCGACGCCGCCCTGCACGCGCGCAAGGACCTCGGCGAAGAGTACGAGTCCGCGCTCGTCGACTCCTTCCTCGAGAAGGTGGAGAAGCGGCTCGACAGCACGATCGACCGGCAGATGCGCCGTCACCTGGCCGAGCAGCAGATGATCATGGCCCGCAACGCGAGGAACCCCGCGAGCGGGGTCGACTCCTGGGGCGAGCGCTTCGGCTTCGGCATCGTCTCGCTCATCCTCGCGATCCCGCTGTCGGCGATCGGCGTGGTGAACGCGGGGCTCTCCGGGCTGTTCGTCACGTGGTTCGGCATCGTCGGCGTCAACGCGGTGCACGCGGCGCGGGGCACGGGGCTCCTCGCCGTCCTCCGCCGCCGCGACCGCGACCGGCCGGACTGGACGGACTGACCCGAGCGGGGCCGGGGCCCGGCCGCGGAGCCGCGCTGTGCGGCTGGGGCTACGCTGCGGCCTCCCACCCGCCCACCCGTACAGCCCCGGCAAGCAGGCCCGGCCCCGACCTGGCGGCTCCCTGGCCCGTTCAAGGTGCCCCGCCGCTGTCGCGGCGCTCGCCCACCCGCCCACCCGTACAGCCCCAGCGAGCGGGCTCGGCCCCGACCTGGCGGCTCCCAGCTCCGTCGCAACGTGCCCGTCGCTCACGCGACGGCTTCCCGCCCGCCCACCCGTACAGCCCCGGTGAGCGGCCCGGCCCCGACCTGGCGGCTTACCGGTCCGTCGCACGTCCCGCCGCTCACGCGGCGGTCTCCCACCCACCCGTGCGGCCCCAGCCGGCAGCCGCGGCCCCGGCCTGGCGGCCCCGGGCCGTCGAGACGCCGCACCGCTCACAGGGCGTGCACCCCCTTGAGCCACACCGGTCACCACCCGCCCACGATCGAGCAGCGCACAAACCACCGCGAAGCTCCGCCCCACCCCCGTAGCGAAGTCGCAGCGCCCGACCCCGGCCAACCGGTTCGCACACCCACCCCCAAGCCCGGCGCCGCCCTCGTAGCGAAGTCTCCTGTGGCTCACGCGACGGTCTCCCACCGCCCCGTTGAGCCACAGCAGCCAGCACCCGAGCCGGAGCCAAGCGGCCCGCAGGCTGACCGCGAAGACCCGTGCTTCTCACGCGACGATCCCCCACCGCCCCGTTGAGCCACAGCAGCCAGCACCCGAGCCGAAGCCGAGCGGCCCGCAGGCCCACTGCGAAAGCCCGTGCCCCCATGCGGCCCGAGCCAGCAGCCCCGGAGCCTGTCGGGACTCCGCGCCGCTCACGCGGCGATCTCTTGTCCGGCCGCCCGTGCGGCCTCAGCGCACAGTTCACCCGAACCCGCGGCTCGCGGTCCGCCGCGCCGTGTCGTGCCGCTCACGACCCACCCGCCCACCGGCTGAAGCCGTAGCGGCACACCCACCCCACCTGGCGGCTCCCGCGTCCGCGTAGCCCGGCGGGCAGGCTCCGCCCCAGTGGCGGGTCGGCCGTCCGACAGGCTCGGGGGGCACGGTTTCAGCCCGTCCGGCGATTGAGGACGAGCGCGCCGGCGCGATGAGAGGGCGGGTGGGTGGGTGGGGGAAGAGCCCGACGGCGGCCCGGGCCGACCCAGGAGTGAGCCCGTGCGGAGCGCGGGGACCGCCGCACCCCCGGCCGCGTGGCCGGGGGACGGGACGACGGCGGTCCCCGCGAGGGACGGGCGCCGGGTCAGGGCCGGCGCTCGCGTCCGGGCGTCACGAGAGGTCCGGGAGCCGCTCCGGAGGCCCTGACGCCGACACCTCCTACGATGCCGGAGCCGTGTTAAGCGGGTGCTGCGCGAACGTGTCGCCCTCGTACCGGTTCCGCGAAGTCACGGCACCGGGCCGCGGCAGCGACAGCGGCCACGGCGGCACCCGCACTCAGCCATCGCGGCAGCGGCAGCGCACGGCGGCACCCGCACTCGGCCGCAACGGCAGGGCACGGCGGCGGCAGACGCGCTCAGCCACAACGGCAGCGCACGCGGCACCCGCACTCAGCCATCGCGGCAGCGGCAGCGCACGGCGGCGCCGCACTCAGCCGCAACGGCAGGCCACAGCGACGGCAGCCGCACTCGGCCACAACGGCAGGCCACAGCGGCGGCAGCCGCACTCGGCCGCAACGGCAGGGCAGGGCGGCGGCAGACGCGCTCAGCCGCAGCGGCAGGCCACAGCGGCAGCGAGGACACCCGCCGAAGCCCGGCTCAGCTTCCCTGCTGGCCCGCCAGGAACGCCAGGAGGTCCTGGCGGCTGACCACGCCCGTGGGCTTGCCCTCGACCAGGACGATCGCCGCGTCCGCGTCGCCGAGTACCGACATCAGGTCCCCGACGGGCTCGCCGGAGCCGACCTGCGGCAGCGGGTCGGACATGTGCTTCTCCAGCGGGTCGTGCAACGACGCCCGCTGCGTGAACAGCGCGTCCAGCAGCTCGCGCTCCACCACCGAGCCGATGACCTCCGCGGCCATGACGTCGGGGTGCCCCGCGCCCGGCTTCACGATGGGCATCTGCGAGACCCCGTACTCGCGCAGCACCTCGATCGCCTCGCCGACGGTCTCCTCCGGGTGCATGTGGACGAGCGAGGGCAGCTCGCCGCCCTCCTTGCGGCGCAGCACGTCGCCGACGCGCGGCTGGTCGCCGGCCTGCTCCAGGAAGCCGTAGTCGTTCATCCACTCGTCGCTGAAGATCTTGCTCATGTAGCCGCGGCCGCTGTCGGGCAGCAGCACCACCACGACGTCGTCCGGGCCGAGGCCCTCGGCGACGCGCAGGGCGGCGACGACCGCCATGCCGCAGGAGCCGCCGACGAGCAGCCCCTCCTCCTTGGCCAGGCGGCGCGTCATCTGGAAGGAGTCCTTGTCGGAGACCGCGACGATGTCGTCCGTCACGTTCCGGTCGTAGGCCGTCGGCCAGAAGTCCTCACCGACGCCCTCGACGAGGTACGGCCGCCCGGACCCGCCGGAGTACACCGAGCCCTCCGGGTCGGCGCCGATGATCTTCACCTTGCCGCCCGAGACCTCCTTCAGGTACCCGCCCGTGCCGGAGATCGTGCCGCCCGTGCCGATGCCCGCGACGAAGTGGGTGATCTTCCCCTCCGTCTGCTCCCACAGCTCCGGGCCGGTGGAGTGGTAGTGGGACAGGGGGTTGTTGGGGTTGGAGTACTGGTCCGGCTTCCAGGCGTCCGGGATCTCCCGTACGAGCCGGTCGGAGACGTTGTAGTACGAGTCCGGGTGCTCGGGGTCGACGGCGGTCGGGCAGACCACCACCTCGGCACCGTACGCGCGCAGCACGTTGATCTTGTCGGTGCTCACCTTGTCCGGGCACACGAAGACGCACTTGTAGCCCTTCTGCTGGGCCACGATGGCGAGCCCGACACCGGTGTTGCCGCTGGTCGGCTCGACGATCGTGCCGCCGGGGCGCAGCTCGCCGCTCGCCTCGGCCGCCTCGATCATGCGCAGTGCGATGCGGTCCTTCACGGAGCCGCCCGGGTTGAAGTACTCGACCTTGGCGAGAACGGTGGCCCGCAGGCCCTCCGTCACGTTGTTGAGCCTGACCAGCGGGGTGTTGCCGACGAGGCTGATCATCGAGTCGTGGAATCGCACCGTTGTCTCCGTGTATCCGGCCGGGTATCCGGGTCGCGGCGTCGCGTGGGTTCGACCGCCGCACGAGGGGTCTTGGTCATGCTTGCTTCGGTAGACGTCAGCCTACGGGGCCATCTGCCCGCTTCACCTCTCCGCGCGATTGGCCGACCGGCTCCACGGGGCAAGGACTGGTTGTACGGGACGTACGGCACGGCTCCACAACGAACGACCTGGCAGGGGTGACCACGGGGATGTCGAGGGCGAGGGTGGCGCGGCGCATCGCCGCGGGCGCGGCGTACGGCGGCGGAGGCATCGGGCTGCTCGGCGCGGCCACGGTCGGGCTCGTCCTCGCGGAGGTGCAGCTCGCCAAGCGTTCCGTGGGCAACGGCGGGTACGGGGATCCGCCGCGGGCCGACGGGCGGTACGGGGCGCCGTTCGCGGCCCGTGCCGGGTTCGGGGAGCCGCTGCGGTTCGCGGTGCTCGGGGACTCCACGGCCGCCGGGCTCGGGGTGCACCGGGCGCGGCAGACGCCCGCC
Source organism: Streptomyces longispororuber (assembly GCF_014656095.1). Taxonomy (GTDB): domain Bacteria; phylum Actinomycetota; class Actinomycetes; order Streptomycetales; family Streptomycetaceae; genus Streptomyces; species Streptomyces longispororuber. Next base: position 49,402 of record NZ_BNBT01000044.1, read on the forward strand.
GCGCTGCTGGCCTCCGGGCTCGCCGCGGTGGCCGAGCGGCCGGTGGACCTGCGGGTGGTGGCGAAGGCCGGGGCGCAGTCCGACGACCTTGACCGGCAGGTCACGCTGGTCCTGTCGGACGAGACAGGCTGGGTGCCCGACGTGTGCGTGGTGATGATCGGGGCCAACGACGTGACGCACCGGATGCCGCCCACGCGGTCGGTGCGGCTGCTGGCCACGGCGGTCCGCAGACTGCGCACCGCGGGCGCCGAGGTGGTCGTTGGCACGTGTCCGGACCTGGGCACGATCGAGCCGGTGTACCAGCCGCTGCGGTGGCTGGCCCGCCGGGTCTCGCGGCAACTGGCCGCGGCGCAGACGATCGGCGTGGTGGAGCAGGGCGGGCGCACGGTGTCGCTGGGCGACCTGCTGGGGCCGGAGTTCGCGGCGAACCCGCGCGAGCTGTTCGGGCCCGACAACTACCACCCCTCGGCGGAGGGGTACGCCACGGCGGCCATGGCGGTCCTGCCCACGCTGTGCGCGGCGCTCGGTCTGTGGCCGGAGGAGGAGCGGCCCGACGTGTCGCGGCGCGAGGGGTTCCTGCCGGTGGCGCGGGCGGCGGCCCAGGCCGCGGCCGAGGGCGGCACCGAGGTCACGGGCGCGGCGCCCGCCGGCCACCGGGGCCCCCTCGCCCTCCTCAAGCGCCGGCGCCGCCGCCGCATCCAGACCCCGGCCCCCACCCCGATCGCCTGAGCCACCCCCTGCCCGCACGCTCCCTCGCCCAGCACCGCCGGTGCCGCCCCCGACCGAACGACCACGGGCCCCACGCCCCCGACGCCCCCACCCCACACCCACCCGCCCCGACGAAGCCGGGTGGTCACGGGCGGGCCCCTGCCACGACAGGGGCCCGCCACCGGCCACCCCGCCCCGGCGCACCGCGCCCAACCCGCACCGACGAAGCCACGTGGCCATGGGCGGGCGGGTGGGAAACCCCGCCGCGGCAGCGGCGGCGCCCCCCCCCACCCACCGCAAGCCGCACCACAAACCGCACCCCGGAGGGCCCCCGCCCCCGCGCGCGCCGTGGAGCGATGCGTGTCACAGCCCCCAAGCCGTGACCCCGCCGCTACGGGCCGGTAACTTCCCAGGTGGCCCTGCCCGTTACCCCTGGAGCCCCAGATGCCCGAAGCCGTGATCGTCTCCGCCGCCCGCTCCCCCATCGGCCGTGCCGGCAAGGGGTCCCTCAAGGAGCTGCGCCCCGACGACCTGACCGCCACGATCGTCCAGGCCGCGCTGGACAAGGTCCCGGCCCTCGACCCCCGCGACATCGACGACCTGATGCTCGGCTGCGGCCTGCCCGGCGGTGAGCAGGGGCACAACCTCGGCCGGATCGTGGCCGTGCAGATGGGCATGGACCACCTGCCGGGCTGCACCATCACCCGGTACTGCTCCTCGTCCCTGCAGACGTCCCGCATGGCCCTGCACGCCATCAAGGCGGGCGAGGGCGACGTGTTCGTCTCGGCGGGCGTGGAGATGGTCTCGCGGTTCCAGAAGGGCTCCAGCGACGGGCTGCCGGACACCCACAACCCGCTGTTCGCCGAGGCCGAGGCCCGCACCGCGGCCCGCGCCCAGGAGACCGGCACCGACTGGCACGACCCGCGCGAGGACGGCCTCGTCCCGGACGCGTACATCGCGATGGGCCAGACCGCCGAGAACCTGGCCCGGCTCAAGGGCGTCACCCGCGCGGAGATGGACGAGTTCGGCGTACGGTCCCAGAACCTCGCCGAGGAGGCCCTCAAGAACGGCTTCTGGGAGCGGGAGATCACCCCGGTCACGCTCCCCGACGGCACGGTCGTCAGCAAGGACGACGGGCCCCGCGCGGGCGTCACCATGGAGGGCGTCGCGGGCCTCAAGCCCGTCTTCCGCCCCGACGGCCTGGTCACCGCGGGCAACTGCTGCCCGCTCAACGACGGCGCCGCCGCGCTCGTCATCATGTCCGACACCAAGGCGCGCGAGCTGGGCCTGACCCCGCTGGCCCGGATCGTGTCGACCGGCGTCTCCGCGCTCTCCCCGGAGATCATGGGGTACGGCCCCGTGGAGGCCAGCAAGCAGGCCCTGAAGCGCGCCGGGCTCACCATCGGCGACATCGACCTGGTCGAGATCAACGAGGCCTTCGCCGCCCAGGTCATCCCCTCCTACCGGGACCTCGGCATCCCGCTGGAGAAGCTGAACGTCAACGGCGGCGCGATCGCCGTCGGCCACCCCTTCGGCATGACCGGCGCCCGCATCACCGGCACGCTGATCAACAGTCTCCAGTTCCACGACAAGCAGTTCGGCCTGGAGACGATGTGCGTCGGCGGCGGCCAGGGCATGGCGATGGTCATCGAACGTCTCAGCTAACCCTGCACGTGCCTCCATCCTTTCGTGACCCAATCTCCCCCAGGATGTGACCTATCTCCTGGGGGAGATGCATATGCCCAGGTCAGGCGGGTCCGTATCGATGCGCCGGGCCGAAAGTCCTGTCCCTTTCATGACGTATTGCACTGACACCGCGATCGTGCAGGCTTCAAGCTGATGTAGGAAGTCGGGGGTCGACTTGAAACCGGGAGTACGTCAGTGAGCGCCATGCACATCGCCTTGCTGCTCTCCGCGGCCGCTGCCACGGCCGTGGGCGCCGCGTCCCTGCGCACCGTGCGGGGGCTGCGCCAGCAGATCACCGAGCTGCGCGCCGAGCTCGCCGAGAGCCGCGGCGCCGCGGCCGCCGGCCACGCCACCGTGCCGGCCGCCCGTACCTCGGTGGACACCGACGAGATACGCGCGGCGGTCGCCGACGCCCTCGCCGAGGAGCGGGAGCGGGAGCTGGCCGAGGCGCGCGCGTTCTGGGCCGCGCAGGAGGCCCGCGACATCGCGGACGCCCCCTCGCTCCTGGGCGGTCTGCCCGAGAGCGTCGCGGACGAGCTGTTCCTGCCGCGCCAGGCCGATCTGGCCGGTCTGGAACCGGACAGCCTGGAGCCGGTCGTCGAGCCCTTCGCCGACCCCGAGGAGTTCGCGGGCGACTCCCCCGAGCTGGCCGCGGCCCGCCGCCGCCACCCCTCGCACCCCGACTTCGTACCGGTGCAGTCCCCCGCGTACACCGACCACGAGCGCACGGTGGCCTGCCTGGAGGAGCTCGCCGACGCCCGCACGGCCCTCGCCGACGTCCGCCCGGGCCCGCTCGGCACCCTCGACGTCTACGTCTTCGCCGACGGCACCACGCTGTGCATGACGCCGGGCCACCGCGAGACCGCGGAGCTGCTCGCCGCCGCCCTGCGCGACGGCCAGGCGCCGGTACTGCTCGGCGGCTCGGGCGTCTCCGGCGCGTACGCCCTGACGTTCGCCTGCGGTACGGAGAACGTCTACATCCTCGCGGACCGCGTCATCGCCTCGGTCTGAGCCCCGCCCGAGCCCCGTCTGCGGCCCCGTCCGAGCCCGCCCGGGCCGCACCCCGGGCCCCGGCCGCGTCCCGCGCGGCGCACCCGAGCCCGCCCGGCCCCCGGCGGGCTCGACTCACACCCCGGCGCGCGTCAGCGACTCCTCCACCAGGCGTACCGCCTCCGCCAGCTCCCGCTCGTCGCGCAGGACGACCGCCAAGTCCCGCCCCGCCACGGTGATCTGGTCGGCGGCCGCGAACATCCCGGCGTCCGGCATCAGCCGGGGCTCGGCCCCCGGCGCCTCGGTGAGCTGGGCCCGCACCGCCAACTCGCGGGCCAGGGCCAGCGCTTCGGCGGCGGCCCCGCGCTGGAGCCGGGACTGGGGCGCGGCCCGCAGCCGGTCGGCGAATCGGTCCACGGCGGCGATCAAGGGTGTCGTATCGAGCACGACCCGACCCTATGCGCCGAGCCGGGACTGTTGCCAATACCCGAACCCTCAGGCACGGTGGCGTGAAGGACGGACCACATCGAACGCGTCCGGAGGCGCCGATGTCCCAAGTCTTCTCCGAAGAGACCCACCGGAATCTGCTGGCTCGCATCCCCCACTGCACCGGTCGTGAAGTCTCCGACTGGTTGCGCACCGTCGACGAGGGCCCCTCCCTCTTCCGCTTCGAGGAGAAGGTGAGCTGGCTCCGCGGTGAGCACGACCTGGCGTACGGCCACGCCAAGGCGATCATCCACGAGTACGACCTCAGGCGCGCCGCGCGCAAACTGGGCTGACCCCCCGACCCCGCATCCCCCGACCTCCACGACGACAGGCGAAGGGCCCGCGGAAGTCGCTTCCGCGGGCCCTTCGGTCATGCCGGTGGTGGTGCCGTACGTCAGTCGTTCCCCTGCAGGATCGCGATCAGACGCAGGAACTCCAGGTAGATCCAGACCAGCGTCATCGTGAGGCCGAAGGCGGCGAGCCAGGCCTCCTCGCGCGGGGCGCCGTACGCGATGCCGTCCTCGACCTGCTTGAAGTCCAGGGCCAGGAAGCACGCGCCGAGCAGCACGCCGATGATGCCGAACATGATGCCGAGGCCGCCGCTGCGGAAGCCCAGGCCGTCACCGCCGCCGAAGACGGCGAACAGCAGGTTGACCGCCATCAGCAGCACGAAGCCGAGGGTCGCGGCCATCACGAAGCCGTAGAACCGGCGGTTGACGCGGATCCAGCCCGCCTTGTACGCCACCAGGACGGCGAGGAACACGGCCATCGTGCCCAGCACGGCCTGCATGGCCGCGCCGTTCGCGATGCGGTTGTCGACGACGCTGGAGACGACGCCGAGGAAGACGCCCTCCAGGGCCGCGTACCCCAGGATCAGCGCCGGGGACGCCGTGCGCTTGAAGGCCTGGACGAAGCCCAGGACCATCGCGACGAGGGCGGCGCCGATCGCGATGCCGTACGACTTGCCGATGTTCGCGTCGTCGACGGGGAGCAGCGCCCAGGCGAGCGCCGCCGTGACGACGAGGACGCCGAGCGTGGTGGCCGTGCGCATGACGACGTCGTCCATCGTCATGCGGCCGGTGGTCACCGGGGCCTGGGGCGGGGCGCCCTGGAGGTCCTGCTGGGCGTACGGGTTGGTGGGGGCCTGCTGGCCCGCGTAGGGGTTGCCCTGGGCGTAGGGATTGCCCTGGGCGTACGGGTTCGCCTGCGTACCGACAGCGGGGCCCCCGGCCTGCGGCTGCGCGTTGAAGCCCGCATAGCCGTTGTCGCGGCTGAACCCCCGTCGCGAGAAGACCGGGTTGCTGCTCCTCATCTCACTCCTCCATGGCCACCGAGCGTGGCTTTGGTTCAAGAGTAATGCGTAGGCAAAAGGATGTGCCTAGTGCCTGGGGAGGATCTTTCCCGCCGGACGGCGGGGGACCCCTTGCTCTTGGGTGGCTCTTTCGGTGGGCTCTCGTGTGCCTTGTGCCCGGAGAACGCCTGAGGACGCCGCCGCTGTTCCCGGTCCGCCCGCGATCCTCCCTCCGGGTGACGCGGCGGTCACGGTACGGCGCTGTCGCCGTCGCCCCCGGTGAAAGGTTCTCCCGTGTAGGCCTCGGCGAGGTCGGCGCGGGCCGCGCGGCAGGTGGCGACGCGGTCGAGCTGGGCGAGCTGGAGGCGGTCGTCGAAGGGGGTGGCGTCCGGGGGGCGGTGCAGCAGGGCGGTCATCGCGTTGGAGAACCGTTCCGCCTGCCAGACGCGGCGCAGCCGGTCCGCGGAGTACGCGGCCAGCGGCGCGGGGTCGCCGCGCTCGGCCGCGATCAGGGCGCGGGCCAGGGCGACGGCGTCGCCGACGGCGAGGTTGAGGCCCTTGGCGCCGGTGGGCGGCACGATGTGCGCGGCGTCACCGGCGAGGAGGAGCCGCCCGTGGCGCAGGGGCTCGTGCACGAAGGAGCGCAGGGGCGTGACGGACTTCGCGGTCAGCGGCCCGCGCGCGAGCTGCCAGGCGTCGTCGGTCTCCAGGCGGCGCTCCAGCTCGTCCCAGATCTCCGCGTCGCTCCAGGCGGCGGGGTCGGTGCCCGCGGGGACCTGGAGGTAGAGCCGGGAGACCGTGGGCGAGCGGAGGCTGAGCAGGGCGAAGCCGCGGTCGTGGCGGGCGTAGACCAGCTCGTCGTGGGAGGGCGGCACGGCGGCGAGGACGCCGAGCCAGGCGTAGGGGTAGGAGCGCTCGTAGGTGCGGGCCACCGTGGGCGGCACGGCGGCCCGGGACACGCCGTGGAAGCCGTCGCACCCGGCGACGTACGCGCACTCCAGGACGCGTTCGCGGCCGCGGTGGCGGTAGCGGACGCGGGGGCGGTCGGTGGCGGCGTCCTCCACGGCGAGGGCCTCGGCCCCGAAGAGCAGGGGGCCGCCCTCGCGCCGCTGGAGGGCGATGAGGTCCTTGCACACCTCGGTCTGCGCGTACACCGTCACGGAGCGGCCGCCGGTGAGGGTGGGGAAGTCGACGCGGTGCCTGCGGCGGGCGAAGCGGAGCTCGATGCCGTCGTGGCGCAGGCCCTCGCGGTCCATGCGCTCCCCCGCGCCCGCGGCGCGCAGGGCGTCGGCGGTGCCCTGCTCCAGGATTCCGGCGCGCTGGCGGGTCTCCACGTAGGCGCGGTCGCGGCTCTCCAGGACGACGCTGTCGATGCCCGCGGTGTGCAGCAGGCGGGCCAGCAGCAGCCCTGCCGGGCCGGCCCCGATGATTCCGACCTGGGTGCGCATGCAGGGAGTCTTGGGGGGCGGGTGTGGCGTGTCAACGGGGTGGTGGCCCTCGCGGGGGGCGCCCCAGACCCACCCCTTTCCCGAAACCAGGGGGCTCCGCCCCCTGGACCCCCGAAGATCGCGCTGACGCGCTCGTCCTCAAACGCCGGACGGGCTATCCCCTAGCCCGTCCGGCGTTTGAGGAC
>NZ_BNBT01000045.1 GCF_014656095.1 Streptomyces longispororuber
GACGGGCCCGGCGGCCCGGGTGGCCCCGGCGGTCCTGGTGCGCACGGTGGGCCCGGCGGGCCTGGTCCGTTCGGCCGTCCCGACGGGCCCGGCGGCCCGGGTGGCCCCGGTGCGCCGGGTGGTCCCGGCGGGCCCGGTCCGTTTGGCGGCCCCGGTGGCCCGCGCCCCTTCGACGGTCCCGACGGACCCGGCGGCCCGGGTGGCCCCGGTGCGCCCGGCGGGCCCCGCCCCTTCGGCGGCCCCGACGGCCCGGGAGGTCCTGGCGGCCCCGGTGGCCCGCGCCCCTTCGACGGTCCTGACGGACCCGGCGGCCCGGGTGGGCCGGGCGGTCACCGTCCCTTCGACGGCCCCGGCGGTCAGGGCGGCCCCGGTCCCTTCGGCGGGCCCGACGGTCCCGGCGGGCCGGGCGGTCGGCGTCCCTTCGACGGCCCGGACGGCCCCGGCGGTCCCGCAGGCCCCGGTGGCCCCGGTGGCCCCAATGGTCCCGGTGACCGCGGTGACCGCGGTGGCCCAGGCGGGCCCGGCGGCTTCGGCAACCCCGACGGCCCCGGTGGTCCCGGCGGCCCTGCTGGCCCCGGCGGTCACGAGGGCCCCGGTGGTCCCGGTGGCCCCAGCCGTCACGACGGCCCGGGCGGCCCCGGCGGTCCCGGCGGCCCCGACGCCTCCCGTCCGTTCCCCCCGGCGCCCGGCTCCGGCGGCCCCTCGGCCCCCGGCCAGGACTCGTTCGACTACCAGGGCTCCCGGCCCTCGCAGGTGAACCGTCCGGCCGAGCCGATCCCGTCCTTCGGCGGTGGCCCCTCCGCGCCGCCGGCCAGTGGTCCCCAGGGCTTCCAGCAGGCCCCGGCCGCGCCGCCCGCGTTCCCGCGCGAGACCGGCGCTCCGCAGGGCCCCCCGCCCGGCCCCTCGGGTCCGGGCGGCGGCGGTGACGACTGGGTCATCTCGCCGCCGGGCGGTCCCGGCGGACAGGACGGCCAAGGCGGTCAGGGCGGTCCGGGTGGCCAGGGCGGTCCCGGTCAGCCGCAGGGCTCGCAGCAGCAGGGCTTCCCCGGCTCGGCGCAGCCCCAGGGTCCCGGCAACTGGACGGCGACCGTCGGCCCCGACCGCGAGTACTTCATGGCGATGATGCAGCGCAGCGGCCCCGAGGCCGCGGGGCTCAACCTGCCCGCGTACTCGCCCGAGCAGCGGCACCCGCTGGTCGGCAACCAGGTCAGCATCGGCCGCCGCCGCCACTCCACCGGCGACACCCCCGACATCGACCTGTCGGTGCCGCCGGAGGACCCGGGCGTCTCGCACCAGCACGCGATCCTGGTGCAGCAGCCCGACGGCGGCTGGGCGGTCGTCGACCAGAACTCGACCAACGGCACCACGGTCAACGGCGGCGAGGAGCCCATCCAGCCGTTCGTCCCCGTCCCGCTCCAGGACGGCGACAAGGTGCACGTGGGCGCCTGGACGACGATCACCGTCCGGCGCGACTGAGCCGGAGGGCCGCCACCGGCCCGGAAGCACACGGCCGACACCGGCCGCCACCGAGGGGCCGTACGCCCGCCGCCGTCACAGCGGCCAGGCGTACGGCCCCTCGGGGTCGTCCAGCCACGCCCACGCGTACTCCCCGCTGACCGTCACCCCGAACCGCTCCCGCACCGGCCGCCCCTCGCGCTGCCACAGCGCCAGCGCCTCGTACGGGTCGACCGTTCCCGCCGTCAGCTCGAGCAGGAAGCGGAACAGCTCGCTCTGCAGCGCCCGCCGGGGCAGCCCGCCGAGCTGCTGCTCCCGCGGCTCGCGGACGCTGCCGCCGCGCAGCGGCACGAAGTACGCGGGCGTGTGCAGGAACCGCCCCTGCGCGTGCTCGGCGTCCCGCACCCGCAGCGCGATCAGCCCCGTGGCGAGGGGCGCGAGCACCAGCGCCCCCGGCCGGCACTGCGCCAGCCACGGCCGGGGCACGGCGTTCAGCGTGCAGGTCGCGATGATCCGGTCGTACGGCGCCCGCTCCGCGCACCCCGCCGCGCCGTCGCCGGTGACGACGGCGGGCCGGTACCCGGCGGCGGCGAGGTGCCGCCGCGCCGACTCGGTGATCTCCGGGTCCAGGTCGACGGTCGTGACGTGCTCCTCGCCGAGCCGGTGCGCGAGCAGCGCCGCGTTGTACCCGGTGCCCGCCCCGATCTCCAGCACGTCGTACGTCCCGCCGTCCCCGACCCGCAGCTCCACCAGCATCCGGGCCATGAGCGAGGGCTGGCTGCTGGACGAGAGCAGCTCCCCGTCCCTGACCCGGGTGGCGAGCGGCGCGTCCGCGTACGCCCCGCGCAGCCAGCGCCCGCGCCGCACCGGGTCGGGGTCCTCGCCCCACAGCCGCTCGTAGCCCCCGGGCACGCCCAGGTAGTAGTAGGGCACGAAGAGGTGGCGCGGCACCGCCTCGAACGCCTCCCGCCAGCCGGGGTCGCCGTCGAAGGCCCCGCCCGCGGCGATGTCGCGCACCAGGGAGGCCCGCGCCTCCTCGGCGAGGGCCGGGTCGGGTTCGTCGCTGAGCGGAGCTTGCGCACCCATACCCCCACTGTGCTGCCCCGGGCCGCGCGATGCGAGCGGTCCTAAGCCTTCCGTCCTCGGCCGCGGCGTCTGAGACCATGGAGGCGTGACAGAGAATCCACGCGGCACGCTTCAGGAGCAGACCTTCTACGAACAGGTCGGCGGCGAGGAGACCTTCCGGCGCCTGGTGCGCCGCTTCTACGAGGGAGTCGCCGAGGACCCGCTGCTGCGCCCCATGTACCCGGAGGAGGACCTCGGTCCGGCCGAGGAGCGCCTGGTCCTGTTCCTGATGCAGTACTGGGGCGGCCCGCGCACGTACAGCGACCACCGCGGCCACCCCCGCCTGCGGATGCGTCACGCCCCCTTCACGGTCGACCGCGCGGCGCACGACGCCTGGCTGCGGCACATGCGCGACGCCGTGGACTCCCTGGACCTCACCGAGGACCAGGAGCGCACGCTGTGGGACTACCTGACCTACGCGGCGGCCTCCATGGTCAACACCCCTGGCTGACGACCCGCCCGCGGCCCCGGCCGCCGGTGGGCGCCGGGCGACCGGTCACACGGGGCTGACGGACAGCGCCCCGACCCCGGCCCGCCGCAGCGCGACCGAGCCGTACGGCGTGCGCAGCCGCAGCCACGCCCCCGACGACAGCAGGTCGAGCGCGTCGCCCCGCAGGAACCCCAGGGACTGCGCCGCGTGCGCGGCCCGCACGGGCAGCCCGGTCCCGGCGACGGTGCGGGACCATATCTCCCGCCCCAGCCGGTCCAGCTCCGCCCGGACCCGCCGCTCCGGCGCCAACTCCTCGACCCGTGCCCGGAATTCGGCCACGGCCGCCTGCACCAGGGCCCGCACCGCGGACCCGGACGGCAGCCCGGGCACCCGCGCCCAGCCGCCCCGCGGCGGCAGTACCCCCGCCCACGGCGGCCCGGTCACCGCCTGCGGTACGGCGGCCGTCCCCGCGGTCTCCGCGGCGTCCGCCGACTCCCCCACGGCCTCCAGGAACTCCCCCGCGGACACCGTCACGTCGAGCGACGTGTCGAGCCCGTGCTCGAAGGGCTTCGCGAGCCGCGCGGTGCGGATCGCGAGGACCTCGAACGACGGCGGCCGCCCGAACACGGCGAGCGTCTCCCCCGCCGCCTGCAGCCGCACCGCCGCCGCCTTGTCGTAGTGGATCAGACGCGCCAGGAAGGCGGCGAGGTCCGCCGCCTCCCCGGGCTCCGCGAAGTGCAGCCGCACGGTCATGCGACGAGCGCCCGCGCGCCGTCGGCACCGCCGTCGGGACCCTCGGCGCCGTCGTCCTGGTAGCGCTCCAGGACGGCCCGCTCCTCGGCCGTGATCCGCCGCGGCCGCTGCGCCCGCAGGTCGAACGGCACGACCACCGTCGAGGCCCGCGCGTACACCTGCTCCGCGTCCTTGACCTCGTACGAGATCGTCAGCGACGCGGCGCCCATCTTCGTCACCCACGACTCGATGGTGACCGGCTCGTGCCGGTGCACCAGCGGCCGCAGGTAGTCGATCTCGTGCCGCGCCACCACGGACCCACCGGAGAACGACGGGCCGTCCTTCGACGAGAGCCGGAACATGAAGTCGATCCGCGCCTCCTCCAAGTACCGCAGGAAGACGGCGTTGTTGACGTGCCCGAAGGCGTCCATGTCCGACCACCGCAGCGGGCAGCGGAAGAGGTGGCGGGCCATGTCAGCCCCGGGTGAGCTTCTTGTACGTGGCGCGGTGCGGACGGGCCGCGTCCGGGCCGAGGCGCTCGATCTTGTTCTTCTCGTACGACTCGAAGTTGCCCTCGAACCAGAACCACTTCGACTCGCCCTCGTACGCCAGGATGTGCGTGGCGACGCGGTCCAGGAACCAGCGGTCGTGGGAGACGACCACGGCGCAGCCCGGGAACTCCAGGAGCGCGTTCTCCAGCGACGACAGCGTCTCGACGTCGAGGTCGTTGGTCGGCTCGTCGAGGAGCAGCAGGTTGCCGCCCTGCTTGAGGGTCAGCGCCAGGTTCAGCCGGTTGCGCTCACCGCCGGAGAGCACGCCCGCGGGCTTCTGCTGGTCCGGGCCCTTGAAGCCGAACGCGGACACGTAGGCGCGCGAGGGCATCTCGACCTGGCCCACGTTGATGTAGTCCAGCTCGTCGGAGACGACCGCCCACAGCGTCTTCTTCGGGTCGATGTTGGCGCGGCTCTGGTCGACGTACGAGATCTTGACGGTGTCGCCGACCTTGATCGAACCGGAGTCCGGCTCCTCCAGGCCCTGGATCATCTTGAACAGCGTGGTCTTGCCCGCGCCGTTCGGGCCGATGACGCCGACGATGCCGTTGCGCGGCAGCGTGAAGCTGAGGTCGTCGACGAGGACCTTGTCGCCGAAGGCCTTGCTGAGGTGCTCGACCTCGACGACGACGTTGCCCAGGCGCGGGCCCGGCGGGATCTGGATCTCCTCGAAGTCCAGCTTCCGGGTCTTCTCGGCCTCGGCGGCCATCTCCTCGTACCGCGCCAGACGCGCCTTGGACTTGGCCTGGCGCCCCTTGGCGTTGGACCGCACCCACTCCAGCTCTTCCTTGAGCCGCTTGGCGCGCTTGGCGTCCTTCTGGCCCTCGACCTTGAGGCGGGACTGCTTCTTCTCCAGGTACGTGGAGTAGTTGCCCTCGTAGGGGAAGGCGCGGCCGCGGTCGAGCTCCAGGATCCACTCGGCGACGTTGTCCAGGAAGTACCGGTCGTGGGTGATGGCCACGACGGTGCCCGCGTACTGCGCGAGGTGCTGCTCCAGCCAGTTCACCGACTCGGCGTCGAGGTGGTTGGTGGGCTCGTCGAGCAGCAGCAGGTCGGGGGCCTCCAGGAGGAGCTTGCACAGCGCGACGCGGCGGCGCTCACCACCGGAGAGGGTGGTCACGGGCCAGTCGCCGGGCGGGCAGCCCAGCGCGTCCATGGCCTGCTCGAGCTGCGCGTCCAGGTCCCAGGCGTTGGCGTGGTCGAGCTTCTCCTGGAGCTTGCCCATCTCCTCCATCAGCTCGTCGGTGTACTCGGTCGCCATCTGCTCGGCGATCTCGTTGAACCGGTCGAGCTGGCCCTTGACCTCGGCGACGCCCTCCTGGACGTTCTCCAGGACCGTCTTCTCCTCGTTCAGCGGGGGCTCCTGGAGCAGGATGCCGACGCTGTACCCGGGCGACAGGAACGCGTCGCCGTTCGACGGCTGCTCCAGACCCGCCATGATCTTCAGCACCGTGGACTTACCGGCGCCGTTCGGACCCACGACACCGATCTTCGCGCCGGGCAGGAAGTTCAGGGTGACATCGTCGAGGATCACCTTGTCGCCGTGCGCCTTGCGCGCCTTGCGCATGGTGTAGATGAACTCAGCCAAGAGAAACCGTCCGGCAATCAGTGTGTGGGCAGATACACCCCATCTTGCCTGACGGCCACCCCCCGGAGGAAACCGGATAGCCGCCCGCCTCCCCGCCCCGGCACGGGGCGCCGGGGCGGGGCGGGACGGGGTACGGCGCTCGTGTCGATGCCCGGTGACGTTCATGCCGTCACCGTGCGACTACGGTGCGCTCACTTCTCGGAACCGTCAGGGGCCTGCGTCGGCGCGGGGCCGACCGGGGCGTCCTTCTTGCGCAGGAGGAAGACCGCGCCGCCGCCGACCACGACCAGGGCGATCGCGATGCCGGCTATCAGCGGTGTCGCGTTCGAGCCGCCGGTGGCCGCGAGGTCGGCGCCGCCGGACGTGCCGCCCGCCGACGCGGGGCTCGGCTGGGGCGCGGGCTGGGCCTTGCTGCCGACACCGGTCACGCTGCCCTCGGTCCTGCAGTCGAGCACCCCCTGGAACCGCTTCTCGAAGCCGGCGGGCCCGGTGATCGTGAAGTCGTAGGGCTGGTCCTCCTGCAGCGGTATTGTCACGGTCCGTGTCTGTCCGGCCTTGATGGTGTGCTTGGTGTTCATCAGGCTGAAGGTGAAGGGCGCGTCGCCCTTGTTGCTCGCCGTGATGTCCAGGCCGCGGGCGGCGCAGTTCTTCTCCGCCGACAGCGCCGGTATCGCGCCCTCAGCGGCCCAGTGGGCCGTCGCCGTCGCGGACACCGTCGACTCGCTGGAGCCGGCGAGGATCTGCGTCTGGCTCCTGGTCTCGGCGGTGAAGGCCCGCCCGACCGGCACGGTCGTGGAGGTCTGCACGTCCAGCGAGGCCATGCCGTCCGGGGTGTTCTTGGGGACGGCGAAGTACAGCTCGCTGCCGTCGGACGCCGTCGTGACCGGCTTGCCGTTCCTGCCGACGACCTTCACCCCGCTCGTGGAGTCCGCGGGCGGGATGACGGCCACACTGTCCGCGTCGGTCCGCACGGTCACCGGGCCCAGCCGCTGCCCCGGGTGCCCGGCCACGGCGGGCGGCTCCAGGGTCAGCGCCGCCTTGGGCTCCGGGGCCCGGCGCGCGCTGCGCTGCAGGTAGTCCGCGAGCTTCTCCGCCCGCGGGTCGACCGCCTCCACCCGGGCCTTGTCGGAGTAGCGCCAGATCGCCACCTGGGTGCCCGCCGCCGCCGTCTCCTCGGTGAGGGAGGGCGCGCCGGCCTTGCGGGCCAGCTCCGCCAGGTCGTTCACCTGCGGGTAGGAGTGCTGGAGGATCCAGCGGATCTTGCCCGCGTCGGCGTTGGCGTGCAGGGACGTGCCGCTCCAGGGGGTCTCTTTGTACTGCGCGTCCTTCTGCGTGGGGTTGTGGATGTCGACGCAGTACGTCTGGAGGGTGCCGCCGTTGTCGACGGACATCTGGAAGAGGCCTGCGGGGATGCGCCGGGTGCCGCCGTCCTCGCGGACGACCGCCTGGCCGTAGGTCTTCAGGCCGTCGAGGGTGGCGGTGGCTCCGCCGCGGTACGGCGGGGCGTCCGTCGTCACGGCCGCCGTCGCGGTGGCCGTCGCGCCCGCCGAGACGAGCCCGGACGCGACCAGCGCGGCGGCGAGGCGCACGGCGCCCCGGCTCCGTATGGACAACGCAGCAAACACAGAATTCCCCTCCGGGCGGAACCGATCACATGGGGGGACTGGTCCCGCCAGCAGATGCAACCGAGCAGAGTCACCTGCCGACCCGCCCGCTCAGACCTCGTCGGCCCCACGGAGCCACGCCCGGCATCCTAAGGAGGCGGCGCACCACCATTCCCTGAGGTGCCGTCCGACAACCGATCCGAATCGGAATCGTTATCGCCAGGGCGCCTGTTGAGCTGGGCTTATCGACAAATCCATGGTTTTGCGGGTGGTTGGGCGGCCGACGGCGGTTCGGTGCTGCGCACGTCGGCGCCGGTGCCGGTGGCCGGACGGCGGCCGTCCGGACGGGACGCGTCAGCCCACCGCCGCCGGTTGGGCGCGCCCGCCCCGGCCCGCGTCGGGCGTGGCCTCCGTCTCGGCCCCTGCCCTCGCCCCCGTGACCTCCGCGCCCCCGTCGGGCGGCGACTCCCAGGCGGGCTCCGGCTCCTTCCGCGCCCCGTCGGGCGCCTGCCCCTCGCCCGCCGCCTGACCTCGTGGCTGATCCGGCACGTGGTCAAGGGCCTTGCCGCGCCGGAACGCGGACGTCCCGCGCGCCAGGTCGTGGCCGATGGCCTGGGCGTCGATGTCCACGGAGATCCAGTGCTGGCCGCCGCGCTCCTCGTCCTTGACCTTCAACCGGCCTTGGACGATGACCTGTTCGCCGAGGGAGAGCGAGCTCTGCGCGTTCACCCCGAGGGTCCGGCGGGCCCAGACCGTGAAGAAGTTGGTGTGCCCGTCCGTCCATTCGTTCCGCGTACGGTCGAAGTGACGGGGTGTCACCGCGATGCGGAAGCGTGTCACCGGGCCGGACGGGAGCTCCCGGAACACGGGGGTCGTCGCCACCCTCCCCACCACCGTCACCATCGTGTCGTTCATCGTCGTAACCCCTCCCTCGTCCACCGCGTGCGGGGCCCTCCCGCGTCGGCGGCGGCCGCCACGACCGCGGTTCCAGACTGCGCCGGTCGGGCCGGACCCGCCGAGCGCTGTGCCCTACCCACCGGTTGTGGACAACTCCGTCACCCGAAGGAGGCGTTCCGCCGCGCCATTCGCACGTACTGCTCCCGCACCTCCCGGTACCGCAGCAGCTCCGCCGCCACCGGGTCGAGCACGCGGGCCCGGCCGCACCCCGCGGCCGCCTCGCGCAGCCGCCGCTCGGCCTCGAAGCCGTACCGCCGGGCGGGTCCGCGGGCCGCCATCCGGCTCAGCCACTCCACGCCGGGGCCGCCGAGGATGCCGGAGAGCATCAGCAGCACGGGCACGCCCAGGTTCGGGTCCGCGAGGCCCACGATCTGCCCCCCGAGCCAGAGGCCGCCGACGATCTGGAGCAGGGTCATGGCTGCCTGCGCGAGCACCGCGACCGGCCACCAGCCGGGCCGCGGCGGCCGCCCCTGGGGCAGCCCGGCCCGCAGGGCGAGCTCGTCCAGGGCCTCGGGCAGGCCTTCGGCGCCGCGGGCCGCCGCCTCCCGCACGGCTTGGCCCCACGGCGTGGGCAGGCCCGCCGCCGCCTCGTCGGCCACCGTGCGCACGGCGTGCTCCACGCGCGCGCGTGCCGTGGCCTCCTCGTCGACGGGAGGGCGCAGCGTGGGCCGGAGGATGGAGCTGTAGGGCGAGCGCCGCGCCTCGTACCAGCGCCACAGCCGCAGCCAGGGCGTGCCGCACGCCTTGTTGGCGTGCCGGCGCCAGGCCCGCTCGGCGGCCTGGCCCACGGCCGTCGCGCCGGCGGCCTCCGCGCGGCGGTCGGCGATCTCCTCGCGCGCCTCCTCGCTGAGCCCGACGCGGGCGCGCCCGGGGGCGTGCGCCGCCTCGGCGGCGTACACCGGGCGCAGGTCGGCGGCCACCGCGTCCAGGTCCGCCTCCAGGCGGCGCGTGGCGGCGCCGCGCTCGCGCGTGAACTGCCCGAGCGCCTCGCGCAGCTCACCGACGCCCTGGCCGGTCAGCGCGGACAGGGCGAGCACGGTGGCGCCGGGCTCGCCGTGCTCGCCGAGCGCGACGCCGTCCTCGTCGAGGAGGCGCCGCAGGTCGTCGAGGACCTGGTCGGCGGCGTCCCCGGGCAGCCGGTCCACCTGGTTGAGCACGACGAACATGACCTCGGCGTGGCCCGCCATGGGCCGCAGGTAGCGCTCGTGCAGCACCGCGTCGGCGTACTTCTCCGGGTCGACGACCCAGATGACGGCGTCGACGAGGCGCAGGATGCGGTCCACGTGTTCGCGGTGCTCCTCGGCCGCCGAGTCGTGGTCGGGCAGGTCGACGAGGACGAGGCCCTCCATGGCGTCGGCGTCGGAGCCCTGGAGGGGGCGGCGGCGCAGCCGGCCGGGGATGCCGAGCCGGTCGAAGAGCCCGGCCGCGCCGTCGGTCCAACTGCAGCCGATGGGGGCGGCGGTGGTCGGCCTGCGGACGCCGGTCTCCGAGATCATGACGCCCGCGAGCGCGTTGAAGAGGGTCGACTTGCCGCTTCCGGTGGCCCCGGCGACGGCGACCACGGTGTGCCGGTCGGACAGCCGCCGCCGCGCCGCCGCCTCGTCCAGGACGCGTCCGGCCTCGGCGAGCGTGGTGCTGTCGAGCCGTGTCCGGGAGAGCCCGATCAGCTCCCGCAGGGCGTCGAGGCGGCCCCGCAGCGGCCCTTCGTAGAGGGCGGTCGTCTCCCTGGAGGCGCCGATGTCGTACACGGAGGTGCTGCCGTGGCCGGAGTCGTAGCCGGAGGACCTGCCGTACCGGGAGGGCTTGTCGTACGCGGACGGGCCCGCTCCGGCGGCTCCCCTGGGGCGGCCGGAGCGGGCGGGGGCCGGGCGTGGCGCCTCGTCGCCCGCGGGGGTGCCGGTGCCGTCCGCTTCGTCGTTCTCGCTGTTCTCGTTGACCCGCCGCGCGATGAGCCCGTCGTCCCAGATCTCCTCGTCCTCCCGCGCGCGGGAGGCCGTGTCGTCGTCGGGCCGGTCGGCGTGGTCGGTGTGATCCGTGACGGCGGTCACCGCGGTCACCTCTCCTTCTGCAGTACGGACAGCGCGGCGATGAGTTCGGCCTGGGGTTCGGGGTGGACGCCGAGCGCGTCGAGGGGGGCGAGGCGCCGCTCCCGCTCCGCGCCGAGGACCTTGTCCAGGTAGGCGGTGAGGAGCCGGCCGCCGCGGTCGCGCAGGCGCAGCGCGCCGTGGGCGCCGACGCGGGCGGCGAGGCCCTCCCCGGCGGAGCTGGCGCGGCGCCCGCCGAGCAGGGCGGTGGCGAGGAGCGCGGTGAGCACCTCGGGGTCGGGCGCGGCGCTCTTGTCGGCGCGGTCGACGGCGCGGATCTCGTCCTCGACGTACTCCTCCAGGACGCGCTGCCAGCGGCGTACGGCCATGCCGATGCGGTGGTCGGCGCCGTTGTCGCGGTGGTGCGCGAGTTCGGGGAGCCGGGCGGCGGGCTCCCGGCGCCAGGCCTCGTCGACGCGTTCGTCGGCGGCGGTGACGGCGCACAGCAGGAGCGTCTCCAGGCCGGCCGAGACGGCGTCGAGGAGCTCGCTCGGGCCGCAGTCGAGCGGGTAGGCCCGCCAGCGCTTGAGCGCGTCCCCGGCGAGCACGGCGCCCGCCTGGAGGCGTTCCCGTACGCGCGCGTGCTCGCTCTCGTACGCCTCGTCGACGGCGGCGGTGAGCCGCAGGGCGGCCGCGTACTGGGCGGCGACGGCGCCGGCGAGCTCGGGCAGGCGGGAGTTGAGCGAGCCGAGCGCGCCGTGGGCGGTGCGGGCGAGGGCGCCCTGTCTGGCGGCGGAGTCCCGTACCTGCTGGGCGAGCCACTCCCGCAGCGGTGCCACGGCGGTCGCGGGCAGCAGTCCGCCACCGCCGGTGGACTCGGGCAGTTCCGGCACGGTGAAGCGGGGCACGTCGCCGAGGCCCGCCTTGGCGAGCAGGGCCTCGAACTGGAGCGAGACCTCGGCGACGACCTGGTGCGGCACGCGGTCGAGGACGGTGACGAGGGTGGCGTCGTGCTCCTTGGCGGTGCGCAGGAGGTGCCAGGGCACCGCGTCGGCGTAGCGGGCGGCCGTGGTGACGGTGACCCACACGTCCGCGGCGCAGATGAGCTGGGCGGCGAGCACCCGGTTCTCGGCGACGAGGCAGTCGATGTCGGGGGCGTCGAGCAGGGCGAGCCCGGCGGGCAGCGTGTCGGCGGTCTCCACCCGCAGGACCGGGTCGTCCTCGGCGGGCGGGGCCGGTTCGTCGCCGTCCTGGCGGGGCACCCACACGCGGGTGAGGTCGGGCAGGATTCTCACCCCCGCGAACCAGTGCCGGTCATCCGGATGGCAGACGAGGACCGGGGTGCGGGTCGTGGGCCGCAGCACCCCCGCCTCGCTGACCTGCCGCCCCACCAGGGAGTTCACCAGCGTCGACTTGCCGGCTCCGGTGGACCCGCCGACGACCGCCAGCAAGGGCGCTTCGGGGGCCTTGAGGCGGGGCACCAGATAGTCGTCGAGCTGGGCGAGGAGCTCGTCCCGGTTGGCACGCGCGCGTGGCGCCCCCGGCAGGGGGAGCGGAAAGCGTGCGGCGGCGACGCGCTCACGCAGGGTGGTCAGCGCGTCAAGCAATTGAGGCCGTACGTCCAAGGTCACCACATGCGAAGAATGCCCAATTTTGACGGCTTTCTGAAGCATATGGGCACGCCTGCGCGCCGATCGGACACACGTGACGGAAGGGATGACTGGGGCACAGGCATAACGAGTGCACAACACCCGGGGCGTCAGACGCCAAAAGCGGTGCGAGATTCGCACCTGCCTGCGATTATCAGGACCGCTTCACCGAACCTCCACATCGCGGCGCGGAGGTGAAGCACCAGGGACACGGACGCAGGAGCCCTATCCTTGTCCCCGGCAAGGTCACGGACCGGCCCCACACCGGGCTCCAGGCCACCGGCCACCATCGGCCCCCGTAGCTCAGTGGATAGAGCAGGTGCCTTCTAAGCACTTGGCCGCAGGTTCGAGTCCTGCCGGGGGCGCACTTCACCGGCCTTCCTTCGGGAAGGCCTTTTTGCTGGTCAGGGGCGGCATGCCCGGCGGGAGTCGGAGCGCCGGACCCGCCCGCGGTAGGCGCGGCAGGGTCCGGCACTGTCCGGCTGTCACCAGGTTTCTGCGGGTGGCTGCGGTGAATACGCGGAGAAATTCGCTCGGGGCTCAGTCCTCCCCGGGCAGCTCGGGGAGATCCCCCTGAGCGTCCATCCGGCGTTTGAGATCCGGGAGCTGTCCCTCGATGCATCCGGCGTAGAAGGCCAGCAGGACCGGGACGCTGTTGCCTGCCCAGTACGCGACCTGCGCGGGCGGAATGCCGTCATTGAGCCACTTCGTCAGCCGAGTGTGCCGGATGTCATAGATCCGCTTCCCCATCGGGGATTCGTACTCCCGCTCGGTCAGTTCCGCCTTGCGAGCGTTCCCCCACGCTCGGCGCGTCACCGAGCCGGAAATGATGCCTCCCTTCTCGCCCTTGAACATGCGGTCGCCGGGCTTCAACCCCTCTGCCTCGATGTGCGCCCGTATGATCTTCGTGAGCGCCGGAGGGCCCGGCACGACGCGCGTGTCGCCCTCGGCCCGTCCTTTCAGATCGCGCTCTTCGTGCAGCGTGCCGTCGTCGGTCCAGTTCTTCCCGACTTCCGGCTCCGCCGTATGGATCACCACGTCGCACCACTGGTCCTCGGCGTCCTCAGGCGGCAGCCGAAAGTCCTCCACGTACAACGCCACGGCCTCCTCCGGGCGTGGCCCGGTGTAGTAAATCGTGGCGAAGTACGCGTGCAGCCGCCGACCGCCTCGGGGGCGGCGCCGGATGTGCGCCAAGATCCGCGCCATCCGGTGCGGGTGGATGAGGGATCTCCGGTCCACCGCGTTGGACGTCTTCGGCGTTGCACCTCTCCCCTTGGGCAAGGGGTTGGCACGCAGGATCCGATGCTTGACCGCGTACTCCATCGCCACGTTCAGGACCCGCCGAGCGCGCTTGGCGGACCAGGCCGCTGCCCTCGTGCCGTCGAGCTTTGTGGATACGGCGTGCAGGATCTCCTCAACCTTGACCGAGTCCTCCCACGCAGCCACGGACAGGGTGTTGCGCTCCACCCACTTCAGGATCGTGGCCACCTCGGGGGGTGCCTCCTCCCGGCGGCGCGTGTTGAACGCGAACTCGCGTAACGCGCGGCGTACGTCGATCGGTTTGAAGGCGGCCGGCTGTGCCCGCAGCATGGCGATCGTTGTGGCCGTGAGCACTTTGGACGTGGTCCTGCGGCTGTTGCCCCCGGTCCGGTGCCACTGAGCATCCGTGAACTGCACAGCGAAGTCGTACCAGTTCACGCCACTGGCGCCAGATTGGTGCGAAACCGGGCGCCCCGTGGCGAGGCTGAACGCCTCGCCACGGCGTGTGGCGCTGACCAGCTCGGAGCGGAAGGCGTCCGCGAGCGGCTTCGTCGCGAACGGCGCTCGCCACTCCTTGCCGTCCAGCTCCCAGCGGACGGTGTGGGTGGTCTTACGCTTGCCCTTATAGACCGAGATCTTCCAGATCTTGACTTTGTACGTCGTGCCGTCCATCAGGCGACGTCCTCGCGAGCGTCCAGCCAGTGCTCGTAATCGCTGCGCCTTATCCGCAGATCACCGTTGGGCAGCTTGATGCAGCGTGGCGCGCGGCCCTTCGCGCGCCAGTCGTAGAAGGTGGAGCGTGAAATTTTCAGGTCCTTGCAGACCTCCGCGATCGTGAGCTTGTCATCGCGCGGGCGGTACGCGGCCGTCGTCACCGCGTGCTCCTCTCGTCCCTGAGAATCCGCAACATCCGCCACGCCGCAACATCGCTGGTCAGCGGCGCGCATCTGTGGCGGATGCCGTTTGTGTTGCGGATAGGCGCCGCAACGCGTGGGCGTGGCGACGCCGGTGATGTGAGGGTGGTCAGCCTGCGATGCGCAGGGGGCGTGTGTCGGCTTCCGCGTGCGTGTGGCGACTGCCAGATGCGGCTTCCGCCACAGAATCGCCCCCGTTGACCTGCGGTGTTGCGGCTGTTGCGGCTGTTGCGGACTTTCCGGGGGGAGGGGGGCAGTAGCGGGTCCAGGCGTCGCTGAGGTCTTCCGCGTAGTAGCCCTTGGGGGTGCCGCTGCCCACCCGGATGCCGCGGGGGCGGATGGGCGTGTTGTCGGGGCGCACGTACTGGCTCAGGAGCTTGGACAGGGTGCGGGCGGTGAGCGGCTTGGCGTTGTGGCCGTCGTCGCTCAAGTCGGCCCACGGGGCGTCGTCGAGGCTGAGGAGGACTTCGAGGATGGCGGCGGTGGGCATGCGGTCGGCACCGCAGAACACGCGGTCGCGCAGATCGGTCAGCAGCCGCACCCCGAGGGATGCTTCGTCGCCTTCCTGGGCGGCCTTGATGAGCGTGACGCAGGCGGCGCGGGCCCGCTCGGGCCAGTGCCCGCCAGCCGCGTCGGCGACCGCGAGGAGCGGTTCCCACACGTCGGCGGGCCGATCGGAGACACCCTCGGGCATCTCCGGCCAGGCTTGGGCGACCTGGTCGTGGATGGCGGCGGCCCATTCCGCGAGCCGGTCGCGCAGGGCGTGGCCCTCCTTCTCGTGGACGCGCCGTCGGTAGGGCTCGGCCTTCTCGTTGGGGGCCTTCTTGCGCATGCGGATGATGACCGAGCGGGTCAGGATCGTGTCAGGCAGGGAGCCGAGTCCGGCCATGGCCACCGCGCAGAACGAGGAGAACCATTCCGCGTTCTGGGCGGAGCCATCCCCCACGCAGCGCAGGGACTTGGCGCCGCGTCGGTAGCCCGAGTTGAGAAACCCACGGACCTCTTCGTTGCCGCCTGCCTTGGGGCCGAAGACGGTGTCGATCTCGTCGAACAGGAGCGTGGGGGTTCCTTCGTCGGCTTCCACGAGTCGGAACAGGGCGTTGGCGGAGGCGTTGACAGTGGTGGCCGCTCGGGGGGTCAGGGTTTCCACGATCTCCAGAGCGCGGGACTTCCCCGAGCCCGGCTCGGGGCTGAGGAAGGCGAGGCGGGCGGTGCCGTCGAAGGCGTCGATGAGGTGGGCGTGGGCGTCCCAGAGGGTGACGGCGACGTAGGCGGCCTCGGTGGGAAAGACGTTGAAGCGGCGGTGGAACGCTTCGACCTCGTCGAGCAGGGCTGCGCCGTCGATGGACGGCGCGGGCGGGGTGGGGCTGCTCATGCGACGTTCCCCCCTTTCTGGGTGGTGCGAAGGGGGCAGAGGTCTCTGTGGTCTGCGTGGTCGGCGATGAGGGAGAGCACCTTGCGGTGGCCGACGGCGCTGCGGTCGCGCCCGCACGCGCACCATGACGTGGCCGTGGGGACGGCGCCGCGCGGGGCGCAGATGTGCAGCCACGCGATCGGGTACCGCCCGTCGCCGAGGCGCGGGTCAGGACGAAGAGCAGTGAGGACGCCCTGACGGGCGACGCTCTTCGGGGCGCCCACGGCCGCAGCACGCACCGGCCGCTTGGCGACCGGCGGGCCGGAGGGCGCCTCGGGCAGGCCTTCCAAGGGGAGAGGCAGGGAGGTGCTCATGCCGCCCCCCTCGGGCGGGCTTTGCGGAGGGAGCTGTCCAGGGCACTTTGGATGGTGGCGCGGCACTCGGCCGTGGTGAGTCCCCGCGCCTCCCCAGCCGCTTGGAAGGCCTCTTCCACCACGTGCCGGGCCAGGTCGCCCCAGGCCACGAAGCGCCCCACTTTGAACGCGCTGCGGTTGAGGGTGTCGTTGCGCTCGCGCTCCGGCGCCGCGCTCACCACGGCGCACTCGCGTTCCAGCGCCGCCAGGGCCGCGCGGCTGCCGCTCACCGCAGGGAGCCGGAGCGGTCCGGCCGGGCGCTCGGGGGCCGGTTGGAGCACGGCCAGCAGCCATGCGGGCAGCGGAGCCGCGTCAAGGCTGTTGAGGGGGGTGTAGGGCCCGGTGGGGGTGAGGCTGCCCGCGGCGACGACGTAGCCGCCCCAGGCGCGGGTGTCGACCAGCGCGCCGACGGTGCCCGCGGTGTTGCCCAGACGGACCCCGGGCGGGGCGGTGAAGTACAGGTGCGTCCCGCCGCTCGCAGTCCGGGTGCGGTAGGTGCCGGGGAGGGGGTGCCCGGCGCGCTCGCAGAGCGCCCCAAAGGTCGCCGCCCCGTTAGGGGCGTCCGCACTGCCCTTGTCCTTCGGGGTGTCCAGGTCGACCACGACCAGCCCGGAGGGGCCGGTGGCGATGCCGACGTTGAACGGCGCCCGTGCCCAGGCGGCGCGGATGCGCTCGGGGTCGGTGGTGGCGCGCTGCTCCCACTTCCGGTGCCCGCCTGCGCATGCGCCGGTACGCGGGCACTTCTGCTCCCCGTGCAGGGCCGGGCGCTTGGTGCCGGGTCGGAGGGGGAAGACGTGCCAGCCGCGGGCGGCGGCTTTCAAGGCGGCGCCCATCAGGGCCTCTCGCCTGTTGTCGGTCGGTTGCATCATGCTGGAGGCCTCCACTGTTCAGTTGGTGGGCAAGGGCGGCCCCGGTTCTTGGCGGAATGGGGGGCCGCCCTTGGCGTTGTCAGGCGTTCGGTTGGTCGCTTTCGGGCCGCTTCAGATCGGCGGTGAGGTAGAGACGGGTACGCATGCCGTCGCGGGTGGGGTAGGTCCGGGGTGCGCCGGTGCGGAAGGCATCGGCCAGGGCGCGGGTGATGGCGTCGGCGTCGCGGTCGTCGCAGATGATTCGGACGTCAAACGTCACTACTTCTCCTCGGCCGGTGCAGGGATCAGGGGCCAGTCCGCGGCCACGGTGGCCGCAGGGTCGGTACGGCGCAGGTGCGCTTGCAGACCGGCGGCTTGCTCTACCGCCCACGCCTGCTGACGGGAGTGCAGGTCGTCCAGCGCGATGGCGGCGAACTGGGGGTGGACGCGGGGCAGGCGCCAGGCGAGGCGGGCGGCGGCTAACGCATCCTGGACGGTGTCGTTCGGGCCGTCGTGGCGCACGCGGTAGTGCTCGCACAGCGCGGGCAGCGTGCGCCGCCCGCGGCGGTAGCGCTCCGCCTGCTTGTCGAGCACGGCCGGGTCGATGACCGGCGCCACGTCCCCGTCCAGGAACGGCACGTCGTGGCGAGTGCACTCGCGGGCAAGCACGGTCAGCGCGTACGGGGCGCGGAAGACCACCAGCGGGAAACCCGCGGCCAGCGGCTCCGCGAGTGCTGCGATGATCTCGGGCAGCGCTTCGGCCGGTGCGCACCCGTCGGCGCGGGCCTGGTCGGTGGTGATGTGGTGAATCGCGGTCGCTTCGGCGGGGATCTCCATGCCGGGGTCCAGCAGCCACGTGGTGGTCTCTGGCGGCGTGTCACCGCCGACCGCGGCGACCGCCGCGGCCACGATCCGGGCAGTTTCCGGATCGGTGCCGGTGGTCTCCACATCGAAAGCCAGCATCGGTCCGTCCGGCCACGCGGTGGGCCGGACGCTCTCGGGACCGGAGCGGTCTTGGGTGTTCACAGAGATTCCCTTCCGGGGCTGGTCAGTGCTGGGGGGTGGCCACTGACGGCGGGGGCGTGCAGCCGTCGGGCGGCGGCGTGGAGTTTGGCCTCCAGCACGGTGGGCGGGGCTGTGGTGAAGGAGTGCAGGGCGACGGCGGCGGCGATGATGACGTCGCACAGTTCGTCGGCGACGTCGGCGCGGCTGTGGGTGGTGCCCTTGCGCGGGTTGTGGCCGGTCATGCCGCTGTACGCAGCGGCGGCTTCCCCGGCCTCCTCGGTCACCTTCAGTAGCCGCTGCGCAACCTCGTGCCCCGGGGCGACGGCCCCGGACGTGCCGATGCCGTTGGCCCGGTTCAGGGCGGCGACGATGCGGGCGGTGACGGGCCACAGAACGGCGCTCATGCGACCCGCCCCACCGCTCCAGGGAGGGGGTACCAGGTGGCGAGCTGGTACATCTCCAGCACTTCGAGCAGCAGTTCGTCGATCTCGCCGGTGGGGTCGTCGGGGTCGCTGACCAGCACGCGGGGCGGGCAGGTGCGGCGGGCGTGGACGCACAGGCGGTGGGCGGGGGCGTCGTCGGGGTCGGTGTCTGCGCGCAGCGTCCACATCTGGCGCTCGTCGGCCAGCACCAGCGGGTCGCCGCGCAGCACGCCGCGGTGCACGAGTCGTAAGGCGACCGGCTCGGGCAGGTGATCGAGCCGGACCAGGTCCTGCGCGCGGGCATGGAGGAACGCGCTGGCCTGGTCGCGGCCGAGGATCAGGTCCAGTGGGGTGGTGGGAGCGTTCACGACGTGACCTCCTTGGCGGGGTCGGTGCGCAGGACGACGAAGGCGTCGGTGCGCAGGTCGTAGTGGACGTGCACGGGCTGGTCGGTGCGGGCGCGTTCCTCCGTCGCGGCGTGCGCGGCCTTCAGCGAGGCGCGCACGTCTCCGGCGGAAAAGCGCCGAAGCGGAACGGGGTGGTGCCCGGTGCAGGTAGTGCAGGCCATGGCTCCTCCCTTGGCGGGTCACTTGGCCTTGGGACGGGTGAGTTTGAAGGTGATGCCGCCGATGCCGAGCGGCCCGGCGGCGCCGCCGATCGCGATGGCGGTGTGGGCGGCGGCATCGAGCAGCGCCAGGAACGCGGCGACGACACCGAGCAGACCGATGGCGGCGGCGCCGGCCACGGCGATCGGGAGCAGGTAGGCGCGTGCCGGCCGCCGGGGCGCCGGAGCGGTGGCAGTGCGGATGATGACGATGGGCTGGCCGGTGGCCTGCGCGCGCCGGTAGTCGTCGGCGGGGATGTGCGGGGCCATGCTGTCGGGCGGACCCGTGGCGTGCATGCAAATGCTCCCTTCCGCGTCCCCGGACGGGCGCGGGCCCGCACCCCCGGGTGGGGCGTGCGGGCCCGCGGGCCGGTGTCAGGAACGGGTGTCAGGCGGTGTCAGCGGCCTGCTGTCAGGGCGCGTGACAGCGCGTGTGCCTAGGGGTTTGGGTGTCAGGCGGCCGTGACGGTGTCAGGTGTCAGGCGGCCGTCAGGGCGACGGGCGAGCCGTCCTCGGGGCGGGGGATGATGCGCCAGCGGCCGGTCTTCCCGGTCTCCGCCAGGCGCCCGTCCAGGTAGGCCTCCTTCAGCCGCTCGGAGACCCACGCGCGGGAGAGCTGATGTGCCGCGCACCAGTCGTAGAAGTCCTTCGGGCCGACGACCATCTGCCCCGCGGCTTCGAACTCGTCGAGCGCCTGAGCGAAGAGGCGGCGCGCCTCGGCCGGGGTGGGCTTGCGGCCCGCCTCCTGCCCGAAGATCGGGGCATCGTCGCCCTGTTGCGGCGCGGGCAGCTCCTGCTCGGGGTCAATCCCTTCGTCCTCCGGGTCGACCTCCAGCCCGCCCTCGTCGTCCGCGTCCGTCTCGGGCACGGCTGGTGCCGGCACGGGTGTGCCGGGCTCCGACGCGCCCGTGTCGGGGGCGGGGCGGCCGGCGTAGGCAGCCCCGGCCACGCTCTTGAGTGCCTGTGCGGTGATCGGGTCGGCGGCGGCGCCGTGGCGCTGCGCCCACAGGGCCAGCAGCTCCATGGTCTCCACGGCGCCCGGTGTGAAGCGCCAGGTGCGGCCCGGGGAGGCGTACCGGTCCTCGTCGATGCCGGGCGAGACGACGTAGCAGTAGCCGGGCTTGCGGTTGCGCCAGGCCCCGGGGTGGGCGCCTGCGGCCAGGACCTCGTCGGGAAGGCTGAAGCCCTCGTCGTCGGGGTGGCAGCCCAGAGCGATCACCGAGGGCATGGAGGACCGCGTGGACGTGCTCATCTGGTCGTAGGAGGGGCGCTGAAGGGAGATGACCAGCGAGACCCCGGCCGAGCGGGCTTCCTGCGCGATGCCGGTGAACGCGTCGTCGCCCATGAACCGCAGGGTGTTCGCGGCCTCTTCGAACCAGGCGACCATGAACGGCATCCCCGGGCAGCCGCACGCCGTGCCGTCAGGGCGGCAGGAGTGCTTGGGGTCGCGCTGTTCGCGCGCGGCTTCGGGGACCCACTGGCGGTAGCGGTGCTGGCCGAGCCAGCGGGTGCGGGCCGGGACGGCGGCCTGGACGGCCGCGACCATGACCTCGGAGGGGGTGCCGCCCTCCACCGCCCAGTCGTAGCCGGGCAGCAGCGGCCGGAAGTCCTGGAACGACTTCGGGTCGGAGAACACCATGGTCACGTCACGGCGGGACAGGATCTCGGTCTGGAGGTTCAGGGCGGCGTCGCCCTTGCCCGACCCGGTTCCGCCCGCGATCAGCACATGCGTGGAGTTGCGCCCCTGCTTCTCGTCGCCCGGCAGCCACAGCAGCAGCGGCGAGCCGTCGTCGTAACGGCCGATGACCAGCGGGTCCGCGATCGAACCGCCGAGGTTCGAAGGCCCCTCCCACTCCACGGTCTCAGCCAGCATGTCCTCGGGCACGATGACCAGGTCCCCGCGCCGAGCCGAGTCCGGGTCGGGCTGGTAGCGCACCGCGGAGGCCGGCAGGTCCAGCGCGGAGGCGATGCGCGGCAGCGCCGAGGCCATGTCGTCGTTCGTCTGCGTGCCCGCATCCAGCTCAACGCGCGCCGTGGCACGGTTCGGCTCCGCCCGCGCCGCCCTGATCTGCGCACGGGCAAGGCCGATCTTCTCCATCAGCCCGCCGTCCGCGCTGGCCTGGCCGCCGTCGGAGGCGCGCATGAAGATCCGCACGTTCCACGACAGCGCCAGTGCGGGGCCGCCCATCAGGTACAGGTCGTCGACCGGTCCGGCCGCCGGGCCCGCCAGGCAGGCCGCCGTCAGCCACGCCGAGCCGAACGCCGTGGTGATCGCGGAGTGCAGACGGCGCTGCTTGCTCGCGCTCTTGCCGATCACGTACGCGCCGCCGGTCACCGCCACCGAGGTCAGCGTCAGGCCGACGGCGGCGCCCGGGGAGCCCTCCCAGCGCATGTTGCCCAGCCACCCGGCCGCGCCGACCCCGGCCGCACCGAGCCACGGCGGCAGATGCGGCTTGGCGCGGTTGAGGAGGTAGTTGCCCACCCCGCTCGCGCCCGAGCCGCCCTCACGGGTGTTCACCATCTGCGCGAGCTGCTGCATGTTCGCGTCCGTCGTCATCGCCCGGCGCCTCACTGCTCGGCCCAGTTCATCGACGGCGCCTTCGGCTTGCGCGCCCGGTGCCGGACCCGGTTGATCTCCTCCTGGTACTCCTGCTGGAACGCGGAGTAGCAGGCGGCGGCGTTCTTGGCAGCGCTGCGCAGCGCGTCGGCGGACTTGCGCATCTTGCGCGAGACCTTCGCCGCCCGGATACGCGAGCCCAGCACGCGACCTTCGGGGTCCGGCACGGTCGCGAGCACGCTCTGCATGATCTCGGCAGCCATCGCCACCTCGATGGAGAGCATCACCCCGGCCGCGCGCAGGGTGTTGCAGTAGTTGCGGACCTGCGCGGGCGAGCCGAAGTCCGGCGGCGGCAGCAGCGACTGCACGCTCTTGTCCACGGCCTTACGGGTGCTGCGGTCCACGTTGATGCTGATGGAGGGCATGAAGCTGCCGCCCATCGCCCCGACGAAGCCGCCCGCGGCGGCCCCGGCGTTGGCGAACTTGTTGCCCTTGTCGTTGGTAGCCGTGCCGTTACGGCTGGGGGTAGCCATCAGACCTTCTCCTTCGAAGTCGTACGGCGAAGGGCAGCGCGCAGGCCGTAGGCGGCCAGCAGGCCGAGGAACCACAGGACTTCAAGCGGCCCGGCCAGCGGACCGAGCAGCACCGCGAGCGCGCCCCACAGGCCCATGAGCGCGACGAGGGAGGCGGCAGCCCACTGCCAGGCCCGCACCCCGCTCGTGAAGCGGCGGGCGAGCGGCGGGGCCAGAAGCGCGAGCACCGGCAGCAGGCCCACGACCAGGAGCAGGTAGCCCGCCCACGGCGCGGTCACGTGTAGAACCGCGGCCACCAGCAGGCACAGCACGGCGAGCCCGGTCGGCAAGAGCGCCAGTCGGTGATGCCATAACAGGCGCCCCACCGTGCGCAGGGCCTGGCTGGTCAGGGTGGGGCGTTCGGGAACTACCAGCACGAACGACTGCTGGCGGCGGCCCCGCTGGCGCGGGATGCGCACGGTGGTGGCCCCGGCGGGCACCTTCACGGTGCGGGCCTGGGGGCGGGAACGGCTGGACACAGCAAAACTCCTGATGGTCAGAGGGTGTGGGAGGGGTGAGCGGCGGAAATCTCCTGCCAGCGGCGGTTCTCCGCGGCGTCCACGCCGCGGACCGTGACCGCGAAGGAGCACCCCGCGGCAGTGCAGCGGTGCGTGGTGATCACGACGACACTCCTGATGACGCTGAGGGATTCAGGCGGCGCGCTGTTCGGTGGCGGTGATACAGGCGCCGCAGATGCCGTAGGAGCGCGGGATGCAGTAGCCGACGTCCTGCCGGCAGCGCGGGCAGGTGCGGCGGGCGAGCATGGCCAGCGCGAGCGCTCCCCACTTGCGGGAGGTCATCGGCCGGACCGGCTTGGCCAGGTCGATGCGGTACAGGTAGGCCACCTGGTGCCCGCCCGCGCGGCGGTTGGCGCGCATGACCTGCGCGGCGATCGGCTGGCCGCCCGGGCGCAGGCCGCGGGCGCGCAACTGGCGCCGCGTGGCAAGGCCAGGCGGGGCCAGCCGGTAGGGGTAGGCCGGTATCCCGTAACGGGCACCGGTCGGGTCGAAGCAGTCGGCGTAGGCGTGCGACATCGCGGGCCTCCTAGCGGCTGGCGATGGCCAGGTCGGCACGGGCGCCGGGGTGCGGCTGGCGCTGCTCGGCATAGCGCGCCGAGACCCAACCCACCGACCAGCCGCACAACTCCGCCGCGGCCCGCACCGCCAGCCCCGCGGCGAACGCGGCGCTCACGATCTGACGAGCCTCGGGCTCGGGCAGCTTGCCCTGCGCGGGGCCTCGCTCCAGCAGCGCGGTGCGTTCACGCTCCGCTCGCTCACGCCGCTCACGCTGTTCACGCGCGGCGGCTTCCTGCGCCGCGCGGCGCTCCCGCGCGGCGCGCTCCGCGGCCTCATGGGCGAGGCGTTCACGTTCCCGCTCACGCTGTTCACGCTCGCGTTCACGGCGTTCACGCATCTCCCGCTCGGCCGCCGCCGCACGGTCGCGCTCCTCACGCTCCTCGCGCAGCCGGCGCTCCTCGCGGGCCGCGGCCTCGCGAGCGAGCTGGGCTTCGTGCTCACGCTGTTCACGCGCCAACCGGGCGGCGTACTCGCGCTCCTCCCGCGCCTCGGCACGAGCCTGCGCCGCGCGTTCGCGGGCCGCGCGTTCGGCGCGCTCGCGCTCCGTCCGCTGCTCGGCCTCCATGGCCGCCTGCGCGGCAGCCAGAGCACGCCGGTAGGCCAGGCTCGTCTCCGCGGTGACGATCAACAGCAGGGGCGCCACCGCGTGGACCGCGACACCGACCAGGTCTTTCGCCAGCGCGGCATCCGCGGTGTTCAGGGCCAGCGTCATCAGGCCGGTCATCCACCGCAGCGTGACCGGCCAGCCTCCGCCACGCCCACCCATACGGGCCAGCACGTCGTCCAGCTTGACCACGATCACCACCGCGGCATCCACCACCAGCGGCAGGATCGGCGCCGTCCACTGCCACCGCGCGGGAGTGTGGGCGGCCATCAGCGGCGTCACCGTGAGGATCGAGTAGAGCATCGCCCCACCCACGATCAACCAGGTGCCGACCGACAGCGCACGCTCCGCTGAACGCGTCGGTGAACAGGCCTGAACGCCGTTCACGCCGCACCTCCCACCGCCGCCGCAGACGGTGCGCAGGCCCGGCGAAAGCCGTTGGCCCGGGCGTCGAAGATGAACGCCTCACACCGCCACCGAACCTCACGCGCGGGACGTTCACCGCCAACCACCCACCGCTCCGGCGCAACGCCATGAGCAGCGGTATCAGCGTGGGCGTCCTCCCGAGAGACGTAGACGGAGTGAGGCTCGCCGTAGTGCATCAGCACCGTCAGCGCCCGCCCCTCCAACGCCCCGCCTTCCAGCTCCGCACGCAAGCGCCGGATCGCGATGTCCTTCAGCAGCAGCTCTTGCTGCGCCGCGGCCAGCTCCTGCAGAGCACCGGAAAGGATCTCGCCCGCCTCTGCGGCGGCCGCCTCGGCCCGCTCCGCGCGGCCGGCAGCGGCGTACAGCTCCCGAAAGTGCCGGGCACTGGCCGCGTTCACCGCACCGCTGACCTCGCGAGCGGTGCGCACCTGTCCGAGCAGTCGCTCCAGGCGGCCCTTGGTGAGGATGCGGATCATGCCGCCACCGCCCCATACCCCGAGCAGCCGCGCACCGCCCGGCGCGGCCGACGGCCGGTGCGGGCGCCCTTCAGCGGGCTGGGACGCAGCAGCAGCTCCGCGTACGCCGCCGCCTGCGGGTCCACCTCACGCAGCTCCGCCAGCACCTCCCGCGCCACATCCAGGCGCGCCCTGCGCTCCTGCACGGACTCGCTCACCGGGCCGGTGAACAGCTCCGGGTCGATACCGAAGGCCAACTCCGCGAACTCCACCGCCGTAACGGCTTCATGACCAGCAACGATGCACCTCATGGGTCGTGGTCTCCTTGATGGGTGGAACGGCCCAAGGCGCCCCCGGAGTAGCCCCTCCGGGGGCGCACGCCGTTGGGAAAGAAGCGCCGCTCAAGCGCGGCGCGCGGCCCATGCGCAGGCCGCAGCGCCCCGGCCAGGAGTCGAACCCGGCCTTCGACCATCAGGGCTGTCGTACGACAAGGCAGAGCGGCGAGTCATGCCTTGCCCGTGCTGCCGCGCAACACGCCGCCGATGACCGCGACCGTGGCCGCAAGCACCATCAGCGCGCCACCGCACCCGCTGTTCTCCCGAGCGTGCATCGCGGCATGCTGCTCGCACGGCTCGCAGCGCTTCCACGCGTCACCAAGACCGTGCATTTTGGAGTGCTCCAAGCACTGCAGGCACTCACCAGAGGATGTGGACATACCGGTCTCCTCACTCGTGGACACCGAGACAATCCCGGCTCCCCTCAACCCCGCCCGTACGGCCACCGCACACAGCGCGGGCCGGTCGGGCGGAGGAGGCAACCGGCCGCAGCACACGGCTGCGGAACCAGCAACAGGCAGACCGGGGAACAAACTGGCGCCGACCGGCCGGTCCATCACGGCGGCGCCCGGGGATGTCGTCGACTCACACCGACCCCCTTGAAGACGAAGGAACACGGCTTCATCGGCACGCCGTTGGCACGGCGCGCCGACCCCGAGCCGGGAAGATCGGGAGCGTCATCGTCACTGCTCTGACGCCAGCAGGGCGGCGCGCACCAGGTGGCACCCCAAGGGCTGTCCACCAGTGATGGCGGCATGATCCTTCGGGGTGTTCTCCAGAGCCGGCACGCGGGGAAGGACGGTTCGCCTCCCACGAAGTGGCCGCCGACGGCCAGCACCCGGGCCGTAACGGGGACGGGGACTCTCACCCCGCCGCTTGGCACGCTGTTGAGTTCTCAAACAACCGGTGCTTCCTTCGGACCCGCTTCACGGGCCCTCCGGGCACTGCCGAGTGGAGGCACTTCCACTTCTGGTGCGCACCAGAAGGAAAGCATCTGGTGCGCACCAGAGTCAAGACTGGTCGCGGATCGAGCGGCACCCGACCTCTGCGACGCGCTTCCAGAGAAGCCGATCAACCGGTCGTCCCAACAGCCAACAGCTCTTAACTTCCGTACTGTTAAACCCTGTTGACCTGCGGCGACTTACGGCATGCTGAGCGAGTCAGCGCTGGACCGACCACCGGGTGGTGGCCCATGGGGACAGGACTTCGAAGCGCGCGCACGGCGCGAAGCTGGTCTCAGGAGCGTCTGGTTCGCGAGATCGAGCAGTACGCCCGACGACATGTCGCTGACGTCGCGTCGACCGCGAGCTTGCGCGTGTACGTATCCGAGTGGGAGAACGGCAAGCGCGCCATCTCGGATCGCTACGCGACGATCCTGCGGCAACTTCTGGGAGTTACGGACGATGAGCTGCGGGGCGGTGAAGGCACGGATGGCCGCGCGTTGGCGGACGGTTACGACGAGTTGCTGAGCAGGATTGATTCAGCCAGCAGCGTCAGCGCGACCATGGTGCAGGCGTTCAACGACCAGACAGAGCTGTTCCGCGTCATGGATCGCCAGGTGGGCGCCTCCAGTCTCGTGGACCAGATGGCAGGCCACCTGTCGGCCCTTGAAGACGCGCTGAGCTTCACAGTGCTCCCCACCGCGCGTCGACCGGTGGCACTCGCGCTCGCAGGAGCGTCGACCCTGGCAGCGTGGCAAGCAATCAATTCAGGGGCCATTCAACGGGCTTGGAGGCACTACGAACTCGCGAAGAAGGCGGCGCACGATGCCGAAGCCCCTATGTACCTCGCCCACGCGACGGCAGAGCAGGCGTATGTCCTGTGCGAAGCGGGCCGCCCGACTCTTGGTGTCGATCTCGTGCGCGATGCCCAACGCACTCTGGGCCGATCCGGATCTCCTCGCCTCCGCGCTTGGCTCTACGCGGCGGAGGCAGAATTGTGCGTGCACGCGGCTATGCCGGACGACTGCCGGCACGCGCTTGACGCTGCCGCAAGGACCATTCCGCCGGGTTCTGAGGACAGAGATCCCGACATGCTGAGCATCTTCCTCAACGAAGCCCACCTCGCGCGTTGGCGCGGCAACGTCCTTGCCCTTCTCGGAGACAGCGAAGCAGTGACGAGCCTGTACGGCGCCCTTGAGGTCATGGACCCGACCTTCGTCCGGGCACAAGCTGGTCTCCACGCCGACCTCGCACAGGCGCATCTCGCGCGAGCGGAGTACGAGGACGCCGATACCCACCTACGCCAGGCTCGCCTGCTGGCCAGCCGTACCGGCTCCGTGCGGCAACGACGCCGTGTCGACCTGCTCAGTTCGCGGCTGTAATTCCCTGCCGGCCGCGGCTCGCCAAAATGTGGAGCAGGGCGACCAGGGTGCCCGAGCCCATCAGCTCCCCACGAGCCATCAGCCCTGGAACGTCAGCCAGTGGCACCCATTCGATGTGACCGGCCTCTTCAAGGTCGGTCGGCTCTCCCACCCGCTCGGCACCACGGCCCACGAAAATTTCATGCGGTGAATCGACCATGCCCACCATGGGCTGATAAGTGACGACGTGATCCAGCTTCTCCGGACGCCACCCAGTCTCTTCTACGACTTCCCTCAGCGCGGTGTCCGCCGGGTCCTCTCCCTCATCCACGATGCCGCCGGGGAGCTCCCAGCCCCATTGCTGCGGGACGAAGCGGTACCGCCACATCATGAGCACGCGGTCCTGGTCGTCGAGGACCGCGGAGATAGCGACGTGGTGAAGTTTCACCACGTGGTGCTCGAAGCGCTTCATGCCGGGCGGTTCAACATCCCAAAGCTGGAGCTTGACCCACCGGTTGTCGTAGAGATCACGCTCACCGTGGACGCGCCACGGCTCCAGCCCCTCCGGCGCCTGGACGCTCACCGCGCCAGGAACCCGGTACGAACTCCTGCCTCGAACTTCCAGCGCGCCTTCCGCCACGAGACGCGCCAACACCTGCCGAAGGGCCGTGCGACCGATGCCCAGTTCCTCCACGAGCGTCCGCTCCGAAGGCATCTTGTCGCCGGGGGCGTACTCACCCGCAGCGAGTCGCTCGCGGAGTGTCTCGTAGACCTTGGTCGTCTTCGGCCCCATCCGCGGCACACTCTCCATTCCTCCGCCAGTACCTGCCGGATCACCCCCGCACGCGCGGGGACCACCCTTCCGCGCTCGAAATAGCAGCGTACTTCGAGAACCACCCCCGCACGTGCGGGGACCACGGCGAAGTCGGTCATTGCGCGCCTCCGGCTTCGGGACCACTCCCGCGCGTGCGGGGACCACAGGAACTGACCGGGCACGTTAGCCGAGTCGACCCTGGTTTTTACTTACTTTCAGGAAAACGGACATTCCTG
Source organism: Streptomyces longispororuber (assembly GCF_014656095.1). Classification (GTDB taxonomy): domain Bacteria; phylum Actinomycetota; class Actinomycetes; order Streptomycetales; family Streptomycetaceae; genus Streptomyces; species Streptomyces longispororuber. The sequence continues at coordinate 28,313 of NZ_BNBT01000045.1, forward strand.
CCTTTCGGCATCGACATCGCGCGCCATAGAGCTTCAGCCCTAGCCCGGCGGGAGCCAAACGGGGAGCCAACCCCGAGCGTCTCATGGTGGACGCTCGCGGACTGTCGCGAACGAACTTGGCCCACGCTGGCAGCCGATTCTGGAACCTTCGAGGAGCCGTTCCAGAGATCGGATCACCAATCCGATAACCGGAGTGGTATCGGACGACGGTTCGCGCACGTCTGGTGGAGTGGTGCGGCCAACACCCCATCCCGCCACAGCCGTCCAGGATCACTCTGGCGAACAGAGCGCGAGACGCTCACGTGCCACCCGGCACAACCACTCACAGGGCCGTGCACTCCACCGCTGCGCACCGGAACGATGCACTCCGGGGAATGCTCGGTGACCGTGCCCGCAGGGTGTACTTCACACAGCACTCCGCCGCAGGTCAGGGCCTTGCGCACCTGCAACAAGGTCGGTCTCTTCTAAGCACTTGGCCGCAGGTTCGAGTCCTGCCGGGGGCGCACTTCACCGGCCTTCCTTCGGGGAGGCCTTTTTGCTGGTCATGGGCGGCCTGCCCGAGCGCGGCGGGGCGCCGGGCCGTCCCGCGGGGGGGGGGGGGGGGGGGGGGGGGGGGGGGGGGGCGGGTGGGTGCGGCGCTGTCCGGCCGACACAGGGTTCCTGCGGGTGGCTGCGGTGAATACGCGGAGGAGTCCGCTCGGGGATCGGTCCTCGTCGGGCAGGCGGGCAGGCGGGCAGGCGGGCAGCTCAGGGAGATCCACCTGAGCGTCCATCCGGCGCTTGAGGTCCGGTGGCTGCCTCTTGATGCATCCGGTTGATGCATCCGGCGTAGAAGGCCGGCAGGACCGGGACGCTGTTGCCTGCCCGGTACGCGGCCTGCGCGGGCCCGGAATGCCACTGTTGAGCCACTTCGTGAGGCGAGTGTGCCGGATGTCATAGATCCACCTCTCCATTGAGGACGCGTACTCACGCTCCGTCAGCTCCGCCTCGATGTGCTGCCGAGCGATCTCCTGACCGGCGCGAGGGGTGCCGCCCGCGCGGAGGACCGCGCGACGACGAAGACCTTCCTACGCGAGGCGGAAGCGGCGGCAGCGGGGCTCGGCTCCGACCCCAACCACCTCTGGACCGCCTTGGGCCCGAGCGACGTCGCCCTCCACAAGGAGGCCACGGCTGAGGAATTCGGCGACTTCCATATCGCTTCCGACTTCCAGATCGCTTCCGACCTCGGACCGCAGATCGATACGAGGGGCCTCCCCGTGGAGCGCCGGGTACGCCACGACCTCGACGTAGCGCGCGCACTCACCGCCAGGAACCGCGCCGAGTTCGTCCTTGGCTTGGTCCGTGGCACGCGCGGACGTGGCCGCGGGCGCGCTGCTCTTCGACGAGCAGGGCCGCGTCATGCTCCTGGAGCCGACGTACAAGGACTACCGGGATATCCCCGGCGGGTACGTCGACGCCGGCGAGTCCCCGCTACAGGCGTGCGTGCGGGAGACCGCGAGGAGCTGGGGATCACGCCCGGAATCGGCCGCCTGCTTGCCGTCGACTGGGCCCCGAGCCCTGCTGAAGGCGACGGGTGCTGTTCCTCTTCGACGGTGGCCCTCTGCCCGCACAGCTTCAGGAGCAGATCCGGTTGCAGCGCTCCGAAATCAAGGCGTACGCCTTTCACAACCTCGCCGACATCGCCTCCCTGACGACCCTGACGATCCCGCGCCTCACACGCCGGGTCCGGGCAGCCGTGGGTGCTCGGGCCGACGGACAGGTGGCCTACCTGGGGCACGGTCAGCGGCCGGAGCACCGCCCGGGCTTAACTCCGAGCGCCCCGCTCGTGCGGGGACCACAGGAACTGACCAGGCACGTTAGCCGAGTCGGTCCTGGTTTTTACTCACTTTCAGGGAAGCGGACATTTCCGCCTTTCCGCATCGATACCGCGCGCCGTAGGGCTTCAGTCGCAGCACCCCGGCGGGAGCCAAACGCGGAGCCAACCCGAGCGTCTCGCGGCGGACGCTCGCGGGCCGTCGCGAACGAACCGGGCCCATAACTTGCAGCCGATCGCGGAGCCTTCGAGGAACGTTCCAGACGTGGGGTCACCTACCCGATATCCGGATCGGCGGTATCAGGGCGCCGGTTCGCGCACGTCATGGTGGAGTGGTGCAGCCCACGTCCCGTCCCGCCACAGCCGCCCAAGATCACTCTGGCGAACAGGGTGCGAGACGCTCACGCGCCACCACCCGGCACAACCACTCACAGAGCCGTGCACTCTCCCGCTGCACACGGAACAGTGCTCTCCGGGAGGCATCATCCCAGGGGTTGGCGGCGAAGAGATGCTCTCCCCGTTCGCCCCTCCCGCCGCGGAACGTAGACCGGGGACTCGGGCCTTGGCGACGAGCAGCGGCTGCCGCGACGAACCCCGTCAACGACGGGCACCCCAGCCCCGGCCATGATTGTGGTGGGCCCGGACTCGAGGGCCCGGCCGATGTGGCCGTAGGGCTGGGTGCTCACCGCGGTCGGCTGCTCGGCCCCGGTCGGGCGACGCCTCTTTCCGCTGGCCGCCGTGATCGTGACCGGGCTCGCCACGAACCATCCGAAACGGCCCCCTACCGTCCCGCCGCAGCGCGGCAGACTTGTCCGGCGCGGGCACGCCGTCCGCCTCGGCCGCGGAGGCCGGGGCCGCGGCCGAGATGTGCGCCGTGGGGCTGGCCGGAGCGGCGGCGTGGATGATCCCGCGAGCGGCCGTGCAGCCCTCGATGGCGGCCCTCGGACTGGCGATCGTCGTCGTGCGTGGCTGCGCGGCCTTCTGGCGCCTTACGGCACGTCGAGCGGCTGGCCGGACGGACACGACGCTGCCCTACGGGCCCAAGAGGACCTGCGCGTACTGTCTTCACGGTGCTGGTGCGCGGGCGGGAACCGGTGCGGGACAGTGCCGTTCTGACGCGCATGGTGTCCGACGTGGACGGCGTCCAGGACCTGCTGCTGCGCTGTCTGCTGCCCGCGGCGGGAGCCGTGACGGCCGGAGCCGCCGCGCTGGGGTTCGTCGCGGTCGCCGCCCCGGGGGCCGGAGCGGTGCCGGCCGGTGGCCTGGCCGCCCCGGGCATCGTCCTGCCGACGGCGGGCACGCCCCGGCACGCAGGGCCGGAGGCGGGGTTCGGGCGAGCTGCGGTGGGGGCCGGGGCGCTGCCCGGCCAGTGGCGGGGGGCCGGGGGCGCCGCCCGGGTGGAGCGGCGCCGCCCTGGGGCCCGGGCCGGGGTGGGTTCCGGCGCCGGGCCGGAGAGCCGGGGTTCCGGCGCCGGAGTCAGGTGGCCGGCGCCGGAAGCTGAGCGTTCCGTGGCCGGGGCGGGGAGCCCGACGGCGCCCGGCCCGGGGTGCGGGCCGGTGTGCCGTGCGCGGGAGGCCCGCCGCGTCCGGAGGGTGCGCGGGAGGCCTGCCGCGTCCGGAGGGTGCGTGGCACGCCGGTGCTCCCCCGCCGGGTACGTGGCCCGCGGCTCAGGCGACCGCAGGGAACGTGAACCGCACCGCCGTGAGCTCCTCGGACAGCTCCCACAGGCGGCGGCCCGTCCCGGGGTCCATGGCGGCTGGGGCCAGCTTGACCTGCTTGGGTGTGCCGCGCAGCTCGGCCATGCCGTCGGGGCCGATGAACTGCCCACCCGCCACGTCCGGCGAGGTCGCCGCGTAGAGCTGGTTGAGCGCGCCCTGGTCGGGACGCTGGGCGAGCGGCGAGAGCAGGCGGCCGAAGAGGAACTTCACCATGCCGACGGGGCCGTTGGTCTGGAGGTTGGTGGAGGTGTACCCGGGGTGGGCGAGCACGCTGCGCACCGGGCTGCCGGCCTCGCCGAGGCGGCGGTGCAGCTCCCAGCCGAAGACGGCGTTGGCGAGCTTCGACTGGTTGTAGTAGCCCATCGGCGAGTACGTGCGCTCGCCGGAGAGGTCGTCGAAGAAGATGCGGCCCTGGCGGTGGTTGGTCGAACTGACCGTGACCACGCGGGGGTCGGTGCCGGCCGCGAGCAGGTCGAGCACCAGGCCGGTGAGGGCGAAGTGCCCGAGGTGGTTGGCGGCGAACTGCACCTCGTGGCCCTGGGCGCTGAGCGTGCGCGGCGGCGCCATCACCCCGGCGTTGTTGATCAGCACGTCCAGGCGGGGGTGGTCGGCGCGCAGAGCGGTGGCGAACGCCCGGACCGAGTCCAGGTCGGCCAGGTCGAGGCGGCGCACCTCCAGGCGGGCGTCCGGCTGTCCGGCGGTGATCTCCGCGGCCGCACGGCGGCCCTTGGCCTCGTCCCGTACGGCGAGGATCACGTGCGCGCCCTTGCGGGCGAGCGCCCGGGTGGTCGCCAGGCCGAGCCCGCTGTTGGCCCCGGTGACGAGGAAGACGCGCTCGCTCTGGTCGGGAATCCGGTCGGCGCTCCAGCGCTGGTGACTGTTCATGTGACACAGAATGCTGTCCATGGCACTCGGTGTCAAGACGCGCCTGCGTGCCAGGCGTGGCATGGCAGATACGATGAGGGGTGACCACTCGCCCTGATCTGAGCCTCGCCCAGCGCAAACGCCAGCTCGTCGCGGACGAGCTGACGCGGGCCGCCCTCGACCTGCTGGCCCGCAAGGGCTTCGACGCCGTGACGGTCGACGAGATCGTCGCCACGGCCGGGGTGTCCAAGCGGACGTTCTTCCGGTACTTCGCATCCAAGGAGGACGTGGTCGTCCAGTTCCTCGCGGACATGGGCGCCGACATGCGCCGGGAGCTCGCCTCCCGCCCGGCCGGGGAGCCGCCGTCGGTCGCGCTGCGGCACACGGTCTGGGTCTCCGTCGACGCCTGCGCGAACAACGCCGACCGGACGCTGCGCGTGGTGCGGCTGATCCTCGGGACGCCCGCCCTGCTGGCCCGCTTCCTGGAGCGCCAGGCCCAGTGGCGCGGCGAGCTCGCGGAGGAGCTGGCCGCCCGCCTGGGCCTCGACCCGGCGGCCGACCTGTATCCGCGGCTGGCCGCGGGGGTCTCCCTGACCGCCTTCGACACCGTGCTCCAGCGGTGGAGCGACAGCGAGGGCGCCGAGGACCCCGCCGCGCTCACGGACCGGGCCTTCGCCCTCCTCGCCCCCGTGCTCGACGCGCCGCAGCGGGAGCAGCGGGGCTGAGCCGCTCCGCCCGGCCCCGCATGAGCCACTTCGCCCCGCCCCGCACGCGCGGAGCACGGCCCGTACCACGCCAAGCTCCTCAGGCTGTTCGACGACTTCACGCCGGACGAGATCGCGGTGATCGCCGCCTGGGCCGCGCGGGCGAGCGAGGTCGCGCGCACGTACCTGGACGAGTCCCGCGCGGAGCCCCCGGCGCGCTGAGGGGCGTCAGCCGCCGTACAGCTCCTCGATCTCCTTCTCGTACGCCGCCTCCACCGCCCGCCGCTTGATCTTCATCGACGGGGTGAGCAGTCCGTTGTCCTCCGTGAACTCCCCTTCCACCACGGCGAACCGGCGGATGGACTCGGCGCGGGAGACCGCCTCGTTGGCGTGGTCCACGGCCTGCTGGACGTGGGCGAGGAGCTGCGGGTCGCGGCAGAGCGCGGCCACCGGGGTGTCCGCGGGCCGCCCGCGCACGGCCAGCCAGTGCGCGAGGGCCTCCGGGTCGAGGGTGATCAGCGCGGCGACGTAGGGGCGGTTGTCGCCGACGACGACGCACTGGCCGAGGGGGGCGCGGCCGCGCAGCCGGTCCTCCAGGACCGAGGGGGACACGTTCTTGCCGCCCGCGGTGACGATCAGGTCCTTCTTGCGGCCGGTGATGGTGAGGTAACCCTCCTCGTCGAGGGAGCCCAGGTCCCCGGTGGCGAACCACCCGTCGGCCAGGGCCGCGGCGGTGGCCTCCGGATCGTTCCAGTACGAGGTGCAGACGATGCCGCCCTTGATCAGGACCTCGCCGTCGTCGGCGACGCGTACCGCGGTGCCCGGCACGGGCAGGCCCACGGTGCCGGGGCGCGGGCGCAGCGGCGGGGTGACCGTGGCGGCGGCGGTGGTCTCGGTGAGGCCGTAGCCCTCGTAGATGACGATCCCGGCGGCATGGAAGAACAGGTTGAGCCGCTTGTCGAGCGGGGAGCCGCCGCTGATGGCGTAGCGCAGCCGACCGCCGACTTCTTTGCGGATGCGCCGGTAGACGAGCAGGTCGTACAGCGCCCAGGCGAGCCGCAGGCCGACGGAAGGGCCCGGTCCGGTGCCGAGGAAGCGCGCGAGGTACGCCTCGGCGAAGCGCACCCCGACCCGCTCCGCGCGGTCGAAGGAGGCGGCGCGCCCCATCCGCTCGGCGGTCGCGCGCCCCGTGGCGTGGATCTTCTCGAAGAGGTACGGCACGCCGACGACGAACGTCGGCCGGAACGCCCGCAGTTCGGGGCGCAGCTCGTCCGGCTTCACGCTCGGGCAGTGGCCGAGCTCTATCCGGGCGAGCAGGCAGGCGATCTGTATGGTGCGCCCGAGGATGTGCGCGAGGGGCAGGAAGAGCAGGGTGGCGGCCCGCTGCCCGGTGATCGCCTTGAAGACCGGGTGCAGCAGCTCGACGGTGTTGGCCGCCTCGGCGTACAGGTTGCCGTGCGTGAGCGCGCACCCCTTGGGGCGGCCGGTGGTGCCGGAGGTGTAGCAGAGGGTGGCCACGGTGTCCGGGGTGAGCGCGGCGCGCCGCGCGGTGACCTCCTCGTCGCCGATCCCCGCGCCGAGCCGGGCGAGTTCGAGGACCGCGCCGTCGTCGATCGTCCGCACGGACGGCGGGGCGTCGAGCCCGGCGACCGCCGCCCGCGCCGTCGCCGCGTTCTCCTCGGTCTCGGCGAAGAGCAGTCCCGCCCCGGAGTCCCGGACGATCCACTCGACCTGCGCGGCCGACGACGTGGCGTAGACCGGCACGGTCCTGCCGCCCGCCGCCCAGACGGCGAAGTCGAGCACCGCCCACTCGTAGCGCGTACGCGACATCAGGGCGACCCGGTCGCCCGGCGCGAGCCCGGCGGCGATCAGGCCCTTCGCGGCGGCGGTGACCTCGCGCGCGAACGCGGCGGCCGTGACGGGACGCCACCGCCCCGCCACCTTGCGGCGCAGCACCACGGCGTCGGGCGCCTCGGCGGCGTTGGTGAAGGGGATGTCGGCCGTGCTGCCGCTCCCGGCCGGCGCGACCAGGGCGGGGGTGCGGGCCTCGCGCACCACGCCGCGCGCGTCCCGGACCAGTTCGACCCGCGCGCGGTCCGCCAGGTCCCCGTGGCGCCGTGCCCGCTTCAGGTCCTTGCGTACGCCCATGGCAGCTCCCGGTACGGGTCCGTGGTGCGGGTGCGTGCGTACTTACCGTGGGGTCAACTTACCGAGACGTAGCCAGATTTCAACGGTCCGCGCAGAAGTCCGACGGCCCGCTGGCCCTCTGCGGCTTCGCGCCGTGGCGGGTCACCGAGGACGGGCTCTTCCACGCGTACGCCCGGGGGTGACCCGGGTGCGCCAGGGGGCAGCGGCGGCCATCCGTTCAAGGCCGCGCTGACCTGCGCCGAAGTAGCGTGCATGACCTCTCTGCGCGTATCCGTCCGGGGCTCCGGCCCGCACGGCTCCCTCGTCGCGCCGGGCGCCGTCCGGCGCGACCGTCCCTGGCACCTGGCGGTGTGCCTGCTGCCCGCGCTGGTCATCGTCTGCGCCGGGTACCGGCGGCGCTGGATGTCCGACGACGGGCACATCTACCTCCGCACCGTCCGGCAGGTCCTCGAAGGTCACGGGCCGGTGTTCAACGCGGGCGAGCGCGCCGAGGCCTCCACCGGGACGCTGTGGCAGTGGCTGCTGGTCCTCGCGGGGCTGCCCGGCGCCGACGTCGTGGCCGTGGCGGTGTACGGCGGGCTGCTGCTCACGGCGGCCGGGTTCGCGCTGGCGGCGTGGGGCGCGGCGCGGCTGCACACGCCGTCCGGGCCCGGGCGCCCGGGCGGGGCCTTCGGTGGTGCGGCCGCCTGGCCGCGCCACCCGTCCCGGACACCCGGCGGCGTCCTGCTGCCGCTCGGCGCCCTGGTGCCGCTCGCCCTGCCGCCCGTGTGGGACTTCGCCACCTCCGGCCTGGAGACGGGGCTCGCCACCTGCTGGATCGCGGGCTCCTGGCTGCTGCTCGTGGCCCGGCCGCGCGCGCTGGCCACCGCGTTCGTCCTCGGCCTCGGTCCGTTCGTCCGGCCCGACCTGGCCCTGGTGTCGGCCGTGTTCCTGGGCGCGCAGTGGCTGACCGCGCGCCCCTCGCGGCGCGGCGCGCTGGCGGGGGCGGCGGCCGCGGGCGCGCTGCCCGTCGCGTACGAGGTCTTCCGCATGGGCTACTACGGGCACCTGATGCCGCTGCCCGGCGTCACCAAGGAGGCCTCGGCCAGCCTGTGGGGGCGCGGGGCCGCCTACTTCGCGGACTTCGCGGGCCCCTACCTGCTCTGGCTGCCCGCCCTGTTCATCGTGGCGGCCGTGCTGCCCGCGCGGCGCGACGGGCGCCCGGTGCCGCTCGTGCCGGCGTTCGCGCCCGTCGTCGCCGGGCTGCTGTGCTGGGCGTACGTCGTCAAGGTCGGCGGGGACTTCATGCACGCGCGGATGTTCCTGCCGGGGCTTCTGCTGCTCGTGCTGCCGGTGTTCGTGGTGCCCGCCACGCGCGCGTGGACCCTCGCGACCGCCACCGTCCTGGTGTGGGCCGCGGTGTGCGCGGCCTGGCTGCGGGTCCCGTACGAGGGGCTGATCGGGCCGCGCGGCATCGCCGACGAGCGCGGCGTGTACGTGCGGCAGAACGCGGCCGCGCACCCGCTGCGGCACACCTTCGCCGGGTTCCGGGGCAACGCGGCGTACGCGCGCGAGGTGCGGGAGGCGGCGCGGATCGGGGCGCCCACGCTGTTCCTGGCCCGCACCCGGGTGGAGGCCGCGGCGCCCTCGGTCACCGGCGCCTACGCCACGCTCGGCCTGAACGGCGCCGTGGTCCCCCTCGACGGGGCCGCCCTCGACCCGATCGGCCTCGCCTACCCCCTGGCGGCCCACTCGCAGCGCGTCGCGCACGCGCGCGTGGGCCACGACAAGCGGCTGCCGGACGAGTGGATCGTCGCCGACCGGGGCACCGACGACCTGCCGCCCGGCCTCGACCCCGCCCGGGTGGCCGCCGCACGCCGGGCCCTGGGCTGCGGCCCGCTGGCCGAGCTGCGGGCCGCCACCCGGGCGCCCCTCACCGCGGGCCGCTTCCTGCGCAACGCGGCCGGGGCGCTGGAGCGCACCTCGTTCCGCTTCCCGAACGACCCGGTGCGGGCCGAACGGAAGCTGTGCGGGCCGGGCGCGCCCTGAGGCTCGAGGACACCAGGTCGCTCGGGTCCCACAGGTCTCGCAAGTCGCTCAGGCCCCTCAGGACACGACGTCCTTACGGGCGAAGCCCCGGAACGCCAGGGCCAGCAGGACGACCGCGTACGTCACGGACACCGCGGCGCCCTGGAGCATGCCCGCCCACTCCGGGGTGGGCTGGAAGACGTCCGCCCAGGCGAACTGCCAGTGCGCGGGCAGGAAGTCCCGCCAGTGGCCGAGCGCGGTCACCGCGTCCAGGACGTTGCCCGCGATGGTCAGGCCGACCGCGCCGCCGACCGCGCCGAGCGGCGCGTCCGTCTTCGTGGAGAGCCAGAACGCGAGCCCCGCGGTGACGAGCTGGGAGGCGAAGACGTAGGCGACGACGACCGCGAGCCGGCGCACGGCCGTGGCCGCGTCCAGCGCGCCGCCGGTGGGGATCTCCAGCGGCCCCCAGCCGTAGGCGGCCGTGCCGACGGCCAGTGCGACCAGCGGGAGCAGCACCATCGCCGCGGCGCTCAGGCCGAGGCCGACGACCAGCTTGGACCACAGCAGCCGGGCCCGGGGCACGGGTGCGGCGAGCAGGTAGCGCAGGCTGGACCAGCCCGCCTCGGCGGCCACGGTGTCGCCGCAGAACAGCGCGACCGGGATGACGAGCAGGAAGCCCGCCGACACGAACAGGCACGTCGCGGCGAAGTTCACCCCCGACGCCGTGGCCGTGTCCATGAGGGTGACCTCGTCGTTGCGCCCGCCCGGCGACCCGGCGACCGCGAAGGCGAGCCACAGCACCAGCGGCAGCAGCGCGAGGACACCGCCCATGACGAGCGTGCGCCGCCGCTTGAGCTGGCGGATCGCCTCCACGCGCAGCGGCAGCGTACGGCCGGGGCGGTAGCCGGGCGCGGTGACCGCGGGGGCGGCGGTGTCCGTGGTGTGCACGGCGTGCGCGGTGGCCGTGGTCGCCGTGGTGTCCGTGGTGTGCGCGGAGCCGCCCGGCGGTGCCTCGCGGGGCTCGCCGGTGGTCTCCGCCGTGTCCTGTGGGGCCGTCACGCCGCACCTCCTCCGATCAGGGTCAGGAACGCGTCCTCCAGGCGCCGGTGCGGCCCCAGGGACTCCACCGGCACCTCCAGGCGGACCAGCTCGGGCAGCAGCGCCGCGCCCGTCGCCCCGGGGCCGCCGTCGAGCCGCACCAGGAGCCCGCCCTCGGTGCGGGCCGCGGACGCCACGCCCGGGAGCGAGGCCACCTTCTCCACCAGCGGGTCGGGGACGTCCGCGGCCAGGCCGACGAGGAGCGTGTCCCCGGTGCCGACGATCTCCTCGACGGGGCCCGCCTGCACGAGCCGGCCGCGGTCCATGACGACCAGGTGGGTGCAGGACTGCTCGACCTCGGCGAGGAGGTGGCTGGAGACGATGACCGTGCGGCCGCCCGCCGCGTACCGGATCATCACCTCGCGCATCTCGCGGATCTGGGGCGGGTCGAGGCCGTTGGTCGGCTCGTCCAGGATCAGCAGGTCGGGCAGGCCCAGCATGGCCTGCGCCAGGGCGAGGCGCTGGCGCATGCCCTGGGAGTACGTCCGCACGGCGCGGGCGAGGGCGTCGCCGAGCCCGGCGATCTCCAGGGCCTCGTCCAGGTGCGCGTCCTCGGCGGGGCGGCCGGTGGCCCGCCAGTACAGCTCCAGGTTCTCCCGGCCCGACAGGTGCGGCAGGAACCCGGCGCCCTCGACGAACGCGCCGACCCGGGACAGCACGGGCGCGCCAGGGCGGACGGCACGGCCGAAGACGCGGATCTCGCCCGCGTCGGGGCGGATGAGGCCCATGAGCATGCGCAGGGTGGTGGTCTTGCCCGCGCCGTTCGGCCCGAGGAGGCCGAGGACCTGGCCCCGCTCGACGCGGAACGACAGGTCGCGCACCGCGTACCGGTCGGTGGACTTCGCGTACCGCTTGCTCAGGCCGGTGATCTGGAGCGGCACACCCGCGAGGTCCGGGTCCGGCGCCGGGGCCGCGACGCGGCGGCGGCCGAGGAGCAGCAGGGCCGCCGCGACGCCCGCGCCGGTCAGCGGCAGCCACCACACCCAGGCGGGCAGCGGCGCGGCGGCCGTGTCCACGCCGGGGGCCGTGGGCACCTTCAGGCCGCTCTCGACCGCCACGGTGTACGCGGCCGGCGCGGCCGGGGAGGCGTACCCGAGGTCGGTGGCGGCGAGGACCAGGCGCAGCCGGTGGCCCTTCTTCAGCTCGTGGTCGACGGCGGGCAGCGTCAGCTCGACGTCCTCGCCGTCGACGGCCTCGCCGATCCGCACCGGGGCGACGAGCTGCGCGGGCAGCACCTGGCGGCCCCCGGGCCCGACGTCGTACACCTTCCCGAAGAGCACGGTGTCCGCGCTCGCGGACTTCACGCGCACCCGCACGGTGGGGGTGCCGGTGATCCGCAGGTCCCCGGTGAGCGGCCGCGACTCGAACGCGGCGTACTGCCCGGGCACGTCGAGCGAGACGCCGACGCCGAGCGCGGACAGCCGCGCCAGGCCGTTCCCGCCCGCGGCGCCGAGGCCCGGCAGGCCGGAGACGGCGGGCGGCGCGCCGCCCGCGGGGTTGTCGAAGGTCTGCGGGCGCCCGGCGAGCGGCACCTCGCGCACGTCGCCCGTGAGCCCCGGGTAGCGGTCGCCGCCGGCGCCGCGCAGGGTGGCGGCGCCGTCGGTGGAGTCGATGCCTCCGGTGCGGGTGACGCGGAAGGCGGGGCCGGTGGCCGCGCCCTTGTCGTCCTTCAGGTAGCGGTCGAACCAGGAGGTGACCCGTCCGGCGACGCGGTCGGTCTCCTTGTCGCCGCCGTCGTGGCCGCCCGCGATCCAGTCGACCGCGACGGGCGCGTGGTTGGCGCGGATGGCCTTGGCCATGGCGTCGGCCTGGTCGAGCGGGAACAGCGAGTCCCGCTGGCCCTGCACGATCAGCGCGGGCACCGTGATCCGGTCGCCGACGGCGGCGGGGCTGCGCCCGGCGAGCAGGGCGCGGGCCTTCGCGTCGGGCTTCCCGGACACCGCCACGCGCTCGTACATCGCGCACAGGCGGGGCTGGAAGCGGTCGCAGCCGCCGCCCGCGCTCAGGAACATCCCGGCCCACTGCTTCTTGAAGACGCCGCGCGGGAACAGCGCGTCGGCCAGGTTCCAGTACGTCATCGCCGGGGCGATCGCGTCGACCCGGTCGTCGTGCCCGGCGGCGAGCAGCGCGACCGCGCCGCCGTAGGAGGCACCCGTGACGCCCACGCGCGGGTCGCCGCCCTTGTCGAGGAGGACCTCGGGGCGCTGCGCCAGCCAGTCGACGAGCCGGGACACGTCGGCGACCTCGCCCTCGGGGTCGTTGAGCCCGATCCGGCCGGTGGACCTGCCGAAGCCGCGCGCCGACCAGGTCAGGACCGCGTACCCGTCGCGGGCCAGGCGCTCGGCCTGCTCGCGGACGTCGTCCTTGCTGCCGCCGAAGCCGTGCCCGATGAGCACGGCGGGGCGCCGGGTCCCGGGGTCGCCGGCCGTGAAGTACGACGTGTCGATCCGCACCTTCCTGCCCTCGTCGTGGCCGGTGGTCAGGACGCGGTCCGAGCGGCGCACGGCGGGTCCGTCGCCGGAGGCGAGCGCGGTCCAGGTGCCCGCTCCCGCGAGCACCACGACGGCGGCCGCGGCGGCGCCCAGCCGCCGCGGCGTCCGCAGCGCCGCCTTCCAGGCTCCGGCCCGGGGCAGTCGTAGATCCATGCGACAACGGTACGGGCGCCCGCCGGCGACCGGGGCGGCCCCCGGTCGGAACCCCGGGGCCTCCCCGGGGAGTACGGCGGGCGCCCCGCGTACGGCACCGGCGGTAGCCGCCCGGCGCGGGGCGCCAACTGTCAGGGGCGCCTAGGCTGTTGGCCCATGACATCCCTGCCTGCGGCATCCGAGGAGACCCCCGACCCGCTGACGTCCCTGGCCGTCGGCCAGCGCTCCCTGGGCGACCCGTCCGCCCGCTTCCCGCTGTGGCCGCCGCTGACGGAGGGCTGCCCGGTCACGTCCACGGAGTCGGTCGCCCACCCCGTGGAGGTCGACTACGCCTACGACCGGGTGCCCGGCGGCTTCTTCACGCCGAAGGCCGCCGCCGCCCGGCCGCGCGGCCACGAGCGCTGGGCACCGCTCCTGCCGCCGCTGGCCGCCCCGTCCCTCGCCGAGGGCGGTACGCCGCTGCTGCCTCTCGAAGACGGCGTCTGGATCAAGGACGAGTCCCGCAACCCCACCTGGAGCCACAAGGACCGGCTCAACCGGGTCACCGTGAGCGCGGCCGTCGGCGCGGGCGCGCCCGGCGTGGTCGTCGCCTCCTCCGGCAACCACGGCGCGTCGGCGGCCGCGTATGCGGCGCGGGCCGGACTGCCGTGCGCCGTCCTGACCTCGCCGGACGTGCCGCCCGCCGTCGACGCGTTCCTGCGCGCGTACGGGGCGACCGTGCTGCACGTGCCCGACGGGGACCGCTGGCCCCTGATGCGGCGCGTCGTCGAGCGGACCGGCTACCACCCCGTCAGCAACCTCACGCCCGCCGCGCACACCGGGCACGGTTTCGGCCCCGAGGGCTACAAGACGCTGGCGTACGAGGTCTACACGGACCTCGGCGTCGTCCCGCGCGCGGTGTTCGTGCCGACGGGCTACGGGGAGCTGCTGTTCGGCGTCTGGAAGGGCTTCGCCGAGCTGGTGCGGCTCGGGTACGGGCCGCGGGTGCCGCGCCTGTACGCCTGCGAGCCCGCCGCCGGGGGCCCGCTGGCCGCGGCCGTGCGCGCCGGGACGCCCGCCGCGCGGGTCCCCGTCGGGGAGACCGCCGCGTACGCCATCGCCTGCCCGGTGGGGAGTCCGCGGGGCGTGGTCGCGGTGCGGGAGAGCGGGGGGTCGGCGCTGCTCGTGTCGGACGCGGAGATGGCCTCTGCGCGGGGGGAGCTGGCGCGGGGCGGGCTCTGGGCGGAGCTGTCCGCGGCGGCGGGGCTCGCGGGGCTGCGGCAGCTCGGTCCCGTGCCCGGGGAGGGGCCGGTGGTGTGCGTGGTCACGTCCAGCGGGTTCAAGGACCGCGAGCTGCTGCCCGGGCCCGGGCGCCAGGTGGTGGCGGAGGCCGACTGGGACGCGGTGGTGCGCAGCCTGGGCGGGTGACCCTGCCGGGGGCTCTCCCCAATCCCGCCCTTTTCCAATGTTTCAGAGTGACACCTTTGAAGTGGTCGAGTTATGGCGGTATCTACGTAGGTCAGGGACGCTAGGCGAGGTTTGCTTTCTACGGAGAGCATGGACGACGCCACCTACTCTGCAAAAGATCCGTCTACCGGCACACTGCGTGGTATCCGCTGCATCCGGCTGTCTGTCCGCACGGACGAAACGACGGGCCCTGAGCGGCAGCGCGAGGCCGACGACGCAGCGGCGGCAGCCCTCGGCATCAGTTTTCGGCTAGGCTGCCGCCCTGCGTGAAGCGGTCGACCTGGACGTGTCCGCGAGCCGGGTCGGCCCCTTTGACCGTCCGCAGCTCGGCGGATGGCTGAAGCGTCCGGATGGTATTGACGCCCTGGTGTTCTGGCGGTTCGACCGTGCCATCCGGGACATGGGCACGTGCACCAGCTTGCCAAGTGGCCCCGCCAACACCGTAAGCTCATCGCCGTCTTCGCCGAGGGCATCGGCGAGGGCCGGCTCGCGTTCGACTTCGTAACCCGCTGGACCCCTTCGCCGCTCAGGTCGAGTTGCAGAGCCCCAAGGACCGGGTGACCGGGGCACAGGCTGCCATGTGGAAGATGCCGCTTCGCTGGCGAGGCGGCTGCAGGCCCGCATACGGCTACCTGCCAGCCCCCTGCCCGCCGAGCACGAGGCGTGGGCTGGGTCCTGGTACCCGCCCCGTACGCAGTCACGATCATTGAGCGCATCATTGCCGAGCTGATGGACGGTAAGGGGCTGCTCAGCCACAAGCCGATTACGGAGAAAGCGCCCGAGCGCAAGGATTCCACCCCGCTGCTGCTGCGGGTCATCCACTGCAACGGATGCACCGAGCGCATGCACCGCATCCGGTCATCGGGCACCTATGGTTGCTCGTCGTACAAGTACGGGACCTACTGCCCGGCCCTGTACACCGTATGCGCTGAGTGGGTGGGCGATCACGTGACGAACGAGTTCCTGCAGGCAGCGGGCAGGATTTATAGACCGTGTCATTGAGATCCCCGGCTACGACCCATAACCCGAGATAGACGCCCCGCTCGCCGAGTTCGCAGAACACCAGGAGAAGGGACGCCAGAAGTCCAAGAGCGCCCAGGCGGCATGGCAGGGCCGCGCGGACGCCCTTGACACACGCCTGGCGAAGCTGGAATTCCGCGAGAAGCGCAAGCCTTGCCTAGAGGTGGCCCTTCCTCCGGGCGCACGCATGCCGACGACTGGACCGAGGGCGACGCTACAGAGCGTCGGGCCATGCTCATCAGCGCCGGAGCGCGTCTCATGGTCAAGCCGGGCGACAAGGGCAGATGGCGACGGCTCGTCGTGCGCCGCGTGGAGTTCACCATCACCGGAGAGCTGGACCCCGCCATTGCCGAGCTTGCGACCGTCGCGGCGGACGTGGAAACCGAGATGCGGAACGACGCACCCCCCCCGGCTTCGGGCAGCTCGGTGCGGCTCGCCGAACCTGCCCCGGCCGAGCCCATTCGGGAACTGATGGCCGCATAGCAGTGCCGTAGGGCTGTGCAAGTCCCGGTGGGTGTCTGCCGCCTCCCGGGCTTGGCGGGTGCCTCAAGGCCGCCTTCGCCTGTGCTCTTGGGCGGCTCAACAGCGGAAGGAAGGGTGGTGATGGGGTGACGGTGCAGGCGAAGAGCCCGGTACCGCAAACGGCGCTCCGCCACCGGTCCCTCTTCGGGCAGGGCTGGCTCTCCCCTTAGATGTAGGGCGAGTGCGCACCGCCCACCTGAAACGGCAGGCAAGGTTTGCTCTCCACTGAAGGCGGGAGGGGAAGCCGCCCCCCACACACAGGTGTGGGCAAGGCTTGCTCTCCACTAACAACTGAGAGCGGGATTGCCGCGCACCCGCCCTGCAGGGGGACACACGGCGGACTGAGGGCCCGCTCTCAGCAACGTTGCCCGTGCACCGCGCACCCTCGCGTTACTCGGGGGTGGCCGCGGGGATCGTGGGGCAGCGCGCGGGGAGCGTACCAACCATCAGCAAACCACCCCAAACGAGGGCAAGCCGAGCGGGGTTGCAGGCTCGTACGGCCCCGCGTTCCGACGCGGTCCTCGCCAGCTCGGGGCATCCTTGGCCTCTGGCCCAACGGCGGAGATGCGCGGTACCGAACGCCTCAGAGACATCCTTACGCAGTCCACAGAGTTCCCCGGTTCAAGTCCGGGGGCGGCGCACAGCGAGATGGATCGTCATCCGGATGACAGGCTTTATGCATTCCGTCACCTACGTGAGGTTTCACTCCGCACCGCCAGCCCGCCTAGCCGACTTGGTAGAGGCAGGTGGTCCAGACCCGCGGTGTTCCCGGTTCGAGTCCGGGGGCGGGCACTCCACAACAACGACGACCAGGCGGTGACTCATGAGCCCATGCGCTGAGTGCAGCCAGGCGGCCACTCGTCGCGAATGTGGTGACGTGCACGGTGTGCAGCACCAGGTGCGTCACTGGGTCCGTACTCGCCGTTCACGCGGGAAGCGACGAGCAAGACGTCAGGCGCGGCTCCGCAGACGGATACATAAGCGCGGGCACGCCTGGTGTGACTGATGCCTAGGCGACTTCCCTGCCGATGAGGTGGACGTGGACCCTGTGCGCCCGCTCGCCATAGGTAGGACGGACACGGCCGCAACGTTCAGGTGCTGTGCCGTGGTTGCCACCACCTCAAGATTGCGACGGAGTTCGGGGCATCTGTCTAGCGGCTCGACCACCAGGCGATGCCCGTTCCCATCGCGGTAGCGGTGAGGGTGATCAGCCATGCCGGAACGTGCTGAACTATCAAGTGCAGACCTCCACAGCGAAGTTCGAACGCTGGTGCCTGATCGTCTCTGTTCTTCGGCATGCAGCTATCTCAGCAGCGTGCACTCGGGGTGGGAATGACGTCAGGGTGACGTTCACCCGTCAGTAACCACGCCTCTTCGTAGGTGCTCCCCCATACCGCGTACGCCCCGCGCCCCCGCCCTAATCCCGGGTGCCCCGAGCTGATGAGCCGGGGACGCTGCCCGACGCACGAGCGTGAGACACAGTGACAGCGAGACACGACAGCCGAGCAGGGCTATGACACGCGGTGGCAGCGCATCCGGCGCTGCTACCTGTACGCGCATCCGTTCAGCCCGTCCGGCGTTTGAGGACGAGGCGCGGAGCGCCGAAAAGCGGGGTCCAGGGGCGGCAGCCCCTGGTTACGGGAAAGGGGCGGGTCTGGGGCGCCCCCCGCGAGGGCCTACTCCGGCACGCTCACCAGCCACCGCGTAGCCCCCCGCGGCCTCAGGTAGCAGAGCCAGTACAGCGTCGCCACCCCCACGATCCCCCCGGTCCACAGCAGGTACGCGACCTCCTGCTGACTGAGGACGTACGCGAGGACGGCGATCAGCACCACCGGCACCCCCGGCCACAGCGGCATCCGCCAGGCAGGAGCCAGCGACCGGCCGCCCCGGCGCCCCAGCAGCGCCGCCACCGCCACCAGCAGGTACATGCCCGTCACGGACACCCCGGTGACCCCGTACAGCGTGTCGAGGTTCACGAAGCACAGCCCCGCGCCGGGCACGCCGACCAGCAGCGTGGCGACCCAGGGCGAGCCGAAGCGGGACCCGAGCCGGGACAGGACCGTGTTCACGGGCGCGGGCCACGCCTTGTCGCGTGCGGAGGCGAACAGCACGCGGGAGTTCTGGATGACCATCACGATGCCCGCGTTGATGATGGCGAGGGCCACGCACAGGCTGATGAAGGTGGCGACCCCGGAGCCCGACCAGCCCTCGACCATGGCGCCGATGTCCCCGCGGGTGAGCGCCGCCAGGTCCGGCGCGCCCACGGTGATCGCGGCGACCGGCACCAGCAGCACCACGGCCGAGATGCCGAGGGTGAGCAGCACGGTCCGGGCGACGTTGCGGCGCGGGTCCTCCATCTCCTCGGAGAGGTAGACGGCGGTGGAGAAGCCCTGGGTGACGAAGAGGGCGATGGCGAGCCCGGAGACGATGAGCAGGGCGGTGACGGCCTCGGTGCCCCCGCCGGAGCCGGAGCCCGAACCACTGGCGACGGTGAGGTCGACGAGGCTGCCCGCCCCGCGCTCGGCGTGCGTGAAGCCGAGCACCGCCACGACCGCCGCGGCCACCACTTCCAGGACCAGGAAGACACCGGTGATCCAGGCGTTGGCCCGCAGGTCGAGCAGGCCCGCGAGGGTGGCGAGGACCATCACGCCCGCGCCGGCGTACCGGGCGTCGATGTGGACCAGGGGCGCCAGGTAGTCGGCGGTGCCCATGGCGATGACCGGCGGCACGATCATGACGACGAGCAGGGAGAGCACGAACACCAGCCAGCCCGCGAGCCGCCCGGCCATCGTGGAGACCATCGCGTACTCGCCGCCCGCGCTGGGGATGAGCGTGCCCAGCTCGGCGTAGCAGAAGGCGACGCCCACGCACAGCAGGGCCCCGATCGCGATGGTGAGGGCGGTGGCGGTGCCCAGCGTGGCGAACAGGTCGGGCACGACCACGAACAGCGTGGACGCCGGGGTCACGCAGGACAGCGTGAGCAGGGTGCCGCCGACGACGCCGATGGACCGCTTGAGTGTTCGCGGGGCCTGTGCCCCCTCCGCTCCCTGTACGGAGTCCGGTACGACGGGAGCGGCCGCGGTCTGCGGCGGCGTGTGCAGCGTTTCGGTCATGCGGCGGATCCGATCGGCTCGTACCAAAGGGGGGAGGCGAGCCGTCATGGAAACCCCCGCGTCAGGAAAACGTCAATGGCCGGTTACCTACGGAATCCGCACCCCGACGGACGGCTAACTCGCCATGGAATCGCAGCCGTTGCCAGCGATCGGTAGTAATTCACGGGCAGTTATCGACACACGCCTTAGAAATCAAGGTCAAGCAGGCGAACTGCCTTCCCCGCCCCCTTTCTCCCCTCCCTGCGGGAACCGCAGCCATCGCGCCAAAAAAGAAACGAGGCCGTCCGCTGCGCGGACGGCCTCGTTCACCGGGAGGGCGACTCTCAGTGGGTGCGCGGGAATCCCAGGTCCACGCCCGCCGGGGTGTCGGACGGGTCGGGCCAGCGGGTCGTGACGACCTTGCCGCGGGTGTAGAAGTGCGTGCCGTCGTTGCCGTAGACGTGGTGGTCGCCGAAGAGCGAGTCCTTCCAGCCGCCGAAGGAGTGGTAGCCCACCGGCACCGGGATCGGCACGTTCACGCCGACCATGCCCGCCTCGACCTCGAGCTGGAAGCGGCGCGCGGCGCCGCCGTCGCGGGTGAAGATCGCGGTGCCGTTGCCGAACGGCGAGGCGTTGATGAGGGCCAGGCCCTCCTCGTAGGTGTCGACGCGCAGCACGCACAGGACGGGGCCGAAGATCTCGTCGCGGTACGCGTCCGCCGTCACCGGCACCCGGTCGAGCAGGGACAGGCCGATCCAGTGGCCGTCCTCGTAGCCCTCGACGGTGTGGCCTGTGCCGTCCAGGACGACCTCGCAGCCCTGGGCCGCCGCGCCCGTCACGTACGACGCCACCTTGTCGCGGTGCGCGGCCGTGATGAGCGGGCCCATCTCCGACTCCGGGTCGGCGCCGGGGCCGATCTTGATCTTCTCGGCCCGCTCCTTGATCTTCGCGACGAGTTCGTCGCCGACCGGGCCGACCGCGACCACGGCCGAGATGGCCATGCAGCGCTCGCCCGCCGAGCCGTACGCCGCCGAGACCGCCGCGTCGGCGGCCGCGTCCAGGTCGGCGTCGGGAAGCACCAGCATGTGGTTCTTGGCGCCGCCGAGGGCCTGGACGCGCTTGCCGTGGGCGGAGGCCGTGGTGTGGATGTACTTCGCGATGGGCGTGGAGCCCACGAAGGACACGGCGGCCACGTCCGGGTGGGCCAGGAGGCGGTCCACGGCCACCTTGTCGCCGTGCACGACGTTGAAGACGCCGTCGGGCAGGCCCGCCTCGGCCAGCAGCTCGGCGATCCGGATGGACGCCGACGGGTCCTTCTCGCTGGGCTTGAGGACGAAGGTGTTGCCGCAGGCGATGGCGATCGGGAACATCCACATCGGCACCATGGCCGGGAAGTTGAAGGGCGTGATGCCCGCGACGACGCCGAGCGGCTGGCGGATCGAGGCGACGTCGACGCGGCTGGCGACCTGCGTGGACAGCTCGCCCTTGAGCTGCACGTTGATGCCGCAGGCGAGGTCGACGATCTCCAGGCCGCGGGCGACCTCGCCGAGCGCGTCGGAGTGCACCTTGCCGTGCTCGGCGGTGATCAGCGCGGCGATCTCGTCGCGGTGCGCGTCGAGCAGCGCGCGGAACCGGAAGAGGACGCTCGTGCGCTGCGCGAGCGAGGACGTGCCCCAGGTCGCGTACGCGGCCTTGGCGGCGGCGACCGCCGCGTCCACCTCGGCCACGTCCGCGAAGGCCACCCGGGTGGTGACGGCGCCGGTCGCCGGGTCGGTGACGGGGCCGTAGGTGCCGGACGTCCCCTCGACGGCCTTGCCGCCGATCCAGTGGTCGACGGTCTTCGTCATGCCAGTCATGCCAAGAACTCCCTCACAGATGGCGACGCCGGGCGGAGACGTGCCGGTCGTACTCCTCACGGGCCCTGACCGCCGACGGGCGGGTCGCGGTCTCGGCCACGGGCACATCCCACCACGCCTGTGCCGGGGGCGGGCCCGACACTGTGTCTGCCGTTTCCGTCTCCACGTAGACACATGTGGGACCGTTCGCCGCGCGCGCCGCGCGCAGGGCCGCGCGCAGCTCGCCGACGGTCTTCGCCCGGGTCACCGGCAGGCCGAGGGAGGCCGCGTTGGCGGCGAGGTCGACGGGCAGCGGGGCGCCGGTGTAGGTGCCGTCGGGGGCGCGGTGGCGGTAGGCGGTGCCGAAGCGCTCGCCGCCCACGGACTCCGAGAGGCCGCCGATGGAGGCGTAGCCGTGGTTCTGGAGGATCACGACCTTGATCGGGACGTCCTCCTGCACGGCCGTGACGATCTCGGTGGGCATCATCAGGTACGTGCCGTCGCCGACGAGGGCCCACACGGGCGCTTCGGGGGCGGCCAGGGACACCCCGATCGCGGCGGGGATCTCGTAGCCCATGCAGGAGTAGCCGTACTCGACGTGGTACTGGCGCGGCGAGCGGGCCCGCCACAGCTTGTGCAGGTCGCCGGGGAGCGAGCCGGCCGCGTTGATCACCACGTCCTCGTCCCCGACGAGCTCGTCGAGCAGGCCGAGGACCTGGGTTTGGGTGGGGCGCGCGGCCGGGTCGTCCACGGCGTACGCGGCGTCGACGCGGTGCTCCCAGCGCTCCTTGGCGTCCGTGTACCGGTCCACGTACGCGGGCTCCACGCGGTGGCCCGCGAGTGCCCGGGTGAGCGCCTCCAGGCCCGCGCGGGCGTCCGCGACGACCGTGGTGCCCGCCATCTTGTGGGCGTCGAAGGGGGCGACGTTGAGGTTCACGAAGCGCACGCCGTCCCCGGCGAAGAGCGTGCCGGAGGCCGTGGTGAAGTCGGTCCAGCGGGTGCCGACGCCGATCACCAGGTCGGCGGCGCGGGCCAGTTCGTCGGCGGTGGCGGTGCCGGTGTGGCCGATGCCGCCGACGTCGGCCGGGTGGTCGTGGCGCAGGGAGCCCTTGCCCGCCTGCGTGGACGCCACGGGGATGCCGGTGGCGTCGGCGAAGGCGCGCAGGGCGTCCTCGGCGGCGCTGTGGTGGACCCCGCCGCCCGCGACGAGCAGCGGCCTCGCGGCGGCCCGCACGGCCCGCGCGGCGGCCTCCACCTCGGCCGGGTCGGGGGCCTGGCGGCGCACCGGCCAGACCCGCTCGGCGAAGAACTCCTCCGGCCAGTCCCAGGCCTCCGCCTGGACGTCCTGCGGCAGGGCGAGCGTGACCGCGCCCGTGGCCGCCGGGTCGGTGAGCACGCGCATCGCCTGGAGCGCGGCGGGCACCAGCGCCTCGGGCCGGGTGATCCGGTCGAAGTACGCCGACACCGGGCGCAGGCAGTCGTTGACGGACACGTCGCCGGCGTAGGGCACTTCGAGCTGCTGGAGCACGGGGTCGGCGGGGCGGGCGGCGAAGACGTCCCCGGGCAGCAGCAGCACGGGCAGGTGGTTGATGGTCGCGAGCGCGGCACCCGTGACGAGGTTGGTGGCGCCCGGGCCGACGGACGTGGTGACGGCGTGCGTGGCCAGCCGCCCGGACTGCCGGGCGTGACCGACGGCGGCGTGCACCATGGCCTGTTCGTTGCGCCCTTGGAGGAAGGGCATCTCGTCGCCGTGCTCGACGAGCGCCTGCCCGAGCCCGGCCACGTTGCCGTGCCCGAAGATGCCCCACATCGCGCCGATGAGGCGGCGGCGGTCGCCGTCCCGCTCGGTGTGCTGCCGGGCCAGGAAGCGCACCAGCGCCTGGGCGGTGGTCAGCCGGACCGTGCCGCTCATCGGTATCCCTCCGTGTGGTCGGGGTGGAAGCAGATCTTCCACTCCCGTTCGTCCCCGGGTCCCGCCATCACGTTCAGGTAGTACATGGCGTGGCCCGGCTGGGCGATCGACGGCCCGTGCCAGCCGTCGGGCACGAGCACGGCGTCCCCGGAGCGGACCTCGGCGAGCACGTCGGTGCCGCCCTCGCGGGAGGGGAAGACCCGCTGGTAGCCGAAGCCCCCGGGGCCGTCGATCTCGAAGTAGTAGATCTCCTCGAGCTCGGTCTCGGCGCCGGGGCGGTACTCGTCGTGCTTGTGCGGCGGGTACGAGGACCAGTTGCCGCCGGGCGTGACCACCTCGACGGCGATGAGGCGGTCGCAGGCGAACGCGTCCGCCGCCGCGAAGTTGCGCACCTGGCGGGCGCACGTGCCGCTGCCGCGGTGCTCGACGGGGACCTCCGGCGCGGGGCCGTAGCGGGCGGGGAGTCGGCGCTCGCACTTCGCTCCTGCCAGGGCGAAGCGGCCTCCCGCGCCGGAGGCGATCTGGAGGTGGGAGTCGCGGGGAGCGTAGGCGAAGTCACTCGCCCCGCTGAACACGCTCTCCCGGCCCAGGAGTTCGATGATCTCGCCCTCCGTGTGCACCGTACAGCCGCCGGTCAGCGGGAGCACGATCCATTCACTCTCCCCGGTGGCCAAGGAGTGCGACCCACCGGGCGGCAGTTCGACGACGCGCAGGCTGGAGTACGTCCAGGCGGCGCGTGCGGGGTCCACGGCGAGGGCGTAGGGCCCCTCGGCCGCGCTCCCCCGGGGCAGATACGTCATACGGGCCTCCTGTTCGGTGCGTACCTCACGGCTACAGCAGGCCCACGGCCGTGTCGACGGCGCCCGCCACGTCCCCGTCCACCGGGTAGAGCAGCGCGCGCCCCGCCACCAGGCCGTACACGGTGGGCAGCCGGAGCGCGTCCCGCCACTTCTCGAACGTGTGGTCCGCGTCCCCGGGGTCCGTGCCGATGTCGCCGCCGAGCAGTACGGCGGGCAGCGTCGAGGTCTCCATGACCCGCGCCATGTCGTCGGGGTCCTCGGTGACGGGCACCTTCAGCCAGGTGTACGCCGAGGTGCCGCCGAGCCCGGAGGCGATGGCGATGGACCGGGTCACGGCCTCGGCGCTCAGGTCGTTGCGCACGCCGTCGGGGGTCCTGCGGCACAGGAACGGCTCGACGAACACCGGCAGCCTGCGCGCCGCCATGGCGTCGACGGCGCGCGCGGTGGCGTACAGCGTGGTGAGCGACCCGGGGTCCTCGTAGTCGACGCGCAGCAGCAGCTTGCCCGCGTCGAAGCCGAGCCGCTCCAGGTCCTCGGGGCGGTGCCCGGTGAACCGGTCGTCCAGCTCGAACGCGGCGCCCGCGAGGCCGCCCCGGTTCATGGAGCCCATCACGACCTTGCCGTCGAGCGCGCCGAGCAGCAGCAGGTCGTCCAGGATGTCGGCGGTGGCGAGCACGCCGTCCACGCCGGGCCGCGCCAGTGCGACGCACAGCCGCTCCAGGAGGTCGGCCCGGTCGGCCATGGCGAGCGGGTCCTTGCCGACGCCGAGCGAGCCCCGCGCCGGGTGGTCCGCCGCGACGACCATCAGCCGCCCGGACTCCCCCACCAACGGCCGCCGCGTCCTGCGGGCGGCGGCCTCGGCGATGGCCTCGGGACACCGGGCCCGCGTCCGCACGAGCGCGCCCACGTCAACGGCGCTCATGCCCGTACTCCGCCACGGGCGCCGGGTGGACACGACCCCAGGTGCCCCCGGCCGTGGACCAGGGCCTTCATCGCACGGCCCCTTGGGAACGCACGGCCCCGGCAGCCAGCGCCGCCTCGACCTCGTCGGCGTACGGCATCGCCGATGAACACTCCAGCCGCGAGGCGACGATCGCCCCCGCCGCGTTGGCGAACTTCACCACCCGCGCCGGCTCCCACCCGGCGAGCAGCCCGTGGCACAGCGCCCCGCCGAAGGCGTCCCCCGCGCCCAGGCCGTTGAGCACGGTCACCGGCAGCGGCGGCACCTCGACCGCCTCCCCCGCCCGGTTCATCGCGAGCACCCCGCGCGGCCCCTGCTTGACCACGGCCAGCTCCACCCCGGCGTCGAGGAGGGCGCGCGCGGCGTCCCGGGGCCGCCGGAGCCCGGTCGCGACCTCCACCTCGTCCACGTTGCCCACGGCGACGGTCGCGTGCCGCAGCGCGGCGGCGTAGTGGGGGCGGGCCGCGTCGGGGTCGGACCAGAACATGGGCCGCCAGTCGAGGTCGAAGACGGTGGTACCGCCCGGGGGCCGGGCGGCGAGGGCGGCCAGCGTCGCCTCCCGGCTCGGCTCCTCGCTCAGGCCCGTCCCGGTCATCCAGAAGATCCGCGCCGCCGCGATCGCGCCGAGGTCGAGCTCGTCCGCGCGGATCTCCAGGTCCGGCGCCTTGGGCTGCCGGTAGAAGTACAGCGGGAAGTCGTCGGGCGGGAACACCTCGCAGAAGGTGACCGGCGTCGGCAGGCCCGCCACCTCGGTGACCCAGCGCCCGTCCACACCGAACTCCCGGAGCTGCGCCCGCAGGTACTCCCCGAACGGGTCCCGCCCCGTCCGCGTGACCACGCCGACGCGCCGCCCGAGCCGGGCCGCCGCGACCGCCACGTTCGTCGCCGAGCCGCCGAGGAACTTGCCGAACGACGTGACCCGCGCGAGCGGCACCCCGGTCTGCAGGGGATACAGGTCCACCCCGATCCGCCCCATGGTGATCACGTCGTACGGACCGGCCTGCGCGTCGGCGCTCGGCCCGGTGTGCGGATCGGACACCCTGCACGTCCCTTCGTGGTGGCTCCCCCAAGGTCTAATCGGGTCCCCGGAACCCTGTCAACATTTTGTCCTGACATTCGGACCACTCCTTGACACCCTTCTCGGCGGACGGCGAGGCTTGCGGCCATGGCGCAGCAGACGAGCGAGTCGGGGTTGTCCCGCATCAGGATCGGCTCGGCCCCCGACTCGTGGGGCGTGTGGTTCCCCGACGACCCCCGGCAGGTGCCGTGGAGCCGCTTCCTGGACGAGGTCGCGGCGTGCGGGTACGAGTGGATCGAGCTGGGCCCGTACGGCTACCTGCCGACCGACCCGGCCGTGCTCGCCGAGGAGACGGGGCGCCGGGGCCTGAAGGTCTCGGCCGGTACCGTCTTCACCTCGCTGCACCACGGCCCGGCCGTCTGGGACCGGACGTGGGAGCACGTGGCCTCCGTCGCGGAGCTGACCCGGGCGACGGGCGGGCGGCACCTCGTCGTCATCCCGTCCTTCTGGCGCGACGACAAGACCGGCGAGGTCCTCGAGGACGCGACGCTGACGCCCGAGCAGTGGCGGCAGTTGGCGTCCCAGACCGAGCGGCTCGGCCACGAGGTCCGCGAGCGCTACGGCCTGGACGTCGTCGTCCACCCGCACGCGGACACCCACATCGACACCGAGGAGAACGTCACCCGCTTCCTCGACGCCACCGACCCCGCCCTCGTCTCGCTCTGCCTGGACACCGGCCACTACGCGTACTGCGGCGGCGACAGCGTCAAGCTCATCGAGACGTACGGCGAGCGCGTCGGCTACCTGCACCTCAAGCAGGTCGACCCGGCCGTCCTCACCGAAGTGCGGGCGCACGACGTGCCGTTCGGGCCCGCCGTGGCGCGTGGCGTGATGTGCGAGCCGCCCGCGGGCGTGCCCGCCCTGGAGCCCGTCCTTGCGGCGGCGCAGAAGCTCGGCGTCGAGCTGTTCGCCATCGTCGAGCAGGACATGTACCCGTGCGCGCCGGACGCGCCGGCGCCCATCGCCCGCCGCACCCGGGCCTTCCTGCGCTCCTGCGGGGCGTAGCGGCGCGATGCGCCGGCTGCGCGGCCCCGACGGCCTGTGGGAGGCCGCGTACGCGCGGCCGCACCCCGGTCTGCGGCCGGGCGTCCTCGGCTACCACGGGTTCCGGCTCGCGCTCGGCGCGCCGCGGCGCAGGCTCGAAGTGCCCGTCGGCGCGGTCACGTTGCTGCTCGGCTTCGGCGGCGCCCTGCGGATCCACGGCCTCACCGGCCCGCCCCGGCCGCCGGACCGCCTGGTGTCGGTGCTGACCGGGCTGGCCACGCGGCCGGTGCTCGGCGAGCACGACGGGCGGCTCGCGGGCGTCGAGGTGCTGCTCGCGCCGTGGGCGTCGTTCACGCTGTTCGGCACCGACCAGCACGAGCTGGCCGACCGCGCCCTCGACCCGGACGCCCTCGGCCTGCGGCCCACGGCGGGCCCGTGGCGCCGCGTCGGCGACCTCGCGGCGGCCCTGGGCGCGCTGCCCGACTGGGGCGCGCGCTTCCGGCTCCTCGACGAGTCCCTGCGGCCGGGGACGCGGGCCTGGCCGCCGAGCTGCCCGCGCACCGTCCGCGCCTGGGACGCGCTGGCCCGCGCCCACGGCGACGTGCCCGTCGCCCGGCTCGCCGCCGGGGTCGGCCGCAGCACCCGCCAGTTGGAGAACCGCTTCCGCGAGCAGATCGGCGTCGCGCCCAAGGCCGCCGCACGCATCCTGCGGCTCCAGCGGGCCCGCCGGCTGCTGCTCGCCGGACGCTCCCAGGCGGAGACCGCGGCCCTGTGCGGCTTCTACGACCAGGCCCATCTCAGCGGCGAGTTCAGGGCCATGACGGGCTGCACGCCGGGCCGGTACGCCGCCGTGAGCGCGGCCCCGCTGCCGCCGCGCGACGGGCCGCCGAGCGCCGACCGGCTGCCGGGGGAACGCACCAGCCTGGTCCTGCCCGAGGCGGCGGACGCGCTTTTCTCCAAGACCGTACGCCGCCCCTGAGGGCAGGCTGAGTGCTTCGGGCCCCTGGTGGCGCGGGCCCCACCCTGGCGACGCCCGCGCCCCCCGGTGGCCCGGGCCTCGGCGGCCTCCGCGACGCCCGGCGGCGGGGGCCGGC
>NZ_BNBT01000046.1 GCF_014656095.1 Streptomyces longispororuber
TGAACCGGCAGCGCGCGGGCGCCCTCGCCGAGCGCCTGGGCGTGGCCGCCCTGCTCGGCAAGGGCCTGCCGCCCGTCCCCGTCGGCTGCCGCGTGGCCCCGGACGGCTCCCTGTACTTCCGCGTACCGACGGCGGACCTGCCGCGCGGCGACTGGCAGCTCCTGCTCCGGCCGCGCGCGGGCACCGAGGACACCGAGGTACGGCTGCCCTTCGAGGTCACCGGCGGCACCGGTCCTGAGGTCGAGCTGCTGCTGCACCGCAGCGGCCGCCCCATGGCCGAGGGGTGCTGGAACGTCCACCTGCGGCACGGGCGCGACAAGGGCCGCGTCCGGCGGGCACCGGCCGGCCTGGTGGAGACCGGGCGCCTGCTCGCGCCCACCGTGCCGCCGCACCCCTCCGGCGCGGGCTTCGCCACGGCGGTGCCGTACCGCACCCGCGAGGGCAACCTCTCCCTGCGGACCTGGAGCAGGCAGGGCCACGCCGAGCTGGAGACCCTCGCCGTCGGCGAGGAGGCCGTCACGCTGACCGGCAGCCTGTACGGCGACGCGACGCGCGGCCACCACTACCGGCTCACGGCACGCCTGCGCGGCGGCGGCGCCGCCTTCGAGGCCCGCTGCCGGATCGACGAGGCGGGCTGCTTCACCGCCGAGATCCCGCTGGCCGACGCGGCGCGGCACGCGGGCGGCCACGGCACCTGGGACCTGCGCCTGGAGCCGTACGACGACCAGGGCGACGCGGTCCGGATCGCCCGGCTGCGCGGCGACATCGTGGACCGGCGCCGCACCGACGCCTTCCCCGTCGCCCGGTACGCCGGCGCCGACGGCGTGGTGGAGCTGCGCCCCTGCCTGACGGCCGGCAACGACCTCGCGCTGAAGGCCGTGACCGTGGCGGCGGCGCTCGAACCGGCCGTATGATGCGCGGCGTACCGCATCGCATGGCGGCTTCCACGACCCCGAGCCCGACCGGCTCCGCACCGTGAGGTTCCGCCATGCCCGCAGCGCAGGTACGCCCCTTCCACCGTGACGACCGCGACCAGCTCACCGAGCTGGTGAACGCCCACGTGGCCGCCGTCGTGCCCGGCGTCTCCGTCTCCGTGAACACCGTCCTCGGCCATCTGGAGCGTCGGCCCGACGAGTTCGTCGTCGACCCGTGGGTGGCCGAGCGCGTGACGCTCGTCGCCGAGCAGCGGTCGTCCGTCGTGGCCGCCGCGCACCTGCTGCGCTACCGCGACGGCGCCGACGTCGGGCCCGACCACCGGGGCGCGGGCGCCGTGGAGTGGTTCGTCGCACACCCGGCCGCACCCTTCCGGCCGGACGCGGACGAGGCCGCCGACCTGCTGATGGGCGCCTGCCTCGCGCGCTTGGCCCGCTGGGGCGTGCGGATGCGCGAGGCCGACGGCGCCCTGCCCGCGCCCGCCGTGTACGGCCTGCCCCGGACCTGGCCGCACGTCCGCGCCGTCTACGAGCGCCACGGGTTCCGGCACGAGGGCCACACGGAGGTCGTCCTCCTCGCCGCCGTGGCCGACCTGCCGGTGCCCGAGGCCCCGCACCCGGGGCTGTCCGCCGTGCGTACCCTCGGCGCCTGCGGCACCCGCTTCACGGCCCGCCTGGACGGGCGCGACCTCGGCCACATCGAGGTCGACACCTCCCTCGGCCGGCCCGAGCGGCAGGCCCGCAACGGCTCCCTGGCGGACGTCGGCGACTTCCGCACCGCACCCGGCCACGGCGTCGACGGCCTGGACGCCTGGCTCCTGGGCCGGGCCGCGCGGTGGCTGCGCCTGGCCGGGGCCGACCGGCTGCTCACCTACGAGGACGCGCACGACACGGCCGCCCTGGCGCGGGCACAGCGGCTGGGCTTCACCGAGCTGGTGCGCACGGACCGGGGCTGGCGCCATCGGGACGCGACCGCGCGCCCCTGATTCAGCCGGGCGGCTCCGGGGCACCCGTGTCCGCGTCGGACCGGACAGACGTACGGGTCGTTCCGGTGGTGTCCGCGTCCCATCCGTCGGAGGGTGGGACGGGAGCACCACGGCGTCCCCGCCGGGCGGGAGCCGTCGGGGGCGCCCGGCCCGTACCGGCCTGTCCTGACCTCGTACGGAAGGAACACCATGACGCACCGCCCCGACCACCGCCCCGAGGAGCCCGCGGACACGGCCGCGGAGGAGGTCTTCGAGGAGGCCGAGGACGCGGCCACCCGGCACCTGGGGGACGACCGCGACGCCGAGAAGGACAGCGAGGCCGCGGACCCGCTCACCCCCAGCGTCGGGGCGCAGGAGGACGCCCGGCGCGGTCACGGCGGCGGGAAGGCGTAGCACCATGGCGCGCGCAGCGCTCTTCGACGTCGACGGGACCCTCGCCGACACCAACCACCTGCACGTGGTCGCCTGGTGGGAGGCGTTCCGGCAGGCGGGCGAGACGGTCGCCACGCACGACATCCACCGGTCCATCGGGCTCGGCTCCGGCGACCTGATCGCCCGTCTGCTCGGCGACGGCCGCGACCGTGACCGTGACGAGGAGCTCAGCTCCGCGCACACCACGCTGTACGGCACCTACTTCGACCGGCTCGCCCCGCTGGAGGGCGCCCGCGACCTCCTGTACGCCCTCGCCGACCGCGACTGGCGCATCGTCCTCGCGACCTCGGCGGGCGGCGGCGAGCTGGCGGCGCTGCGCCGCGCCATCGACGCCGACGACGTGATCGCCGGGGTCGCGAGCGCCGACGACGTCTCCGCGGGCAAGCCCGCGCCCGACCCCGTCCACCACGCCCTGGAGATCGCCGGGTGCGGCCCGGACGACGCGGTGTTCGTCGGCGACACCGTGTGGGACATGCGGGCGGCGCGCCGGGCCGGGGTGCGTGCCGTGGGGCTGCTCTGCGGCGGCATCCCCCGGCACGACCTGGAGGAGGCCGGTGCGGCCGCCGTGTACGGCACCCCCGCCGACCTGCTCAAGGACATCGACAGCGGGGTCCTCACCGGCGAGCGGTGAGCGGCCGCCGGGCCTCAGCCGAACTGCACCGAGCGCTTGGACAGGCCCAGCCAGGTGCCCTCGATGACGCTGCGCTGGGCGCGCGGGTCGTCCGCCGCCGTGCCGAGCGCGACCGCGAGCGGGACGAAGTGCTCCTCGCGGGGGTGGGCCAGGCGGGCACCCGGCGCCTTGTGCGCGAAGTCCAGGAGGGCGTCCACGTCCCCGGCGGCCAGGGCGCGCTCGCCCCACTCGTCGAACTCGGCGAGCACGGCCGGGACCTGGTTGCCGGGGTTGATGGCCCGCAGGTTGTGGGTGAAGTGCCCGCTGCCGACGATCAGGACGCCCTCGTCGCGCAGCGGGGCCAGCTTGCGGCCGATGTCCAGCAGGCGCCGCGGCTCCAGCGTCGGCAGGGACATCTGGAGCACCGGCACGTCGGCGTCCGGGTACATCTCCCGCAGCGGTACGTACGCCCCGTGGTCCAGGCCGCGCTCGGGCAGGTCCTGCACGGGCATGCCGGGGCCGCGCAGCAGCTTGCGCACCTTCTCGGCGAGGGCGGGGGCGCCCGGGGCGGCGTACCGCACGCCGTAGTAGTGCTCCGGGAAGCCCCAGAAGTCGTAGATCAGCGGCACGGTGGTGGTGGCGCCGAGGGCGAGCGGGGCCTCCTCCCAGTGCGCGGAGACCATCAGGACGGCCGTCGGCCGGGGCAGCTCGGCGCCCCAGCGGGCCAGCTCGCCCGGCCAGTCGGCGTCCTCGGCCAGGGTGGGGGCGCCGTGGCTCAGGAAGAGGGACGGCATGCGCTGGGCGGCTGCGCCGGTCATGGTCGGCTCCTTGGGTACGGAGGACGGGGAAGTTCAAATTTGAACCACACCCCACCGTACCGGCTTGTTTGAATTTGAACAACAGGGCGTAGGCTGGGCCCATGCCCGAGACGCACTGGCTCAACGACGACGAGATGGCCGCCTGGCAGGCCTTCCTGACCGCCGGGGCGCTGCTCAACCGGCGCATCGAGGAGCAGCTCAAGGACGAGTCCGGCCTGTCCCACCTCCAGTACGAGGTGCTCGTGCGGCTCGGTGCCGCCGAGGGCGGGCGGCTGCGCATGACCGAGCTCGCCGCCGTGGTCGTCACCAGCAAGAGCGGCCTCACGTACCAGGTCACGCAGTTGGAGAAGGCGGGCCTGGTGCGCCGCAGCTCCTGCCGCGACGACGTGCGCGGGGTCTACGCCGTCCTCACGGACGAGGGCCGCCGGCGCCTGGAGGCCGCCGCCCCGGGCCACGTCGGCGTGGTCCGCGCCCACCTCGTCGACGTCCTCACGCCCGACCAGCTCGCCGCGGTCAAGGAAGGGCTCGGGGAGGTGGCCCGACGGCTGGGCGGATGAGGGCGCGCGGGCCGGGCGGGTGACGGTGCCGGGGCCGGTCCCGCGGGCCACACCAGGGGGCCGGGCGGCGGACGGCCGGGGGACATGCCGGGGCGGGGTCGTGGACCCGGGGCCCTCGCTGCCCGATGCTCACGGCCATGATCCAGCGCCCCCAGGACCTCCCGCACCCCCACGCCCGGCCGGGCCCGCGCCGCCCCGTCGCCGCCCTCACCGCCGTCTGCGCGCTCGTCGTGCTCGGCGCCGCGCCGGACGCCGTCGCGCGCGCGGTGCCCCAGGAGAGCGCCGCCGACCGCGCGTACCGCGACTTCCTCGACCGCGGTGCCGACGCCAAGGTCATGACCGTCGCCCACCGCGGCCAGTGGCGCGAGGCGCCCGAGAACAGCCTCGCCGCGGTACGGGCGGCCTTCGCGGACGGCGCCGAACTCGTCGAGGTCGACGTACGGCTCACCAAGGACCGCGTCCCCGTCCTCATGCACGACGCGACCGTGGACCGCACCACCGACGGCAAGGGCCGCGTCGCCGATCTCACCCTCGCCGAGCTGGGCCGGCTGCGCCTGCGCAAGGGGCTCGGCGGCGCACAGGCCCCGCTCACCGGGCAGCGCGTCCCCACGCTCGCCGACGTGATGCGCGTGGCCAAGCGGCGCGGCCTGGTCAACCTCGACAAGGCGTGGGACGCCCGGGAGGAGGCGTGGCGGGTGCTCACCGCGACCGGCACCGTGCGCAACGGCCTGTTCAAGTCCGCCGCGCCGGTGGACGAGGTGCGGGCGTTCCTCGCCGGACACCGCGGCGCCCTGTACGCGCACACCCTCGACGACGACAACCGCGGCGCCGTGGAGGAGTTCGGCCCGGACCAGCCCCTCGCCTACGAGGTCGGCTTCGACAAGACCGACGACGCGGTGGCCGACCCCGCGTTCCTGGGGCGGCTGCGGTCCACCGGCCGCGTCTGGATCAACAGCATGGAGGACGACCTCGCCGCCGGGCACACCGACGAGGCCTCGCTGATCGACCCGGCGCGCGGCTGGGGCGCGCTCCTGCGCACCTACCGGGCGAACGTCATCCAGACCGACGACGTCGAGGCGCTGGAGGAGTACCTGGCCACCGGGCGGGCGGGCGCGGTGCCGCGCGGCGCGGTACGCGTCCAGGGCGAGGCCTACGCCGAGGGCGGCGAGGGCGTCGCGTACCACGACACCGACGCGGACAACCGCGGCGACGGCCCCGGCCGGCCCGGCGAGGGCGTCGACGTCTGCGACCACGACGGCGCGATCGCGGTGTGCTGGATGCGCGGCTCGGAGTGGCTCACGTACCAGGTGGACGTGGCGCGGCCCGGCCGCTACACCGTGGCGGCCCGCGTCTCCTCGCCGTACTCGCCCGCCGGGAGCTACCGGATCGCCCTCGGCCGGGGCGCGCCGAGCGGGCCCGTCGCCGTCGGCATCACCACCGCCCACCGCGCCTACGAGCTCCAGCGCAGCCGCGTCACGCTGCGCCTGCCCCGCGGCCGCCACACGCTGCGGCTGTCCCTGGACGAGGGCGCGTTCCAGAACTGGAACCTGGACTACCTCCAGCTCGAACCGAGGTGGCGGCCCGTCCGGCGGGCCGACGGGCCCTCCGTCGCGGACGCTTCGCCCGCACCACCGAAAGGGCCGTGAGCGCCGCCGGGAAGGCGGAGCCGGGTAATCCGCTCGTAAGGCGGTCGGCCTGATGTGGGTGGTGGGCGACCGGCGGGGCGCGCAAGCCGCTGGTAGTCGCCGGAGGGGGAGCCGTGGCCGAAAGCCGGGTCCGGGCCGCCCTTCCGGTGCCGGGCCGGGGCAAGCCGTCGGATACGCGTCCCGTCCGCCGTCCCCAAAACAGGGGTCGGTAGGGGTGTCCACGCCCTGGCCTGCCTGTTAATGAGGGGTATTCAGCCGGAAAGCGCGTTGTTAAGGTGGTCGTGTCCGGCCGACGGTACGGCAGCGCGGCAACGGCGGCAGCCGGGGCGACGGCGCAACGGCAACGGGGCATCGCGGCGGCCGGACGACCACGCGACGACAGCCGCTGCCTGACCAGCAGTCGCTGGGGGGACCACCGGCGCGCGGCACCGCCGTCGCCGCTCGACACGTGCCCGTGCGGCGCCTTTCGTCCGTACGGTCCGTTCTCGTTATACGTACGTCCACGGCACGTCCTTCGACACCGTGTACTTCTCGACACCGCGTACTTCTGGGGAGACGTCCGCGGTGCGGGGTGCCGTGGCTCACAGCGGGGGAGACACAGTGACGGTGACCATAGCCAGCCTGCCCGTGTGCGGCCTGCCCGTGCGCGGTTTGCCCGTGTGCGGCGTTCCACGATCCGCGGGGGTGAGGTGAGTTGACCATCCCAGGACCCCCGCGCGTCGACCGGCGGGAGGTCGTCGACGTCGAGATCGCCGCGCTGTCGACGGCCTGCTCGCCGAGGCTCTCCGGAGTGGACGCGGACCACGTGGAGGTGCTCGCCGCGGTGCGCGCGGCGCTGCCGCCCATCACCGTGCACCACCCGACGATGCGGGTCATCGACGGGCTGCACCGCGTCCGGGCCGCGGAGCTGCGCGGCCGCGCCACGATCCCGGCCAGGTTCTTCCACGGCGCCGAGGCCGACGCGTTCGTGCTGGCCGTCGAGGCCAACATCGCCCACGGCCTGCCGTTGACGACGGCCGACCGCAAGGGGGCCGCCCGGCGCATCATCACCTCGCACCCGCACTGGTCGGACCGCATGATCGCCTCGGTCGCGGGCATCGCGCCGGGCACCGTCGCCGAGATCCGCAGGCGCGCGCCCGGCGGCGCCCGCGGGACCAGCCGCCTCGGCCAGGACGGCCGGGTCCGCCCGGTCAACGGCGCCGAGGGGCGCAGGCTGGCGGGCGAGATCATCGCCGCGAACCCCGGCCTGTCGCTGCGCCAGGTCGCCCGGGCCGCCCGCATCTCGCCCGAGACGGTCCGCGACGTACGCAACCGCATGCTGCGCGGCGAGGATCCGCAGCTCCGCCGCGGTGGACGGCCCGCGGGCCCGGGCGGACCGTCCGCCCGGCGCGGCGGCTCCGGCCCGGTGGCGGTGCCCGACCACGCCCCGCCCCGGAACCTCGCCCCGGCACGGGCCCCGGACCGCGCCCCGACACGAGACCGCAGCCCGGCCCAGGACCGCACCCCGGCCCAGGGTCGTGACGGGGCGCAGGGCCGCAGCCCGGCCCGAGACCGTGCCCCGGCCCAGGACCGGGCCGCCGCCGTGGAGCGGCTCATGGCGGACCCCGCGCTGCGGTTCAGCGAGACCGGGCGGACGCTGCTGCGGCTGCTCACCCTGCACACCCTCGCCCCGGCGGACTGGGAAAGGATCATCGAGCAGGTGCCGCCGCACTGCGGGGGCATCGTCGCCCGCCTCGCCGTCGACTGCGCCGAGATGTGGGCGGACGTCGCCGAACGCGTCCAGCGGAAGGTCGCCGAGACGGCCTGATACGACACGGAGGCACGGGCCCCGCCGTCCAACCGCGCAATCCTGCCGCTCGGGCGGTCGGCCGCTCGGGCGGTTGGGCGCTCGGGCGGTTGGGCGGTCGGTCGGTCGGTGGGGGCGTGGGTTGCGGCGGACGCCTGGCCGGGGTGCGTGCGCCGTGTGCTTCTCGCACCTGCCGCCGCTCGCTGGTCGGCGTCGGCGCGGGGCGCTACCGTCCTTGCGTACGAGCGCCACGGCCACCGGCACCCGGCCCGTTCCCACCCGCTCGACCCCTGGCCTCACCCCGCCCCGGAAAACGCGCAGCACGCGAAGGAGGACGGTGGCCGTGACGGCACGCACGGACGGTCAGGAACCAGCGGGCCGGGACTCCGCCGACCGCGACAGCGCCACCCCGGTACCGACGCCGGGCCAGGCCCCGGACCCGGCCTTGTCGCCGCGCCCGTCAGGCCTGACCTCCCACGCCGACTCCGAAGCCGGGGTGGGATGTGACGACCAGGAACCCAACGGCGGGAAACCTGACGGCCAGGGGTCTGCCACCTCCACAGCCCAGGCCGTCCTGTCCGTCGCGGGGCCGCTGAACCCCGCCCGGCTGCGTGCGTCCTGGCAGGCCCTGGCCGCCCGCCACGCGACCCTGCGGGCGGGGTTCCGCCCCGGTGCGGCGGGCCGGTGCGTCCTGCGCGAGGTCACACTCCCGTGGGCCGAGGCGGACCTCTCCGGCCTCCCCGAACGGGCCGCCCGCGCGGAGCTGGACCGCCTCGCGGCGCACGAGCGCGCCCGCCGCGTCGACCCGGCCGACGCGCCGCTCCCGCGCCTGCTCCTGGTCCGCCTCGCCGAAGGCCGCCACCGGCTCCTCCTCACGTACGCCCACCTCCCGCTGGACGACCGGTCCTTGACGGTCATGCTCGACGAACTGGCCACGACGTACGCGGCCGGGGCGGACACCTCGTCGCTGCCGCCGGTGATGTCCCCCACCGCGTACGCGGCGTGGCTGGACCGCCAGGACAAGGAGGCCGCGCGGGCCGCGTGGCGCGCGGAGTTCGCCGACGCGGAGGAGCCGACGCTCATCGGCGGGACGCCACCGGGGCCACGAGAGGGAGAACCTCCGCAGGGGACGCCCCAACAGCCCGTCGTGCCGTCCCTGTTGGCGTCGACAGCGGGAGACGCCGAGGCCCCGGTCAGGACGTCGGTCCACCTGTCCCCGGAGGCCTCCGCCGCCCTCACCCGCCTGGCCCGTGACCACGACCTCCCCCTGAGCACGGTGGTGTGGGGCGCCTGGGCGCTGGTCCTCGCCCGCCCGGCCGGGCGCACGGACGTGGTCTTCGGGGCCACGGTGGCGTGCCGCCCGCCGGAGCCGCCCGGCGCCGCGTCCGCGGTCGGCCCGTTCGGCACCACGATCCCGGTACGCGTGCGCCTCGACCCGGCACAGCCCGTCGTACGGCTGCTCACCACGCTCCAGGAGCGCCGGGCGGCCCTGCTGCCGCACCGGCACCTGGGCCTCGCCGGGATCCAGGAGGCGGCCGGTCCGGGCGCGGCCTTCGACACCCTGCTGGTGGACGAGGGCCACCCCCGCGACGAGCACCGCCCCTGCGACGAGGACCGCCCCCGCGACGCGGGTGCCGCCCCCCGCTCCGGCGCCGTCACCTTCACCCCGGTGGAGCACCACCGGGCCGCCCGGTACCCCCTGACGGTCGGCGTCGTCCCCGGCACGCGCCTCCGCGTGGACGTCACCCGCCGCCCCGGCCTCGTCGACCGCGAACTCGGCGATGCCGTCGGCGACATGCTCACCCGCGTGCTCGAACAGATCGCGGCCGACCCGTCGCTACCGCTGGGCCGCGTCGCCGTCCTCACCGGCCCCGCACGCGCACCGGTCCGCGCGGACCGGGGTGCCACGGCGGGCGGTGCCCCCGCCGGGCCGGTGCCGGAGCTCATCGCGCGGCAGGTCGCCACCACCCCCGGCGCGACCGCCGTGACGGACGGCGAACGACACCTGAGCCACGCGGAGTTGTGGCAGGCGTCGGGCCGCGTGGCCGGGCTCCTCGCCGGGCTCGGCGTCGGGCGCGGCGACCTCGTGGCGGTGGCCATGGAGCGTTCCGCAGGCCTGGTGGCGGCGCTGCTCGGCGTCTGGCGCGCCGGGGCGGCGTACGTACCGGTCGACACGTCGGCGCCAACGGCTCGTAACGCGCGGCTCCTGCGCGACGGCGCCCCGGCGGTGGTGCTGTGCACGCGGTCGACACGGGGCGCGGTGCCGGCGAGCGGGGCGCACGTCGTGGTCCTCGACGAGCCCGCCACCGAGCGGGAGTCGGCCGCCCGCGGGGACGGGCCCGCGGTGCGGGTCGGGCCGGACGACGTCGCGTACGTGATGTACACCTCCGGGTCGACGGGCGTCCCGAAGGGGGTGGCGGTGCCGCACGGCAGTGTGGCGGCGCTGGTGGGTCAGGCGCAGTGGGGGGTGGGGCCGGGCGACGCGGTGCTGATGCACGCGCCGCACGCGTTCGACGTCTCGTTGTACGAGGTGTGGGTGCCGCTGGCGGCGGGCGCCCGGGTGGTGGTGGCGGGGCCGGGTCCTGTGGACGCCGCGCGGGTGCGGGCGTACGCGGCGCAGGGCGTCACGCGGCTGCATCTGACGGCGGGCGCCTTCCGGGTCGTCGCCGCTGACACGCCCGGCTGCCTTGGAGGGCTGCGGGAGGTCCTGACGGGCGGGGACGTGGTGCCCGCGGCGTCGGTGGCCCGGGTGCGCGCCGCGTGCCCGGACCTGACCGTGCGCCACCTGTACGGCCCCACGGAGGCGACCCTGTGCGCCACTTGGCACACCTGGCGGCCGGGCGAGCCGGTCGGCCCGGTGCTGCCGATCGGCCGCCCCCTGCCCGGCCGCCGGGCGTACGTCCTCGACGCGTTCCTGCTGCCGGTGCCGCCGGGCGTGGTGGGCGAGCTGTACGTGGCGGGCGGGGGCCTCGCCCAGGGCTACCGGGGGCGGCCCGGGCCGACGGCGGAGCGGTTCGTGGCGTGCCCGTACACGCCCGGCGGACGCATGTACCGCACCGGTGACCTGGCCCGGTGGACCGGCGACGGGACGCTGGTGTTCGCGGGCCGCGCGGACGAGCAGGTGAAGATCCGCGGCTTCCGGGTGGAGCCGGGCGAGGTGGAGGCGGTCCTCGCGGCCTGCCCCGGTGTGGCGCAGGCGGTGGTGACGGCCCCGCGCTCCGGCCCCGGCGAGCGGCGGCTGACCGGCTACGTCGTCGCCGACGGGCAGCCGGTGGACGGCGCCGCGGTACGCCGGTACGCGGCCGCGGCGCTGCCCGCGTACATGGTGCCCGCCGTCGTCCTGGTCCTGGACGAGCTGCCCGTGACGCGCAACGGCAAGGTGGACCGGGCCGCCCTGCCCGCGCCGGACCTCACGGGCGACGCGGTGGCGGAGGGGACGCCGCGCACGGATGCCGAGGCGACGCTGTGCCGGTTGTTCGCCGACGTGCTCGGCGTCGCACGGGTCGGCGTCGGGGACAGCTTCTTCGAGCTGGGCGGTGACTCCCTCCTGGCGATGCGGCTCGCGGCGCGGGCCCGCCGCGCCCACCTGGCCTTCGCCTCCCAGGACGTCTTCGCGCACGAGACCCCCGCCGCGCTCGCGGCCGTGGCCGCCCGCGCCGCCGCCCGCGCGGGGAGCGACGAGGGCGTGGGCGAGGTGCCGTGGACGCCGGTGATGCGGGAGCTGGGGGAGTGGGCGGCCCACCCGGAGTTCGCCCAGTGGACGGTGGTCGGGGCGCCGCCCGGCCTCGGCCGCGACGTGCTCGCCGCCGGGCTCGGCGTCGTCCTCGACGCCCACCCGATGCTGCGGGCCCGCACGACGGACCGCCGGGTGCTGGTGGCCGGCCCACCCGGGACGGTGGACGCGGGCGCGCTCGTCACACGCGTCGACGCGACCGAGGCCACTCCCGTGGACACGGCTCCGGACCGGCCCCCCGCGCCCGTCGCCCCCACAGGGGACGCGCCTTCCCCCGACACCGCCACGGACGAGGCGGCCCCTACGGAGGCGTCCCGCACCGAGGCGACATGCGCTGAGGCGTCGCGCACCCAGGCGGCCCCGACCGAAGCAGCTCTGACTGGCGCGTCCAGCACCGAGGCGATCCGCGCTGAGGCGCCGCGCGCCCAGGCGGCCCGCACCGAGGCGATGCGCAGCCAGGCGGCCCCGACGGAGGCGGCTCCAATCGAGACGTCCCGCACGGAGGCGGCTTTGGCCGAGGCGTCCCGCACCGAGGCGGCCCCGACCGAAGCGTCGCGCGCCCAGGCGTCGCGCGCCCACACGGCCCCCACCGAGGCCGCCCTGGACCGAGTCGCGTGCCGTGTCGCCCGGGACGCCGTCCGGCGGCTCGACCCCGCCTCCGGTGTGCTGCTGCAGGCGGTGTGGCTGGACGCCGGTCCGCGCCGGGTCGGGCGGCTGGTCCTCGTCGTGCACCGCCTGGTCGTCGACGCGGCGTCGTGGCGGATCCTGCTGTCGGACCTGCGCACGGCCTGCGAGGCCGTCGCCGCCGTACGCGAGCCCGCGCCGGAGCCGGAGCGCACCTCGTTCCGGCGGTGGGCGGAGTGCCTGACCGCGCGGGCCCGCACGGACCACCGCGCGGCGGAACCGGAGGCGGGGACAGCCGCGCTCGACACCCCGCAAACCGCTCTGGCCCGGCGTGCGTTCGACCCTCGGCGCGACACCGTGGCGAGCCTGGAGCACCGCTCGTGGACGCTGTCCCCCGGCCCCACCGGCACGCTCCTGACCAGGACGACGGCGCTCTTCGACTGCACCCCGCACGAGGTGCTCCTCGCGGGCCTCGCGGGCGCGCTGGCACACGGCCGAGGCGTGACCACGTACCTCGTGGACGTGGAGGAGGACGGCCGCACGGCGGCCGGTGACGGCGCGCAACTGGCGCGCACGATCGGCTGGTTCACCCGCACCCGCCCCGTCCGGCTCGACCTCGGCGGCATCGACCTGCCGGAGGCCCTGTCCGGCGGCCCCGCGGCGGGCGCGCTCCTGGCGGCGGTCAGGGAACAGGCCCGGGCGGTCCCCGCCGACGCCACCGGTCACGGCCTCCCGCGCGCCCCCCGCCCCGGCACCGCGAGCCCCCGGGCCGCCCCGCCGCGTCCCCCCATCGGCTTCACCTTCCTCGACCGCCTCCCCGGCGGCGCCACACCGCGGGCCGCCGCGGCCTGGGAACCGGCCGGGGACCCGGCGTGCGGCGGCTGCGCGCCTCCCGGCATGCCCGTCCGCCACGTCCTGGAGGCGAGCGCCGCGGTCCGCGCCACCCCGGACGGCCCCGCGCTCACGCTCACCCTGAGCTGGCCCGGCGCCCTCCTCGACACCGCGGCCGCCGCGGGGACCGGCGCGACGTGGCGCGCCGCGCTGACCGCCGTGGCCGCGCGCACCGGCGGGCGCGCGTAGTGGCCCCGCACCCGCTTGACGCCCCGCCGCGGACCTCACCAGACTCGACGGCACCTGCGGGACCGCCGGGCGAGGAGCCGGGGCTCCGGCCGCGGGAGAAGCCCCCGAAAGACCACGGACCGGACCGGGAGAAGCCCCGGGACGACGCGGGAGACCCGAGAGGGGAGCGGGATGGCCTTGCCGGACGCCGAGGAGTTCGACGTGGTGGTGGTCGGCGGGGGTCCCGCCGGATCGACCCTGGCCGCGCTGGTGGCGCTGCGCGGACACCGCGTCCTGGTCCTGGAGAAGGAGCACTTCCCCCGCCACCAGATCGGTGAGTCCCTGCTGCCGGCCACGGTGCACGGCGTGTGCCGGCTGACCGGGGTGGCGGACGAGCTCGCCGCGGCGGGCTTCCCGCGCAAGCGCGGCGGCACCTTCCGCTGGGGCGCCAACCCCGAGCCCTGGACGTTCGCCTTCGCCGTGTCGCCACGCATGTCCGGGCCGACGTCGTACGCGTACCAGGTGGAGCGGTCCCGGTTCGACGACATCCTGCTCAAGCACGCGCGCCGCGTGGGCGCCGAGGTCCGCGAGGGCTGTGCCGTCCTCGACGTCGTCGCCGACGACGAGCGGGTGCGGGGCGTGCGCTACACGGACGCCGACGGCCACGAGCGCCGGGCGCTCGCCGCGTTCGTCGTGGACGCCTCCGGCAACGGCAGCCGCATCCACCAGCGGGTGGGCGGCACCCGCGTGTACTCGGACTTCTTCCGCAGCCTCGCCCTGTACGGCTACTTCGAGGGCGGCAAGCGGCTGCCCGCACCCAACTCCGGCAACATCCTCTCCGTCGCCTTCGACAGCGGCTGGTTCTGGTACATCCCCCTCAGCGCGACCCTGACCAGCGTCGGCGCCGTCGTCCGCCGCGAGCTGGCCGACAAGATCCGCGGCGACCGGCACCGGGCCCTCCTCGCCCTCATCGACGAGTGCCCGCTGATCAGCGAGTACCTGTCCGACGCCCGGCGCGTCACCACCGGCCCCTACGGCGAGCTGCGCGTGCGCAAGGACTACTCGTACCACCACACGACGTTCTCCCGCCCCGGCATGGTGCTCGTCGGCGACGCCGCCTGCTTCGTCGACCCCGTCTTCTCCTCCGGCGTCCACCTCGCCACGTACGGCGCGCTGCTCGCGGCCCGCTCCCTCAACAGCGTGTTCGCCGGGACCGTCGACGAGCCGCGCGCCCTGCGGGAGTTCGAGGCCCGCTACCGCCGCGAGTACGGCGTCTTCTACGAGTTCCTGCTCTCCTTCTACGAGATGCACCACGACGAGGACTCGTACTTCTGGCGGGCCAAGAAGGTCACCCGCGCCGACCGCCCCGAGCTGGAGTCGTTCGTCGAGCTGATCGGCGGGGTCTCCTCCGGCGAACAGGTCCTCACGGACGCCGATGCCGTCGCGGCGCGGCTGCGCGCCGGGTCCGCGGAGTTCGCCGACGCCGTCGACGCGGTCGCGGGCAGCACCGACGGCAGCATGGTGCCGCTGTTCACGTCCTCCGTGGTGCGCGAGGTGATGCGCGAGGGCGGGCAGGTGCAGATGCGGGCCCTGCTCGGCGAGGACGCCGAGCCCGAGGCGCCGCTGTCCGAGGGCGGCCTGGTGCCCACCGCGGACGGCATGCTCTGGCACGACCCGGGCGTCCCACCGGCCCCCACCCACCCGGACGTACCCCGGAACCCGGACGTACTCCACTAAGCCGCACGTGCCCCGGTGGACCCGACGTACCCCCGTACCCCGTAGCCCTGACGTCCCCTCACGGCAGCCGCGTCACCCGCAGCTCCCGCGCCGCGGCCACCCCGGCGCACCCCGCGAGCCCCAGCGCGTCCCGGAGCTCCGCCGTGAGCAGGTCGAGCACGTGCCGCACCCCGGCCTCCCCGGCCACCGCGAGCCCCCACAGCGGCGGCCTGCCCACCAGGACCCCGTCGGCGCCCAGGGCCAGCGCCCCGAGCACGTCCACCCCCCGGCGGACCCCGCCGTCGAGCAGCACCTCGCACCCGCCGCCGGCCGCCCGCACCGCCTCGGCCACGGCGGGCAGCGCCTCCACACCCGGCAGGGCGCCGTCGAGCTGGCGCCCGCCGTGGTTGGAGACCACGACCGCGTCCACGCCCAGCTCCACCGCCCGCACCGCGTCCTCGGGCGCGAGGACCCCTTTGAGGACGAGCGGCAGTCGGGTCGCGGCCCGGAGCTCGGCCACGCGACGCCAGGTCAGGGCCGCCGAGAACGCCCCGGCGGTGTGCGCGGCCACCGCCGAGCCGCGCCCCGGCGCCCGGTGCGCCGCCGAGCCGGCCCCGGCGTCGAGGCGCGCGGCGTCCACGTGCGCGGGCAGCGCGAAGCCGTTGCGCACGTCGCGTGCCCTGCGCCCCATCCAGGGCACGTCCACGGTGAGCACGACCGCGGCGCACCCCGCGTCCTCCGCCCGGCGCGCCAGGTCCAGGGACCGCCCCGGCTCCCGCAGCCAGTAGAGCTGGAACCAGACGGTGCCCCCGACGGCGGTGACCTCCTCCACGGGGACGCTGCTCAAGGTCGCCACCGTGAACGGCACGCCCGCCGCGCGTGCCGCCCGCGCGGCGGCCACCTCGCCGTGCGGGTGCAGCAGCCGCTGGTAGGCCACCGGCGCGACGGCCACCGGCAGCCGCGCCGGGCGCCCGAGGAGCGTCGTGTCCGTGGCGCACGCCGAGACGTCCCTGAGCACCCGGGGCGTGACGTACAGGCGGTCGAACGCCGCGCGGTTGGCGGCGAGCGTCCGCTCCTGGCCGCTGCCGCCCGCCACGAAGTCCCACACGTCGCGCGGCAGCACGGCCGCGGCCGCCCGCTCGACGGCGGCGAGGTCGTCGAGCTCCCCGAGCCCGTCGGGGCAGGCAGGACCGGCGCCCTCCGCGGCCGGGAGGCCGTCCGGCGCGGGACCGGCCGCGCCCGGCAGGCCCGCGCCCGGCACTCCCGCCGGGAGGTCAGCGCCCGCCACGCCTGCCGGTCCGTTCCAGCTCCACGGCCTCGTACAGGGCCTTGATGTTGGCGCTGCCGAAG
Source organism: Streptomyces longispororuber (assembly GCF_014656095.1). GTDB lineage: Bacteria > Actinomycetota > Actinomycetes > Streptomycetales > Streptomycetaceae > Streptomyces > Streptomyces longispororuber. The sequence goes on from NZ_BNBT01000046.1 coordinate 16,250, forward strand.
GTCCGCGCGCCCCGGCGCTCGATGACCTCGTAGAAGAGCGTGCCGCGCGGGTGCGCCGACGCGGTGAAGACCTGGAAGAGCTGGCCCCCGTGGTCCTCGTCCACGAGGAGGTTCGTGGCCCGCAGCTCCTCCCGCGTGTGCGTCCGCAGGCCGATGCGCTCGCCGAGCAGGTCGTAGTACGTGCCCGGGGTCCTCAGGAACGTCACGCCGCGCGCGGACAGCGCCCGCACCGAGCGGACGGCGTCGTCGCTGGAGAAGGCCAGGTGCTGCACGCCCGCGCCGTGGTGCGCCTTCAGGAACTCGTCGATCTGCCCCGGCTCCGCCGCCGGGTCCGGCGCGATGAGCGTCAGGGTGACCGCGCCGGTCACCGCGGACTGCACGACCTTGGACTCCATCGCCTGCGCGCCGACGGTGATGCGCTCCTGGTAGATCTCCCGGAAGCCCAGGGCGTCCGCGTAGAGGCGGACGGTCGCGTCGAGGTCGCCCGCCTCCACGCACACCGCGACGTGGTCGACGTCCAGGAGCCCCGCCCCGCCGGAGGGCTCCGCGGCCCCCGGCACCGGGACGAACCCGGCGGGCAGCCCCGGGCCCTCTCCGGGCGCGCGCTCCACCAGCGTGTGCACCACGTCGCCGAAGCCGCCCACGGCCGCCGTGACGCGCGGCCCCGCACCCGGGTGCGGGACCGGCCGCCGCACCGGCCGCGCCCCGCCTGCCACTGCCGCGGCGAAGGCCGCGGGCACGTCGGCGGTGCGCAGCGCGATGTCCGCGACGCCGTCGCCGTGCGCGCTCACGTACGCGGACGCCGGGTGCCGCCCGGAGGACGCCGAGGTCAGCACCAGCGTCGTACGCCCCTGGCGCAGGGCCACACCGCGGTGCCCGGCGCCGCCGCCGGTGCCGGCGACCGCGAAGCCGTAGCCGCCGGTCCAGGCGGACACGGCGGAGTCCAGGTCCTCGACGTACAGTTCGACGTAGTCGACGCCCAGGTCCGTGAGGTCCGCGGCGGCGCCGGGGCGGCCCCTCGCCGGGGGCCGTTCGGGTGAATGCGTCATCGGAGCCCTCGCACTTCCATGGGTGGGGTGGATGTCGTTACCGTCGGGCGGCGGGGCCGGACACTGCGGGGCCGAACATGCGGAGGCGACCCGATCGTAAGGTGGTCCGCCGCGTCGCCGCACCTGTCGGAGAAGACGACGCGGAGAAGACGACGCGGGGAGGGCGAGGCGGGCGAGGACGGGAAGGACGGGAGGGAGACCAGCAGCGTGCGGGGTCGCGCCCCGGCGCCGCCCACCGCCGGCCGAGGACGCAGGTGAGGGACATCCACGAACCGGACATCAGCCGTGCCGCGTCGGACGCGGTGAGCCTGCACGCACAGACCCTGCACGCCTCGCTCGGCGACGCGTCGATGGAGTCCATGACCCTCCTCAACGAGATCGCGGGCACGTACCCCGACGCGATCTCCTTCGCGGCGGGCCGCCCCTACGAGGGCTTCTACGACGTGGAGCAGATCCACGCCTACCTGCGGGAGTTCTGCGCGCACCTGCGCGGCGACCTCGGCATGAGCGAGGCCGCCGTGGCCCGCGCCCTGTTCCAGTACGGCGACACCAAGGGCATCATCGCCGGTCTCGTCGCGCGGAGCCTCGCCGTGGACGAGGGCATCGAGGCCGACCCGGCGTCCGTGGTCGTCACGGTCGGCTGCCAGGAGGCCATGTTCCTGGTCCTGCGCGCGCTGCGCGCCGGCGACCGGGACGCGCTGCTCGCGCCCAGCCCCACGTACGTCGGCCTGACCGGCGCCGCGCTCCTCGCCGACCTGCCCGTCCTGCCCGTACGCACCGGGGAGACGGGCCTCGACCTCGACGACCTGTCGGCCCGGCTGCGGCAGGCGCGCGCCGCGGGCCGGCGCGTCCGCGCCTGCTACGTCACCCCCGACTTCGCCAACCCCGTGGGCGTCAGCCTCTCCCTCGCCGACCGCCGGCGGCTCCTCGACCTCGCGGAGGCCGAGGACCTGCTGCTCCTGGAGGACAACGCGTACGGGCTCCTGAACACCGCCCCCGAGCGGCCGCCCACCCTCAAGGCCCTGGACCGGCACCAGCGCGTCGTGTACCTCGGCTCGTTCGCCAAGACCGGCATGCCGGGCGCCCGGGTGGGCTACGTCGTGGCCGGGCAGCGGGTGACGGGCGGGCGCGGCGGCAGCGTCCTGCTCGCCGACGAGCTCTCGAAGATCAAGAGCATGCTGACCGTCAACACCCCGCCGATCGCGCAGGCCGTCATCGGTGGCAAGCTGCTCGCCCACGGGTGCAGCATGGCCGCCGCCAACCGCCGCGAGGCGGAGGTCTACCGGCGCAACCTGGACCACGTCCGCGACGGCCTCCGGCGCCGCCTCGGTCACTGCCCGGGCGTCACCTGGAACGCGCCCACCGGCGGCTTCTTCCTCGTCGTCACCGTGCCCTTCACCGTCGACGACGAGCTCCTCGCGTACGCGGCCCGCCGCCACGGCGTGCTCTTCACGCCCATGCACCACTTCTACGGCTCCACGGCCGGCCACCATCAACTGCGCCTCTCGATCAGCACCCTGACGCCGGACCGCATCGAGGAGGGCCTGGACCGGCTCGCCGCGCTCGTCACCGAACGGCTGCCGCGGGCCTGACCACGGGCAGGGCCCCCGCCAGACAACCTCTCCCGTAGAACGAGCGTTCTATCCAGCCGGACGAGGAACTGCGCCCCCAGCCCGGTGAGGGCGGGCCCGGGCGCCCACCCCTTGCGCAAGCTTGCGGCGTGCTCCGGCGGCATCGACCGCAACCCGCAGGACACGCGCCGGTAACGATCGCCGGTTCTTGCAGAAAATCGCCGCAAGGTCTTTCGAGACGTTTGCAGGCCTGTTACGTTCCTGCCAACCCGGCGCCGCGTCCGAGTGCGGCCGGCAGGAGGCACCTCTTCGTCTCCCCCTCTTCCGGGTCATTCCGGGACCACCCCGGGCTTTTCCGGGACCAGTTGAAGGAGTTCACATGCGGCGTGGCATAGCGGCCACCGCGGTGGCCGCCGCCCTGGCGCTGACAGCGGCGGCGTGCGGCGGCGACGACGGCGACAGCGGGAAGAAGAGCGGCGGCAAGCTCTCCGGCACCGTCACCTTCTGGGACACCGCGAACGACGCCGAGAAGGCGACGTACGAGAAGCTCGCCAAGGGCTTCGAGGACCTCCACCCGGGCGTCGAGGTCAACTACGTGAACGTCCCGTTCGGCGAGGCCAACGCCAAGTTCAAGAACGCCGCGGGCGGCAACTCCGGCGCCCCCGACGTGATGCGCACCGAGGTCGCCTGGGTCGCCGACTTCGCCAACCTCGGCTACCTGGCCCCGCTGGACGGCACCGCCGCGCTCGACAAGCCCGACGACTACCTGCCGCAGGCCGCCGCCAGCACCAAGTTCAAGGGCAAGACGTACGCGGTCCCGCAGACCATCGACACCCTCGCGCTCTTCTACAACAAGAAGATGCTCAAGGACGCCGGCGTCGCGGTGCCCAAGACCTTCGACGAGGTGAAGTCCGCCGCGAAGAAGATCAAGTCGAAGTCCGGCAAGACCGGCCTCTACCTGCGCGGCGACGACCCGTACTTCTACCTGCCGTACCTCTACGGCGAGGGCGGGGACCTCCTCGACACCGAGAAGAAGGAGATCACCGTCGACGACGCCGAGGGCGGCAAGGCCTTCGCCGTCATGAAGGACCTCGTCGACTCCAAGGCCGCGGTCACCGACGCCAGCGACGGCTACAACAACCAGCTCAACGCCTTCAAGGACGGCGACGTCGCCATGGCGCTCGACGGCCCCTGGTCGATCGAGGGCGCCCTCGCGGGCAAGCAGTTCAAGAACGACAAGGCCAACCTCGGCGTCGCGCCCGTGCCCGGCGGCAGCGCCCGCCAGGCCTCGCCGCAGGGCGGCTGGAACCTCGCCGCGTACGCGGGCTCCAAGAACCTCGACGCCTCCTACGCGTTCATCAAGTACATGAGCTCGGCGAAGGTGCAGCAGCAGACCACCGAGAAGCTCAGCCTGCTGCCGACCCGCACCTCCGTGTACGAGGTCAAGTCCGTCAAGGACAACCAGATGGTGCAGTTCTTCAAGCCCGCCGTCGACAAGTCCGTGCAGCGCCCGTGGATCCCCGAGGGCAACTCGCTGTTCGAGCCCGTCCGCCTCCAGATGCAGAAGGTGCTCAGCGGCAAGACCTCGCCCGAGGGCGGCGCCAAGGGCATCGGCGACGCCTACCGCAAGCTCCTCAAGGACTACAAGTAGCGATGGCTGTCGAGAGCGGCCCCCGGGTGGCCGGGGCCGCGGACGCCCGTGACGGCGTCCGCGGCCGCGCCCCCCGCGCGGGCAAGAACCCCGGACGCCTGCGCAGGGCGCTGAGCACCCACTGGTACGCCTGGGCCATGGTCGCCCCCGTGGTGACCGTCATCGGCGTCATCGTGGGCTACCCCCTGGTGCGCGGCCTGTACCTGTCGACGACGGACGCCAACGAGGCCAACGTCGAGCGCACCATCGGCGTCAACCACATCCCGGCGACGTACGAGTCCGTCGGCCTGGACAACTACCGGGCCATCCTCGACGACGGCGTCTTCTGGGACCGGCTGACCTGGACCGTCATCTGGACGGTGTCCTGCGTCGCCCTGTCGTTCGCGCTCGGCCTGGTCCTCGCGAACATGCTCAACCGCAAGCTCAGGGGCCGCTCCTTCTACCGGATGGCGCTGATCCTGCCCTGGGCGGTGCCCGCCTTCGTCTCGGTCTTCACCTGGCGCCTGCTCTTCAACGAGAAGAAGGGCGTCCTCAACAAGATCCTCGAAGGCGGCGGCATCGACGCCGTCCCCTGGCTGAACGACCCCACCTGGGCCAAGCTCTCGGTGATCACGGTCAACGTGTGGCTGGGTGTGCCGTTCATGCTCGTCGCCATGCTCGGCGGCCTCCAGTCCATCCCGGCGGAGCTGTACGAGGCCGCGGAGATGGACGGCGCGAACGCCTGGCAGCGCTTCCGCCACATCACCCTGCCGGGCCTCAGGCCCGTCGCCACCACCGTGGTGCTCATCAGCGCCATCTGGACCTTCAACATGTTCCCGGTGATCTTCCTGCTGACCCGGGGCGGCCCGGGCGACGCCACCGAGATCCTGGTGACGTACGCCTACCGCCTGTCGTTCGTCGTCAGCCCCCGCGACTTCGCCGGCTCCGCGGCCTGGGGCGTGCTCATCCTGGTGCTCCTGTCGCTCTTCGCGGTGGTCTACCGCCGCGCGCTCCGCAAGCAAGGAGAGGTGTGGTGACCATGAAGAAGACCGGCACGCCGCGGCCGCGCGGCGAGCGCGGCCCGCTCGCCTCCGTCGCGCTGCACACCACCCTGCTGATCGCCAGTGCCATCGCGGTGCTGCCGCCCCTGTGGCTCCTGGTGACCTCGTTCAAGCCGCAGAGCGAGGCGTTCTCCACGGCCCTGGTCAAGGACTTCACGCTCGGCAACTACGACCACGTCCTGAACGACACCAAGTTCCTGCACTGGGTGGCCAACTCCCTGTTCGTCGTCGGCCTGACCACGGTCATCGGCGTGTTCATCTCCGCGACCACCGGGTACGCCGTCAGCCGGTTCAAGTTCCCCGGCATGCGGCCCCTGATGTGGCTCCTGCTCATCACGCAGATGTTCCCCGTCGCCGTGCTCATCGTGCCGCTGTACAACCTGCTCGCGAGCATGGAGCTGCTGAACCAGCCCCTGGGCCTGGTGCTCACCTACCTCACCATCGCGGTGCCGTTCTGCGCCTGGATGATGAAGGGCTACTTCGACACCATCCCGGTGGAGATCGACGAGGCGGGGCGCGTGGACGGGCTCAACCCGTTCGGCACCTTCTGGCGGCTCATCCTGCCGCTCGCCAAGCCCGGCCTCGCCGTCACCGGCTTCTACAGCTTCATCACCGGCTGGGCCGAGGTCGCCTACGCCTCCGCGTTCATGACCGGCGAGGAGAACCTCACCCTCGCGGGCGGCCTGCAGACCTTCGTCAACCAGTACACCAGCGACTGGGGCTCGCTGACGGCCGCCGCGGTCATCGTGGCCGTACCCGCCGCGGTGATCTTCGGGTTCGTCCAGCGCCACCTCGTCTCCGGCCTCACCGCCGGCGCGACGAAGTCCTGACACCCCTCGCACCCGCCACCACTTCTCAGGGAAGACATGACCCAGCATCTCGCTGCCCCCGCCGCCGCCCCCACCTCCGGCACGCGTACGGACTGGTGGCGCGGCGCGGTGATCTACCAGGTCTATCCGCGCAGCTTCGCCGACGCCGACGGCGACGGCATGGGCGACCTCGCGGGCGTCCGCACCCGGCTGCCGTACCTGAAGGACCTGGGCGTCGACGCCGTCTGGCTCAGCCCGTTCTACGCGTCCCCGCAGGCCGACGCGGGCTACGACGTCGCCGACTACCGCGCCGTCGACCCGATGTTCGGCACCCTGCACGACGCCGACGCCCTGATCCGCGACGCCCACGGCCTGGGCCTGCGCGTCATCGTCGACCTGGTGCCGAACCACTCCTCCGACCGGCACGACTGGTTCCGGCGCGCCCTGCGGGAGGGCCCCGGCTCCCCGCTCCGGGACCGCTACCACTTCCGCCCCGGCAAGGGCGAGCACGGCGAACTCCCGCCCAACGACTGGGAGTCCATCTTCGGCGGCCCCGCCTGGACCCGGGTCGAGGACGGGGAGTGGTACCTCCACCTCTTCGCCCCCGAGCAGCCCGACTTCAACTGGGACCACCCGGCCGTCCACGACGAGTTCCGCTCCATCCTGCGGTTCTGGCTGGACCTCGGCGTCGACGGCTTCCGCGTCGACGTCGCCCACGGCCTGGTGAAGGCCCCCGGCCTGCCCGACATCGGCCACCACGACCAGCTCAAGCTGCTCGGCAGCGACACCATGCCGTTCTTCGACCAGGACGGCGTGCACGAGGTCTACCGGAGCTGGCGGCAGGTCCTCGCCGAGTACGCGGGCGACCGCATCCTGGTCGCCGAGGCGTGGACGCCCACCGTCGAGCGCACCGCCCTGTACGTGCGCCCCGACGAAATGCACCAGGCCTTCAACTTCCAGTACCTGGGCACCCACTGGGACGCCGCCGAGCTGCGGAAGGTCATCGACACCTCCCTCGCCGCGATGCGCCCCGTCGGCGCCCCGGCCACCTGGGTGCTGTCCAACCACGACGTCACCCGGCACGCCACCCGGTTCGCCAACCCGGCGGGCCTCGGCACCCAGTTGCGCACCCCCGGCGACCGGGCGCTCGGCCTGCGCCGCGCCCGCGCCGCCACCCTGCTGATGCTGGCGCTGCCCGGCTCCGCGTACCTCTACCAGGGCGAGGAGCTCGGCCTGCCCGACGTCACCGACCTGCCCGACGAGGTGCGCCAGGACCCGTCCTTCCACCGGGCACAGGGCCAGGACGGCTTCCGCGACGGCTGCCGGGTGCCGATCCCCTGGACCAAGGACGGCTCGTCGTACGGGTTCGGGGCGGGCGGGAGCTGGCTGCCGCAGCCCGAGGGCTGGGGCGAGCTGAGCGTCCAGGCCCAGACCGGCGACCCCGGCTCGACCCTGGAGCTGTACCGCGAGGCGCTGCGCGTGCGCCGCGCCCGGCCGGGCCTCGGCGCGGGCTCCGCCCTCACCTGGCTGGACGCGCCCGAGGGGGTGCTCGCCTTCGGCCGCGAGGGGTTCGTGTGCACGGCGAACACCACGGCGGACCCCGTCCGCGTCCCCGCCCCGGGCACGGTGCTGCTCGCCAGCGGGCCCGTCGAGGTGACCGGCCCCGAGGTGGAGCTGCCCGCCGACACCACCGTCTGGTGGGCGGTGTGACGACCTCCCCGCCGCGGGACGCCGACCGGAGCCCGCGTGACTCCGAGCGCGGCGCCCCGCGGCTCGCGGACATCGCCGCCCAGGCCGAGGTCAGCGAGGCCACCGCAAGCCGCGTGCTCAACGGCAAGGCGGGCGTCGCCGCCGGCACCCGGCGGCGGGTGCTCGCCGCGCTCGACGTCCTCGGCTACGAGCGGCCGGTGCGGCTGAAGCGGCGCAGCGAGGGCCTGGTGGGGCTGGTGATCCCCGAGCTGATCAACCCGATCTTCCCGGCGTTCGCGCAGGTCGTCGAGCAGGTCCTGGCCGGGCACGGCTACACCCCGATGCTGTGTACGCAGATGCCGGGCGGCGCCACCGAGGACGAGCTGGTCGAGCAGTTGGAGGCCCGCGGCGTCAGCGGCATCGTGTTCCTGTCCGGGCTGCACGCCGACACCACGGCCGACCCCGCCCGCTACCTCCGCCTCGCGGGCCGCGGCGTGCCGTTCGTGCTCATCAACGGCTACAACCCGCACGTCCCGGTCTCCTTCGTCTCGCCCGACGACCGCGCCGCCGTGCGGATGGCGGTGCGCCACCTCGCGGAGCTGGGCCACGAACGGATCGGGCTCGCCATCGGCCCGTCCCGGTACGTGCCCTCGCGGCGCAAGGCGGAGGGCTTCACGGCGGCCCTGCGCGCCCACCTCGGCCTGGCGCCGGGGGAGGCCGAAGGGCTCGTGCGGAACACGCTGTTCACCGTCGAGGGCGGCCACGCGGCGGCCAGCGCGCTGCTCGACTCGGGCTGCACGGCGGTGGTGTGCGGCAGCGACATGATGGCGCTCGGCGCGGTCCGGGCCGCGCGCGAGCGCGGGCTGAGCGTGCCCCGCGACTTCTCGGTGGTCGGCTTCGACGACTCCCCGCTCATCGCGTTCACCGACCCGCCGCTGACCACGGTCCGCCAGCCGGTGCAGGCCATGGCGTCGGCGGCGGTCGGCGCGCTCCTGGAGGAGATCGCCGGGAACCCCGTGCAGCGCACGGAGTTCGTCTTCCAGCCGGAGCTGGTGGTACGCGGCTCGACGGCGGCACCCCGGCGCCCATGACGGCACGGCGCCCGTGACGGCACCCCCGGGCTTGACGGCACCGGGGCGCCCGTGACGGCACCGGGGCGCCCCTGACGGGGTCACGGCGTCCGCGGCGGCGCGGCATCACCGCGCCCCCGGCGGCCCCGGCGCCCCACGGCACGGGACGGCCCCAAACGGCACGGCACGGCACCACGAAGTTTGCTGCAAGGTCCTTCATCCCCGCTCCCTGCAACCCCAGGAGGCACCGTGACACCCTGGACCAGCGGCCCCCGCCGCAGCCGGTCCCGTACCACCACTCCGGCGGCACCGGCCCGAGCCGCCCTGCCCGGCGCGGTGGCGCTCGCCCTGCTGGCGGCCGCCGGACCCATCGCCACACCTGCCACCGCCGCGCCGCGGGACGCCGCGCTCGACCTCACGGTGTCCCGCGCGCAGTGGATAGACCGTTCCACCGTCGCGTGGACGGTGCGGGACCCGGACGCCCGGCACGCCGAGGTGCTGTCCGCACGCGACGGCGGCCTCACCACGGAGGGCGGAGACGTCCAAGGCGCGACCGACCGCATCCGCCTCACCCGCGTCCCCGGCGGCCTCACCGACGCGCAGCGCGCCGCGTACCCGCACCTGAAGGACTACGCGGCCTTCCGCGTGGACCCCCGCGACCGCGACCGGACACGCCGGGCCCTCACCGGGCAGCTCGCCGCCGTCCTGCGCGGCCCCGACGGCACCGCGCGCGCCGCGACCGGCGTCCAGACCCAGGGCGTGCTCGACGACCTGTACGCCCGGGCGGCGACCAGGGCCGAACTCGGCCCCGTGTTCCGGCACGGCCGGCCCCGCCTCGCCGTGTGGGCGCCCACCGCGCAGGACGTACGGCTCGACATCGGCGGGCGCACCGTGCCGATGCGGCGCGACGCGGCCTCCGGCGTCTGGTCGGCACGGGGACCCGCGAGCTGGACGGGCAAGCCGTACCGGTACGTCGTGAAGGTGTGGGCGCCCAGCGTCCGCAAGGTCGTCGTCAACAAGGTCACCGACCCGTACGCGACCGCCCTGACCGCCGACTCCCGGCGCGCCCTCGTGGCCGACCTGCGCGACCCGCGGCTCGCGCCCAAGGGGTGGAAGGAGTTGCGCAAGCCGCCGGCGGCCCCGCTGCGCGACGCGCGCGTCCAGGAGCTGCACGTCCGCGACTTCTCCGTCGCGGACCGCACGGCGAAGTATCCGGGCCGGTACCGGGCGTTCACCGACACCCGCTCCGCCGGCATGCGCCACCTGCGCAAGCTCGCGAAGGCCGGTACGTCGTACGTCCACCTGCTGCCCGCCTTCGACTTCGGCACGGTCCCCGAGCGCCCCGCCGACCAGGCGCGCCCCGACTGCGACCTGCCCGCCGCCGCGCCCGACTCCGAGGAGCAGCAGGCGTGCGTGGCGCGGACCGCCGCCGAGGACGCCTACAACTGGGGCTACGACCCGCTGCACTACACCGTGCCCGAGGGCAGCTACGCGAGCGACCCCGACGGGACCCGCCGGACGCTCGAATTCCGCGAGATGGTGCAGGGCCTCAACCGCGCCGGCCTGCGGACCGTCATGGACGTCGTCTACAACCACACCGTGGCCGCCGGGCAGGACGACAGGTCCGTCCTCGACAGGATCGTGCCCGGCTACTACCACCGGCTGCTCGCCGACGGCTCGGTGGCCACCTCCACGTGCTGCGCCAACACCGCGCCCGAGAACGCCATGATGGGCAAGCTCGTGGTGGACTCCGTCGTCACCTGGGCGCGCGCGTACAAGGTCGACGGCTTCCGCTTCGACCTCATGGGCCATCACCCCAAGGCGAACGTCCTCGCCGTGCGCAAGGCGCTGGACGCGCTGACGCCCGCGAAGGACGGCGTCGACGGCAAGAGGATCGTCCTGTACGGCGAGGGCTGGAACTTCGGCGAGGTCGCCGACGACGCCCGCTTCGTCCAGGCCACGCAGAAGAACATGGCCGGCACCGGCGTCGCCACCTTCTCCGACCGGGCCCGCGACGCCGTGCGCGGCGGCGGCCCCTTCGACGCCGACCCGCGCGTGCAGGGCTTCGCGAGCGGCCTGTACACCGACCCCAACGGCTCGCCCGCCAACGGCAGCCGCGCCGAGCAGCGGGCCCGTCTGCTGCACTACCAGGACCTCCTCAAGGTGGGCCTCACCGGCAACCTCGCGGCGTACGCCTTCACCGACTCCTCCGGCCGCCGCGTCACGGGCGCGGACGTCGACTACAACGGGGCGCCCGCGGGTTACGCGGCGGCCCCCGGCGACGCCGTGGCCTACGCCGACGCCCACGACAACGAGACGCTGTACGACGCCCTCGCCTACAAGCTTCCGCCGTCCACGACCCCGGCCGACCGGGCCCGGATGCAGGTCCTGGCGATGGCCACCGCCACGCTGTCGCAGGGCCCGGAGCTCTCCCAGGCGGGCAGCGACCTGCTCCGCTCCAAGTCCCTCGACCGCAACTCCTTCGACAGCGGCGACTGGTTCAACGCCCTGCGCTGGGACTGCCGCGACGGCAACGGCTTCGGCCGCGGCCTGCCCCCGGCCGCCGACAACAAGGACAAGTGGCCGTACGCCAAGCCCCTCTTGGCCGACTCCGCCCTCGTGCCCGACTGCGAACGGATCGAGGGCGCATCGGCCACGTACCGGGACCTGCTGACGGTACGCACCACCGAGCCGGTGTTCTCCCTCGCGACCAGCGGCCAGGTGCAGCGGACGCTGTCCTTCCCGCTGTCCGGTGCACCGGGGGAGACGCCCGGCGTGCTCACCATGCGCCTCGGTGACCTGGTGGTCGTCTTCAACGCCACCCCGGACGCGCAGGACCAGCGCGTCGCCGGGCTCGCCGGCACGGCGTACGGGCTGCACCCCGTCCAGGCGCGCGGCGCCGACGCCGTGGTCAAGTCGGCCACGTACGCCAAGGGTTCGGGAACCTTCCGGGTGCCTGCCCGCACGGTCGCCGTCTTCCGACGCGGCTGATCCCGCGCCCGGCCCCGCTGCCCCCACGGAGCCGCATGACACGCAACCGCGCGACGCGGGGCTGCGCCGACGCCAGCGCAGGGGGCGGGGAGCCGGAGGGCGCGCGGCGCGCGCTCCGGCGCCCGGCGGCGGGTGGCGCGCCGTCCACGACCCCGCCCAAGGGTCGCCGAACGCGACGGCTTCCTCGTCCACCGCTGGACCCTGCGTCCCGGCCGGGCCGTGCCGGTGGGGCGACACCTGTTCGCCGGCCGGTACGAGCCCCCGGACGGCAGGCGCGATGCGGGTGACGACACGTACGCGGTGCACGCCCGCGCGGCGGGTCAACGGGGCGACGCTGGGGGCGACTTCACCCCGGCGTCCCGCTGCACCGCGCGCCCCGGCACGGCCCCTTCGGCCACGCACGCGCGATAAGTGTTTTTCATGAGATTCCTTCACTCATTCGCCGCAGTATCCGCCATAGTGGGGCGGCGTTAGTTGGGATATGACGAAGGCTACTGGTGACGGGTGTTTTGGAGTTCTCGCAGCTCAGCAGCGGGATAATGATCCGGTTGAGCGATCGGTGAGGTTGGGGCCGTACATCTACACTCCCGCTCCGAGACACCCCTCGGCCCCCACCAATGGAACGCTGACCAAAGGTGGACTCCCGGTGACGCTCCGGGCGACGGAGCCGTTGATCCGGGAATTCGTGGAAGCGATGAGCTGTTTGGAGGCCGACCTTTCCCGCCGCTGGCTCGGTACGCAGGACCGGTCCGTTTTCTCCGGAGCAGAGTAGTCGGGCCGTACCGTGTATCACGAGCGAGCCGACCACCCTGACCTCTTCGGTCAGCCGGGTACGTTTCCCCAGGTCGGAACGGGCCGGCACCGGGCTTCCGCGGACGCTTTCCTGGACGCCTCGATGTCCACGGATCCGACCTGGGATCCCACCGAGGAATTGGCCTTCATGCTTCAGGACGCGATGGAGGAACAACGTGAACCGCGCCTGAAGTTCCCCACGGGTCGCGACGACGCCGACCCCCTTCCCGACTCCACCCTGAGCAACCTCCAGGCAATCACGGAGGAATTGCCGCCGGTACGACGGGTGCGCCGAGGACACCGCCGCGTCCGGGAACGCCGGAATTACAGCCGGCTGCGGCTCCTCAGCCTGATCGTCGCCGGACTCGCGGCGGCGATCGCCTCCGCGGTGAGTTTCTTCGGCGGCATGGTCGCCTACGGCCCGCTGCACCTCGTGGCCGAAAGCCGTACGTCGGACGGAATGGTCGCGTGGTGGCCGCTGCTCGTGTACGGGCCCTGGGTGGTGGCGGCGCTCTCCGTTCTGCGGGCCGCGCTGCACCAGCGGCGCGCCGTCCACTCCTGGTGCGTCGTCCTCTTCTTCTCGGTGACCGCGGTCGTCATGTGCGTCCTGCAGTCGCCGAGATCCGTCACGGGCCACATGGTGGCGGCCCTGCCCTGCATCGCGTCGCTGGCGTGCTTCCAGCAACTGATCCGCCAGATCACCCTGACCCGCCCGCCCCGCCGCGCCGTACCCCGCCACCGCGTACGCCGCCCCACCCCGGAGGCACCGCCCGCGACGCCACCGAAGGCCCCCCAGGTCCCGCGCCGCAAGTCGCTGTGAACGAAGGGCCCCGGAGGCCGGGGCGGCACCCCGCCCCCGCACGCGTACGGCTCACTGTCACCGGACGGCCTCACCGAGGCCGCCCGGTGACGGTGAGCCGTACGTGCTCCTGAGCGGCACAGCCAGGGCCGGTGCGCGGTGGGCCGCGTACCGCACCGACGTCACCCCGTTCCTGCGCGGTGGTTCCGGTCCGGGCGACAAGCCCCGGCAGCGCCGCGTGCTCGAACTCGCCCTGCACCCGCGCCGATTGCGGTCCGCCGCGCGGCGGAGGCGGGTGGTCCCCGGGGCTGACGCGCCGGACCCGGCGCTCGCGGAGCCTGTCGTCCGGGGCGCGGAAGCGCGCCCGAGACGCCGAGGACGACCGGGACGACGGGGATACGGAGGCGGTCTGGCCTTCGGCGGCCTCGGCCTCGCCCTTCTCGTGGCCGCCCGCTCCTACGCGGCCCGCACCCGCCCCCGCTGCGCGGCCGCCCGGCGGTGAGCAGTGGCCGCGTGGCGGAGCCGGTTCGTGCCGGGCCGCGCGCCCGGGTCAGCCTTTCCGGTGCCCGAGGGCCGCTTCGGCGGACGGGGCGGCCGCCCGTGCGCGAGTATCCGTTCCGGCGTGAGGCAATCAGCGGAACAATGGCACCGGGGTCGGCGCCGTGCCCCGGGCAGCGAGTCCGGGGCGGCTCGCACACCAGGAGAGAGGGTTGCGTGATGGCACAGTGGGAGCGGGACGAACGCCTCGCGCGGGCCTTCCTGGAGCTGGCCGACACCTTGAAGGACGGCTTCTACCTGGTCGACTTCCTGCACGTGCTGACGGACCACATGATCGCGTTGCTGGACGTGTCGGCGATCGGCGTCGTCATGGTCGACGCCCAGGGCAGGCTCGTCGACGTGACCGCCTCCACCCACACCGCGCACCAGTTGGAGGAGGCGCAGGTCGAGTTCGACGAGGGCCCCTGCAAGGACAGTTGCGCGCAGCGCGCGCAGGTCGGCCCGGTGGTCCTGTCCGAGCCCGCGACCGTCGAACGCTGGCCGCGCTTCACCAAGGCCGCCCGCAAGGCCGGTCTCGGCGCTGTGGCCGCGCTGCCGCTGCGCCTGCGCGAGGAGGTCATCGGCGCGGTGAACGTCTTCCACGTCCGCCCCGACGGCCTGCACCCCGCCGCGCTGCGCCTCGGGCAGGCCCTGTCGGACGCGGCCACCATCGGCATCATGCACCAGCGCCTCTCCCACGACCAGGCCGAACGCGTCGGCCAGCTCCAGACCGCGCTCGACAGCCGCATCGTGATCGAACAGGCCAAAGGAGCCCTCGGGTCCCGGCTGGCCCTCTCGCCCGACACCGCCTTTCAGCGGCTGCGCGCCCACGCCCGCGCGAACCGCATGTCCCTGACCAAGCTCTGCCAGCAGGTCATCGAGGGCCGCGTGGCCATCGAGACGTTCGGCGCGCCGCCCGGCCGGCGTCGCCCCTGACGGCCTCTCCGCAGCCCGCAGCGGCCCGCGCCACCGGCGCACCACCGCAGCCGAACGCCCCTCAGGGGTGCATCCGGGCGCCCTTGAGGACCTTGTCGACCGCGGTGCGCGGGCCGTGCACGGCGAGGCCCACCAGGTCCAGGTCGGCGGCGGGGACGGCGCGTACCGCCGCGCGGTTGTCCCGGTCGTTGCCGGTGGCGAACAGGTCGGAGGTGAACACCGCCCGGGGCAGACCGCGCGCCAGGGCGCGGCCGTGGGCCGCGGTGAGCACCTCCTTCGTGCCCTCGAAGACCAGCACGGGCTGGCGGAACATCGGCAGGTACGGCGTGCCGTCCGCGTCGGCGTACGGCTCCCCGATCACCTCGGGGACCTGCGTACCCAGGCCGCTGACCAGGAAGGCGGTCACGTTCAGGCGCTGCCACGTCCTGAGGTCCGCGCGCAGCAGGACCGCGATCTTGGTGTCGAAGCGTACGGGTGCGGACGCGGGCGTGGGCGTGGGTGCGGATGCGGGTGTGGGCGCGGTCGCGGGCACGGGCGCGGATGCGGTCGCGGGCGTGGTCACGGACGCGGGCTCGGGCGCGGTGGTGGTGCTGTCGGTCGTCGTCATGCCCTGAGCCTGCCGATCACCCCGCCGGGCCGTCTTGTACGTTCTTTGCATGCCGCGCCCGCAGGAGGTCACCGCGTGGCGCCCGCGCGTGCCGGGCGTCGAGGAGGTCCTCCACGCCCGCTTCACCGAGCACGCCTACCCGATGCACGTGCACGACGCCTGGACCCTGCTGATCGTCGACGACGGCGCGGTCCGCTACGACCTGGACCGGCACGAGCGCGGCACCCCGCACGACACGGTCTCCCTGCTGCCGCCGCAGGTCCCGCACAACGGCTCGCCCGCCACCGCGCACGGCTTCCGCAAGCGGGTGCTGTACCTGGCCACGACCGTCCTCGACGACCGCTTCGTCGGCCCGGCCGTGGACGCCCCCGACATCGCCGACCCGCTGCTGCGCCACCGCGTGGGGCAACTGCACACCGCCCTCGCGCGGCCGGGCGACGAGCTGGAGGCCGAGAGCCGCCTGGCCCTGATCGGCGACCGGCTCCGCGCCCATCTGCGCCCCCGCCTCGCCGCGCCGCCGCGGCGGCCCACGCGCACGGTCGCGCACCGGCTGCGCGACCTGCTCGACGCGCGGCTGCCGCACGGCCTCACCCTGGGCGAGGCCGCGGCCCTGGTGCACGCCCACCCCTCGCACCTGGTCAGGGCGTTCAGCGCGGCCTTCGGCATCGCGCCGCACCAGTACCTGATGGCCCGCAGGGTCGACCGGGCCCGCCGCCTGCTGCTCGACGGCCACCCCGTCACCGAGGTCGCGGCGGCGGCCGGCTTCTACGACCAGGCGCACCTGACCCGGCACTTCAAGCGCCTGCTCGGCGTGACCCCGGGACGCTACGCGGGGCGCCGCCCGCCCGGCGGACCGGCGCCGGACGACTGGACCCTCCCGTAACAGGAGGCCCTAGCGTCCCGGGCATGAACATAGTTGTGCACGACACGGCGTCCGCCATGGCCGACCTCCTGCGCCGCCCGGTGGCACAGCGGCCCGACGCCCTGCGGGACATGCTCGCGCCGCTGCAGGAGGTCATGGGCCCGGCCCTGGGCGGGGCGGACGTCACCGACACGCACCGGCGGGGCAGCGGCTTCCGCGTCGACCGCGACGACCCCCGCCACCCCGAGGCCCTGCGGCGGATGCGGAACGCGGGCGTCTGGCAGCGGATCGAGGACAGCCTGCACGCGGCACGGGAACGGCTGGCCGCCGCGGCGCCCGGCGCCCGGAGCGCCGACACCGTGCATGTCGTCCTCGTGCTCGGCGACCCCGACGACGAGCTGCTGGCCGTCGACAGCGCGGGCTACTTCGGCATGGGCGGCATCCCCGGCGCGATCCACCTCACGATGTGGCCCACCGCCACCAGCCTCGCGAAGATCGGCCACGCCGCGGCGCACGAACTCCACCACAACGTCCGCTACGCCAACGTGACCTGGGACCCCGCGACGGTCACGGTCGGCGAGCAGGTCGTGGCGGAGGGCCTCGCCGAGGCGTTCGTACGGGAGCTGGCGGGGGAGGCGGCCATGGGCCCCTGGGCGACGTCGCTGTCCGGCGCGGAGCTGGACACCGCCCACGAGAAGGTCACGGCCGCGATCGACGTGGCCGGGATGGCGAACCTGCCTCCGTACGTGTACGGCGACGCCATCGCGCGGTCCATGGGCCTCGACCCCGTCGGCCTGCCCTACTGCGCCGGGTACGCCGCAGGGCTGCGGATCGCCGACGCGCATCTGGCGGCCTCCGGCCTGACCGCCGCGGGGAGCGTGGCGCTGCCGGCGCGTGAGGTCCTCACGAACGCGGGGGTGCCGGCCCGTGCGTGAGGCGGCACCCGCAGCCGTGCCACCCGGCCCCGGGACCGGCGCCCCCGGCCCGCCTCCCGTACGCCCCTGCCGCGCGAGGTGCGTGACACTGTGCGGATGACCAGCGACACCCGCTCCCGGGAGCCCGGCCCCGCCGACGACGGAAGCGACGCCTCCGGCTCCGGCGGCCTGACCGTCGGCCGCGCGGCGGCGCTCGTCGGCGTCAGCGTGAAGACGCTCCACCACTGGGACGCGATCGGCCTCGTCCGCCCGAGCGGCCGCACCTGGGCGGGCTACCGCGTCTACGGGGACGGCGACATCGCCCGTATCCACCAGGTGCTCGTCTACCGGGAGTTGGGGTTCCCGCTCGCCGAGATCGGCCGCGTCCTCGACGCCCCGGAGGTCGACGCGCGCGGCCATCTGCGGCGGCAGCGGGCCCAGCTCGTGGAGCGCATCGCCCGCCTGGAGAAGATGGTCGGCGCGGTCGACCGCATGCTGGAGGCGACGGGCACCGGCATGCGGCTGACGCCGCGGGAGCAGGTGGAGATCTTCGGCGCCGACTGGCGGCCCGCCTGGGTCGAGCAGGCCGAGGAGCGCTGGGGCGACAGCGCGCAGTGGGCGCAGTACGCCGAGCGGGCCGCCGGGATGACGCCCGACGACTGGCGGCGGGCCGTGGCCGCGACCGAGGCCTTCCACGCCGACCTCGCCGCCGCGCACAGGGCGGGCACCGCCCCCGGCTCCGCGGCGGCGAACGCCCTCGCCGAGCGGCACCGGGAGCTGCTGTCGACGTACTTCGACTGCACCCGCGCGATGCAGGTGTGCCTGGCCCGGTCGTACGTCACCGAGTCCGGGTACGCCGACTTCTACGACGGCCTCTCGCCCGGCCTCGCGGTCTGGCTGCGCGACGTCGTCCACGCCGGTGCCCGGGCCCACGGCGTCGACCCGGACACGGCCGTGTGGGAGTGACGGGCCCGCGCCCCGGGTCAGTCCTCGTGCTCCTGCCGCACCCGGCGCGAGGGCCGGAACGCGTACAGGTCGAGGACGGCGGGCGGCTCGGCGATGCCGGGCCCGCCGGCCCGTACCCAGGCGGCGATGTCGGCGCTCGCGCCGGGGTCGTTGACCTGGCCGAGCCAGACGGGACGGCCACCCGCCGCGCGGCCCGCGGGAGAGGGCTGGACCACGACGACGTTGGCGCGCTTGCACACGTCCAGGCAGTCGGTGCGCCGCACCTGGGCGACCTCGGCCAGCGCGGCGCGCAGGTCGGTGAGCTGGGCCTCGTGGTCGAGGAGCGGGACCTTCGCCGGTGTCCCGCAGCAGCAGCCGCGGCAGACGGAGACGGTGGGGCGGGCGGCCCGCGGCGCGGCGGAGGCCTTCTTGGGGGACGGCTGCGGCATGGGGGCCAGTATGACCGCGGGCACCCGGGCCGTGATCATCAGGGTCCCCGGCAGCGGCACCACCGGGACCGCGACCGGGGCCAGGGCCGGGCGGCGCGGTCGCGCGCCCCGCCACCCGGCCGCGCTCAGTCGACGTACGACTCCAGGGTGCCGCGGCGCCGGACGTCGAGCGTCGCGCAGTGGAACGAGCCCCCGAACGGCGCGTAGTGCAGCAGGTCGCAGGGGATCGGCTCGAAGCCCCAGGACTCCAGCGCGCGCAGCATGTCCGTGTGGTGCCGCTCCGCGATCACCTGCCGCTCGTTAATCATGAGCACGTTCATGCTGAGCCACTTGCCGCACATCGAGGTCAACTTGAGCACGTTCTCGTCGATGGGGTTGGGCTCCGGGGCGACCAGCACGTCCCAGGAGCGCAGGACGTCGGGCAGCCGGTCGGTGTCGACGTACTCGGGGTTGACCAGCACCTTGCCGGGTGCGAGCGGCATGAAGGTGGTGTCGATGTGCATGGGCGTACGGCACCGGCTCTCGATCTCGTGGATGCGGTAGCCGGGGCCGAGGTGGCGGCGCAGCCACTCGATGCCCGTGCGGTTGGTGACGCTGCTGCGGGTGACGAACAGGTCGCGGCCCGCCCGCACGAAGTCCGCCGCGTCGAAGACCGGCTCGAACTCGGTGGTGATGTAGCGCGGCGGCTCGCCCTCCTCCGGCGGCGAGAAGTCCTTCTCGAACAGGGCGTCGGTGAGCTCCGGCCGGGGCGCCGCGGTCCAGCGGGCGCCGCGCCGGAAGTAGTCCTTGAGGATCGTGCGGTAGGCGTGCGTCTCGAAGTACCGGCACGGCCACGCCATCGGCGTCTCGATGATCTCGTCGCCGATCACCAGCATGCTGTCGCGCGGACAGGCGGTGCAGAAGCCGTGCGAGGACCAGTGCGGGGTGCTGAACCGCTCCTTGTGGTCCACCACGTCGGGGCGCGTGACCGTGATGCCGAGGGACTCGAGGAGGGTGATGAACTCGTCGAGCTCCCGCTGCGCCGGCTCGACGAGCACGGACGGGTACTTGAAGCCGGAGGCGAATCCCTGGAGCCGTGCCGCCCACGGCGGGACGTTGCTGGTGACGACGGGGTGGCTGGAGGGGAACGTCGCGCCCTCCAGCCGGCCGACGACGACCTCCTCCAGCGGATCCCACTCGGTGTGCGAGTTGACGGGGGAGACGAGATGCTCCCCGGCGGTGTCCGTCCCGTCCGACGCGGCTGCCTTCACGTGGGCCCACTGCTTTCGTTCGCGGAAACAGATGACGTTGCGTGTTGACAATTTTACTGAGGGTGTCTGCCGTCTGTCGATCGCCGTGCACACCCCGGTGGCCCCGGCCGCCCTTGATGTCGTCCTTCGCCGTCCTTCGCCGTCCTTCGCCGTGCGCATCACCCGGGTACCCCGTGTACGCACCCGCACGCGGGCCCCGCGGCGCGCGTTTCCCGCGCGTCCGGCGGGCCGCGACTCCTTCGCGCCGGTGCCGGAGGGGCCCGTGCCCTTGCGGGAGGGGCCGGTCAGCGCGTGAGCGCGGCGTTGGCCTTCATCAGGAGGGGGATGAGGGCGTAGGCGGCGACGGGGACGACGATCGCGGTGAGGATCAGCGTGCGCAGCAGGAGCGGCAGGTGGGCGGTGGCCGGTCCGAGCGCCGCGAGGGCCACCGTGATGGTCGGGTAGACGGCGAGCCAGGTGATCAGGGCCCGGCGGTGGACGGACGGGGCCGCCGACGGGGAAGGCGTACCGGTGGGCATGGATGTCTCCAGGTCAGAGGGGCTGGAGCCGAGATCTCCAACCATTGGGTTGGAGTCTGGCACAGGCGTTCGCCGAAGTCCAACCGCATGGTTGGAAATGGCTTAGGATGGAACCATGGCCTGGGACACAGCACGCACGAAGCAGCTCCTGCTCGACGCCGCGGTGGAGGAGTTCGCCGAGCACGGCCCCGAGGGAGCCCGCGTCGCCCGGGTCGCCGACCGCGCCGGCGTCAACAAGGAGCGGATCTACCAGTACTTCGGCGGCAAGCGGCAGCTCTTCGTCGCGGTGCTGGAATCCGAGCTGCAGAAGATCGCGGCCGCGGTGCCGCTGACCCGCGAGCAGGCCTGCGACCTCGGTGACTACGCGGGCCGGGTCTTCGACTACCACCGCGAGCACCCGCACTTCGTGCGGCTGCTGGCCTGGGAGGGCCTGCAGTGCCAGGACCGGGTGGCGGCCGAGTGCGAACGCACCGACCACTACGACGACAAGATCGCCGCCGTCGTCGAGGCGCAGCGGGCCGGGGCCCTGACCGGCGACGTCGCGCCCGGCCAGCTCATGCACGCGGTGATCGTGCTGACCGCGTCGTGGTTCACGCTGCCGCAGTTGGCCCGGATGCTGATGCCCGCCGTCGTGGAGGCGGGCCCCGCCGGCCAGCGCCAGGCCCTCGTGACCCTGGTGCGCCGCCTGGTCGGCTGAGGACGGGTGCGGGAAGGTTCCCCCTAGCTTCCGAAGCCGCGCACGAAGCGGCGCTGCCAGGGCGTCTCCACCGCGCGGCGGTGGTAGCGCGCGCGGACGTAGGCCACGGCCTCCTCCGCGGGCACGCCGTCGAGGACGGCGAGGCACGCGAGGGCCGTCCCGGTGCGGCCGACGCCCCCGCCGCAGGCGACCTCCACGCGCTCCGTGGCGGCGCGGGCCCACGCCTCGCCGAGCAACTGCCGCGCCTCCTCGCGGTCCGTGGGCAGTCGGAAGTCGGGCCAGCGCAGCCGGCGCGCCTCCCACGCCACCGGCGGCGCGGGCCGGCCGAGGAGGTGGACGGCGAACGTGGGCAGGGGCCCCTCGGGCAGCGGGTGGCGCAGCCCGCGCCCGCGCACCAACCGCCCCGAGGGCAACCGGAGTACGCCCGCGTCGGTGTCGTTCCAGGTGTCGGCCACGTCGGTCACCGTACCCGGCGCGGACGGAGCCCGGGGCCACTGTGAGCTAGCCGATAATTATCGGTTTCTCACGGAATCTTGACTTCAGCGGGGCATAGTGCATGACATGACAACCATGGTTCCTGTCTGCCCGTACTGCGGGCGGGTCGAGTGCATCTGCCCGGCGCTGGGCGGCGGCCCCGTACCGGCGTCCGCGGTGGCCTCCGCGTTCCCGTCCCCGTCCGCGACGCCCGGTGGCGCCCGGCTGACGAGGCCGACGGCCGCGCCGCCGCCCTCGTAGCCGGACCCGGGGCGAGCCCCGGACGCCGTCGCGGTGCTCGCCCCGGTCCGCCACGGCGCCGTGCGCGGCCGCCGCTGATCACCCGCTGTTCACCCGCTGCCCGCCCTGCCGTTCACGCGGCCGAGAAGCGGTGCACGGTCGTCGACGTGTACGCCTCCCCGGGCCGCAGCACCGTGGAGGGGAACGCCGGCTGGTTCGGTGAGTCGGGGAAGTGCTGTGTCTCCAGGCAGAGCCCGTCGCCCTGCCGGTAGGTGCGGCCGGAGGGCCCCGTCAGCGTGCCGTCCAGGAAGTTGCCCGAGTAGAACTGCACGCCCGGCTCCGTCGTGGCGATCCGCAGGGTGCGCCCCGACTCCGGGTCGCGCAGCGTGGCACAGGGCCCCGGGCGCCGCGTGACGCCCTTGTCCAGAACCCAGTTGTGGTCGTAGCCCCTGGCAGCGACCACTTGCTCGTGCCCGGCGCGGATGTCCCGCCCGACCGGCTTCGCCCGCCGGAAGTCGAAGGGCGTGCCGCGCACGGCGGCCAGCTCCCCGGTGGGGATGAGCGTGGCGTCCGTGGGCGTGAACCGGGAGGCGTCGAGCCGCAGTTCGTGGCCGAGGACGTCGCCGCTGCCCTCGCCCGCGAGGTTGAAGTAGGTGTGCTGGGTCAGGTTCACCACCGTGGCCCTGTCGGTCGTCGCCGCGTACGCGACGCGCCAGTCGCCGCCCGTGGTCAGGGTGTACGTCACCTTGGTGCGCAGCGTGCCGGGGTAGCCCATCTCGCCGTCGGCGCTCACGTACCGCAGGACCAGGCCGACGCCGGAGCGGTCCGCGAACGGCTCGACGTCCCACACCCGTTTGTCGAATCCCTGCGCGCCGCCGTGCAGGCTGTTCCCGCCGTCGTTGACGGAGAGCTGGTACGACCGGCCGTCGAGGGTGAAGCGGCCCCCAGCGACACGGTTGCCGTAGCGGCCGATCAGGGCACCGAAGTAGGTGGTCGCGTCCAGGTAGTCGGTGAGGTCGTCGAAGCCGAGGGACACGTTCGCGTACCGGCCGTGCCGGTCCGGGAGTTCGAGGGACTGCACGATGCCGCCGTAGGAGAGCACCTTCATCCGGGTGCCGCCGTTCTCCAGGCTCCAGCGGTGCACCTTCGTGCCGTCGGGCAGGGTGCCGAAGGGCTCCTTCGACGGCGTGGCCGGCCGTGCCGCGTGCGCGGTGCCCGCGGCGGCGGTGAGGCCCGCGGCGGCGGCCGCCGTCAGGACGGTCCGTCTGCTCGTTTCCATGGGGGCTCCCAGGTGGAGGATCGGGTGGAGGGTGCTTGCCGTCAGCGGCCGGCCTTGCGCTTGTTCCAGACGTCGAACCCGACGGCGGCGAGCAGCACCAGGCCCTTGATGACCTGCTGGTAGTCCGTGCCGATGTTGACCAGGGACATGCCGTTGTTGAGGACGCCGAGCACCAGACCGCCGATGACGGCGCCCATGACGGTCCCCACGCCGCCGCTCATCGAGGCGCCGCCGATGAACGACGCGGCGATCGCCTCCAGTTCGAAGTTGAGGCCCGCCTGCGGGGTGCCCGCGTTCAGACGGGCGGCGTACACACAGCCCGCGAGCGCGGCGAGCACGCCCATGTTCACGAAGATCAGGAACGTGACGCGCCTGTCCTTCACGCCGGACAGCTTCGCGGCGGCCTTGTTGCCGCCGAGCGCGTACACGTGGCGGCCGATGACCGCGTTGCGCATCACGTAGCCGAGCCCGATCAGCAGCCCGCACATGATGAGCAGCACCACCGGCACGCCGTGGAAGCTGGCCAGGGTGAGCGTGAAGGCCACCACGGCCGCCGTCATGGCCACGCACTTGGCCGCCCACAGCCCGGCCGGCGTCACGTCGAGGCCGTGGGCGAGCTGCCGCCTGCGGTGGCGCCACTCGCGGAACAGCAGGAACGCGACCGTCGCCGCGCCGATCACCAGGGTCGGGTTGTGGTACTGCGTGTAGGGGCCCATCTCCGGGATGAAGCCCTTGGCGATGTTCTGGAACCCGTCGGGGAACGGCGACAGCGACTGGCCCTCCAGGACGATCTGGGTGAGCCCGCGGAACAGCAGCATCCCGGCCAGGGTGACGATGAACGACGGGATGCCCACGTACGCGATGAAGAAGCCCTGCCAGGCGCCCGCGACGGCGCCGATGAGCAGTGAGAGGACGAGCGCGAGCACCCACGGCAGGTCGTGCTTGACCATCATCACCGCCGACATGGCGCCGACGAAGGCCACCAGGGAGCCCACGGACAGGTCGATGTGGCCCGCGACGATGACGATCATCATGCCGATGGCCAGGATCAGGATGTAGCCGTTCTGCTGGATCAGGTTGGAGACGTTGCTCGGCAGCAGCAGCGTGCCGTCCGTCCAGATCTGGAACAGGACGACGAGGAAGGCCAGCGCGACGAGCATGCCGTACTGGCGCATGTTGGCGCGCGCCAACTCGACGAGCAGCGCGCCGGCCGACCGGGGCGCGGGCGGGGGCGCGGGCGCGTCCTTCGGCGGGGTGGTCGTGGTGGTCATGGCGGAGCCTCGGCTTCTGGTCTCGGGTCGGGGGCGCTTCAGCTTCGGTGCGCCGTCATGTGGCGCATCAGGACTTCCTGGGTGGCCTCCGCCCGGGTGACCTCACCGGTCAGCCGGCCCTCGGCCATCGTGTAGATCCGGTCGCACAGGCCGAGCAGCTCCGGCAGTTCGGAGGAGATGAGGAGCACGGCCTTGCCCTGCGCGGCGAGCCGGTCGATGACGGTGTAGATCTCGTACTTGGCGCCGACGTCGATGCCCCGCGTCGGCTCGTCGAGGATCAGCACCTCGGGGTCGGCGTGGATCCACTTGCTCAGGACGACCTTCTGCTGGTTGCCACCGGAGAGCCGGCCCACCTGTTCCAGGACGGTGGGGGCCTTGATGTTCATCGTCCTGCGGTAGCGCTCGGCGACGGACCGCTCGTGGTCCGCGTCCACCAGGCCCGGGACGCCGCGGCGCCGCATGCCCGGCAGCGACGTCAGGGAGATGTTGCGGTTGATGTCGTCGATGAGGTTCAGGCCGTAGCGCTTGCGGTCCTCGGTGACGTACGCGATACCGGCGGCGACGGCCGCGGGCACGGTGCGCGTGGAGACCTCGCGCCCCCCGACGGCCACGGTCCCGGCGACGTACTGCCCGTAGGAGCGGCCGAAGACGGACATCGCCAGCTCGGTGCGGCCCGCGCCCATCAGGCCCGCGACGCCCACGATCTCGCCGCGCCGCACGGTCAGGGACACGTCGTCGACGACGGTGCGCTGGTGGTCGACGGGGTGCCGGACCGTCCAGTCGCGCACGGTCAGCGCGTCGGCGCCCGCGTCGGCGCCCGTGTACGGGGTGCGTGCGGGGAAGCGGTGGTCGAGGTCGCGGCCGACCATGCCGCGGATGATGCGGTCCTCCGACAGCTCGGGCTCGGCGTCCGGGGACGCGCGGACCGGCAGGGTCTCGACGGTCCGCCCGTCGCGCAGGACCGTCACCGCGTCGGCCACGCGCCGGATCTCGTTCAGCTTGTGGGAGATGATCACCGCGGCGACGCCCTGCGCGCGCAGCTCCAGGATGAGGTCGAGGAGGGTCGCGCTGTCCTCGTCGTTCAGCGCGGCCGTCGGCTCGTCGAGGATGAGCAGCCGCACCTCCTTGGACAGGGCCTTGGCGATCTCCACGAGCTGCTGCTTGCCCACGCCGAGGTCGGCGACGGGGGTCGTCGGCCTCTCCCGCAGACCGACGCGCCGCAGCAGGGCGCCGGCCCGGCGCAGGGTGTCGTCCCAGTCGACGAAGCCGCGCCGGGCG
Organism: Streptomyces longispororuber; assembly: GCF_014656095.1. GTDB lineage: Bacteria > Actinomycetota > Actinomycetes > Streptomycetales > Streptomycetaceae > Streptomyces > Streptomyces longispororuber. Next base: position 41,968 of record NZ_BNBT01000046.1, read on the forward strand.
CGCTCGTTGCCGAGGAAGATGTTCTCCGCGATCGACAGGTGGGGGACCAGCGCCAGCTCCTGATGGATGATCACGATGCCGTGCCGCTCGCTCGCGCGGATGTCCTTGAAGGCGACGGGGGCGCCCTCGAAGCGGATCTCCCCGTCGTAGCTGCCGTGCGGGTGCACACCGCTGAGGACCTTCATCAGGGTCGACTTGCCCGCGCCGTTCTCCCCGCAGACCGCGTGCACCTCTCCGGCCCGCACGGTGAGGTGCACGCCGGAGAGCGCCGTGACGCCGGGGAAGGTCTTGGTGATCCCGCGCATCTCCAGGACGGGCCCGCTCATTTGAGCTGTCCCGCCGTGAAGTAGCCCTCGTCGACGAGGAGCCGGGTGTTGGTCCTGTCGACGCTGACCGGGTCGAGCAGATAGGCCGGTACGGTCTTCTTCCCGTTGTCGTAGTCGGTGGTGTTGTTGACGCGCACCTTCTTGTCGTTGAGCACCGCGTCGCCCATCGCCACCGTCCGCGCGGCCAGCTTGCGGGTGTCCTTGAACACCGTCTGGGTCTGCTCGCCGCGGATGATGGACTTCACCGACGCCAGCTCCGCGTCCTGCCCGGTGATCACCGGCAGCGGCCGGCCCTTGGTGCCGTAACCGGCGCTCTTGAGCGCGGAGATGACGCCGATGGAGATCCCGTCGTACGGCGACAGGACCGCGTCGACCCGGGCCGAGCCGTAGTTCTTGCTGATCAGGTCGTCCATGCGCTTCTGCGCGGTGCCGCCGTCCCAGCGCAGCGTGGTGGCCTGGTTCATCCGCGTCTGCTTGCTGCGCACGACCAGTCGGCCGCTGTTCAGGTACGGCCGCAGCACGCTCATGGCGCCGTTCCAGAAGTACCTGGTGTTGTTGTCGTCCGGCGAGCCCGCGAACAGCTCGATGTGGTACGGGTCGCCGCCCTCGCCGGGCTTGCCCAGCCGGAGCTTCTTGACGATGTACTGGGCCTGGAGGCGGCCGACGCGCTCGTTGTCGAAGGACGCGTAGTAGTCGACGTGCTCGGTGCCGAGGATGAGGCGGTCGTAGGAGATCACGGGGATGCCCGCGTCGTGCGCGCGCCGGAGCACCTCGGTGAGGGCCGAGCCGTCGATGGCGGCGACCACGAGGAGGCTGCGCCCCTTGGTGATCATGTTTTCGAGCTGGGCGATCTGGTTCTCGACCTTGTCGTCGCCGTACTGGAGGTCGGTCCGGTAGCCGGCCTTCTCGAACTGCTCGGCCATGTTCTCGCCGTCGGCGATCCACCGCTCGGAGGCCTTGGTGGGCATGGCGAGGCCGATGGTGGTGCCCTTGCCGGTGTCCGGCTCGTAGCGGCTGCCGCCCCTGGCCTCCTGCCCGCAGGCGGTCAGCGACGCGGCGAGCAGCCCGGCGGCGAGCAGGGCGGCCGGTGTGCGGATGCGCATGGGTCAGCTCCCTTCCGGTACGGGGAATCGCTCCAGGTTGCCCGGGAGCCGCGCGCCCAGCGGCGACAGGCCGCCGTCCGCGCCGTGCCGGGCCAGCAGGTCGAGGGCGAGCCGCCCGCGCCGCACCCGCTCGCGGGCGGTGGCGAGGGTGTGCTCGCGCAGGTGGGCGCCGTAGGGGTAGATGCCGGGCGACTTGCTCAGGCCGAACTTCACGTACAGCGGGGCGCCGCGCCGGATCAGCTCGGCGACCTCGTACATGCGCACGTAGCCGCCGAGGTCGTCGGGCGCCTCGACGTACATGTCCAGCGGCGCCCGGCTCACCCGGCGGATCTCGGTGAGGTGGTCGAGGGTCAGGTCCGAGGGCACGTTCAGGGAGTCGGCGCCGAGCCGCTCGTACACCGCGAACGAGGCCGGGTTCACCGGGCCCGTCAGGGCGGACACCTTGAACGTGGTGTCCGCGGGCAGCAGGCCCGCCGCGCGCAGCCGGTGCAGCGTCCACAGCACGCCCTCGTCGGCGACGAGCAGGCAGCGCACGCCCAGTTCGGCGGCGCGCAGGGCGTCCTCGACGCACCCGGCGAGCGCGTCGTGGCCGCGGGCGCGCAGCCCCGCGCCGCCGGAGTCGGTACGGGTGGAGGCGCCGGTGTCCCAGGTGCCGCGCGGCCCGGTGAACAGGCACAGCTCGACGTCCCGCCCGGCGCAGGCGTCCACCATCTCGGTGATCTCGGCGTCGGTGAGCATCCACACGCCGCTGCCCTGGCTGACGCGGTGCACGGGCACGTCGAGGCGCGCGCTCTCCTTGAGGACGACGGCCAGGGCCTCGGGCCCCTCCACGGACGGGACCTCGGTGCGCCAGGTGCCGCCGTCGGGGAACGCGTACGCGGAGGCGTCGGCGGGGTCGGGCACCGGGACGGCGTGGCCGATGCGGGCGAGGGCGTCCACACCGGGGCGGCGGGGCGCCCGCGGCGGGAGCACGGCGGACGGGACCGCGGGAACGGCGGCGGCCGGGACGGACGGGGTCGGTGAGGGGGGCACGCGGGCTCCAGTGTTCGGTATGTCGGACGTCGTACGGGGTGCTGGGTGCGCGGCAGCGCTGAGCCGGGGCGCACGGCGGTGCGGGGTGGTCCGGTACGGGTGGGGGCCTACGGGCGCAGCAGCACCTTCCCGGTGCCGGGGTCGCCGCCGCCGACGAGGGCGACGGCCGCGCCGAACTCCTCCAGCGGGAACTCGTGCGTGATCAGCGCGCCCGGGTCGAGCAGCCCGGTGCCGAACGCGCGCACGGCGTCGGTCCAGGCCGCGGAGGACGCGCCGAAGACGCTGCGCAGCTCCAGTTGGCTGAGCGACAGGTGCACCGGGTCGATGCCGGTGGCGCCGGGCGCGAACATCCCGGTGAGCACCACCCGGCCGCCGCGGCGCGCCAGCAGACAGGACGAGGCAGCCGTGGACGGCGCCCCCGCGGTCTCCACGACCAGGTCGAAGCGGCCGTTCGCGGACGCGGCCTCCGCCGGGTCCAGCGCGGCGGTGGCGCCGAAGGCCAGCGCCTGTTCGCCGCGGGCCGCGCGGGGGTCGACGACCGCGAGATCGGCGGGCGACGACGCGGCGAGCAGTTGCACGGCGAGCATCCCGAGGGTGCCCGCGCCGACCACGGCGACGCGTTCACCGGCGCGGGGCCGGGCCATCCGCGCGGCGGCCGCGACGACGGCGGCGGGCTCCAGGAGGGCCGCGGCCCGCAGGTCGGCGTCGTCGGCGAGGGGGTGCAGCAGCCGGGCGGGCACGGTGAGGTGGTCGGCGAACGCGCCGGGCTCGGTGAACCCGGTCTCCGCGTAGCCGCCGGCGCACAGGCTGGTCTCGCCGCACCGGCAGCGCTCGCACGTGCCGCAGGCCCGGAAGCCCTCGGCGACGGCCCCGCGCCCGACGAGCCCCGCGTCGACGCCCTCGCCGACGGCCACCACGGTGCCCGCCCACTCGTGGCCGGGCGTGACCGGGTAGCGCACGTACGCGGCGTCGCGGTGGCCGTCGTACACCTCGCGGTCGCTCCGGCAGATCCCGGCGGCGGCGACGCGGACGAGGACCTCGCCCGGGCCCGGCGGCGGCACCTCGCGCCGTACGAGGCGGTGGTGGCCGGGCCGGTCGACGACGACCGCGCGGCTGCCGCCGGGCGTGTCCAGGGGCGGCCCGCTCACTTCGGCGCCCTCTTCTCCCAGCCCTCGGCCCACAGGTCGAACCGCGCCCGCTGCTGCGGGAACTCGGCCGCCGCGTCCACGTCCAGCTCGACGCCGAGGCCGGGGGCGTGCGACACCGCGAAGCAGCCGGTCTCCGGGTCGACGGCCGGGGCGCCCTTGACCACCTTCTTGATCTCCGCGTCCGCGAAGTCGTTGAAGTGCTCCAGGATCTTGAAGTTCGGTGTGCAGGCGGCGAGTTGGAGCGAGGCGGCGGTGAGCACCGAGCCGCCCACGTTGTGCGGGGCGACCAGCGTGTAGTGCGTCTCGGCGGTGGCGGCGAGCTTGCGGGTCTCCAGGATGCCGCCGATGTGCCCGAGGTCCGGCTGGATGATGTCGGCGGCCTGCGACTCGAAGAGCTCGCGGAACTCGATCCGGTCGTGGATGCGCTCGCCCGTGGCGACCGGCATGTCCACCTTCCCCGCGACCTTGGCCAGCGCCTTGAGGTTCTCCGGGGGCACCGGCTCCTCCAGCCAGGCGGGCCGGAACGGCGCCAGCTCCCGCGCCAGGCGCACCGCCGTGGCGGGCGAGAACCGGCCGTGCATCTCCAGCATCAGCTCGGCGTCGGGCCCGATCGCGTCGCGCACCGCCTCGATCAGCGACACCGCGTACCGGCTCCGCTCGGCGTCCAGTTCGAGGTGCCCGGTCCCGAACGGGTCGATCTTCAGGGCCCGGTAGCCGCGGGCCATCACCTCCTGAGCGGCCTTGTGGTACGCCTCCGGGGTGCGCTCGGTGGTGTACCAGCCGTTCGCGTACGCCTTGACCCGGTCGGTCACCCTGCCGCCGAGCAACTGCCACACCGGTACGCCGAGGGCCTTGCCCTTGATGTCCCAGCAGGCCATCTCGACGACGGCGATGCCGGACATCACGATCTCCCCGGCCCGGCCGTAGTCGCCGTACTTCATCCGGCGGACCAGGTCCTCCACCGCGAACGGGTCGGACCCGGAGATGTGGTGGGACTCGGCCTCGCGCAGATAGCCGAGCAGGGCGTCGGTGCGGCCCAGCATGCGGGTCTCGCCGACCCCCGTCAGGCCCTCGTCGGTGTGGACGAGGACGTAGGTGAGGTTGCGCCAGGGGGTCCCGACGACGTGAGTACTGATTCCCGTGATGCGCACGGCAGTTGCCCCGTCCCGTTCGATATTTCGTCATGCGTTCGAAATGGTGGCGTGACCGTAAAGGGCCTCTCTCACGGGTGTCAATGGGTCGCGCAGGAGGGCGCTCGGAGGGACCATTGCCTGACCAACACCGCCGTGCGTAGCCTGTGTTCGTCATACCGGCCACTGGCCGAGGTATCGAACACAGAGGGTGGGTGGACGGAATGGGGCGCCTTGTCCCCGCGGTGACCAGGGCTTTCGACATACTGGAACTGTTCCTGGAGGGCGACGGCACCCTGTCCGCGCCGGAGGTCACGCGGAAGCTCCAACTGCCGCGCACCACCGTGCACGAGCTGCTCACGACGCTCGCGGCGCGCTCCTACCTGGCCCCCGTCCCCGAGCAGCCCGGCCGCTACCGCCTCGGCGTACGCCCCTACCAGCTCGGCAGCAGGTACGCCGAACAGCTCGACCTCGCCGCGGAGGGGCAGCGCGTGGCCCGGGAGGTCGCCGAGACGTGCGACGAGACGGTCCACGTGGCGATCCTGGAGGGCACCGACGTCATCTACATCGCGAAGGTCGACTCCACGCACGCCGTGCGCATGGTCTCCGCCGCGGGCCGCAGGCTGCCCGCGCACTGCACGGCGGTCGGCAAGATGCTCCTCGCCTCGCTGCCCGCGCCGGAGCTCGACGCCCGCGTCACGCACCGCGAACTGGCGGCGATGACGCCCGCCAGCGTCACCGACCCGGACGCGCTGCGCGCCGAGCTCGCCGCGATCCGCGAGCGCGGCGTCGCCGCCGAGCACCGCGAGTCCAACCCGGACGTGAGCTGCGTGGCCGCCCCGGTGCGCGACAGCGCGGGGCGCGTCGTGGCCGCGCTCTCCATCTCCGTACCGATGATCCGCTGGAACGAGGAGCGCGAGACGGAGCTCTCGGAGCTGGCCCTCAAGGGCGCGGGCGACCTGTCCGCGCGGCTCGGCCACCGGGGTCCACGGTGACGCGCGCGGCGGCCGAGGTCGCCGTCCACGCGCGGGCCGAACTCGGCGAGGGCCCCACCTGGGACGCGGCGGCGGGGCGGCTGATCTGGGTGGACGTCCTGGGCGCGCGGGTCCACACGTACGATCCCGCGACCGGCCGCCGTACGGTCCTCGCCACCGAGCAGCACGTCGGCGCGGCGAAGCCCCGCGCGGGCGGCGGCCTGGTGGTGAACCTCCGCGACGGCGTCGGGCTCTACGCGCCGGACGGCGCGTTCTCCTGGCTCGTCCGCGACCCCGTGCCCGGCCGCCGCGGCAACGACGCGGCCGTCGCCCCCGACGGCACCCTGTGGGCGGGCACCATGCGCTACGACGAGGCCCCCGGCGGCGGTCACCTCGCGCGCGTCGCGCCCGACGGCACCACGACCACGCTGTTCCCGTCCGTGACCGTCAGCAACGGCATCGGCTGGAGCCCCGACGGGACGCTCGTGTACTACGTGGACACCCCCACGCGCCGCGTCGACGTCTGCCGCATGGAGGGAGGGCTCCCCGGCGCGCGCCGCCCGTTCGCAGTCGTCGAGGAGGGCGCGGGCTTCCCCGACGGCCTGACCGTCGACGCGGCGGGCTGCGTGTGGGTGGCCCTGTGGGACGGCGGCCAGGTCCGCCGCTACACCCCCGACGGCACGCTGGACCACGTCCTGCGGCTCCCGGTACCCCGCCCCACGGCCTGCGCCTTCGGCGGCCCCGGCCTCCGCGACCTCTACGTCACCACGGCCCGCGTCGGCCACCGCCGCCCCCACCCGATGGCGGGCTCCGTCCTGGTGGTCCCGGACGCGGGGGAGGGGCTGGCGGGGGAGGTGTTCGCGGGGTGAGGCGGTTACGAGCTGTGCGGGGCGCCGCGCCGGGTGCCGGGCCTGAACCCAGGACTTCGCACGCACTGCCGGGGCGGCGCATCGGCGCCGAGACCCTGGCGCAGGCGAGGTGGCGCAAGAGGCGACGGCGCAGGAGGGGCTGGCTGGGGGCCGCCACCGTTCTCCTGCTCGTCACCGGCGGGATCTGGCTCATGGACGAGGAGGAGAAGCGGCCGGAGAAGCACTTCGCCACCATGCCCGATCGCTTCGACGGCTTTCGGCGTATACGGGCCCGTGAAGCCACCTGGGGCGGCAGCGCGTACCCGTACGTCTCCTCGGGCCGCAGCGGATACGTGACCTACGTCCCGGCCCGTGGCGACAGGTCGTACCGGCTGGAGGTCCGACTGAGTCTCGACCCGGGCGTCGGCGCCGCCGACCTGGACGAGGCCGCCGAGGCGCTGCTGGACTCCGCGGTGGGACCGGAACGGTCGCGGCCGTACGCCGTGAGGACGGCGGACGGCCAACTGCGGTGCGCCAAGGAGGAGGGCATCGGCAAGCCCAAGACGCACTGCGTGTGGCTCGACGACGAGGTGCTCGTGTCGGCCCGGACGTACGCCGAGCGCGGGGTCGGGCCCACGCCGCGCCGCACGGCGACGGCCGTCCGCGCGTTCCTCACCACCCTGCGCATACGCGACACGCCGTGACGCGCCTAGCGTGACGCGGTGGGGCGGGTGGTGAAGACGCGGTCCAGGAGGTCGTGCAGGGTGGCCCGCTCCTGTTCGTCGAGGGTTTCGAGGCCCTCCCGCGTGGTGCGCATGTTGGCGCGGATCCTGTCGACGGCGTGCTCGCCCTCGGCGGTGAGGACGACGTTCTTGACGCGCCGATCGCCGGGGCTCGGCTCCCGGCGGACCAGGCCGCGCTTCTCCAGCCGGTCGACGATGCCCGTCATGTTCGAGGCGTCGCAGGCCAGCAGCTCGGCGAGCACGCGCATGGCGGCGGGGCCGCGGCGCAGCACGCTCAGCGTCTTGCCCTGGCTGGCCGTGAGGTTCTCCCGGGCGGACGCGGCCGTGAAGTCGCCGTAGTAGGCGCCGAGCGACACCGAGAGCATCTCCATCAGCCGGCCGGTGTCCGTGCGCGAGGTTTCTGGCATGGGACCACCTTACGCCTTGAAACTTGACCATCTCAATTAATGTTCTCTACAGTGGGCCCTTGCTTGAGATTCTCAAGCTTCCAGGTTCTCAAGGTTCGACGTTCTCAAGGTCCTCGCGGTCCTCCAGCCCTCGCGTACTCGGGGGCCGGGGGCGCGAGCAGTTGGAAAGAGTCTCCGTGTCCCACGCACAGCACACGGCGCACCCACGGCGTTCAGGGCAGACCGCGGTCGTCCTGGTGCTCGGGCTCGCCGCCATGGTCGTCTCGATGATGCAGACGCTGGTCGTGCCCATCCTGTCGATCATCCAGAGCGAGCTGGACGCCACCACGGCCGCCGTGAGCTGGGTGACCACGGCCACGCTGTTGTCCGCCGCCGTCTTCACCCCGCTCCTCGGCCGCTTCGGCGACCAGCACGGCAAGAAGCCCACCCTCGTCGGCGTCCTCCTCGTGATGATCGCGGGCTCGGTGCTCGCCGCCACCACGACCTCGCTGACCTGGCTCGTCGTCGGCCGCGTGCTCCAGGGAGCGGCGACCGCGATCTTCCCGCTGGCCCTGTCCGTGCTGCGCGAGGAGGTCCGACCGGAGCGGCTGCACGGGGCGATGGCCCTGGTCAGCGGCACGCTCGCGTTCGGCAGCGGCCTCGCCCTGGTCGGCGCCGGGCTCCTCACGCAGGGGGACGACCCCGACTACCACCGCGTCTTCTGGCTGGCGGTCGTCCTCGCCGTGGTGGCCCTCGTCGGGGTGCTCCTCGTCGTGCCCGCCTCCCGCTCCAAGACCGGCGGCAGGACCGACTGGCTGGGCGCGCTCACCCTGGCGCTGCTGCTCGTCCTGCTGCTCCTGCCGATCTCGCAGGGCCACGAGTGGGGCTGGACGTCGGGCCGTACGCTCGGCTCCTTCGCCGCCGCGGTCGTGATGGCGGGCGTATGGGCGTTCACCGAGAGCCGGGTCAAGGAGCCGATGGTGGACATGCGGATGTTCACGCACCGCCCGGTGCTCTTCACCAACCTCGCCGGCCTGCTGCTCGGCTTCGCCATGTTCGCCCAGTTCATCGGCGTCTCGTACCTGGTGCAGATGCCCGAGGCCGTGGCCGAGTACGGCTTCGGCGCCTCCGTGCTCGGCGCGTCCGTGGTGTACCTGCTGCCGACCACGCTGGTCTCCCTGGTGGCGGCCCAGTTCGGCGGCGTCCTGGTGCGCCGGATCGGGGCGCGGCTCACGCTGGCCCTCGGCGCGGCCTTCGGCGTGCTGGGCTTCGCCTGGCTGACCCTGGCGCACGGCACCAGCGCCTCGGTGATCGGGGCGGGCATGGTCGTCGGCCTCGCCATCAGCTTCGGCTACGCCTCCATGCCCGCGCTCATCGTCGCGAGCGTCCCGGCGCACCAGACCGGCATCGCCAACGGCATCAACTCCATCTCCCGCTCGGTGGGCAGCGCCGTGGCGAGCGCGATGATCACCTCGCTGCTCGCGTCGAAGACCCTCGACCTGCCGGCGGGGCTGCCCGCGCTGCCCCAGGAGAGCCAGTTCACCCTGAGCTTCGCCATCGCCGGAGCGGCGTTCGTCCTGGTCGTGGCGGTCGCCCTGCTGGGACTCCGGGCCGCGCACGCACCGCGTACGACGGCACCGGCGCAGGCCCCCGAGGGCGCCGCGCGGGAGCCCGAGCGCGCCGGGGTCTGACCCGCCGGCACCCCCGGCACGGAGGTGGACCCGGCCGGGCCGGTCGCGGCTCAGGCCCGGCCGGCCGGGCCGAACATCTCGGCGACGATGCGCTCGGCGTGCTGCGCCAGGTAGAAGTGGTCGCCGGGCAGCACCCGGGAGAAGAAGGCGTCCGTGCGGGTGGACACCTCGCGCCAGGCCTCGATGTCCTCGGGGCCCACGTCGGGGTCCTGGTCGCCGCTGAACACCGCGAGGGGGCAGCGCAGCCGGGCCTCCAGGTCCGGGCGGTAGGTCTCGATGAGGCGGTAGTCGGCGCGGATCGCGGGCAGCACCATCTCGCGGACGTCCGGGTCGTCGAGGAGCCGGGGGTCGGTGCCGCCGAGCTCCTTGACCTTCGCGACGAGCTCCTCCTCCGGCAACTGGTGGACGGACCCGCGGCGCTTGCGGCGCGGACCCTCGTGCCCGGAGACGTACAGCCGCCGGGGCGCCGGGCCCGGGCCCGCCTCCAGGCGCAGCGCGGTCTCCAGGGCGAGCGCGCCGCCCATGCTGTGCCCGAAGAGGACCAGCTCCCGGTCGGCGGGTATCCCGGCGCGCAGCACGTCGGCGACGGCGTCGGCCAGCTCGGACATCGAGGTGAAGGGCCGCTCGCCGAGCCGGTCCTGGCGGCCCGGGTACTGCACGGCGACCAACTCCACGTCCAGCGGCACGAACGCGGCCCAGGGCACGAAGAAGGAGGCGGTGCCGCCCGCGTGCGGCAGGCACACCAGCGTGGTGCGGGCGCCCGGCCGCCGCTGCGGGCGCCGCAGCCACAGGGCCGTGGTGGCGGCGGTGTCGCCGGTCCGGGCGGTCGTCTTCGGTTCGATGGTCATCAACACTCCGTCGAGGCGGGAGGCGGTCTGGCCGCGGTTCGGTCGGACGTCCGCGCGTGACGCAACCAGAACCGGGGCGGCCACCGCAAGCGGAAAGGCCCCGGGCCCCGTGGACGGATCCTGCCCGGCCCGGTGCCCGGTCACCCCCCAGGCCCCTCCCGGCACCGCCGTGACCAGCGGTGTCCGGTCGGCCGGACGGGGGGCCCGCCCCCACGCCCGCTGACGGCCCCGGCCTCCCGGCCCGCCCTCGAGCGCACCGAGAGCGCACCGAGAACGCACCCCTAGCGAGGCCCCCCCGAGCGAACACCTGAGCGGCCCCTCGAGCGGGTATCGCCCCCGCGCCCACTCGCGACCACCGGTGCGCACGCCCCACAAGTCACGCGACGTCAGCCCGGCCCCGCCCGGCCCAGGCCATGGGCCCGCGGGGGACGGCCCCCGCGTCGTTCACTCGCCGAAGTGCACCACCCCCTCCTCGTCCATCCGCGGATGCAGCTTCATCGGTTCCGTCGTCTCGATGTCCGAGGGGCGCGCGGGCTCCGGGCCGCTCGGGCCGACGCGGACCATGCGTTCCACGCGGCAGATGCGGAAGCACTGCTTGCCCACGACGACCTCGTTGGCGCGGCCCGCCGCCTTGAAGCGTTCCGCGGCGCGGGCGAACGCCGCCCGCCTGGCCTCGTCCAGCTCGTACAGCAGCGGCCAGAACTCGGTCAGGCCGTGGACGAGCAGGCGGCGCGCGTCGTGCGGGGTCGGCATCAGGGCGCCGCGCGGCCGCCACTGCGCTCCGCGCCGCTCCGCGACCCCGTAGCTCACCGGCAGCAGCACCACGTCGGGGTAGTCCCGCAGGGCCCGCCGCGCCTCCTGCTCCGCCTCCGGCGGGTAGTCGTCCGCCACGTAGGCGAAGTCGCGCAGCGCGAGCCGCAGCGCGCCCGCCATGACGCCGCCGTCCTGACCCGGGGCGAGGACGAAGCCCGCGTCGTGCGACGCCGTCGTCGACCGCTCCTTCCACGACGGAACGAGCGGTTCCGGATCGGTGGGGCGGGGTGGTTCGAGCCCGTCACGCCCGGTGCGCGCGAACTCCTCACCCCGGACGACGCGGTAGCGCGTGCCGAGCACGGTGACGTCGTTGATCCGCTCGCGCTCCAGGCGCGCCACGGCGGCGAGGAGCGCCCGGCGTTCGGCGCGCGTGTCCACCTCGTCCTTGGCCTTGAACCACAGCAGGGAGTTGAGGCCGTCCCTGGCCTGCTGCGGGGTGCCGTCCACGACGTCGTTGAGCAGCCGCCACTCCGTCCCCTCCCCGGCCTCGCGGGCGGCGAGCCCGAACACCGGGCCGCGCACGGCGAGGTGCGGATACCGGTACGAGGCGTCCAGGGCGTCGGCCTCGCCGACCCACTCGGCCGGGTCGTCACGGCGTACCAGTTCGCTGTGGAGCGCGTCGATCTGCCGCTTCCAGTCGTCAGACATGGACGCCATTGTTCCGGGACACGGCCGTCCGGGTCAGCCGTGTCACGCGACAGCATGACGAATCGGCCGATCGCTTGGCACCCGAGCCGCTGTGCCCTATAGGGCCGCGGTTCCGCGCCGGGCGGCAGCCGGTCCGTGAGGGGCCTACCGGGCGCCGCGGCCGGTCTCGCGCAGCGCGTTCGTCGCGCAGTGCACCTCGCCCAGGTTCAGGTGCGCCCAGGAGAAGTTCTCCACCCAGCGCACCCGGACGCCCCGCGCGGCCAGGGCTTGTGCGGCCGTCTCGCGGAACAGGTCGCGCCCCGCGACGCGGGGCCCGTGCGGGACCGGGGCCGCGTAGTCGCGGGCGGTCAGGGACAGGCCGTTGACGAGCGCGGGGGAGAGGGCGATGTGGCGGCGCGGCCCGCCCGCCCCGGCCTCGACGCGCGTGTACAGGACGGGCAGGCGGACGAGTTCGTCCGCCCGCAGCCCGGTCTCGCGCAGCAGCACCGCGAGTTGGCCGTCGATGTGCCGGGCCGCGTCGGCGTTGTCGCCCTCGGCCTCCTCGTGCCGCAGCACCTCGTCGACGGTCGGCTTGTCCCGGGCGACGGTGTCCGCGAACAGCCGCTGCCCGCCCGCGCCGGCGCGGCGCGCCTCGCGCAGCAGGTCCAGGGCGAGGCGCGGGTCGGACACGGCGAGGGTCCAGCCGCGGGCGTTGTCCGCGCGCACCACGTGCACGGTCTCGTCGGCGTGCCCGGCCAGCAGCCAGGACGTGTCGAGGACGACCGGTTCCTGCCGCCCCTGGGCGCGCAGCAGGCGCGTGAACGACGGGTCGGGGTGGCGCCGCTCGGTCGCGCCGTAGACGATCCGGCCGTCCGGGTGGCCGGGGTAGGGCGGCAGCGACTCGATGTTGCCGGTGAAGTTGAGGAGTTCGTCGACTCCGGGTCCGCGCCGGGTCGTGTACTGCTGGACGACGCCGACGCCCGGCCCGCGCAGGTCGCGGAAGAGCAGCCGCCCCGAGCGGCGCAGGCTCTCGCGCGTGCCGTCCTTCGCCTTCCAGTGGTTGGGGGAGCGCAGCAGGACGCGCAGGGTGTGCTCGCCGCCGCCCGGTACCGGCTTGGTGACGTAGCCGGGCTCGGCGATGTCCTGCCGCCAGATGTCCCGCCACCAGTGCGCCGTACCGGCCTGGAAGCGCAGCTCCCGGTCGGGAAGCCCGGCGGCGCGGGTCGCCGCGCGCAGCGAGTCGGCGAACTGCCGCCACTGCCCGGGCGGCCGCGTGTGGACGGTCACTTCGGCGGGCTGCCCGCTGCCCGGGGCGCCGGGCCCCGGCGCGGCGGCGAAGACGTGCTCGGCGCGCTGGAGGTCGTGGTGGAGCAGCACGGGGGCCATGCGCAGGGTGAGCGTGGCGCGCCGGGGTTCCGCCCCGGTGACCGTCAGGGTCAGGTCCACCGCGCCGTCCCAGCGCGCCTTGTCCCGCACGATGTCGCGCCCCTCCACGGTGAGCCGCACGCCCTGCCGCACCTCCCTCGCGGTGAGCCGCCCGCCGTCGCCGAGGGGCACGTATCGCCCGTCCCGCTCGACGAAGACTCGTACGTACGGGCGCTGGGCGGGCGGTACGGAGAGGCGTCCGCCCGTGTCGCCGGAAGCCCGGGTGGGACGCACCCGCACCGGTGTGAGGTCCGCGGTGTCGGCGGGGCCGTTGACGACGTCGTCCGCGGCGTCGTGGCAGGCGGCGAGCCGCCGGTCCACGGCGATGTCGAGGCGGTCGAGGTCGCCGGGGCGCAGCCGGCAGCGGCGGGTGTCGTCGTCGAGGTTGGGCAGCAGCACGGTGCCCTCGGGCGCCTCAAGCGCAGGGGCGGGCGGCGGCGCGGCCCCGGCGCGGGCGGGCGATTCGAGCGCCGCGACGACCGCGGCGGCTTCCG
>NZ_BNBT01000047.1:0-52589 GCF_014656095.1 Streptomyces longispororuber
CGTGGAGGCGCACGGAACCGGTACGCAGACGGGCGACCCGGCCGAGTGCGTGGCGCTGGGCCGGGCCCTGGGCGCGGCCCGCACGGTGGGCCCGCTGCCCATCGGGTCGGTGAAGTCCAACCTCGGGCACCTGGAGCCCGCGTCGGGCATGGCGGGCCTTTTCAAGGCCCTCGCCGTGCTGCGGTACGGCAGCATCCCGCCCTCGCTGCACCTGGACCCGCTCAACCCTGACATCGACTTCACGGGGTTGCAGTTGGAGCCAGTCGCCGGGACGCGTCCGCTGGCACCGGGCCTGGGTAAGGGCCGGCGCTTCGTGGGCGTCAACTCCTTCGGCTTCGGCGGGGCCAACGCGCACGTCGTCATCACGCCGCCGCCTGTCATTCCACAGCCCGCCACCCCGGAGCCCGGCCCGGAGCCGGAGGCAACGGGCGAGCTGCCGGTGATCGCTACGGGGCGTACCCCGCGGGCGGCCGAGGAGGCGGCGCGGCGGCTGGCCGCCCGGCTTGCGGACGCCGGGCCGCGGGAGTTCTACGACATCGCGGCCACCACCAGCCTGCGCCGGGCCCGGCACCGCTACCGTCGGCTGGCACTGGCACGCCACCCCCAGGAGGCCGCGCGGCTCCTGTCCGGTGCGGGGACTTCAGTTGAGGTGGTCAAGCACGGCCGCGTCGGGCTGGTGTTCACGGGCAACGGCGCGCAGTGGGCGGGCATGGGGGCCGACCTGCTCGATGGTGACACGGTGTTCCGCGCCGAGGTGGAGGCGGTCGACGCCGCACTAGCACCCCGCCTCGGCTGGTCGGTCGCCGAGCAGTTGCGCCGCCCTGCGGACGAGTGGGCGCTGGACGCCACCGAGGTCGCGCAGCCGCTGCTGTTCACGGTGCAGGCGGGCATCACAGCGGTTCTGCGCGAGCACAACATGCAGTGGAAGGTCGCGCTCGGGTCCAGCGTCGGGGAGGTGGCCGCCGCCTACGCCGCAGGCGCGCTCACCCTGCACGAGGCCGCCTGGGTGGTCGCCGTGCGCAGCCAGGCCCAAGCAGGCACGGCCGGGTGTGGCCGGATGGCCGCGGTGGGACTGTCGCCGGCCGAGGCGCGACAGGTTCTCGAGGCGCACCCGGGCCTCGTCGTGGCCGCGGTGAACAGCGCCCGAGATGTGACGATCGCCGGACCGGAGACCCGGTTGAAAGCCCTGGGAGAGGAACTGGCCGTACGGGAGGTGTTCTTCCGGCTCATGGACCTCGACTACGCCTTCCACAGCCCGGCCATGGAGGCGGCCCGGGCACCGCTGGCCACCGGTCTCGCCGGGCTCACTCCGCAGGGGTGCACCACGGCGTTCATCTCCACGGTGACCGGCGGGCCGGTGCTCTCAGGCGGGTTGGACGCCGGCTACTGGTGGCGCAACGTGCGCGAGCCTGTGCGGTTCGCGGACGCCGTCGGGCACGCCCTGGACACGGGCGTCGACGTGCTCCTGGAGGTCGGCCCACACCCCGTCCTGGGAACGTATCTGCGCCGGATCGCCGCCAACCGCGAGCGGGTGGCCGTGCTCGGCACACTCAGCCGCGACACCGACGGCCCGGCCGCGCTGCGCAGGTCGGTGGAAGGGCTGCTCGCGGCGGGGGCGGAGACGGACTGGGCGCGCCTGTTCCCCCGCCCCGCGCGCGTGGCGGAGCTGCCCGCCTACCCCTGGCAGCGCGAGCGGCACTGGAGCGGCTCCCCGCGGCACTGGTTCTTCAGCAGCGGGTCGGGGCATTTGGACCACCCGCTGCTGGGTGAGCGGCTGCCGAGTGCGGAACCCTCCTGGCAGGGGCCGGTCGAACCCGCGCTGGTGCCGTGGCTGGCCGACCACAAGGTGGCCGGATCCGTGGTGTTCCCCGCGGCGGGGTACGTCGAGATGGCCCTGGCCGCGGCCAAGCGGGTCCTCGACGGCCCGGTGGAACTGGCCTGGCTGGAGATCAGCCGCCCGCTGGTCGTCCCCTGGGACCGGGCCGGGGACATCCGCGTCCAGCTCGCCTACTCACCCGACGACGGCATGGTGACCATCACCAGCACCGAGACGAGTGCGGCAAGTGAGAGCACAGATGACAGCGATCCGCCGCCCCGGCCGCACGCCCGGTGCCGCGTCCGCGAGCTGATCGGCCGCTCCCCCGCGCGGGTCGACCTGACGGAGGTGCGCGCCCGCTGCCCGCACCGGGGCGACCCGGACGCCCAGTACCGCGCCCTGGCCGCGAGCGGTCTGGACTACGGTCCCGCGTTCCGCCAGCTCGTACGGCTGCACACCGGGCAGGGCGAGGCGCTGGCCGCCTACCGGCACACCACGGACGCGGCCGACGCCGCGCGGTACGTGGCGCATCCGGCACTGCTCGACGGCGCGTTGCAGGCCTGCGCGCCCCTCGTGGCCGCGCGCGCGGGCGACGCGCAGAGCTGGCTCCCGGCCTCGGTCGGGGCCGCCCGGGTGTGGCGCAGCCCGGCCGCGACGGGAGTGGTACACGTCCGCGACCGTACAAGCACC
Organism: Streptomyces longispororuber; assembly: GCF_014656095.1. Classification (GTDB taxonomy): domain Bacteria; phylum Actinomycetota; class Actinomycetes; order Streptomycetales; family Streptomycetaceae; genus Streptomyces; species Streptomyces longispororuber. Next base: position 2,507 of record NZ_BNBT01000047.1, read on the forward strand.
AGCACTGAACTCTGCTTCGACGTCACCATCGCCGACCCGGACGGCAGCGTCAGCGTCGAACTGGAAGGGGTGCGCCTGCGGCGGGTAGCCGGTCCGGCCGCGCGGGTGCCGCAGCGGTACGAGACCGTATTGCGCGCGGTGCCGTACGCCCACCTGCCCGCCGCGCCCTCGCCGCTGCCCGGCAACCAGGACTTCGCCAGGGTCACCAAGGCACGGGCCGACGCGGCGCGGGCCGAGGCGCGCACCGCGCGCTTCGGGGACTTCATGGCGCGGCTCGATCTGCTCACCGCGCATACGGCCGCCGCCGCGTTCGCAGACCTGCTGACCGCAGAAGCGGAAGCGGACGGGTTCACTCCCGCCGATCTGGTCCGGCAGGGAATGCTGCCCGGGCACGAGCGGTTCGCCCGGGCGCTGCTGCGCCTGATGGCCCGGCACGGTCTGGCCGAGTGCGGTCAAGACGAGCGGTGGCGGCTGACCGGCACTCCAGGCCCGCAGTCCCTCGCGGCCCGGCTGCCGCTGGACTTCCCCGCCTGCACCGCCGAGGTGCAGCTCGCGGTGCGTCAGCTCGCACACCTTCCGCAGATGCTGGTCGGTGAGCTGAACGCCCTGCACTTGCTCACCGACCAGGGCTCACGCGTCGCCCTGGAGCAGTTCTACGATCTCGCGCCGACCTGCCGGGGAGCCAATGCGGGCATTGCCACGGGCCTGGCGGAGATGGTGCGGCATTGGCCCCAGGACCGGCCGCTGCGGGTCCTGGAGATCGGCGCGGGCACGGGCGGCACAACGGCCGCGCTGCTGCCGCTGCTGCCCGCGGAGCGCACGGTCTACCACTTCACCGACGTGTCCGCCGGCTTCTTCGCCGCGGCCCGGCACCGCTTCGACGACCACCCCTTCGTCGACTACCGGCTGTTCGACCTGAACGCCGACCCCGCCGGTCAGGGGTACGCCGACGGCACCTACGACCTGATCGTCGCGGCCAACTCCCTGCACACCGCAGCCGACCTGCGGGCGGCCCTGCGCCGGGTACGCACCTTGCTGGCGCCCGGTGGCCGGCTGGTGGCCGCCGAGACCCACGACACGGACTACCTGCTGCCCTTCTTCGGCGCGCTGGGCAGCTTCTGGGGACACCAGGACGACCTGCGCCCCGACGCACCGCTGCTGAGCCGTGACCAGTGGCTGGAGGTGCTGGGCGCCGGCGGCTTCACCGACGTCGTCTGTGTCGATAACGCCCTGGAGTCCAGCAGGGTCGTCGCCTCGGTGCTGCTGGCCTCGGCGCCCGCGGACCAGGTGGTCGCCGAGCCCGCGCTGCCCCGCGCCGAGGGCGGCACCCGGTGGGTCGTCGCCACCGAGAGCCCCGGGGAGGCGCCGCTGGCCGAGCACCTCGCGACCCTGCTCGGCGGCGACGGCTCGGCGCCCGTCCCCGTACTCGACCTGCCCCGCGACCCGGCGGCCTGGACGGCGCCACTGACCGGGGCGGGCCACCCGGCGGTCGTGCTGCTCCTGGGCGAGGCCCCCGGCGACCCGGGGGCGATGCTGGACCAGGCCGTGCGCCGGGCGGCTGCGCTGGGCGCCGTGGCCTCGGCCTGCCAGGCCCTGCCGGAGCAGGCCCGCCCGGCCGTGTGGCTGGTGACCCGCCCCAGCGGCGCGCTGCCCGCCCCGGAACGCCCCGACCACCCGCAGGACGCCGCCGCCTGGGGCATGGCCCGCACCCTGGCCAACGAGCAGCCCGGTGTGCGCGTGACCCGGGTCTCGCTGGAACGCCTCGGCGACCCGGCCACCGACGCACGGCGCCTGGTCCGCGAACTGCTGGAGCCCTCCGCGTCGGCCGACACGGACAGCGGAACGGCGCGCGAGGACGAGATCGTGCTCACCGCGAACGGCCGCTTCGCCCCGCGCGAGCGGCAGCTCCCGGCCGACGAGCACGTCGAGCCGAGCGGCGAGGCGCCCTTCGCCCTGGAGATCCGCGCGCCAGGCCTGTCGTACGAGACCGTCTGGGCGCGCAGACCGCACCGTGCCCCCGCGGCCGGTGAAGTGGTGATCGCGGTACGCGCCGCGGCGCTCAACTACCGCGACATCATGCAGGCCACCGGCCTGCTGCCGCCGGAGGCGACCGAGGAAACGGGCGCCGAACAGGGACCGGGCCTGGAATGCGCAGGGGTCATCACGGCCGTGGGCGAAGGCGTCCACCACCTGGCCGTGGGAGACCGAGTGTGCGCGGCGGGTCCGGCCTGCCTGGCATCCCATGTGGTAGCGCCGGTGCCGTCCGTGATGAAGATCCCCGACCGTCTCGGGTTCGCCGAGGCCGCCACCCTGCCGGTCGCGTTCCTGACCGTCCACTACGCCCTGCACGACCTCGCACGATTGACGGCCGGGGAGACCGTACTCGTCCACGGCGCCGCCGGCGGGGTGGGCCTCGCCGCCCTGCAGTACGCCCGCCTCGTGGGCGCCACGGTGATCGCCACGGCGGGCAGCCCGGCCAAGCGGGACCTGCTGCGCGCGCTGGGCGTCGAACACGTCCTGGACTCCCGCACCCTGGACTTCGCCGACCAGGCCCTGCGCCTCACCCGCGGCCGCGGGGTCGACGTGGTGGTCAACTCGCTCGCGGGTCAGGCCATCGACCGGGGCCTGGAGATCCTGCGGCCGGGCGGCAGATTCGTCGAGCTCGGCAAGCGCGACATCTACGCCAACAAACCGCTGCTGATGCGGCCCTTCAGCCGCAACATCGCCTTCTTCGGCGTCGACGCCACCGCCCTGATGGCCGACGAAGCCGCCCTCGTGACCGGCCGACGAGTGCAGGCCGAGATCGCCCAACGCATGGCCGACGGCCGCTACAGGCCACTACCGCACACCGTGTACCCCGCCGCCCGCGTCAAGGAGGCGTTCGCACTGCTCCAGCACTCGCGGCACATCGGCAAGGTCGTGATGAGCCTTGCTCCCCAGGACGGCCCGGTACCTGTCCGTGTCCGGCCCGAGCCCCTCCGGCTCGACCCCGACGGCAGCTATCTGATCACCGGCGGGCTGAGCGGCTTCGGCGCCGCCACCGCCCGTTGGCTGGCCGAGCGCGGGGCCCGCCACCTGGCCCTGCTCTCCCGGCGGGGTGCCGAAGGACCCGAGGCGGGCGCCGTCCTGGCCGACCTGGCCGAGCGGGGCGTGACGGCGACGCCGTACGCCGCCGACGTCACCGACGCCGCCGCCATGGCCGAGGTGATCGACGCCGTCGACGCCACCGGGCACCGGCTCGCGGGGATCGTCCACGCGGCCATGGCCCTCGACGACTGCCCCCTCACCGAGCTCACCGACGAACGAGCCCGCACCGTCCTGGCCCCCAAGATGACCGGGGCGGCCATCCTCGACGCGCTGACCCAGCGGCACGACCTGCGGTTCTTCATGCTGTACTCCTCCTTCACCACAGCCGTCGGCAACATCAAGCAGGCCGCCTACGTCGGCGGGAACCTCTACACCGAGGCCCTGGCCCGGCGCCGCGGCGGCACGCGCCCGGCGCTCGCCGTCCAGTGGGGCGCACTCGGCGAGACAGGCCACGTGGCCCGCGCGGGCCTGCTCCCGGCCATGGAGGCGCTCGGCGCCCGGGCCCTCGGCTCCGCCGAGGCGCTGGCCGCCCTGGAGGGCCTGGCGGCGTCCGGTACCGCCGTCGCGGGGATCGGCCGCTTCGACTGGGCCCGGCTGCGCACCGTGCTGCCCGCCCTGACCGCGCCGCGCTTCGCGGCCCTGCTGCCCGCCGACGACGGACTCGCCGGACACAGCCGCCAGGACCTCGTGGCCGCCCTGACAGGCCTCAACGCCGACGAGGCCCTGCGGACCGCCAGCCGGGCCCTCGCCGAAATGCTGGCCCGGATCCTGCAGACCGACCCCGACCGCCTCGACCCCGGCCAGCCGATCCAGGACTACGGCGTCGACTCCCTCATGGCCGCCGAACTCCTCGCCACGCTGCACCGGCGCCTGGACGTCGAGATCCCGCCCATGGAACTCCTCCAGGGCGGCATCACCCTCAACGACCTCGCCCGCCACGTCCTGCTGCGCCTCGGCGTCCGCCCCGCCGACACCAGCGCTCCAACTACCGCGGCCAGCACCGGCTGAAAGGACAACCTCGTGACAGCCTGTCAGGCCTCGGACAGCCCAGCGGCGTGCGACGCCGAGTGCGTGCTCGGCCCCCTCATCGGCGGCGTAACCGCCCCCGACCACGGTGCGTACGCCTGCTGGTGCCTGCGGCAGCTCGGGCGGCCGGACGGTACTCCTGCGCCGGGCCCCGGCCGGTGTGGTGTGCGTCCGGCCACCGCTGAACGTTCCGGCGCTCAGCGTCGCCCCACTCCAGCGTTCCCCGGCCAGGACCGCCATGCGGACCAGGACGAGAAAGTTGAAGGCGAGGTCAGCGTCGAACGCGGTGAGGGCACTCCTTGCCGAGTACGGAGGCGTCGACCTCGCCACGTCGACGAGCTGACCGGAGCGGACCGTGTGCGGCACTCCGGCGACACCGTCGGGAATGGGCAGCCCGGCTTCCAACGCGTTCCGGCAGGCAACGACGCCACCCGCCATCGCCACCGGCCCGCGCCTGGACGGCACGCCGCGGTGGCGGCCCAGCATGGTCGAGCGCGGCCTCAGCGCCCTGCCGGTCACCCGGAACGTGAAGCAGAAGGGTTCCACCCGATGAACCGCGCCGAGATTTTGGCGCATGGAGGCCGACCATGAGTGAACTCGTCCGGTTCCTGCGCGAGAAAGCGTGGATCCTCGGCGACACCCGCTGGTACGCGCGCGTGGACAGCGTCCGCGGTGAACTCGTGGAGGTGGAGCGCCTCGGCTACGCCCAGCTCGACGCCCGTGCCCGCGCGGTGGGCGCCTGGCTGACGGAGCGGACACCGCCCAGTGCGCGCATCCTGCTGATGTACCCGGCGAGCCTGGAGTTCCTGGCGGTCTTCCTCGGCTGCCTGTACGCCGGACGTATCGCCGTCCCCGCCCCGCTGCCGGACACCGACCGGCGGGCCCTGCACCGCGCCGAGGGCATCATTACCGCCGCCGAGGTCGCGCTGGTCCTCACCGACACCGCGCACCGGCCCGCGCTGGAGGCCTGGCTCGGGGGCCTGGACACCGGGCGCCGAACGCAGTGCGTCGCCACCGACACCGCCGCACTGCCGGATCCGGATGCCTGGAGCCCGCTCGCGCAGGATCTCTCGGCGACCGCCTACGTCCAGTACACCTCCGGATCGACCAGCGAGCCCCGCGGCGTCGTCCTCACCCACCGCAACCTCCTGCACAACCTCCTCTCCATCAGGGAGACGATCCTGACCGAAGAGGTCCGGGACGAGCTGCGCCACGACCCCGCACGGGCCGGCGCCGGGTGGCTGCCGCCCCACCACGACATGGGTCTGGTCGGGATGCTGCTCAGCCCGCTCGCGGCCTACGGCAACCTCGTCTTCTGCTCCCCCGTCACCTTCATCGCCCACCCGCTCGTCTGGCTGCGGATGATCAGCCGCTACCGGGCGTTCTACACCTTCGCCCCGAACTTCGGCTACGACTGGCTGCTGCGCAACCTCCCCCACGGCCGCCTCACGGAGGCGGAGCCGGACCTGGACGTGGAGTGCCTGCGCTTCGCGTTCAGCGGCGCCGAGCCCGTGCGCCCCGAGACCCTGGACGCGGTCGCCCGCCGCCTCGCCCCCATCGGCTTCCGCCCGAACATCTGGGCACCCGGATACGGCCTGGCCGAAGCCACCGCCCTGGTGACCGGCACGCCATGCGGGCGCGGACCCACCGTGGAGCGCTTCGACCGCGAGGCCCTGGAGGGCGGCCGCGCCGAGCCCTCCCCCGACGGCGCCGCCCTCGTCGGCTGCGGGCAACCGGTGGGCTGCGACGTCCGTATCGTCGACGCCACCACGTCCTGCCCGCTGCCCGACGGGCACGTCGGCGAGATCTGGGTCCGCGGCGACAGCGTCGCCGATGGCTACCTGGGCGAGCCAAAGGCCACCGCCGCGCACTTCGCCGCCCGCACGACCGACGGCCAGGGCCCCTTCCTGCGCACCGGCGACCTCGGCTTCCTCCACCACGGCGAGCTGTACGTCACCGGCCGCGCCAAGGACCTCATCATCGTCAACGGCCGCAACATCCACCCCCAGGACCTGGAACGCCTCAGCGAGTCCGCCGACCCCGCCACCGGCCCCTGCGCCGCCTTCGCCCTGCCCGACGCCTCCGGCACCGAGCGCGTCGTCCTGGTCCAGGAGATCCGCCCCCTGCACCTCGACGGCCGCACCCCCGCCGCCCTCGCCGACGTCATCAAGCAGCGCCTGGCCCGTGAACTGCGGCTCCACGCCGACGTCGTCATCGTCGGCCCGATGAGCGTGCCCCGCACCACCAGCGGCAAGGTGCAGCGCGCACGCACCCGCGAAGCACTCCGCTCCGCCCTCCTCACACCCCTGCACTCCGACCTGCCCGCCCCGGCCTGACCGGGGCACCACCCCCACGGCAAGCCGAGTAGAGGAGGGTCGCCCCTGCCGCCCATCAGACCCTGCACGTCCCATGCCCGCAACAGCCCAGCACGGCAACCGCGGCGCGCGCTCGCTGTACCCGCAACTGGTCACGGCTCAAGAGGCCCAGTCGCAAGCAGTGCACACGATCCCTCGTCCACGCCGTCGGGCACTCACCACAGCCCTGCTACGCGGCACCGCCTCAAACGGTCTCACTCCCGATGAAGGAGTCGTCATGCCGAACACTCACGAGCTGTTCTGTTCCATTGTGACGGAATCATTCCGTGTTCCGAGAAACGAGATCAAGCCTCAATCGACCATGGAGCAACTGGACTTGGACTCCTTGGCTCTGGCGGAGCTGGCCCTCATCGTTCACGAACGACTCCATGTGAAGGCCGACCGCGAACAGTTCACCCGCCGGTCGACCGTCGCCGAGATCGTCGACTACCTTGACAACACCTTGCGCACCCGGGCAGGGGCCGCCTCGTGACAGACCCCGTCGCCATCACCGGTATCGGCCTGATCACCCCGGCCGGGCAGGGAACGGCCGCCACGTGGAAGGCCGTCTGCGACGGCGTGAGCACCGCGGCTCACGACCCACAACTCGCCGGCCTGCCCGCCGACTTCTCCTGCCGCGTTCCGCTTTCCTCACAGGAGCTGGGTGATCGTGTCGGCCGTACCTCCTGGCGCATGTCGCGCTGCACCGAATTGGCGGTGCTGGCTGCCCGGGAGGCAGTGAGCGACGCCGGCCTGGATCCCGCGACGTGGGACAGCCAACGGGTAGCGGTCGTCATCGGCTGCGCACTGGGAGCCGACGCAGTGCGTACGGAGCAGGACCGGCGGCTGCGCGATCTCGGGCCGGACATGGTCTCCCCCCTCACCATCCCCTTGATCCTGCCGAACACAGGCGCGGGGGAGGTAGCCATCGACCTCAAGGCCCGTGGCCCCAGCCTGGCCCCGGCCACGGCCTGCGCCTCCGGAGCCACCGCCATCACGGTGGCGCGGGACCTGCTGCTCTCCGGGCAGTGCGACATCGCCGTCGCAGGCGGCGCGGAAGCCGCTCTCACCCGCCTGACCGCCACCGGCTTCTGGCGCATGGGCGCTCTGTCCACCCGGAGCCACGCGCCCGCCAAGGCGTCCCGGCCCTTCGCCCCCGACCGCGACGGCTTCGTCGGCGCCGAGGGCGCCGGCGTCCTCGTCCTGGAACGCGCGCCGGATGCCGCGGCCCGCGGAGCCCGGCCCCGCGCCCTGCTCGCGGGCTGCGGCAACACCACGGACGCACACCACCCCACCGCACCGGACCCGAATGCCCGCGGCGCCGAAGCGGCCCTCCGCACCGCCCTGGCCGAGGCGGACCTTGCGCCCCATGAGCTCGACCACGTCAACGCCCACGGTACGTCCACCGAGCTCAACGACGCCGGCGAAGCCGCCCTCATCGCCCGCGTCCTACCCCATCGCCCCAGCGTCACCGCCTCCAAGGGCGTGCTCGGCCACAGCTGCGGCGCGGCCGGCGCCGTCGAAGCAGTGCTCACCACGCTCACCATCCAGCATCACACCGTGCCCCCCATCGCCAACCTGGACGCACCTGCGCCCGAGTTCGACATCGACTGCGTCACCAAGGAACCGCGCCGCCAACAGGTCCGCACCGCCGCCAGCCATTCCTTCGGCTTCGGCGGCCACAACGCGGTCCTCGTGCTGACAAGCGCCCCTTGAACGACGAAAGCCCCGAGCGGTGCGCACACGACACAGCCCACCGCTGTGCAGCCGGCTCGCTCGGCCGGCCCCGAAGCACCATCACCAGACGAGTCCAGACAGAAGAAGGAGGGGAAGCGATGTCCACACCCACTGCGCAAGCACTGGGCCGCCCCGGCGGCATCATCCGGCTCGATCCAGTCAGCCTGCGCGCCAAACGCTTCGCCATGCTCACCACCACCACCCTGCCGCTGCTTGGGACCACCGCGACGGCCTACCTCCTGGCCACCGGGAATTACACCAGGGCCGACTTGGGGCTCTTCGCCGGCATGTACGTCGTCCACGGGATCGGCATCACTGTGGGCTATCACCGCTACGCCTCCCACAAGGCCTTCAAGTCCGGCCCCGCATTCGAGGCCTTCATCATGATCGCCGGATCCATGGGGGCTCAGGGACCGCTGGTGTGGTGGGTCGCCACACACCGCCGCCACCACCGCTACAGCGACCGTGAAGGTGACCCGCATTCGCCGAACCTGCACGGCCGCAGTCTCACTCAACGGCTGCGTGGCCTGTGGTACGCGCACATGCCCTGGATGCTCAGCGACCAGGAGTCCAGGTGGTCGGTGTTCGCACCGGACCTGCTGAGCAACCGCCGCCTGATGTACTACCACCGCACCTATGCGCAGTGGGTGTGCATCGGTCTCGCCCTTCCCGCACTGATCGGTTTTGCCGCCGGGGGCACGCTCAAGGCAGCACTGACCGGAGTCCTCTTCGGCGGCCTGACGCGGATCTTCGTGGCCAACCACGCCACGTGGCTGGTCGCATCGCTCAGCCACGCGGTGGGCAGCCGGCCGTTCCGCAACGGCGACCGCAGCGCCAACAACTGGCCCGTCGCCCTCCTCACCTTCGGCGAGGGACTGCAGAACAACCACCACGCCTTCCCCGGCTCCTACCGTCACGGCGTGACATGGCTGGAGCCTGACCTGAGCGGATGGCTCCTGGCCGTACTCGGCAAGCTCGGCATCGTGACAGACCTGCGCGAGCCCACCAAAGAAGAGATCGAGAAGAAACGCAGGCAGACACTCGAGGCGCCGCCCATCCCGCCGACCGCCGGCAAGGGCTGACCAAGCCCTCGCAGGCACAGCCCTCTCGCACGCACCCCACCCGGCACAGCACCGCGGTCCACAGACATCCGCCTCAACGCCCGACAGCACAAAGAAGGAAAAGAGTGCACACACCAACTCACGAGGCCACCCGGTCCTGGATGTGCCTGGTATGCGGATGGGTCTACCACGAGGCACTGGGCCGACCCGAGGAGGGCATCGCGCCCGGGACCCCGTGGGATGCCATCCCCGACGACTGGGTCTGTCCTGACTGCGGCACGTCCAAAGCCGACTTCACCATGGAGCCACTCTGAACGACCGTACGACCCAGCAGCCTCCGCCCCGCTCGCCGTGCACCCCGAGTCGACGGCCAGGGCGACGAGGACGCGCCTGAAGCAGACCCGCCGCTCGGGGCCGCCGCACCTCAGGCGCGGGGTGGTCGCTACAAGCGCAGACCGCGCCCAGCTCGTGCCCAAGCGCGATTGCCGGGCCATCACGCCTTCGGTGGGCATGGCTGTTCCTCTGCCGTGTCCGGCGGCTGGCCGCTACCTGCGTTTCGCCCTGTGAGGTGGGTTTGATCCCGGGTCAGGTGCCGCGCCAGTTCGGGTGGCTTGGCCGGTGACGCGCGGTGGTGCGGTAGCCGGCGTCCACCCAGGCCTTGCGGATGCGCGGATGAGCCGCGGCGATGCGGGACAGCAGGGTCACGCCGGCCGCGGTGTCGGACACGCTGGCGGCGGTGACCAGCACGGTCAGCAGCAGGCCCAGGGTGTCGCAGCCGAGGTGGCGTTTGCGGCCGATGATCCGCTTGCCCGCGTCGGTGCCCTGGTCGGCCAGGGGTACGTTGGCGGAGGTCTTGATGGTCTGGGAGTCCAGCACGCTGGCCGATGGTTCGCCGTCGCGTCCTTCGGCCTCCCGGACCAGGTGCCGCAGCAGCCCGGTGAGCTGGGTGAAGACGCCGTCCTGCTGCCAGCAGGCGAAGTAGTGGTAGGTCGTGGGCCAGGGCGGGAAGTCGTGCGGCAGGTAGCGCCAGGGGACGCCGGTGCGGTCCACGTACAGGATCGCGTTCATCAGCGCGCGCAGGTCGTGTTCGGGCGGGCGGCCGATGTCCAGGCCGCGGCCGCGGCGCTCGGCCCGCCAGGCGGTGAGCACCGGCTCGATCAGCTGCCAGCGTTCGTCGGACAGGTCGCTGGGGTAGCCGCTGTGGGCGGTCATGTTGCAGATGTACTGCGCGGTGGCCGCCCCGGCCAGCGGTCAGAGCCCACCGGACGGGCCCGGAATGGGATCAGACAGGAGGCATCGGGATCAAACAGCCCTCCGGCGCCTCACGGCGAACGGGCGGCCCGCCTCTCACTTCAGTGCCGCCCTGTCAGCCTCCTCGAACCGTCACGTAACGGATTCAGACAGGGCGAAACGCTCAGTTAGCGCACAACCCGGGTCGCTCGCGGCGGCGGGTTGATCTGTTCGCCAGATGGCGCCCCGTCGATCAACCACGGCCCGAGTGGCACGGCGCTGACCGGCTGTGGTCGCCAGCAGTCCGCAGCCCCGGGGTCGGGGCGGTGTCTTGGAGCCGGTAGCAGCAGCGTCTGTCCCGCCGCGAGGCCAGTTCCCTGTCCCATGTCATTGAGTTCCTGCAAGTCCGCAACGTCGCGGCCGTACGCGCAGCCGCTGCGGGACAGCGTGTCACCGGGTACGACGTTGTGGATGCGGGAGTCGGGCGGCAGGGGCGGGAGCATCCACTGGGGGGTGGTCGGCTCAAGCAGGCCCGGGCCGAGGCCAGGGTCAGGACCCAGGTCGAGGCCCGGCTCAGGCAGGGGATCGCCGCCGTCGGGCCACGATGTGTGCGTCGGATGCTCTGGGCGGGGCTCTGGGAGCTCTGTAATGCCGTGGGCGAAACGCGAGCCCACATACACCACCCCCACGATGATCACGACACAGGCGGCCGCGTTGATGACCTTGCGTTGCCGCGCGAGTTCTGCAACGACCAGGTCCGGCGCACTCCTGGTGTTCCGCTGTGCTGTTGACTGTGTGGCTGGCGCGGCGAGTGCGGTCGGCGCCTCGATCTCCGCGCCGAGGCGCGCGAGTTCGCCGCGCAAGGCCGGCACCGCCGCGCAATCGCGTGCGGCGGCGGCAACGAGCCCGTCCAGGCGCCGGTGCGGGTCCTGGGGGCAGTCAAGGAGGTGGCCCTGGGTCCAGCTGAGCACCCAGCGCGCGCGGCCCGCAGCGACCAGCGTCTGCCCGGTCAGCGCGAGGAGGCCCGCGGTGAGCCGCTTCTCGGGCTCGGGCGCGTCGGTGAGACGGTGTGTCAGCCGTGTCCGCTCTCCGCGTTCCAGCAGGTCCAGAACGGTGGCGAGGGTGGGGCGCGCGGTCTTGAGGGTGTCGCTCGCCGCCTCCAGCAGGAGGCGCGCGGGTTCACTGGCGGAGGCCTCGGCGGCCAGGTCGGCCCACGCCGTCCAGGGCAACGCGGTCGCCGAGTGCCCGGCTTCGCCGAGCAGCCTGCGCTGCACCAGGGCCAGCGGCGACGGATCGGCGACGAGCGGCCCCTCCTCGACGGCGGTCGTGGAGGGCCTGGCGGGCCGCGCCTCGATCAGGGCCAGCCGTCGGGCCAGCGGTGGATGGGAGTCCAGCGGGGAGCGGCCCGCCTCGACCGGGTGCGCGCGCAGCTCGGCCATTTGCCGGCGCACGAGCGGGTCACCCACCATGGCGGCGAACGCCTCGAAGATGTCCTTGGGTACGAACCCGAGCTGCTGCGCGGGCCGCAGATGTCGGCTCTCGAACTCTGTCCAGGTGACGTCGAGCGCGTGGACGGCGCGCAGCGCCTGGGCGGTCACCTCCGGGCCGACCACGGCGGCTGCCTCCGCGTCCGCCTCCAGCTCCTGGCGTCGGCGCACCGCCAGTGACAGGCGCAGGTAGGCCCAGGCGTAGGCCCCGATCGCCGCCTGGAACATCATGGTGATTCCGGATCGCTCCTCGTCCGACCGCGCGGTCATTCGCAGCCGGAACAGGGTGGAGCGCAGTGACGCGGCTCCCCGGTAGGAGATCGCGCCGAACCGGGTGTGGCGGCCCGCGTAGTGGCCGAGTTCATGGCAGAGCACGGCCCGCAGTTCCAGGGGCTTGAGCCAGAGGAGCAGAGGCGCGCCCAGGTGCAGGGTCCGCTTCCCGGTGGCGAAGCCGAGCAGCCGCGCGTTCTCCACCACCGACGCGTTGGCCTCCGGTGTCAGATAGATCCGGCTGGGTGGCCGGGTCCGCAATTGCCCCGCCAGGTCATCGACCAGGCGCCACAGGCCGGGAGCGTGGGCGCGGCGAAGGAGGACCGGGTTCGGCGGGTGCCCCTCCGCGCAGCTCGCCGTGGCTATTCCGTACAGCAGGGCGGAGGCCGAAGCGATGCAGCCCAGCAGAGTGATAAGCAGGTGGCCGACCTGCAGGGGGCGGGCTAGCACCCCATACAGCAACATGACCGCCCATGCCGTGTCGATCGCGAGGAGAGTCACGGTCACGGCGTAGAACCCGGCGAGCAGTCCCACGGCGAACAGCCCGCGCACCCACCCCAGGGCAGCGGTCATCGCCCCTCCTCCAGTCTGCGGGCGAGAGCCGTCCGTGCCCGGCCGAGACCTTCTGGGTCCGCCTGGACGGCCGCCCGCAGCCATGCCTGTACGTTGCGCAGGGCCATGACGACGGGATCACGGCTGAGGCCGACCTGGCCGGCGTTCAGTCGACCCGCACCCGCCGACTTCGGGCCGGACATGAAGGGGTCGTGTCGGCTCGTGTCGTCCGCGGCCATGTCCAGCGCCTCCTTGAGCGTCAGGCGCGCCTTGGACACGTTCGCGGCGACGCCGCCGCGTGTCATCCGCAACGTTTTGGCGATCTCTCTCTGGGACCAGCCGTGCAGGCAGAACAGCACCATGGTGACCCGCTGCCGTGGCGGCAGGGTCGCCAGTAGCCGCAACACCTCGCGAGCGTCCGCGCTCTGTTCGGGGCCGGCCTGGACCGGCACTGGAATGTCCGGCAGCCGGTCCTGGCCCGTTCTGCGCCTGCGGTGTGTCTTCCACAGTCGCTGTACCGAGACGCGGTACACCCACGCCTCAGGCAGGTCGTACCCAGCGATGCGGTCCCAGGCCCGGTAGGCCTCCAGAAACGCTTCCTGTGTGGCGTCTTCGGCGTCCTCGCGGTGACCGGAGAGCATGATCACCTGTGCCAGAACGCGTTCGTACGTGTGCGAGAAGAAGGCCTCGAAGTCCCGTTGCGGAACAGCCTGCTCCGCGCTCACCGTCGGTCCTTTCCGGCTGGCTCCACTGCCGCCGAACGTGCGGTCAGCACGTCGCCGTCGGCGCGCGTGATCTCGACCGTGCCGCCGGGCCCGGCCGCCCGCACGACCATGGCCAGCGCGTGTGCCCACGCGCGCTCCCTGGCCGGCCGCGTCCACAGCGCGGCCAGCACATACACCAGCCTTGCGCAAGCCAGTACCACGACCACCACCACAGGTTCGACGGCCATTTGAGGGTCCCTCCACAGAAGCACAGCAGCGACACTCTGATACAGCCGTCAGGGTCCAACTGGTTTACTCTGTACTGGACTTCCTCGCCCTGGACGAACCGGCCGCATGACGAACAGCCCCAGAACATGGGACCCGCGCCCGAGGCTTCACCGGCCCGTTCTACGCGGAGCGCATTGAGGGTTCGGCTGAGCAGGGAGGCTGTCTGCGTCGTGCGAACTTCTCGATCATGCCGACCCTCTGAATCACGAGCTTCCCGTCCTCAGTACCTCGCCAAACCGGTCCCGGCACGTCCCCTCCGGCTGACAGTTCCGCTGTCCCGGCTCCACCCCAGTGCTAGCGCCGGTCCTCGCACCGTGTCCGTGCCCGACGCGCGTGACGTCCGGCGCGTCGGCAAGCCCGTCACTGCCTTCAGTGAAGAGGTCCGCACATGGTGTGGCACGTGGCCGGCCCGGGGTCAGCGGTCGGTGACGGTGATGTCGATGTCCACGCTGCCGTCGTCGGAGGACAGGGTGTACCTGCCGTTGCCGACGAAGTTCTTGGTGCCGCGGGCGAGGAAGTCGTCGCCGCTGAGTGCGTCGTACTCGTCGACGTAGGCGCCCACGCTCGCGATGTCGGACGAGGTGAACGGCAGGTTCATGGACGGCGCGGCGCTGGCGCGGGCCGGGGTGGAGTTGCCCTGGTTCTGCTGGGTCCAGACCCGGAAGGGCCGGCCGCTCTTGGTCTTCAGTTCGATCCACCCGTAGGGGTTGGGGTTGTCCTCGCCCGGGTTGTTGAAGGTGATCCTCAGCTCGGCATGCGCTTTGACCGGTGGGTAGGGCGGCGCGGGGATGGCGGCGGCGTACTCGGTGCCCTTGAGGCCGGGCCAGACGTCGGAGATGTTGCGGGCGCCGGTCAGCGGCTTCCAGTTCTCGATGTCGAAGTGCAGAACCTTGTCGGCCTTGACGAAGTAGCACTCCCGCCTGCTGTTGCCGCCCAGGGCCGAGGGCTCGACGACGTTGTAGACCACCGCGTCGATGCCCCGGTCGAAGCCGGCTTCCTTCAGCCCCGGCCACCGGTCGGCGATCGGGTAAGGGCCGCCGCTCACCTTGTCGGCGCGGGGATCGTAGGTGATGTACTTGTCGCCCTTGAAGAAGATGTACGTGTCCACGAAGACCTGCGCGAAGTCACCCCGGTGGTCGAGGAACGCGGCGTCGATGTCCCGGTCGAACCCGACGTCCTTCATGCCCGGCCAGTAGTGGGCGATGTCGAGCGGACCGTAGATGATCTTCTCGTTGGCGAAGTCGTACCGGACGTACTGGTCGCCGCGGAAGATGTAGACGTAGTCCTTCTCGGTCGGGATCACCGGCACGGTCGAGATGACCGGCGGGTAGGAGAAGGGGACCATCGCGTCGATGCCCTCGGCGAACTGCGTGTCGGCGAGGCCCGGCCACCCGGCGGCGATGGAGCGCGGGCCGACGAAGACGGTGTTGGAGGCGAGACCGTAGGACAGGTACTGGTCGCCCAGGAACATGTACGTGTCCCATTTGAGCTGTGAGCGGTTGAAGGCTGCCTGGATCGTCATGGATCCCTCCTTCGGAGCTCGGGGCGGGCCTCCGGCACGGCCTGGCTGCCGTACCGCGCTGTCGCCCATCACGGCGGAACCTAGGAGCGACGACAGACCGAGTCCAGGGGTGCCGGGTGCCGATCGTGCCCGGACCGTCGGCTGCGGGCCTTCCGCGGCGGGATGTGGCCACCGCTTCGGGGTGGAACTGCCGATGCCCGCCACGCGACATTCCAGGTCACGCGAAGGTTTCCGTATGAAGCGGAAACCTGGTGTACCGACAGCCTGCGCAGCGGGTTTGTCCGATACCAGCCGATACTGCATCTTTCGCAACCGCGCAGGCACGCCTCTGCCGTAACGGACACCCGACAGGTCGTCTCCGATTGATACTGCCCGTCACCAGGAGAGCTGGTTCCTGGCCCGCTGCTTCGACGAGCTCTTGGTGCTCGCCGTGCGCTGGGTCGTCTCCTTCGCCGACCCTGTGCCGCGCAGGGGCGCCTGCGGCAACTGGGTGGCTGTCGGACACGTCGGCACGATCGGCCACCACCTTCACGGGCTGCTCGCCGCGGACGGTGAGGACGCGGTCGGTGCCGTCAATTCTGTCGTACCGGCCGCTCGCGGTGAGATGGTCGAGGATCACCTGGAGCTGGGGCGGGCCGAGGATGAAGGATCCGGGCGAGAGGTGGTCTTAGACGTCGACCTGCTCGGCATGGCCATCCTTGGTGGTGCGGGCGAGCGTGACGGTACCTGGCCAGACGGCGGGTCCGGGAGCGGGCGGACTTCCCGCACGCGCACGCCTCGACCCGCTCGCACCGGCAGGTAGCCGGCGGGCCGGGCGCCAACCCGGCCGCCGACGGCCAGACCGATTGCCTGCACCTTCCAGCCCCACCGCCAAAGTGCGACGCCGGTGCCGCGTGGTCAGGTACGACACCTGCTCCGACGTAATCCGGCGAGGGCGGGGGCCGTTGTCGCATGTCCGTGACCACCAACCGTCGGCTGTCCCGGCTGGGCCCGCTGGCCGCACTGACCGGCATGTCCGGGCTGGCCGCGCTGGCCGGAGCACCGGCGGCTTCGGCCGACACCAACACCTCCACGGAGAAGTCCACGATGCTGTGCAACATCGTGCTCCTCTCCCCCGGCGCGGACATGGACGGCTGCTCGCACATCCAGGTAAGCGGCCAGAACATGACCAAGCAGAACACGCCGAACTCGGCCCTGGTCGACTACGCAAAGGTCGAATCCCTCACCTCCCTCCTGCCCTGGCCCCCGCACCCACCACCAGGCCCCTGGCACCGGCCCCGGCGACAACCAGCAGGCCGGCCAACAGGCCATGATCAAGCGCCACACCATTAACTGGTAGGGGCCGCCCATCCCACGACGGGCCGGAGCAGTGCCCCCTGGGCCGTGACCTCAAGGAAGTGTGCTCGCAGTTGGCCGGTGGGAGCCTGGACGGTGACGTCGATGATCTCGTCCTACTCGTCCTGGTCGTCGGCAGTGGGCGGGAATTCCAGGCTGGTGAGGGTCTGCACGCGGACAGGGCCGAAGGCGACACCCGTGGCGATGAGCGCGCCGGCGGTCATCACGACCGCCAGGCCGTTGGACCAGCCCGCGGTGTCGGCGGGGAGGTTTCCTTGGTCCAGGATCCCGAACAGGCCGTCAATGGCTTCCACGGCGCACATCATCGTTGCCTCCTGACCTATGCCGTCTGTCCGTCGGAGGGCGGGTGCCCGGGGCCGGACGTGGTCGTGCGGTCCAGTCGCCGAACCCTCTTGGGGAAGGCAAGGTCAGGGAATCTTGAGGCCGAAGCTGTTCTTGAGTTCGTTGATGAAGTTCTTGTTGTTTCCTCTTGGGTTGGGGAAGAGCTGGAAGTTCTTTTTGTCCCAGTCCCAGTAGCGGCCGCCCGCATACAGCATGAGTGTCTCGAGACGCAGGACCTGGACGTCGTCGAGACCTTCGGTGTTGGGGAACTTTCCGTTGGTCCGGTATCGGCCGAGGATGCTTCTTGCGATGTTTCGATGCGCCTTGAGGAGTTTCGCTCCTGCTTTGATGTTCTCTTGCCAGTTCCATCGCTGGGCGCAGGTGGGCCGTGGATCTAATATCTGCATAAGGCCGGTCGCGCCACTGTCCCTGTTCAGCAACGGGATACCGTCCTGGGTGAACTGCTGAAAGGTGTTGGCTGTCTCGTGGGCGGCGATCAGGAAAGCGTCGGGTTCCTGTTCTGCCAGGCACAGGGCTCGGATATCTGCTTTATCCGGGTTCTTTCCGCGTATCCTCACCTTCACCTCGTTGTGGATGGTGAAGGCGGTGGCCGGGACGCCGCTGAAGCCTGTCGCGGTGACCTTGATGGTCACCTCGCCGCCCAGGAAGTCCGTCAGCGGCGGGTCCCAGTGCCCGCCGACCAGGTCGATGCCCTGCTCGACAGCGTGGCAGCGCACCAGCCTCGCGGTCGTGTCATCGATGGTCAGGGTCCACTGGAACCGGGTGACCGGTGTGGGGTCAGGCTGCACTCCCACGATCCGCGCTTCGCAGGGGATAGCGGGCATAGCCGGATCCGGGCTGATGAAGAAGGTCTCGCCCGGCTTGGGCCGGTCGATGGCGATGACCGGGGCCGACGCGTTGGGCGCCGCGGTGGCGGCCTGGGCGAGAGCCGCTGGAGCAAGGATCTGCGGGGTCTTCGCCGCCGTGCCGTCCGTCAGTGCAGCGTTCCCGCCCGGGACGGGGTCGGTCACTGGGCATCACCCTCGTCGGCGGCGGTTTGGGTGGTGGACACGGTGGTGCCGGCGTCGGAAGCGGAGACGGAGATCTTGCCGGGCAGCCCGACCGAGAGCGGGAAGAGGTCGCGGTAGATGCGGGCCTTGATGCTGTCGGAGGCCTTGACGAGGTCCTGGCCCAGGGCCTCGCGGTCGTTGGCCAGCGTACGGCGGCGGACGGCGTTGGCCTGCAGGGCGGCCGAGTAGTCGTCGAGGGCGTTGCCTTGGCCGAGGAGGGCGTCGACGATGACGCCGTCGGTACGCATGACGACCTTGTCGACGTTGATGATGACGCCGGGGACGGTGATTGCGTTGTTGGTCTCGTCGCTGTAGGTGGAGGTGGTCTTGCGCCAGCGCAGATAGGTGTCGTTGGGGCCGAGCTGGCGCTCCTCCACCATGGGGGGCTGGACCAGGTTGTCCTTGTAGTCGAAGAGCGTGGAGAGCTGCTCGATCACCATTTTGCGCACCTCGGCCCGTTTGGCGGGCTGGACGTACGTCGCCAGCAGGCCGTCCAGTCCGGACAGCGGTACTTCGACCACACTTTCACCGTAGCCGTTCCAGAACCCGACGCGGACGTCGACCAGGTGCAGGATCGTGATGTGCTCCTGGTTGATCTGTCGGAACACGAAGTTCAGGGTCCGGCCGACGTTGATGTTCTCCAGCTGACGGGTGATCGCGGTTTCCTCGCCGCTCTCGGTCTTGACCTCATTGGAGGTGTTGACTTGCACATCGCGCTTGGCGGATGCCTTGGCGGCGTGCTTGTTGACTGCGCTGCTGGTGTTCCTGGCGAACTGCTCACGCTGGGAGGCGGTGGATCCCTTGACGCCGCCGCTGACCTTGGCGCTGGCGAAACCCCAGGAGCCGGACGCTTCGGCCTCCACATGCCACTCCAGGCTTTTCTGCTCGGCCTGCTTGTCCGACTGCTCGCGCGTCACCGTGGTCTCGAAGTCGTCGGCGCTCTCCTTGGAGAAGGAGTCGAGGATGCTGGAGGCCGACTTGCTGTCGGTCTCCGTCTTCCGCCACGTCTTGATGCTGATACTGGTCTTCTCGCCCGGGAGCAGGCTGAACGTCTTCAGCGTGCGGCCCGCGCCGTATTGGCCGAGGAACGTGGAGAGCCGGTAGGTCTCCACCAGTGCGATCTGCGGTTGCCCTTCGGGCAATGCGTCGGCCGCCGACTGCGGAAAGGGTTCCGGCAGGAACGTGTGGGTGTAGTCGCCCCACAGGGTCCGGTGCACACTCAACCGCTTGCCCGCCTGAAGCATGCTCGTGATGAGCGGCACGTCGATGTCCGTGACCCGCGGTCGGACCCGGTGGTCGCCCAGTGCCGCCTCGGTCAGCACCGAACCCGCCGCCGCCTTCGGCAGGTGCGTAACCTCCGTCTCGGCCAGGCCCTCCCCGTCCTGTTCCGCCGCCCGCCCTGCCGCGGCCCCCTCATGAATCTCGGAGGACGAACGGCTCAGGCCGACCAACGGCAGCAGGCTGGGGGCCACCGTCCCCTTGCGGAGCCCTTGGGCCAGCACGCTCGTCGTCGCCGTGTCCAGAGCACCCGAACTCTGGAAGACAGCGGTGTGCGTAGCGAACAATCCGGCACTGGTGGCGGCCGGGTTCTTGATGCCGGGGAACATCTTCAGGTCACCGGTGCGTAACGCCTCCGCTACCTGCTCCGGAGTGACAGCCGCAAACGAGGAGTTGCGCTCCGGGGCCTTGAACGCGGCGCCCACGAACCAGTCGGTGAGCGGGCCTGCCAAGTCGAACGCGATGATGTTCCGGCCGGTGTACGAGGTGGGCTCCGGAACGTTGTAACTGAGGATCGATGCCTTGCCGGCCGGATCGAACTTGCTGATCGGTTCACCCATCGACAGCCTCCCGAGTCGAAGTCGGCTCCCCGGACGACGAGGCGCCCGCCCCCATGAGACACCCCGGCTCACACGAATCGCAATAAAACCCTGATAGATAATTTGTCCGATTAAGGGGCGATCTTGATCGCTGTATCTCGCCGGCACGGGTCGTGGTAGCGGATCGTCCGCTCGCACAGGTAGGTCCGTTCCGCGTCGGTCGGGTCCCCTGTGGTGATCGCGAGGGTGACCGTACGGCGTAGGTCCTCCTCGATCGCCCCCTGGTTCTTCACGGTCGGCGGCACGAGCAGGGCGTCGGTGGCGGTGCCGTCCGCGGTCAGCGCGTAGCGGTGGTTGAGCAGTTCGCGCGGTGCCTCCGTGGCGCCGTGGCCGGTGTCCGCCGCGGGCGGGACCTCCACGCAGGGGGGCGAGG
The DNA here is from genome assembly GCF_014656095.1 of Streptomyces longispororuber. GTDB lineage: Bacteria > Actinomycetota > Actinomycetes > Streptomycetales > Streptomycetaceae > Streptomyces > Streptomyces longispororuber. The sequence goes on from NZ_BNBT01000047.1 coordinate 22,822, forward strand.
GCGGCTCGTACGTCTCGATAATCCGTAGGGCCTCGGTGACCGCGTACACGACCTCTACGGCCCCTACGAGGATCGAGCGGTAGGGGTTGCGGCACACCGCGCCGTCGTACGGGTCGCCTCCACCGCCGGACGGGACAGCCAGCGGCCGCTGATCGCGAAGCGGGCGAGTGAGCCGGTGAGGTGGCGGCGGCCGTCGAGGCGGGAGTGCAGGGCAGTGGAGTGCGGCACCTGCTCCTCGCGCACGCGGACCAACCGGTAGCCGTTGGCTGCGATCGACGCCCCAGTCGGACGGAAGCTGCTCGGCGGAGTCGAGTACGTCGAGGGCGATCGCCCCGTCACGGACTGTGGGGCCGACCACGGTGCGTCCCTCCGCCGCCAGAGCAGTGGCCGGGGCGGCAAGGCCTTCCCGGTCGATCACTGCGGTTGCTCGGGTGGCGGTCATTGGGATCCTCCTCGTGGCTCGCGGTGCTCCGCTGTGATCCGCGAGGTGCCTCTTCCACGACCGGCGTCGGGGGGCGAAGCACCGGTGGAAGGAGTGGTTCGGCCCTGTGCCCGGGGCCGGTGGGTATCCGTCCGCATGCCGGGAGCGTTGCGCGTGGGCTACGGACCGGCGTACGGCGTCTGCGCCCACGCGTGGGGCCCCGCCGTGCTGCCTCGCCCTCTGCCTGCGTGTCAGCCGCCGTGGACGTCCTGGGGCGTCAGCTCGCGCGCGACGGACTCCGCCCACGCCGTCACCGCCGCGAAGTCGCGGAAGTCGCCGCCCTCCCCGGAGCGCACGATCATGCGCGCCGCTCGCCCCTTGGCCCGCTCGTCGAGCCGCCCGCCGAAGGCCACGTGCGCACGGGCGCCCAGTCGGTGGGCCAGGCGCCGTACCGCCGCCGGGGCCGACAGGTCGCGCCGTGTGGCCGAGGCGTCCAGCGGGCCGCTGCTCAACAGCCACAGCGGGCGCCGGGCCAGCTCCCACCGGTGGCGGCGGGAGAAGCGGCGGGCGTCGCGCTGCCAGCGGCCGGCGTACAGGGCGCCGCCGAGGACCACGGCCTCGTACGGCGCCAGGTCCGGTACGTCGGCGGCCGGGCGCACCTCGGTGTCGAGGCCCGCCTCGCGGAGCACGTCCCCGACGGTGCGGGCCAGTTCGGCGGTCGAGCCGTAGGTCGATCCGTAGGCGACGAGGACCGTGCGTGCCATCGCCGCACCTCCTTCACAGCTTGCGCAGCCAGTCGTCGGCGACGCCTTTGCGTGCTTGGTCGGTGGGCCGCAGGTGGGAGTCGTCGAAGCGGTAGGTGAGTTTGTCGACCACGTCGACGACACCGTCGATCTGCCGGGTCATCCGCACGGCCACGGGCACCTCACTGCTGCGCTCCACCTGCCCGCGCAGGGTCACCATCCCGTCCAGCACGTCCACCGCCAGGGTCTGCGGAGCCGGCCACAGCGTGTCCACCAGAACCCCTTGGACGACGTCCCGGCGGATGTCGGCGTCGGGCCGCAGGAAGATCTGGAGCAGGTCGCGGCGGGTGACGATGCCGACCAGCCTCTCCTCGTCGTCGAGGACGGGCAGGCGCTCGACACGGTGCCTGGCCATGGTGCGCGCGGCCCCGGCGACGGTGTCCTCGGCGTACACGGTGACGGGCGGGTGCGACATCAGTTGTCCGGCCGTACGGGCGCGGGCCTTGGCCGTGCGCTCGCGCGCGCCCGGCAGCAGCCTGCGCCGGCGGCGCCCGGTGGGCGCGGGCGCGTAGGGGTCGTCCGCCTCGGCCTGCCGCATCACGAGGTCGGTCTCGGAGAGCACGCCGATGACGTGCCGTTCGTCGTCCACCACCGGCATACCGCTGATGTCGTTGCGGTGCAGAAGCTGCGCCACGTCCTTGAAGGGGGTGTCGTAGGTGGCTGTCACGACGTCGCGCGTCATGACCGCGCCGACCTTGCGGTGCTTCATCTTCGTTCGCCTCCTTGTCACACGGCTCGGCTTCAGCGGAGTCGTCGTAGTTGCCGCAGGTACGGGTCCTGGGACACGCGCGGCAGGAGCCGGATGTGGGCGTCCAGGGCGGTGATCTGGCCGGGGCGGGCCAGGACCGGGTTCAGGTCGGCCTCGGCGAGCTGCGGCAGGTCGACCGCGAGGCGGGAGAGGCGCAGCAGGAGCTGTTCCAGGCCTTCCAGGTCGACGGACCCGTTGCCGCCGTGGCCGAAGAGCAGCGGCGCGCAGCGCGGTGCGGTGATCAGGTCGTGGACGTCGTGGTCGGTGAGCGGGGCGAGGCGGGCGGCGTGGTCGGCGAGGACCTCGGTGGCGGTGCCGCCCAGACCGAAGAGCACCAGGGGGCCGAAGACCTCGTCCTGGACCACACCGGCGAACAGTTCGGTACCGCGCGCGGCGAGCGGCTGGACGACCACGCCGGTCATCAGGTCGCCGAAGCGGGTCTCCAGGTCCCGGTGGGCGGCCCGTACCTGGGCGTCGCCGCGCAGGTCGAGGTGGAGGGCGTGGTGGTGGGTCTTGTGGAGCAGGCCGGGCCAGTGGGCCTTGAGGACGACCAGGCCGTCGGGTCCCTTGAGGCGGTCGGCGGCCAGCACCGCCTCGTCCTCGGTCTCCGCCCAGGCCCAGGGCAGTTGGGGGATGCCGTAGCAGTCGAGGAGTTCGGCGCGCTCGTGGGGGCCGAGCCAGCCGCCTTCGGGGTGCTGGTCGAGGTAGGCCTCCACCGCCGCACGGGCACGCGGCGTGTCCACGTCGGTGAGCGCCGGGGTGGTGCCGGGCGGGCGGGCCAGCCACCGGGCGCGCTCGACGGCGTGGGCCAGGGCGCGGGCGGCGGCCTGCGGTTCGGCGTAGGCGGGCAGGTGGCCCGTGTCGGCGGGCAGCAGGCGTACCGGCTGGTCCTGGTCGATGAGCACCGCGGCGACCGGTGTGTCGTGATGCCGGTCCGGGGCGTGGGTGAGGGACCGGACGAGGACGTCGCCGGTCGCCGCGGCGACCGCGGTGGGCACGAGCACGACCAGGACCGCGTCCACTCCCCCGCTCGCCGCGACGCGGTCGACGCAGGCGCGCAGTTGCTCCTCGCTGACGGCGGCGGTGGCGTCCACCGGGTTGGCGGCGCTCGCGCCCTCGGGGAGCACGTCGAGCACGCCCTCGATGAGCTGGTCGCCCAGCAGCGGCAGGCTCAGCCCGGCCTCCGCGCAGGCGTCGGCGGCCAGCACGCCGGCGCCGCCCGCGTTGGTGACCACGGCCACCCGAGCGCCCGTGGGAAGCGGCTGGGCGTGCAACAGGGCTGCCGCTTGGAGGAGTTCGGTGACGGAGTCGGTCGCCGTGATGCCGGCCTGGGTGAACAGCGCCCGGCGGGTCATGGTCCGGGTCGCGGCGGCCGCCGTGTGCGAGGCGGCCGCGGCACGGCCCGCCTCGGTGCGGCCCGCGTCGAGGGTCAGCACGGGCATCCGCCGGCTGACGCGCCGCGCGGTACGGGAGAAGGCACGGGGGTTGCCGAACGACTCCAGGTGCAGCAGCGCCAGGTCGGTGACGCCGTCACTCTCCCACCACTGGAGCAGGTCGTTGCCGCTCACGTCGTACTTGTCGCCCAACGAGACGAAGCTCGAGACTCCGATGTCGAGCCGGGCCAGCCCGCTGAGCAGCGCGATGCCCACGCCGCCGGACTGCACCGCCACCCCGGCCGTGCCGGGCCTCGGATGTGCGGCGGCGAACGTGGCGTCCAGGCAGATGTCCCGCTCGGTGTTGGCCAGGCCCATGCAGTTGGGGCCCACCAGGCGCATGTCGTGAGCGCGGCAGGTGTCCAGCAGGGCCCGCGCCTGCGTCGCGTCGAGTCCGGCCGAGACGACGAGCAGAGCCCTGACGCCGTGCTTGCCGCACTCCTCGGCCACCGTGGGGACCTGCGCCGCGGGCACGGCCAGGACCGCGAGGTCGGGGACCTCCGGCAGGGAGGCGACGTCGGGGACGGAGTGCACGCCGACGACCGTCGCGGCGTGCGGGTTGACGGCGAACGACCGGCCGCTGAACCCGCCGGTCCCCACGTTGCGGAGTACGGCCCGGCCCACCGAACCGGGCCTGCGGCCGACACCGATCACGGCGACGGAGCGCGGACGCAGCAGGGGACGCAGGCTCGCCACCCCGGCGATGCGGCCGCGGGTCTCGAGGGACGTCAAGTAGGCGTCGGTCTGGTCGAGGCGGACGACGCAGTGCACTTCGGTGCCGTCGAAGTGGCGCACCGTGCGCAGTCCGAGGTCCGCGAAGACCTTGAGCATCTCGTGGTTCTCGGCGAGCGCGTCGGCGGTGAACGCGCTGATCCCGTCCGCGCGGGCCACCGAGACCAGGTGTTCCAGCAGGAGGGTGCCGACACCCCGGTGGTGCCAGCCGTCCGCGACGGCCACAGCGATGTCGGCGGTGACCTGGCCCGGCGCCGCAGTGTCCGTCCCGGTGATCTCGTACTCGGTGATCCCGATGAGGTGCCCCTCGTGCTCGGCGAGGAGCCCGCGGTAGCCGGAACCGGCGCCCGCGCAGGACGTCGTCCCACCCGGCGCGGCACACCTGCGCACACGGGCCGCGGCCCGGGCCGCCGAGCGGGGGCTCGCCACGAAGAACCGGTAGCGCAGGTGCTCCGGCGACATCGCCTCGTACAGGCGCAGCACCGCGTCGTGGTCGTCCGGCTTCGCGTGCCGGATGCGTACGGTGGTGCCGTCGGCCAGCAGGGCGTGCGTGGGGCCGTCGGCCGTCGTGCGGGGTGCGGAAGGGCTGGGAGCGGCGCTGCCGGTCATCACGTACCTCGCGATGCGGTTCGGTGGGTGGACGCCTTCAGCGTCCGGCCCGGCGTTCGCTCCGCGCAGAGGCCGGGTGGGCACGAGTCGGGGCCGGGCGGCAGCGCCCCCTGGGCCGAACGGCCCTCATGGCAGTGGTGCGCCGAGTTCGCTCCCGCACGCGGGGCAGGCCACGGGTTCGGCGTGGAAGCGCCGGTCGCGGGGGGCGGCGTACTCGGCGGCGCAGTCCGCGCACATCGGGAACCGGCGCGTCGTGCATCGTGGTACGGAGCCGGTCGTAGGGCAGGTCCTCGTTGATGGTGGCGCGTGGCCGGCGGTCCGTGCAGTTGGCGAACGGATACCGGTAGCGGCGGTCCTCCGGCGCGAACAACTCCCGCAGGCAGGCGGCGCAGATCGCCGCGTCCGGGGGGATTTCGCGCGGCGCGGCGGCAGCGGGTCCGCCGGGTCGCTGTGGCGGACCTGGAAGGTCCGGGTCGGGGACGCGGCCTCGCCCGCGGCGGTCCCCGGTTCCCGGCGGCTCGTCCGCCGGTGTCCACGCGACCTCCCGTACGCGCGCCAGCACCGGCGCCCGCTCGTACAGCCGCGGCCCGAACTTCGCGAGGGCGTCCGCCGACCCTGTCGCCTGCCCCTCGACGTGACCGTCGACGTTCGCGACCCAGCCGGTCAGCCCGAGCTCACCGGCCAGCCGGTGCACGAACAGCCAGAAGCCGACGCCCTGGCGATCCCGTGGACCACGAAGCCACGCGTCACGTGCGTCACGGTTCGCCCCGGGCGGCGGCGTCACGGTGCCGCACGATCTCCTGCTCGACCGAGGCGGCCAGCGGCCCGACGACGTCCGCGACCGCGGGCGACAGGCCCGTGCCCAAGGAGGTGTCGGTGCCCTCGACCGCGATCCGTGTCCGTTCCCTCATGGCCCCACCGTCGGCCCGCGGGCCCGGTGTGCACAGGGGCCGACCGGCCCTTGTCGAAGGGCCGGTGCACCCGTACCCCCCACGGCGACACCGCGGGACGCTGGTGGCACAGGGAGGTGAGGACGATGCTCCGGCCGATCGTGGTGGGCCTCGACGGCTCACGTGAGAGTGTCGCCGCCGCGCATTGGGCGGCCAGGGAAGCGCTGCGCCGGGGACTTCCGCTGCGCTTGGTGCACGCCGGGGAGGGGCTGCCCAGGGATGACGAACCCGTCACGCTGCCGGAGTTGGCGGCTCCGCGCTCCTGGGCGCGGCGGATCCTGCGTGGCACCGCGGACCGGCTCCACGAGGAGTACCCGCAGGTGCCGTTGACCACGGAGCAGATCCGGAGGCCGACCGTCCCCGCGCTGCTCGCCGAGGCCGAGCCCGCGGAGCTGCTGGTGCTCGGCAACCAGGGTTTCGGAGGACTCGGCGGACTCCTGGCAGGGTCGGTGGCCATGGCGGTGGTCGCCCACACGCGCACCCCCGTCGTGCTCGTGCGGGCCGGGTTCGGCGCCGTGGACGAGCATGTGCGCAACGGCGACGGCGAGACCTCGGCCCGGGCCCCGTACCGGCCGGTGGTGGCCGCTGTCGACCTGCGTCACGCCTGCGACCCCCTGCTCGCCTTCGCCTTCGAAGCGGCCCGCCATCGCGCGGCACCGCTGCACGTCGTCCACGCCTGGCGGCTGCCCAACACCACTTCAGGCCCCCGCTGCACGCCGCTCATGGACCACCAGGGCGCAGCCCAACAGCTTCCCCCACAGCCCCAGCCCCAGCCCCAGCTCGCAGGTTGTCGCCGCCAGTGCCGCGTGCGTGATCTGTTCCTCCTGATGGGTGCGGGCGCGGTGTGCGATCTGGCGGACGGGGTCTTGTCGACGGCCTACGCGATCTCGTCGTAGTCCACGCCGACAACCCCAGTTCTGTGGCAGCCCCGCCGCCCGTGGCCCACATCACATCCGCCCCGTGTCACAGGAGCGCGGCGATCGGCGCCTTATGGGCATCAGCCACACGATTCCGCGAGTGAGGAAGCTCCGATGGAAACCCGTATGAACCTGTTCGACACCGCGATCGGCACGAAGATCGGCAAGCGCATCTACGCCGTCAGCCAGGTCATCCACGAGTCGCCGCTGCCGAAATCCACCCAGGAGTTGGTGCAGTTGCGAGCCAGCCAGATCAACGGCTGCGGCTTCTGCGTCGACATCCACAGCAAGGACGCCGCCGCAGCCGGCGAGGACACAGCCCGGCTCAGCCTCGTCGCCACCTGGCGGCACTCCACCGTGTTCACCGACGCCGAGCAGGCCGCGCTGGCCCTCACCGAGGAAGGCACCCGCATCATCGACGGACACACGGGGGTCACCGACGAGACCTGGGCCCAGGTGCGCGAGCACTACGACGAGGAGCAGGCCATCGCTCTCGTCTCCCTCGTCGCCATGATCAACGCGACCAACCGGCTCGGCGTGATCCTCAACAATCAGGGTGGGTCCTACGTGCCCGGCAACCTGGCCACTGTCGCTGGTTGACGCACCGAGACCGGCCCCGGTCGAAGGATCGGGGCCGGTCTCGATCGGTGCAACCCGTTTCTGTTCGCATCCCGAGGAGATGACGACGTCATGAGCCTAGAGATGGTGCGGTTCCGCACCGACAGCGGCACATCTGCCGAGGTCCGGTCGCAACCGGCGGAGGTGTTCGCCGCCCTCCAGACGGCATCACCCCAGGGCCCGGTCTCCACGGCGTACTCCAGTGAGCCGGGAACGGACTGCATCCCCTGGCCCCCGTCGAGAGGGAGGCGGCCGAAGCGAATCCACTGGTGGGACTGCCGGAAGCCGCTCAGAGGCGCGACCGGATCAGCCCAGCCGCGGGGGCGCCGGTGCCGCCAGGGCCGTTCGTCGTCGTGGGGTGGTGCAGCTCGTGAACTCCGTGCTGATCATCGCCACTGTCGGGTGCGTCGTCGCGAACGGGTTCATGGCGATCGCGGACTACGCGCGAGCGCCGTTCGTGCTGGCGAACTCCGCAGAGGTCCGGCTCAAGCCAGCCGCGTTGCCGTACCTGGCAACCCTCAAACTCGCGGGGGCTGCCGGCCTTCTCCTCGGCCTTCTCGGGGTCCACTGGCTGGGCCTGGCGGCCGGAGTCGGCTTGACCGCATTCTTCATCGGCGCGGTCCTGTTCCACGTCCGCGCACGTGTCTTCCACAACATCGCCTTCCCCGGCGCCTACTTGCTCCTCGCAGTCGCCGGCACCAGCTTCTTCATGGGCGCACTATGACTCACGCCGCGCCCGGCGGGCTCGCTCGCGTGCCCACCTGACGACGTACGGTCGGCCGTACCCGGTCCCGGATACGGCCTCGCCGCGCGTGGACGTACGCACGCGCTCATGTGTGGCGACTTCCCGTCGAGCCCTACGGAAGCCAGGCGGCGACGTACTCCGTCAGGTCGAGCAGCCGGTTGGTGTACCCCCACTCGTTGTCGTACCAGCCGAAGACCTTGACCAGTTCGCCGTGCGCCTGGGTCAGCGGGGCGTCCAGGACGCAGGAGGCGGGGTCGCCGACGACGTCCCGGGAGACGATCGGGGCGTCGGAGACCCGCAGGACGCCCTTCAGCGGTCCGGCGGCGGCCTCCCGGAAGGCGGCGTTGACCTCGTCCGCCGTCACGGGACGGTCGAGGATCACGCCGAGGTCGGTGAGCGAGCCGTCCTCGACGGGGACGCGTACGGCGATGCCGTCCAGGGTGCCGGACAGTTCCGGCAGGACGAGGCCGACCGCGCGGGCGGCGCCGGTGCTGGTGGGGATGATGTTGACGGCGGCGCTGCGGCCGCGGCGCGGGTCCTTGTGGGGGCCGTCGAGGACCACTTGGTCGTTGGTGTAGCCGTGGATCGTCGTCATGAGTCCCTTGACGAGGCCGAAGTGCTCGTCGAGGACCTTCACCATGGGTGCGACGCAGTTGGTGGTGCAGGAGGCGTTGGAGACGACCTGGTGGTTCTCCGGGTCGTAGGTGCTCTCGTTGACGCCCATCACGATCGTGGCGTCGACGTCCTTGCCCGGCACGGACAGCAGCACCTTGCGGGCGCCCGCCTTCAGGTGCTGTCCGGCCTGCTCACGGGTGCGGAAGCGGCCGGTGGACTCGATCACCACGTCCACGCCGAGGTCGCCCCAGGCCAGGGCGGCCGGGTCGCGTTCGGCGGTCACGGCGACGCGGTGCCCGTCCACGGTGATCGAGTCGTCGTCGTGCTCGACGGGGCGGCCGAGGCGGCCGTACGTCGAGTCGTAGGCCAGCAGGTGGGCCAGTGCGGCCGGCGAGGTGATGTCGTTGACCGCCACGACCTCCACCGGCGTACCGGTCCCGGTCTCCGCGCGCTCCAGTACCAGGCGCAGGTAGTTGCGTCCGATGCGGCCGAAGCCGTTGATCCCCACACGCACGCTCATGTCCGTCGTCCTCCCGGTCGGTGTCGCTGCGTCGCTGCGTCGCTGTCTCTTGTGTCGCTGCCAGCGTTCTGGACGGTGCCGGGGGCGGGCTCGGGCCCTACGGGGGCGAGCCGGGGGACGTTCGGCCCCCGTGGCTCGCCCGGTGGCGTCAGCGGCCTTCTTGCCTGAGCCGGTCCTGGGCCTGCGTGGCGATGACGGCGGCCTGGACACGGCGCTCCACGCCGAGCTTGGCGAGCAGTCGGGAGATGTGGTTCTTGACCGTCTTCTCGGCGAGGTAGAGCCGCTGGCCGATCTGGCGGTTGGTCAGCCCTTCCCCGATCAGCGCCAGGATCTCCCGCTCCCGCTCGGTCAGGCCCGGCAGGGCGTCGGCTTCCCGCTCCGGTTCCTGGCCCTGGCGCAACCGGGCCATCAGCTTGGCCGTGGCGCTGGGATCGAGCAGGGACTGGCCCGCGGCGACCGTACGCACGGCCGAGACCAGGTCCGAGCCCTGGATCTGCTTCAGCACGTACCCCGAGGCGCCCGCCATGATCGAGTCGAGCAGGGCCTCCTCGTCGTCGAACGAAGTCAGCATCAGGCAGGCCAGGTCGGGCACGCGGGAGCGCAGCTCCCGGCACACGGTGACGCCGTCGCCGTCCGGCAGCCGGACGTCGAGCACCGCCACCTGTGGGCGCAGCGCGGGCACGCGCACCAGTGCCTGCTCAGCGTTGGCGGCTTCCCCGACGACGGTGATGTCCGGTTCGTCGTTCAGGAGGTCGTGCACCCCGCGCCGTACCACCTCGTGGTCGTCCAGCAGGAAGACCCGGATCGGGTTGTCGGGGCCGGGCTGCTCGCCGTCCGCCATCGGATACTCCTCGTTGTCCGCGCTGTCTGGTCTCCGCCCGGGCTCCGGCCACTGCGGGCTCCGGTCCCCGTCTCCTTCAGATCTTGTGCGATCCCGGGCCGGAGGACCAGGGCCGGTCGGCCCTACTGGTCCCGGTGCCCTCCACGCACGGGGCCTCGTCGGAGCGCCTGCCCCCGGTCGGGTGCTGCCGAACAGGGGCACGTGAGCCGAGCCTCCCGGCCCCGTCCGACCACAGCGGTCGGCTGCCGAGGGAGGCGTCCCTCCGGGTGCGCAGGCCGTCTCCCGCGACTCGGGGCCGGTCGGCCCGGCCCGCGGGACGTCCAGCACCTGCCACCGCCACGGAACAGGATCGACTGTGGAATCGCGCGGCATCGGCACGACCGCGGAGCACGGCCTGCGGGCAGCAGCCGTCCGGTCCTCCGGCGAGCCACTGGTGACCCGAGGAGCGACCGGCTCGGCCGGCGGCAGCAGCCAGGGCTGCGGGAGGTGCTCCAGCTCGCGCAGCCGACCGCGCCGAGGGGGCACAGGCGAGCGAGAGACCGAGGCCCCCGCCTCTCCCCCGACTTCGGAAGGAAGACCACCGTCATGGTCCGTTACGTGTACGCGTTCACCGAGGGCGGCCGTGACATGGCCGGCCTGCTGGGTGGCAAGGGAGCCAACCTGGCCGAGATGACCCGGATGGACCTGCCGGTCCCGGCCGGTTTCACCGTCACCACCGAGGCCTGCCGGACCTTCCTCACCACCGGGGACGAGCCGGACGGTCTGGCCCGCGAGATCGCCACCCACCTGACCGCCCTGGAGGAGGCGGCCGGGCGCCGGCTGGGGCAGGCGGACGATCCGCTGCTGCTGTCCGTCCGCTCCGGCGCCCGCTTCTCCATGCCCGGCATGATGGAGACGATCCTGGACATCGGCCTCAACGACGACTCCGTCCTGGGCCTGGCCAAGGTCTCCGGCAGCGAACGCTTCGCCTGGGACTCCTACCGCCGCCTCGTCCAGATGTTCGGCAGCACCGTCATGGGCGTCGACAGCGCGCTGTTCGAGGACGCCATGGCGCGCCTCAAGGACGCCCGCGGGGCGCGCGACGACCTCGGTCTGGACGCGCCCGACCTGGCCCAGCTCGTGGAGACGTACAAGGAGCTGATCCGCCGGGAGACGGGCGAGAGCTTCCCCCGGTCCCCGGCCGAGCAGTTGCGTCGGGCGGTGCTCGCCGTCTTCGCGTCCTGGAACGGCGCACGCGCCCACCTCTACCGTCGCCGCGAGCACATCCCCGACGACCTCGGCACCGCGGTGAACGTACAGACCATGGTCTTCGGCAACCTCGGCCCCGACTCCGGCAGCGGCGTCGCCTTCACCCGCGACCCGGCCACCGGACGCACCGGCCTGTACGGCGACTACCTGTCCCACGCGCAGGGCGAGGACGTCGTCGCCGGGATCCGCAACACCGTCCCGCTCACCGATCTTGAACACCTGGACCCGGCCTCGTACACGCAGTTGCAGGAGCACATGCGGACCCTGGAGACCCACTACCGGGACCTGTGCGACATCGAGTTCACCATCGAGCGCGGCCGGCTGTGGATGCTGCAGACCCGGGTGGGCAAGCGCACCGCCGCGGCCGCGTTCGCCATCGCCGCCGAGCTGGCCGACGAGGGGCTCATCACCCCGGACGAGGTCCTGGCGCGCGTCAGCGGGGAGGGGCTCGCCCGGCTGATGTTCCCCCGGTTCGACACCTCGGCCGTGGGCGAGGCGCTGGCGCACGGGCTCCCTGCTTCGCCGGGGGCCGCCGTGGGCGCCGCGGTGTTCGACTCCGCCGAGGCGGTCCGGCGCGCCGCCGCCGGTCAGAAGGTCGTCCTCGTACGGCAGGAGACCACGCCCGACGACCTGCCCGGCATGGTCGCCGCCCAGGCCGTACTCACCAGCCGCGGCGGGAAGACCAGCCACGCGGCCGTCGTCGCCCGCGGCATGGGCAAGGTGTGCGTGTGCGGCGCCGAGGAGATCACCGTCGACCCGCAGGGGCGCCGCTTCACCGTGGGTGACACCACCGTCGAGGAGGGCACGGTCATCTCCGTGGACGGCTCCGAAGGCGCCGTCCATCCGGGCGCGGCCCCGCTCGTGGACTCCGCGGTAATGCGGTACTTCGAGACCGGCACCGTATCAGGCGGTCTTGTCGAAGCCGTGGCCCGGGCCATGCGGCGGGCCGACGCGGTACGGCGGCTGGGGGTGCGGGCGAACGCCGACACCCCCGAGGACGCCGCCCGGGCCCGCCGGTTCGGTGCCGAGGGCATCGGCCTGTGCCGCACCGAGCACATGTTCCTCGGCGACCGCCGGCAACTGGTCGAGGCGATGATCCTGGCCCGCACCGACGCCGAACGCCGACGTGCCCTCGACGCGCTGCTGCCACTGCAGCGGCAGGACTTCGTCGGCATCCTGGAGGCGATGGACGGTCTGCCGGTCACCATCCGCCTGCTCGATCCGCCGCTGCACGAGTTCCTGCCCGACCGCACCGAACTCGCCGTCCGCCTCGCCGCCGCCCAGGCACAGGGCACCCCGCCCGCCGCGCACGACGCCGAGCTGCTGGACGCCGTGAACCGGATGCACGAGGAGAACCCGATGCTGGGCCTGCGCGGCGTCCGCCTGGGCCTGGTGGCGCCGGGCCTGGTCGCGATGCAGGTTCGGGCGATCGCCGAGGCGGTCGTCGCGCGCAGGCGGGCGGGCGGCGACCCGCGGGCGGAGATCATGGTGCCGCTGATCGACACGGTCGAGGAACTGCGCCTCGTGCGCGAGGAGGTGGAGCGGGTCCTGGGCGAGGTCTCCCAGGAGTCCGGCGTCCCCGTCACGTGCCCGGTCGGCACGATGATCGAGCTGCCCAGGGCCGCCCTCACCGCGGGCCGCATCGCCGAGGAGGCGCGGTTCTTCTCCTTCGGCACCAACGACCTGACCCAGACCACGTGGGGGTTCTCCCGCGACGACGTCGAGGCGGAGTTCTTCTCCGCCTACCTCGACAAGGGCATCTTCAAGGTGTCCCCGCTCGAGACGATCGACCGCGACGGCGTGGGCCGGCTGGTCGAGATCGCCGTCGCCGAGGGCCGTACCGCCCGGCCCGACCTGAAGATCGGCGTATGCGGCGAGCACGGCGGAGACCCGGAGTCGGTGCACTTCTTCCACGCCGCCGGGCTCGACTACGTTTCCTGCTCCCCGTTCCGCGTGCCGGTCGCCCGCCTGGAGGCCGGTCGCGCCGCTCTCTCCGGGGCGGAGGGCAGCGACAGCAGATGAGGGACGGCCCGGCGCCCCTGCGAGGGGCCGGGCCACTCCGCGACGGCCTCGGTGGGCGCGAGCAGTCCTCACCGAGGCCGGTCGGCTTCTCCGGAACGGTCCGTCTCACCCGGTGTCCTCAGGTGACGTCCGCACCGGGCGCTTGCACCGGGGCCGAAGGCCCTCCGCGGGACGGACCGCCCGGCACCACCCCAGGCATTCGGTCCCCCGCTCCGGGACCGTCGGCCCCTGCACCTCGGCGCGCCGCGTACGGAACGCTGGGAAGGCGCCGGGAACTCGTCTCCGGACGGTCCGAAGAGGACAGGAACAGCCGCTCGGCCGACAGGGTCCGCGCATTCCGGTCCCGTTGCCCCGCGGACAGCACCCCCGGAGAACCAGATACCGGTGGGTGTCTTGTACAGCAGTATCCGTTCCGCTTCCTTCGCGGACGGTGGACGTGGAAAGGAGTCGGTGATGGCCCGCACTGTCGGTGAGGTGATGACCAGCGAGGTCGTCGAAGCACGCAGGGAGACCTCGTTCAAGGACCTGGCACGGCTCCTGGACCGCCACCGCATCAGCGGCCTGCCCGTGGTCGACCACGACGACAAGGTGGTGGGCGTCGTCTCCGAGACCGACCTCGTACGCCGCCAGGCAGCCCAGCCCGGTCATGTCCGCGTACGGCGTCTCCGTACCCCCGCGCCGCCCCGTTCCGCCCTTCACGCGCCCGCGGCGGGCCACGCCATGACCGCGGAAGAGCTGATGTCGTCGCCCGCCGTCACCGTGCACCCCGAGCAGCGCGTCGCGGACGCCGCACGCGTCATGGAACGCCACCGTGTCGACCGGCTGCCCGTGGTGGACGAGGAGGACCGGCTGATCGGCATCGCCACCCGGCGGGACCTCCTGCGGGTCTTCCTGCGCACCGACGACGAGATCCGCCAGGACGTGACCGACGACGTCCTCGCGCGGGCCCTGAGCCTGCCTCCCGGCACCGTGACCGCCTCGGTCAGGGACGGCGTGGTCGTGCTGGAGGGACCGCTGGAACGGCGCAGCGACATCCCGCTCGCCATCCGGCTGACGTGGCGGGTGGACGGCGTGGTCGGGGTGGTGAACGACCTGACGTTCCGGGTCGACGACACCCGTCCGCCCGAGCACCACGCCTAGGACGTGCACACCCCCTGCTGTTCGACGACTGGCTGGGTGCGGCCGAGGGTGGTGGTGAAGGCGGCCTCGGCCGTTAGGGCTCTTCGGCGTCCTTCCTGCTGAGGAGGCAGCGTCCGCCTCCTCCCCTGGCGCGGGCAAGGGGCCGGATGACGCCCCGCCGACCGGCTCCCATGGCGGACGCGGCCGGCACGGGGCGGCGCGCATCCGCTCGCGCACGAGCGTGCAGCGACGTTCACGCACGCCTTCCGGTCCCTGCCCCTTCAGGGCCGTCCGGCCCCACATGCCGGGCCGGTCAGACAGCGGTGCGGGGACCGGGCGGACCTGCACGGCGCATGCGCGTCGGAGAGACGCTGATGACGGAGTGGTACCGGCCCCCGCGGTCCCGCTCCCGACGGGCCGTCCACCGTGCGGCCGCACCCTCGACGCCGGAGGCACCCCCATGACCCGCCACGACGCCCGCACCCAGACCGCCACCGTGGCGAAGGCCCCGACCGAGGCGCCGTCCGACATCGCCGTGGCCGTCGACCGGCTGGTCACGAACGGGCTCAAGGCGCTCGCGGACTACGAGGCCCTCGACCAGGAGCAGGTCGACCACATCGTCAAGAAGGCCTCGGTCGCCGCGCTCGACCAGCACACCGCGCTGGCCCGTCTCGCGGTGGAGGAGACCGGACGGGGCGTCTTCGAGGACAAGGCGGCCAAGAACATGTTCGCGTGTGAGCACGTCACGCACAGCATGGGCCCGATGAAGACCGTCGGTGTGATCGCCCGCGACGACACCGAGGACATGGTCGAGATCGCCGAGCCGGTCGGCGTGGTGGCCGCGGTCACCCCGGTCACCAACCCGACCTCCACCACGGTCTTCAAGGCGCTGATGGCGCTCAAGACCCGTAACCCGGTCGTCTTCGCCTTCCACCCCGCCGCCCAGCGCTGCAGTGCCGAGGCCGCCCGGGTCGTGCGCGACGCGGCCGTCGCGGCGGGAGCACCGGCGCATTGCGTGCAGTGGATCGAGTCCCCGTCCCTGGAGGCGACCAGGACGCTCATGCACCACTCCGGTGTCTCCTTGATCCTCGCCACCGGTGGCAACGCCATGGTCAAGGCGGCCTACTCGGCCGGTAAGCCCGCCCTGGGCGTGGGCGCGGGCAACGTACCCGCCTACGTGCACCAGAGCGCGAAGCTGCGCCGGGCCGTGAACGACCTGGTGCTGTCGAAGTCCTTTGACAACGGCATGATCTGCGCCTCCGAGCAGGCCGTCATCCTCGACGACGAGATCTATGACGACGCCCTGGCCGAGTTCCGGCGGCTGCACGCGCACCTGGCCACGCCCGAGGAGAAGGCGAAGCTGGAGGCGTTCCTCTTCCCCGCCTCCGGCGGCTCGGGCGGAGGCTGCGAGCCCAAGGTGAACGCGGCGGCCGTCGGGCAGAGCCCGGCCTGGATCGCCGAGCAGGCCGGTTTCACCGTCCCCGACGGTACCTCCCTCATCCTCGCCGAGACCGAGCGGGTCGGCCCGGACGAGCCGTTGACCCGCGAGAAGCTCTGCCCGGTCCTGGCCGTCCTGCGTGCCGACTCCGAGCAGCGGGGCTTCGACCTGGCCGCCGACATGGTCGCCTTCCACGGCCAGGGCCACAGCTCCGTCATCCACACCGAGGACCGGGAGCTGGCCGAGGCGTACGGCAAGCGCATGAAGACCGTCCGCGTCATCGTCAACTCGCCCTCCTCGCAGGGCGCCATCGGCGGCGTCTACAACCACCTCCTGCCGTCCCTTACGCTCGGCTGCGGCTCCTGGGGCAGCACCTCGGTGTCCAACAACGTCTCCGCCGCCCACCTGCTGAACGTCAAGCGGATCTCCGCCCGCCGCAACAACCTCCAGTGGTTCAAGGTCCCGCCGAAGATCTACTTCGAGCCGCAGGCCATCCGCTATCTGCAGGCCATGCCGGACGTCCACCGCGTCACCGTCGTCACCGACACCACCATGACCCGCCTCGGCTTCGTCGACCGGATCTCCCGCGTCCTGCGGCACCGGCCCCAGCCGGTGACCTTGCAGATCATCGACAGCGTGGAACCCGAGCCGAGCATCGCCTCCGTGCAGCGCGGCGCCCACCTCATGCGGGACTTCCGCCCGGACACCGTCATCGCCCTCGGCGGCGGCTCGCCCATGGACGCCGCCAAGGTGATGTGGCTGCTGTACGAACACCCGGACATCGACTTCGCGGACATGCGGCAGAAGTTCTCCGACATCCGCAAGCGCGCCTTCCGCTTCCCGACTCCGGGCAGGCTCGCCCGTCTGGTGTGCGTGCCCACCACCTCCGGCACCGGCGCCGAGGTCACCCCCTTCGCCGTCATCTCCGACCCGGCCACCGGCAAGAAGTACCCGCTGGCCGACTACGCCCTCACCCCCAGCGTCGCCATCGTCGACCCCCTCCTGACCGCCTCCCTGCCCCCGACGCTGGCCGCCGACAGCGGCTTCGACGCCCTCACCCACGCCATCGAGGCGTACGTGTCCGTCTACGCCAACGACTTCACCGACGGCCTCGCCCTGCACGCCCTCCGCCTGATCTTCGACAACATCGAGGCGGCGGTGAACCACCGCGACGCCTCGCCCGAGGCCTGCGAGAAGATGCACAACGCCGGCACCATCGCGGGCATGGCCTTCGGCAACGCCTTCCTCGGCATCGTCCACGCCATGTCCCACACCCTCGGCGCCACCTTCCACATCGCCCACGGCCGCACCAACGCCGTCCTGCTCCCCCACGTCATCCGCTACAACGGCACCGTCCCCACCAAGCTCACCGGCTGGCCCAAGTACGAGAACTACCGCGCGCCGGAACGCTTCCAGGACATCGCCCGCACCCTCGGCCTGCCCGCCGCCACCCCGGCCGAAGGCGTGGAAGCCCTCGCCGCGGCCGTGGAACGCCTCCGCGACGCGGTGGGGATAGAACGCTCGTTCCAGCAGCTCGATGTCGACGAGCAGGCCTTCCTCGACGCCCTCCCCCAACAGGCGCTCAACGCCTACGAGGACCAGTGCGCGCCCGCCAACCCGCGCATGCCCATGCTGGACGACATGCAGGACCTCATGCGCGCGGCGTACTTCGGCACGGCCGACGCGCCTGTTCAGCGCAGCCGGGACCGTTGTCCCCGAGGGCGCGAGGCGTGACAGATCTGGGATGGACGTCGTTGAAGTGCCTGCTGGTGATGGTGCCGGGAGGGGGCTTGCGCATGTCGTCCTGCGCGTACGTCACCTCTTTCGTCGAGAGGAGAGGTGGTACCGCCGTGGTGACGCTGTGAGCGGTGTACGGGAGTCGGGTGGGTGGCGGGGCACCGTGTCCGTCGCGTTGCTGGCCGCGGTTCTGGCCGGTCAGGGAAGTGTGGTGTCAGCGGCGGAGTCCGGTGGCGGACGAGCGGTGGGCACCGCCTCGTTGGACGGCGGTGCGGCGTCGGTATCACGTACGACGGTCGTCATGCGTGACGGCACGCGCATCGCCGCCACGGTCCACACGCCGGCGGGGGCTGGACCCCACCCGTTGATTGTCGTGCCGGGGGCGTGGTGGACCATGCCGCAGGATGTACTGCTCGACGAGAAGAAGGAACTGGCACGGGCCGGCTATGTGGTGGTCTCCTACGACCCGCGAGGCTTGCGGAGTTCGGGCGGGGAGATCGATATGGCGGGGCCGTCGGACCAGGCGGACGCCTCGGAGATGATCACGTGGGCGCTCGGCCACACGCCTGCGGACGAGCGGCGTGTGGGGCTGTACTCCTCCTCGTACGGGGCGGCGGTGGCTTTGAACACGGCGGCTCGTGATCCGCGGGTGGCAGCCGTCGCGTCCCTGTGCCCGTGGACCGACCTGTTCGATTCGTTCGTGCGCAATGGCACCAACGCGGGGACCATCGCCACCTATCAGGCCGTGCTGGGCGCGCTCAACGGTCGGATGAGTGCGCAGACGCGTCAGGCTTTCGCGAGGTTGACGAGCAAGCGGGACACAGCGGGCGTGCGGGTCTGGGCGCGGCAGCGATCCCCTCGCACCTTCACTGCGGGGCTCAACGCGCGACGTACGCCGGTGTTCATGGCCGGCGAGTGGGATGACCCTCTGGTGCCGGCTGGTCAGACGGGCCGGTTCCTGGACCAACTGACCGGTCCGAGGCAACTACGGATGAACCCCGGGGGCCATGGGGATTCCAGTTCGCGTGAAGCAGCGCTGCTGCAGCCGAACGCTGCCATTCGCGAGCATGCCCGGCACTGGCTCGACCGGTTCCTCCTGGGCCGGCTCAACGGCGCGGATCGCCATGCGCCGTTGCTGGTGCGCCCTCGCAACGGCGACCGGGTGGAGAGCTATCCGAGCTGGTCGGCCATGGAGCGCTCCCCCTCGCACGTGCCGTTGCGGGCGCAGCGGAACTCCGGACGGGACGACGTGCGCCTGCTCACGGGCCTGCACTCGCCTGCCGACTCGGGCGCCTTCCCCGTCGCCGGTCTGGCCGACTCGGCCGGCCTGGCACCCACCACCGTGCTCCCCCTGCTCGACTCACCGCTCGCGGCCGTCTGGCGCAGCGAACCGCTGGAGAGGCCCTGGAGATTGCGGGGCTCACCCGTCGTGCGCTCCCGGCTGACGTCCACGGCGCCCGAAGGCACCTTCGTGTCCTACCTCTACGACGTGGACCCGCTGGGTGTGGCGCGGCTGATCAGCCATGCCCCCTACAGCTTCAGGGGCGCCACACCTGGTACCCGTTTCGCGGCCGAGGTGGCGATGCCCGCCGCTGCGTGGAACGTCCCGCCCGGGCACCGCCTGGCGCTGGTCCTCGACGGCAGCGACCACCGCTACACGGGCGTCGGCCCGATCGCCTCGACTCTGACGTTCTCAGCAGCCGATACGCGCCTGAGCACCCCACTGCGCCCCGCGTGACACCGGTGGCCGGGCGTGAAGCACGTATCACAAACGGATGATATTGCGGGCCAAGGGGTGTCCTGGCGACAGTCACCGCGTTGGGGAGGGGACGGTATCGATTTCCGGTGGCGGCCCGCGCCGCGCCGTGAGCTGGGAAGTGGTGGTCATGCCGAGTGGTCCGTCCGGCGGTGCGGAGCGAGTACACCATGTGGCCGTGTTCAATGTGCCCATGTCAGGGCACGTGATCCCGACGCTGGCCGTCGTACGTGAACTGGTTGAGCGCGGTCACCGGGTGAGTTACGCGGTGACCGCGCAGTTCGCCGACGAGGTCCGGGCAGCGGGCGCGACACCCGTTCTCTACGAGGTACCCGATCCCGGCGAGGCCCCTGAGGACATGGTCGTCGGGGTGACCGGCGCGGTCGGGGTCAACGTTGCCGCCCTGCCGCAGTTGGAAGCCGCGTTCGGTGCCGACGTGCCCGATGTGGTGCTCTCGGACGTGTACGCGTGGGCGGGGCCGCTGCTGGCGGCCCGCTGGGGAGTTCCCGCCGTGCAGTTGGCCCCCACGCACATCCCGTACGACGGTGTGGTGCGGGACTTCTACGGGCTTGAGGACATCGCGCAGATCCCCGGCTTCCCTCAACTCGCCCAGGCGCTGGAGGAATTCGGCGTCCCGGGAGGAGTCCACGCGTTGACGCTGGCGCCGCCGAAGACGATCGCGTTCTTCCCCCGCTCCTTCCAGCGTCGTGCGCAGACGGTGAGGGCAGGCGAGGCGCACTGGGTGGGCCCGGCCATCGGCGACCGGTCCTTCCAGGGCCGCTGGCACAGGCCCGAGGGTGACAAGCCGGTGCTGTACGTATCGCTGGGCTCCCAGTTCAACCAGCGCCCGGAGTTCTACCGGTCGTGTACGCAGGCATTCCAGGGCCGCGGGTGGCATGTGGTGATGAGCGTGGGTGCCGACGTGGCCGCCACCGGGCTCGGCCCGTCGGCGGACGGCTTCGAAGTACACGCGACGGTGCCACAACTGGACGTCCTGGCCGCCGCGTCGGTGTTCGTCACCCACGGCGGCATGGGCAGCCTGATGGAAGCCTTCTCCCTCGGGGTGCCCGTCGTCGTGGTGCCTCAGATGGCCGAGCAGAGGGTCAACGCCGCCCAGGTCGAGGAACTGGGTGTCGGACGCCACCTCCCCCGGGAGCAAGCCACCGCCGACGCCCTGCGCGAGGCGGTCCAGGCGGTCATGGACGACCCGCGGATCACCGGTGCGGTGGCCCGGTTGCGCCGCGACATCAGCACGGCCGGCGGCGCGGCAACCGCGGCCGACATCATCGAGAAGACCCTGGCGGACACCCCCCTGACCACATGCTGACCTGGTCACCGTCACACCTGCGCCGGCCCTCCATGACAGCCCGAGGACGCCGCCTCCTCCCGGCCGTGGTCAACGGCGCACGCACCACCGTCCCGAACCGACCGCAGACTTCTTCCCGGAGCAGAACACCATGGAATCCTTCACCACCCGTCGGCACATCAGGATGAGCGACGCCGACATCTACGGCAACGTGCACAACCTGTCGATGATCCGGTACGCCGAGGACACCGCCGTCGAACTGGCTCGCAAGCTCCAGCACGAGCACGGCATCGAGAGCTACTGGGGTATCGCGGACATCCAGGCCGGCTTCACCATGCCACTGCCCTGGACGACGTCCGAAGTCGAACTGTCCTTGCACGCCGAGAAGGTCGGCCGGGCCAGCCTGACGCTCCTCACCCGGATCACCTCCGAACACGGCACCCACGCCACGGTGAAGACACGCGTCATCCGTTTCGACTCCACCGGCAACCGTGCCGCCATCACCCCGGAGGAGCGCGCCCAGTACTCCCGCTACCTGGCGGACAGCAGCCAACCCGCAGGCCGGGTCCTGGCCCGGTCCCGAGCCTGAACACCGCCGCCTCGCGGGATCGGTGCGCGGCTGGGCCCGCGAGCATCGCGTGCTGCCGGTCGCCCGGCCACGCAGGGCGGGTGCGTGCGCGCCTCGCTCACCCGCATGACCTCCGTTTCAGAGCGCCCGCAGGCCGTGCTCCCGGAACTGCTCCCGCACGCGCTCCGTCAGTCCCGGGCCCGGGGTGGGTGTGTCGCGCAGCGGGAAGGGGATGCCCAGGGCGTCGTACTTGCGGGCGCCGAGCTTGTGGAACGGCAGGACGTCCACGCGGTCGACGTTGCCGAGACCGGCCAGGAACGCGCCGAGGCCGTCGACGGCCTCGGGGTCGTCGGTCCAGCCGGGCACGAGGACGTAGCGGATCCACACCGGGAGGCCGATGCGGTCCAGGCGGGCGGCGAAGGACAAGGTCGGGGCGAGGTCCCCTCCGGTCAGCCTCCGGTAGGTGCCGACGTCGAAGGACTTGATGTCGAGCAGGACCAGGTCGGTGTCGGTGAGGAGTTCGTCGGTGGCCCGGGCACCGAGGAAGCCGGAGGTGTCCAGGGCCGTGTGCAGGCCGAGCTCCTTGCAGCGGCGCAGGAGGGCGGCGGTGAAGGCGGGCTGCAGCAGGGCCTCGCCTCCCGTGAGGGTCACTCCCCCGCCGGCCGTGGTGAGGAAGGGCCGGTACTTCTCGATCTCGGCCATCACCTCGTCGACGGTGGCCCGTTCGCCGTCACGCAGGTGCCAGGTGTCGGGGTTGGCGCAGTACAGGCAGCGCAGGGGGCAGCCGCTGACGAAGAGGACGAACCGGGTCCCGGGCCCGTCCACTCCCGTGGACAGGTCCCAGGAGTGGACGCGGCCCGTCACCGGTTCGACGGTGGTGTTCACAGTGCTCCGTGGAAGGTGCGGCTGATCACGTCGAGCTGCTGCTCGCGGGTCAGGCGGACGAAGTTGACGGCGTACCCGGAGACGCGGACCGTCAGCTCGGGGTACTTCTCCGGGTGCTCCATGGCGTCCGCGAGCGTCGTACGGTCCAGGATGTTGACGTTCATGTGGAAGCCGTCGGCGGCCATGTAGGCGTCCAGGATGCCGACCAGGTGGCCCGCGCGCTCGGCGGGGTCGTGCCCCAGTCCTTCGGGCGTGATCGTCGTGGTCAGCGAGATGCCGTCGCGGGCCGCGTCGTACGGGAGCTTCGCCACCGACAGCGCGGAGGCCGCCACACCGTGCCGGTCGCGGCCGTTCATCGGGTTGGCACCGGGTGCGAACGGGGCGCCCGCGCGGCGGCCGTCCGGGGTGTTGCCCGTGTGCTTGCCGTAGACGACGTTCGAGGTGATGGTCAGCACCGACTGCGTGTGCTCGGCGTCGCGGTAGGTGGGGTGCTCGCGCGCCTTCGCCATGAACGACCGCACCAGGCCGGCGGCGAGCGCGTCCACCCGGTCTTCGTTGTTCCCGTACGCCGGGAACTCCCCCTCGACCTCGTAGTCGACGGCGAGTCCGCTCGCGTCCCGGACCACCTTCACCCGCGCGTACTTGATCGCCGACAGGCTGTCGGCGGCGACCGAGAGCCCGGCGATGCCGCACGCCATGAACCGGTGCACCGGGTGGTCGTGCAGCGCCATCTCGACGCGCTCGTAGGCGTACTTGTCGTGCATGTAGTGGATGACGTTGAGCGTCTCCACGTAGGTCTCGGCCAGCCAGTCCAGCATCCGGTCGTAGGCCGCCGACAGGTCCTCGTACGCGAGGTACTCACCCTCCAGCGCGGGCATCGCGGGCGCGACCTGCTCGCCGGTCATCTCGTCGCGGCCACCGTTGATCGCGTACAGCAGCGCCTTGGCGAGGTTGACGCGCGCCCCGAAGAATTGCATCTGCCGGCCCACCGCCATCGCCGATACGCAGCAGGCGATCGCCGTGTCGTCCCCGGTGCGCGGGCGCAGCAGTTCGTCGGACTCGTACTGGATCGCGCTGGTGTCGATGGATACCTGGGCGCAGAACCGCTTGAAGCCCTCGGGCAGCCGCGGCGACCACAGCACGGTCAGGTTCGGTTCGGGCGCGGGCCCCAGGTTGTACAGGGTCTGCAGGTACCGGAAGGACGTCCGGGTGACCAGGGGGCGGCCGTCGCCGCCGATGCCGCCGATGGACTCCGTCACCCAGGTCGGGTCACCGGAGAACAGCTCGTCGTACTCCGGGGTGCGCAGGAAGCGGACGATCCGCAGCTTGATCACGAAGTCGTCGATCAACTCCTGGGCACGGGTCTCGTCGATCAGCCCTTCGTCCAGGTCACGCTGGAGGTAGACGTCCAGGAACGTGGAGGTCCGCCCCAGCGACATCGCGGCGCCGTTCTGCTCCTTCACCGCCGCCAGGAAGCCCAGGTAGAGCCATTGCACAGCCTCGTGCGCGGTGGCGGCCGGGCGGGTGACGTCGCAGCCGTACGAGGCCGCCATCCGGGCGAGTTCGTCCAGCGCGCGCAACTGCTCGGCGAGTTCCTCGCGGTCGCGGATGACGTCCGGGGTGGAGGGCCGCGCGTCCAGCAGGGCGCGCTCGGCCCGCTTCGCCGCGATCAGCCGGTCGGTGCCGTACAGCGCCACGCGCCGGTAGTCGCCGATGATCCGGCCGCGGCCGTAGGCGTCGGGGAGGCCGGTGATGATCCCGGCCTTGCGGGCGGCGCGCATCGACGGCGTGTAGGCGTCGAAGACCCCGTCGTTGTGGGTCTTGCGGTAGGTGCCGAAGACGCGCCTGACGAAGGGGTCGACGTCGTAGCCGTACGCCTTGAGCCCGTTCTCCACCATCCGCAGGCCGCCGTTGGGCATGATGGCGCGCCGCAGCGGGGCGTCGGTCTGCAGGCCCACGATCAGCTCGCGGTCGCGGTCGATGTAGCCGGGGCGGTGCGAGGTGATGGTGGACGGGGTGGCGGCGTCGACGTCGAGGACGCCCTTGCGGCGCTCCTCGGGGAACAGCGCGCAGACCTTCCGCCAGACCGCGCGCGTCCGGTCCGTGGGACCGGTCAGGAAGGACGCGTCGCCGTCGTAGGGCGTGTACGTGGCCTGGATGAAGTCGCGTACGTCGACCCGGTCCCGCCAGCACGTGCCGGCGAAGCCCCGCCACGCCTCGGCCGCCGCCCGGGGTCCAGCTTCCACCGTTGCTGTCATCGCCGGTCTCTCCCTCGGTCCGCTGTCTCACTCCGCGGTCTCACTGCGCGGTGTCCTGTCCGCACCTTCGATCCTCGTGGCGCGTGCCGCCCGGGAGGAGGGACTGTCGGCGTACCGGCAGCGCGCCGGTCGTCCCTCGCTTCCCGGGCCGATGGGCCCGGTGAGGCCCCGCCGCACCGAGCCGGTCGCGAACGGGCCGGGGCCCCGGCCTTCAGAGCAGCCAGCGGTTGCGGCGCACGAAGGGCAGTCGGGCCCAGGCCCTGCCGAGGCCCCAGGTCGCGCCAGCGCCCACGGCCGCGAGGGTGATGAGCACGGCGGCGTAGACGAGGTGGTAGTCGGCGAACGGGTTGGTCGACATGCTCGCCGATCCGTCGGACAGGTGCCTGGCCGGTGGCCATTCCGCCATCCACATCAGCGCCATCATCGCCGTGCCGGCGACCGCCGCGAGCCGCAGCCCGATGCCCGCGGTCAGGGCCAGGCCGACACCGAGCAGTCCCAGCATGAACAGCCAGTCCGCCCAGGCGGCCCCGGCCCAGTCGTGGAACGTGGACTCCATCGGTCCGACGGCGACACCGCTGAGGAAGCCCTCGGTCGGCGAACCGCCGTCGACCCAGCCCGTGCCGGACCGGGTGGCGTAGCCGAAGCCGAAGGTCTTGTCCAGGAACGCCCACAGGAACACGAACCCGGTCAGCAGCCGGAGCGCGGCGAACACGTGGGCGCGGGTCGCCGTGGCCGCGGCGGTCGATCCGTCCGCGGAGGCGTGCGCCGCCCCGGCCCCGCGCCGCGACGGGAAGCGGAAGCCGAGGTGGTGGTGCGGGTGGTCGTGGACTGCCATGATGCTCGTCCTTTCCGAGAGGGCTGCGCCCGAGTGTGTCGTGTTCCCTTGTTGCGCCTTCAATGTCCCGCGTCGTCGGCACCCGCCGGAGGGGCCGCGGGGCCCAGGTGACGGACCGGTCGGCCCTCATACCCGGGGACCCTCGGCTGCGGTGTCGGGGCGGCTCGGGGCAGGTGCTGTGCCCGGTGGCGGGGCGGCCCGGGCAGGCGCTGGCCTTGGCCAGCAGCCGCAGGCACTCGTGCCGCGCGAGTTCACGGAAGCCGTCGTTGGAGTACATCGCACTGCCCACCCTTCGCCGGATCACTATGGCTGCGTCCTGCCACCCTGGGCCGGGTGGGCTCGGGAGATGAGGGGCCGTGGGGCCCGGCCGTGCCGGCACCGGCCTCGTCCACGGCGCCGGTGCCCTCGCGCGGTGGAAGCTGGACCGGCACCGCGTCGCGTCCAGCAGTGGGGCGAGGCGTGGGACCTGACAGGTCCGCGGTGGGGCCGCAAAGCCGGGGGGGCACGCGGGTCGTCGTCGACCTGTCGGCGTACCTCCTCGCGAGGTTCGGTTCCCGTCTCCTCCCACCCTCCCCCCTCCGATGATCCGCCGTCTCAGGCGGCGGTCAGGTCCCGGCACACCAGGGTCCCCGACCTCCCGTGCACGATCTCGTACGCCGCGTCGAGGGCCCCGATGGCGGCCAAGGCCCCGGTGCGTTCGACGAACCGAGCGGCTGCCTCCGCCTTGGTTCCCATGGAGGCGGCCGGGAAGCTCCGGCGGCGCAGGTCCTCGGGGGTCGTGTCGAGGACGGGCTGCGCACCGCGGGTGCCGGTCCCGGCGTACACGCACGGGACATCGGTGAGGAGGAGCAGGAAGTCCGCTTTGAGGTCCTCGGCGAGCACGGCTGCCGCGAGATCCTTGTCGACGACCGCTTCGACGCTCGTCAGCGCACCGGTGTCGT
This sequence comes from Streptomyces longispororuber, assembly GCF_014656095.1. GTDB lineage: Bacteria > Actinomycetota > Actinomycetes > Streptomycetales > Streptomycetaceae > Streptomyces > Streptomyces longispororuber. The sequence goes on from NZ_BNBT01000047.1 coordinate 48,887, forward strand.
GGTCGGCGGTGACGGCGATGCCTCCGCCGCCCGCGCAGACGACCAGGACGCGGTGGCCCAGGAGTGCGTGCACGGTCTCGGTCTCCAGGACGCGTTCGGGCAGCGGCGAGGGGACGACGCGACGCCAGCCCCCGCCGTCCTGTGCGATGTGCCAGTGGTGCCTGCGGGCGAGTACGTCGGCGATCTCGCGGGAGTACACCGGGCCCACGAACTCCGTGGGCCGGTCGAAGGCCGGGTCGTCGGCCCGTACGAGGGTGTGCGTGACGAGCGCGGCGACCCGGTGCCCCGGCAGCACGTCGTACAGAGCGCGAACCAGCAGCGAGCCGATCGCCCCCTGCGCCTGCGCGCCCGACAGGTCTGGGGGATACGGGGCGTCGGGCGCGGGACCTGCGGCGCTCTCCTCGGCGAGCGGACCGGTCCGCGGTCCGTTGCCGTGGACGATGACGACCTCGTGTTGCAGAGCGAGGCCGACGAGCGTGGTGGTCACCCGGTCGGTGTCCACCGCCTGACCGTCCCCGTCAGGGTGCCCACTTCGACGCGACAAGGCGTTGCCGCCGAGGGAGATGACGATGCGCATGGTCGGTACCTCCAGGGCGGCCCGGGTGCCGCTCGGGCCGACGGCGCGGCTCCGGCTCTTCCCGGACGGCGGATCGATGGCGCGCACGACGCCGGTGCATCAGGACGGCCAGTGCGTCGAGTGCCGCACTGAGCAGGAAGGCGACCGCTGAGGAGCAGGCCAGGAGTACCGCGAGCAGCTTCCACGGCTTTCAGGACACTGGCGTGGTCACGGAGGTCACGGATCCCCCCTTCATCGCGTCGTCTTCCGTCTCCAATGAACGCCAGGAACCGTTCCGGAGGAGCGTGCCGAACGTCCCGCACGTGGTGCCGGACGGCCCGACCACGGGCGGGTGGCCCTCCGGCCGCCGCGCTCAGGGCGCGAGGGCCCGCCGGACGCGGCGTGTTCGACCGCCCCCCCCCGGCCGAGCGTGCCGCCGCCTGTACTCGACCTGAGCGTCGGCGGGTGACCTGTCGGCGCTTGCCGGTACTTGTCGGTGGCTTGTGCATGGCCTGTCGGTGTTCTGTCGGTGATCGCCTGGACAGTGGAGTGCGTCGACGCCGGGGATCAACGGCATCGGCTATCAGCAGCTACACCATCCCGACCCACTGACACTGCTGCCTCCCGGTTCCCGCATGACCCGCCGGGGCCGGGGGTGTCGCCCAGCGGTCCACGATCAGGAAGACAGCCCCATGACCACTCATGTCACGATCATCGGCGCCGGGCTCGGCGGCCTCGTGCTCGCCCGTGTGCTGCACGTGCACGGGATACCGGCCACGGTGTACGAGGCGGAAGCCTCCCCGGATGCGCGTTCGCAGGGCGGGATGCTCGACATCCATGACTACAACGGCCAAGTCGCTCTGCGCGAAGCCGAGTTGATGGAGGAGTTCCGTGAGCTCATCCTGGAGGGCCGCCAGGCCATGCGCATCCTCGCGCCGGACGGGAGCGTCCTGTTCGAGCAGGCCGACGACGGCACGGGCGGGCGCCCGGAGGTGCAGCGAGGTGAGCTGCGCCAGATGCTGCTCGGCTCCCTCCCGGCCGGCACCGTCCGGTGGGGGCACAAGGTCAGCGGCGCCCGTGCCCTCGGCGAGGGGCGCCACGAGGTGACGTTCGCCGACGGCAGCACCCTCGTGGCCGGGTTGCTGGTCGGGGCGGACGGCGCGTGGTCGCGGGTGCGGCCGCTGTTGTCCACCGCCGTACCGGAGTACGTCGGCAAGTCGGTGGTCGAGACGTACCTGTACGACGCGGACACCCGGCACCCCGCCGCCGCGGAAGCCGTCGGCGGCGGGTCGATGATCGCGCCGTCGCCGGACAGGGAGATCTTCGCGCACCGGGAGAGGGGCGACACCCTGCACGCGTACGTGGGGCTGCCCGGACCGCGGGACCGGTTCGCCGCCATCGACTTCGGTGACTCCGCCGCGGCCACCGCCCGGGTCGCGGCGGAGTTCGACGGCTGGGCGCCGGAGCTCACCGCGCTGATCACCGGCAGCGACACCGCGCCGGTCCTGCGTCCCCTCTACGCCCTGCCGTCCGGGCACCGCTGGGACCGGGCGCCGGGTGTGACCCTGATCGGCGACGCCGCCCATCTCGCGCCCCCGAACGGTGAAGGCGCCAACCTGGCCATGCTCGACGGCGCCGAACTCGGCAGGGCCCTCGCCGCGCACCGCGACGACGCCGAGGCCGCGCTGGCCTCGTACGAGCAGGCCATGTTCCGGCGTAGCGCCGAGGCCCACGACATGGACTCCGGCGACCATCCGGTCCACGACCTGATCGCCGCGTTCGCCGGGCGGGAGGAGAGCCGGTGAGGCGTACGGCTCCGGTGTCCCGCCGTCGCCCTGCTCGTGGGGCATCGGCGAGTGCCGCGCACACCCGCCGCAGAAGCGGCCGGGACGGCGGAGCGCCACCCATGCCGTTGCCCCGATGAACTATCGCTGCGTGGAACAGATCGCTGCGTGGAACAGCCGGAACGGGAGAGCGCGGCGGCCCCTCCGTCGCGGATGGCTGCAAGCCGGATCGAGGCGCGCTCGACTTCCTCGGGCCGGGGTGTCGTACGCGTGTCCGCCGGTGGTCCAATACCCGCGGCCGGGCCGGACGGAGCGCGGCCGGTTCCGACGGGCATGGGAGGTCGGCGGTGCGTGGATCGTTACGGTGGTGGGGAAGAGGGTCGGGGTTTCTGGCCGCGGTCGTCGTGTTGCTGGGCGGAACGGTGACGGTTCCGGCGGGACGTGCCGCCGCCGCTCCGGAGCCGGCCCGGACTTCGGCCCCGGCCCCTGCCCGGACTTCGGCCTCGGCGATCAACATCATCGCCGTGCACAGCGGCAAGTGCGTGGCGGTCGACGGCTCGTCGCAGCTTCCGGGCGCCCCGGTGGTCCAGGCGGAGTGTTCCGGACAGCCCGGTGCCCTGTGGACGTTGCGCCAGTCCGCCTCCGACGGCGGTGCGGTGAACATCGTGAACCCGCACAGCGGCCGGTGCGTGGAGATCGCCGAGGTTTCCGGGGTGCCGCGGGCTCGGCAGGCCGAGTGCGGCGGGCAGAAGGAGGCGGACTTCCACTTCGAGGACCGGGAGACGTTCGCGTGGATCAAGCCGCAGGCCGCTGCTTCGTCCAGGTGCCTGGAGGTGCCCCGCGGTTCCCACGCCCACGGCGCTCCGCTCGGACTCGCGGACTGCCTCGGGCAGCCGGGTTCGGCCTTCCGCCAGCGTCAGCCCCGCGAGGGCAACGATCCGGCGACGGCCCCGGAGGCGCCCCTGGTGACGCCTGCCGACATCGACAGCGACGGGAAGGGTGACCTCGTCGTCCTGCGCGCCGACGGTGTCGTCAGCGTCCACAGGAACGTGGGCGACCATTTTGACAGCGGCGCTCCGTGGAGCAAGGGGTGGGGCAACTTCCTGGGCCTGCCCGGGCAGGGCCGCCTCCACTTCGCCGACATCAACGGCGACACCAAAGCCGACCTCATCGTCCACGACACCGACGGCAACATCAGCGTACGCACCAACAAAAACACCCACTTCGACAGCGGCACCCCCTGGAGCAAAGGCTGGCACAACTACCTCGGCCAACCCGGACAAGGCCGCCTCCACTTCGCCGACATCAACGGCGACACCAAAGCCGACCTCATCGTCCACGACACCGACGGCAACATCAGCCG
>NZ_BNBT01000047.1:52685-55115 GCF_014656095.1 Streptomyces longispororuber
GCGTACGCACCAACAAAGACACCCACTTCGACGGCGGCACGCCCATGGGCTCCGTCTGAGGGGGCCGGGGGCGCGTGAGCGCGGCAGCGACCGCGGACAGCGCAGCGCGCGCCCGCCGTGGCCCCGGGGGGCGAGGTTCCGCACCGCCCCGCCCGCGCGCACCACGAGGTCAGCGACACCCGCACCGCGCCTCGCACGTGCGGTCGTTCCCGCCCGGCCCGCCCGATCGACCGGTATCTCCATCACTCCGTCGACCACCGTTCCCGAGCCGTTCATTTGGTGCCGGGCTGAAGGTTTTTGCAGCGAATCGCGCACATCTGTTGGCCGGAAAGAGTTGGTCTGCCGGTCCCTGCCCGCCGTGTGCCCACGGCCTCTACGGTCCCTGTGACCAGTCGGCGACGCCCAACGACTCGTCATTCGCTCGTGGTGAAGGAGTAGCTGTGGAACGTCGCAATTTCCTGCGTGGTGCGGTGATCGGCACCTCTGCCGCCGTCTTCGGCGGCACCCTCATGCACGGTGCCGCGTACGCGGCACCCGCGCAGAACGGCACCAGCCCCTACGGCGGTCTGCTGGCCGCCGACGCCAACGGCATCATGCTGCCGTCCGGCTTCACCAGCCGGGTCATAGCCCGTTCCAGCCAGACGGTGCCCGGCACTTCGTACACCTGGCACGGCGCCCCCGACGGCGGCGCCTGTTTCGCCGACGGCACGGGCTGGATCTACGTCTCCAACTCCGAGCTCGGCACCGGCGGCGGCGCGAGCGCGGTCAAGTTCAACTCCTCGGGCTCCGTCACGGGGGCCTACCGCATCCTGTCCAACACCAGGAACAACTGCGCGGGCGGCGCCACCCCGTGGAACACCTGGCTGTCCTGTGAGGAGGTCAGCCGCGGCTACGTCTACGAGACCGACCCCTGGGGCGCGAAGGCGGCCGTCCGGCGCGCCGCGATGGGCCAGTTCAAGCACGAGGCGGCCGCCGCCGACCCGGTGCGCAAGGTGATCTACCTGACCGAGGACGAGTCCGACGGGTGCTTCTACCGGTTCGTCCCCGCGACGTGGGGCAACCTCTCCTCCGGCACCCTCCAGGTGCTGGTCGCGGGCACCGGCACCTCCGGCTCCTTCACCTGGGCCAACGTGCCCGACCCCGACGGCTCGCCCACGTACACCCGCGACCAGGTCTCCGGCGCGAAGATCTTCAACGGTGGCGAGGGCTGCCACTACGCCACCGACACCGTCTGGTTCACCACCAAGGGCGACAACCGTGTCTGGCAGCTCAATTTGACCAACAACACCTATGAACTCGCCTACGACGACAGCCTCGTCACCAACGGCTCCGCGCCACTGACCGGCGTCGACAACGTCACCGGCAGCTCCTCGGGCGACCTGTTCGTCGCCGAGGACGGCGGCAACATGGAGATCTGCATCATCACCCCCGCCGACGTCGTCGCGCCCTTCCTGCGGATCACCGGCCAGTCCGGCTCGGAGATCACCGGTCCGGCCTTCTCCCCCGACGGCAGGCGGCTGTACTTCTCCAGTCAGCGCGGTACGTCCGGCAGTTCCTCCGGCGGCATCACGTACGAGGTCACCGGGCCCTTCCGCACCTCCGCCTGAGCCCGCCCGGCGTCGGCCGACGCGCCCCCTGCCCCTCCACTCCCCTGCTCCCGTACGCCCCCGCCTCCTCCGCTCCGGCCAGGCCGGCGGAGGGGGCGGGGGTTCCGGCGTCCGTCCGCGCTCAGGTCGTCGCGCCCTGCGGGCACGGCGCGTCGCCGACCGGGGTGAAGCAGGCGGTGACGGTCTTCCCGTCGGACGTCGGGTGGATGCTCCAGGTGTCGGCGAGGGCCTGCACGATGGCGAGGCCGCGGCCGCCGACGCTGACGTCGTCCGGCCGGCGCGGCGCGGGCGCCCCCGGCCCCGAGTCGTGCACGCTGAGGTGCAGGCGCTGCCCGTCCCACGTCAGGACCACCTGGGCGCTGGTGTGCGCGTGGTGGTGGGCGTTGGTCACGAGTTCGGAGACGGCGAGGACCACCGAGTCCACGGCGTCGGGCGCGGTCCGGTCCCACCCCAGCGCCTCCAAGTGCGCGCGGGCCCACTCGCGGCCCGCTCTGACGCCGCGGGAGACGGGGAAGGACTGGGCCCATCCGACGGCTCGTACCGATGCGTCCGGCATGGCGCACCCCCTGATGTCTGGTTCGCGGTTCCCCCTCCTTCTACCCCCGCCCCCGCGCTTCAACGGTCCCGGCACCGAAGGACCACAGCTCACGGCGCACCACCGGCGCTCCGGCGCCCGGGCCGGGCGCCGGCCCCGGCCGTCGCCATGGGGACGCGCCTACTCCAGCCAGCCCGCCGCTCGCGCCGTCCGCCACGCCCGGCTCTCGGCCCGGTCCGCCGCGATGTTGCGGCGGGTGTCCCGGCCACCGGCGGCGTCGGCGGCCTC
>NZ_BNBT01000048.1 GCF_014656095.1 Streptomyces longispororuber
GGCCTCCTGCGGGTCGCCCGCCTCCGGGGCCGCCGCGCCGCGCGCGCCCTCGGCCGACGGCGGCGTGACGCGGCTGCTCGGCTCGCGCCGTGCCCCGGTCGCCGCGCGGGTGGACACCTGCGCCTGTACGACGGTGCCGTCGTTGTCGAGCGCGACCCGGAACACGCCCCGGTCCGGGGTGATGACGGGCACGCCGTCGAAGGCCTGCCGGAAGGTGACGTGGGTCTCCAGGCACGTCGGGGCGCCCAGCTCCGTGCCGTCCTTCGTGCCGGAGTTCTGCATCAGGTCGTGCACCCCGTCCACGACGAGCTCCGCGCCCCCGCTCGCGTCCCCGTGCCGCTCGGCGAAGGCCCGCGCCAGCTCCACGGCCCGCTCAGTGGGCAGGGGAGTGGTGGTGCGGGTCGTGGGCTCGGCGAGCCGTGCCCAGCGCACCGCGTGCGGCGCCGTGGCGACCGTACGGTCACCCGAGGTGGCGCTGAGCACGCCCTGCCGCTCCACCTGCACCTCTTCGAGGGCGGCGGCCGGGAAGCCGGCGAGGCGGCCCGCCGCAGCCAGTTCGGCGCTCGGGTCGCGCGGCGCGAGCCGCACCGTCAGCGCGCCCTCGGGCGCCTCGGTGAACTGCTCGGCCAGGGACGCGCGCGCGTGGTACCAGCGCCACGCGTACCAGTGGTCGGGCACCGGGTCGCGGAAGAAGTTCCGCTCGGTGTCGAGCCGGTTCACGGCCTCCGCCTGGGTCGCGCCGACCGCGCACACGGACGGGGCCTGGCGCTGCTCGATGTCCCAGCTCGCGTTCAGCCACGCCTCGCAGAACGTCTGCCCGGACCGCCACTTGTCCCAGAACTTCCGGCCGTAGTCCGGGTTGTCGACGCTGACCGTCTCGAAGCCGAAGAGCATGCGGAAGCCCGTGTTGGGCCGCGCCCAGGTGCGGATCGGCGAGTGCCCGTCCAGGACCCGCAGCGACAGGCACGTCGACCAGAAGACGTACTTGGCCTTCTCGTTGCCGAGCGCCATCCGGCTGGAGACCGCGTCGGTACGCCCGTCCCAGGCAGCGCCGAGCGGCGCGAAGAACACGCCGTTGCCGTCCATCGTGCCGTGGCCCGAGTGGTACACGGCGCACACCGCGTCCATCCCGTAGCGGTCCTGCCAGTTGTCGTACGTCTCCTCGTACGCCCACACCTGCACGCCGCCGTCGGCGAACCAGAAGTTGCGGTCGTAGAACTGCTGGAGGTACGCGAGGAAGCCGGTGGCGTCCTCGTGCGTGTAGTACAGCGGCGAGGCGTTGGCGAACCTCTCGATGCTGAACGCGCCCCACCAGCCGAACGTCGAGTCCCGCTCCCCGGCCGCGCCGGGCTTCTCCGGCTCCAGCGGCGACGGACCGCGGTCCGCGTAGATCATGCGCATGGCCTTACCCCCTGGGTGGTCTCCCCCTCGCGTGGCTGGATCGCACGCGGCCGAGGGGGCCTAAAAGTGTCACCGCGCACGGGCTTTGCCCAGGTGACATTCCGGCCGTAGGGGACGTGCCACGGGTGTGCTCCGGCGCCCCGGCAACCCCGGTGGCCAGGGCGTTCGCCGCCCCGGTGTTCGTATCGGCCGCCGCGCACCAGCGCGGCCCCCTCGAACAGGGCGAGGGGGCCGCGCGACCGACCGGAAGCGGAGGGTGTCTACTTGCCGTCTACCGGCCGCGGTAGGCGTCGAGGATCCGCACCGTCGAGGTGTTCCCCTGCCGGTCGGTGACCGTGGCACGCAGGGAGACGCCCTTGCCGCGGGCCGGGTTCTCCACCTCCACCGTGCCGCCCCTGACGGTCAGCTCGCGCCACGTGCGCCCCTCGTCGTGACTGGCGTACACGCGCAGCGACTTCAGGTTGGCGCCCGCCGCGTGGCCCTGGACGGTCACCGGAACGGACTGTTTCACGCCCGCCGGGGCCCGGCTGTCCAGACCCAGCTTCGGCGCGAAACGCACGGTGGACACCGGCAGCGCCGTCTCCGCCGCCGTGTGCCGGGAGCGGAACGTCCAGCTCGCGTCCACCCGTGTGGACACCGAGGCCAGTCTCGGGGAGCGGGTCAGGGACGCCGTCAGGCGGTACTCCGCGTCCGCCGCCGGGACCGCGAAAACCTCGCCGCCCGTCACCGCGTCGTCCCGCTCGGCGACCTTCACGCCGTCGCGGTACAGGACCGACTTCTGCCGCGTGGTGAGCGTCCAGCCGGGGTGGCCCGCGCCGTCCGCCACCATCGGCAGTCGCCCGCGCAGCTCGTCGCCCGTGCGGAAGACCCCCATCCGCTCGCCGAGCAGCGGGCCGAAGACGCCGGTGTTGAACGTCCTCGTGTAGCTCTTGCCGGCCCGGAACCTCTCCGGGGCCATCTCGTGGATGCCTTCCAGGACGCGCTCGCCGTCCGCGCCCGCGTCGCCGTACTGCTCGACGTCGGCGCCCCACCGCGCGCCGTCGAGCGCGGACACGTACGCCGTCGTCGTGCGCGGCAGCTTCTGCTGGGGCAGGATCGGCGAGATGCCGCCCGCCTCGCGCAGATACCCGGCGACGGACAGCTCGGCCCACCGGCCGGGGGCCGACGCGCCCTGGCGGATCCGCACCCGGGCGAAGTCGTCCGCCTTCAGGTGCCGGGTGTAGCCGGTCGCGAACCGGGTGACCTCGCCGCCGAGCATGACGTCGTAGCGGACGTCCGCGCCCTTGCGCCAGGTCCCGAGCCACTGCTGGCCGAAGCCCTCGGGGACGGCGGGACCGAGGTGCGCGGTGCGCAGGCTCCGGAAGGAGCTGATGGGCAGGGCCCCCAGCTCGTTGCCCGCGTACGTGTAGCGGGCGTCCAGGGACACGAGTTCGGCGGAGCGGTCCGGGACGCGGATGTCGACCGGCTTCGCCTTGCGGGCGTCGAGCGTGACGGTCGTCCTGCGGTCGACGGTGAGCTTGGGCCGCACCAGCCAGTCGGTGCCCTTGTCGGCGTCGTCGGGGTCGACGTAGAGCGCCGTGTCCAGCAGGTAGGTGCCCTTGGCCACGCGCACCGTGACGGTGCCCGACGGGTCGTGCGGGGAGAGGTTGAGGCCCTTGTCGCCGCCCGTGAGGGCCTGGAGCAGCGTCGCGTGGTGCGGGGTGGGCCGCCCGTCGCGGCCGACGGTCCTCAGCGTCACCTCGTGCCGCTCGATCTCCCGCTCCACGACGGCCGCCGTGCGGACGCTCTGCCCGCCGCCGCTCGCCGTGACGTACGCCGCGTACGAGCCGTTGACCGAGCCGCCCGGCCGGGTGTCCGCGACCAGGCCGACGGATGCCGTACCGCCCGCGCGCACGGTCAGTTTCCGCTTGTCGAGGGTGAAGAACCCGGCGGGCGCGGGACGGCCCTTCGGGTCGGTCGCCGCCACCTTCAGGTCCAGCGTGACGTCCCGGTCGCCGAGGTTGCGGTACGTCACCTTCCGCGTCCGCGGCTCGTCGTCGGTGTGCGGCCACGACTGGCGGCCGAAGTCCAGCGACGTCGGCCGGGCGACCACCGTCTGCCCGAGCGCCCGGTCGACGGCGACGCGGCCCGCGCCCTGCTCGAAGGGGTGGTACGCGCCGCCCTTCGCGGACGCCGTCAGGGCGCCCTTCAGTTCGGCGCCCGACCACGTCGGGTGCCGCTGCTTGAGCAGCGCGGCGGCGCCCGCGGCGTGCGGGGCGGCCATCGACGTCCCCGAGATGGTCAGATAGCCCTCGGGCTGCTGGCCGACCTCCTTCTCGATGGCGCTGCCCGGCGCGGCGGCCGCGGTGATGTCCACGCCCGGCGCCGTCACGTCCGGCTTGAGGCCGCCGCCGCCCGCCCGCGGGCCCCGGCTGGAGAACGGCGCGAGCTTGTCCGCGTCGTCGACCGCGCCCACGGTCAGGGCGGCCTTCGCGCTGCCCGGGGACTCGACGGTGCCGGAGCCGTACTCGCCGCTGTTGCCCGCCGAGACCGCGAACAGGACGCCCTTGTCGGCCGACAGCCTGTCGATCGCGGCCTCCAGCGGGTCGTCGCCGGGCATGTCGCCGCCGCCCAGGCTCAGGTTGACGACGTCGGCGCCCTGGGCGGCCGCCCACTCCATGCCCGCGATGATCCCCGAGTCGCCGCCGGAGCCGTCGTCGTCGAGCACCTTGCCGTTCAGGATCCGGGCGCCGGGCGCGACGCCCTTGAACGCGCCGCCGGACTTCGCACCGGTGCCCGCCGCGATGGACGCGACGTGCGTGCCGTGGCCGACGCGGTCCTTGGCGTCGGGGGAGGAGGTGAAGTTCTTCTCGCCGACGACCTGGCCCCTCAGATCGGGGTGCGTGGCGTCGACGCCCGAGTCCAGGACGGCGATCCTCACGCCCTTGCCGTCGTACCCGGCCGCCCAGGCCTTCGGCGCGCCGATCTGCCGCACGCTCTTGTCGAGGTGCGCCTCGCGGACGCCGTCCAGCCACAGGTGGCGCACGCCCGGCGCGTAGCCGCGCGCGTCCGTCAGGGCCCGCCACAGCCGCGCCGCGTCCCGGGGCGGGGTGCGGACGGCCTCGGCGTTCAGCGAGGGCAGGCCGCGGCGGACCGTCGTGCCCCCGGCCGCGCGGACACCGGCCCGGGCGTCGCGCGCCGCGCCGGCGTAGCCGACGATCAGCCGCAGGCCGCCGTCCCGGCCCGTGCGCGCGGCCTGCCGGCTCAGCTCGGTGACGTCGAACAGGCGCCGGTCGACCCGGCCTTCGGCGACGAGGCGCCGGGCGTCGTGGGGCAGGACGAGGGTGTGCCCGTTCCTGGTCTCGGTGCGGACCGGGATGCGCTCGCGGCCCTTCGCCGGGGCGAATCCGGTCACCTTGCCCCGGGCGTTGACGGCAACGCGGTCGCCGGTGACGAGGGTCAGGCGGTGCCCGGACCCGGCCTTCGCGGCGGCAGCCGGGGTGGCGGCGGGCAGGCCTCCGGCCGCGGAGAAGGCCGGGCCCGCCGCCACCTGGTCGCCGTCCGCCCCGGCTCCGTCCGCCGACGCCGGGCCGGTCACGCCCGCCGTCAGCGCCACGGCCGCCGTCGTCACGACGACGGCGGCCGGGCGCCCTCTTCTTCGATGCTTGCGCACATGTCCCCCTGTCGGGTTGCGCTGTCCCGCTGCCGGGACCAACTTTCCCCGTCAGACGGGGAGTTGTGGGCCACGGTTGCCCGGGGCGCCCCGGCGCGCGCCCCGGCCCTGCAACCCGGGTGATCCTTCTTACGGCTCGGTGACACCCCTGTGCGCCGTGTTTTCCCGCGGAGTGTGATCGGATGGAGGCCAGCGAATCCTCACTGATCCTCACCGAAGGGAAACGGCATCGTGGCAACCACGCGCTCCGCACACACGGTCTGGGAAGGCAGCCTGACCGAGGGCTCCGGCACGGTGACCTTCGACTCCTCGGGCATCGGCGAGCAGGCCGTGTCCTGGCCGTCGCGCGCCGAGCAGGCGAACGGCAAGACCTCCCCCGAGGAGCTCATCGCCGCCGCGCACTCGAGCTGCTTCTCGATGGCGCTGTCCCACGGCCTGACCGGCGCGGGCACCCCGCCCACCAAGCTGGTCACGTCCGCCGACGTGACCTTCCAGCCCGGCACCGGCATCACCGGCATCCACCTCACCGTCGAGGGCGAGGTGCCGGGCATCGACGAGGCGGCCTTCACCGCCGCTGCCGAAAACGCCAAGGCCAACTGCCCGGTCAGCCAGGCGCTCAGCGGCACGACGATCACCCTGTCGGCGAAGCTGGCCTGACGGCAGCGCCCCGAAGGAGCCGCCGGTACCCGCGAGGGCCGGCGGCTCCGTGCTGTGCGCGACCCCGTACGCGGCATTGACAACGACCCGCTCAAGTTTTGTGCTGGAGGTCGGAGTATCGCCGCGTCGGAAGGGGTTGTTGGAGATGGCACGTGCGGTCGGTATCGATCTCGGAACGACGAACTCCGTGGTCGCCGTCCTGGAGGGCGGCGAACCCACCGTCATCGCGAACGCGGAGGGCGCCCGCACCACCCCCTCGGTCGTCGCCTTCGCCAAGAGCGGCGACGTGCTCGTGGGCGAGGTCGCCAAGCGGCAGGCGGTCACGAACGTGGAGCGCACCGCACGCTCCGTCAAACGCCACATGGGCGACCCGAACTGGCGCTTCCCGGCGGACGGCGCGATCGACGGCCACCGCTACACCGCGCAGGAGCTGTCCGCGCGCGTCCTGCAGAAGCTCAAGCGGGACGCCGAGTCCTACCTCGGCGAGGATGTCACCGACGCGGTCGTCACCGTGCCCGCGTACTTCGACGACGCCCAGCGCCAGGCCACCAAGGAGGCGGGCGAGATCGCCGGCCTGAACGTCCTGCGCATCGTCAACGAGCCGACCGCCGCCGCCCTCGCGTACGGCCTCGACAAGGGCGAGGACGAGACGGTCCTCGTCTTCGACCTCGGCGGCGGCACCTTCGACGTGTCGCTCCTGGAGATGGGCGAGGGCGTCATCGAGGTCAAGGCCACCAACGGGGACACCCGGCTCGGCGGCGACGACTGGGACCAGCGGATCGTCGAGCACCTCGTACGGCAGTTCAAGAACGCCCACGGCATCGACCTCGCCCAGGACAAGATGGCGCTGCAACGCCTGCGCGAGGGCGCCGAGAAGGCGAAGATCGAGCTGTCCTCGTCCAGCGAGACCGACATCAGCCTGCCCTATATCACCGCGTCCGCGGACGGCCCGCTGCACCTGGCCGAGAAGCTCACCCGGGCCCAGTTCCAGGCGCTCACCTCCGACCTGCTCGACCGCTGCAAGGGCCCCTTCCACCAGGCCGTCAAGGACGCGGGCGTCGCGCTCGCCGCGATCGACCACGTCATCCTCGTCGGCGGCTCCACCCGGATGCCCGCCGTCACCGACCTGGTCAGGGAGCTCACCGGCAAGGACCCGCACAAGGGCGTCAACCCCGACGAGGTCGTCGCCGTCGGCGCCACGCTCCAGGCGGGCGTCATCCGCGGCGACGTCAAGGACGTGCTGCTGCTCGACGTGACCCCGCTGTCCCTCGGCATCGAGACCAAGGGCGGCATCATGACCAAGCTCATCGAGCGCAACACCACCATCCCCACCCGCCGTTCGGAGACCTTCTCCACCGCCGAGGACAACCAGCCCTCGGTCGGCATCCAGGTCTTCCAGGGCGAGCGGGACATCGCCGCGTACAACAAGAAGCTCGGCGTCTTCGACCTCACCGGCCTGCCGCCCGCGCCCCGCGGCGTGCCCAAGATCGAGGTCACCTTCGACATCGACGCCAACGGCATCATGCACGTCTCGGCCAAGGACGAGGCCACCGGGCGCGAGCAGCGCATGACCGTCACGGGCGGCTCCGCGCTGCCCAAGGACGACATCGACCGGATGGTCCGCGAGGCCGAGCAGCACGCCGAGGAGGACCGCAGGCGCCGCGAGGCCGCCGAGACCCGCAACCAGGCCGAGCAGCTCGTCTACCAGACCGAGCGGTTCCTGCGCGAGAACGCCGAGAGCCTGGCGCGGGTGCCCGCCGCCACCAGGGAGGAGGTGGAGGCGGCCGTCGCCGAGGTGAAGCGCCTCCTGGAGCACGAGGGCGACAACACCCAGGCGCTGCGCGGCGGCGCGGAGAAGCTCGCGACGGTCAGCCAGAAGCTGGGCCAGGCCATGTACGAGGCCGCGCCGCCGCCCGGCGACACGTCCTCGGCCCGGGCCGGGGCCGGGGGCGGGGCCTCGGCCGGGGACTCCGGCGCCCGGCAGCCCGGCGACGAGGGCGTGGTCGAGGCCGAGATCGTGGAGGACGAGGGGGAGGGCGCCGCCGGCACCGGCAAGGGCACCGAGGGCACCGGCAAGGACGCCGAGGGCACCGGCAAGGGCGCCGAGGGGAAGGAGAACCCCTGACCCCCTGACCTCCGCGGGCCCGGCCGCGTGGCTACCCCTTCGTCCGGAGGTACTTGACCGTCGCCGGGTCGGCCGGGAGCAGCGTCTCGATGGCCAGCTCGGCGACGGTCACGTCCATCGGCGTGTTGAACGTGGAGATCGACGAGACGAAGGAGAGCACGCGGCCCTCGTGCTCGATCCGCAGCGGCAGTGCGACGTGCGCCACCGTCCCCTCGGCCGCGGTGTCCTCGCCCGGGTCCCCGACCGGGTACGCCGCCACCTCCTCGTACAGCGCCCGCAGCGCCGGGGAGCGCTGGAGCGCGATCTGCCGCTCCATCTGGTGCAGCAGGTGCCCGCGCCACTCGCGCAGGTTGCGGATCCTCGGCGCGAGCCCCTCGGGGTGCAGCACGACCCGCATCGCGTTCAGCGGCGGTGCCAGCAGGTGCTCCGGCAGGCCGTCCAGGAGCGTCGCGATGCCGCGGTTGGCGGCAAGGACCTGGTACGTCGCGTCGACGACCAGCGCCGGGTACGGCTCGAAGCCCTGGAGGAGCTGCTCCACGCCCGCGCGCAGCGCGCCCATCGCCGGGTCGTCCAGCGGGGTCTGCGGGAAGCGCGGCGCGTACCCGGCCGCGAGCAGCAGCGCGTTGCGCTCGCGCACGGGCACGTCCAAGTGCTCGGCGAGCTTGAGGACGAACTCCTCGCTGGGCTTGGCCCGGCCCGTCTCGACGAAGCTGATGTGCCGGGCCGAGGAGTCCGCGCGCAGCGCCAGTTCGAGCTGGCTGACGCGCCGCTCCTCGCGCCAGCCGCGCAACAGGGCCCCCACCCCGGAGGGGGCGCCCGCGCGTGCCGCGGTCGGGGCGCCTGCGTGTGGCCCGGTCGGGGCGCCCGCGCGCGGTGTGGCCGGGGTGCCCGCGCGTGCCGCTCCGCCGTCGCCGTTCCGTCTGCCGGGCGCGAGAGTCGTCATGCCCCGACGGTAGCCGACGGCGGCCGGGCCCCCGCCGGTCGTCCGCGGTGGCCCCCCGCCGGTCGTCCGCGGCGGCCCATGGCGTACAGCTAGAGGCATGGCGTACGACGAGACCGGTATCAACCACCCGTGGGCCCCGCTGTCGTGGGAGGCCGCCGTCGCGTACCGCGCCCGGGTGCGCGGCTGCCTGCTCGGCGGCGCGGTCGGCGACGCGCTGGGCTACGCGGTCGAGTTCGACTCGCTGGCGGCCATCCGCGCCGCGCACGGCCCGCGCGGCGTGACCGGGCCGGTGACCGACGCGGCGGGCGTCGGCCGGATCAGCGACGACACGCAGATGACGCTGTTCACCGCCGAGGCCCTGGAGCTGGCGCACGCCAGGGAGCGCCGCAAGGGCATCGGCGGCGCCGCGCCCCAGCTCGTCCTGGAGGCCTACCTGCGCTGGCTGGACACCCAGCGGCGGCCCGCCCCCGCCCCGGACGTGCGCGGCGGCCTCGTCGCGCAGCCCTGGCTCTACGCCCGGCGCGCGCCGGGCAACGCCTGCCTCAGCGGCCTCGCCCAGGCCCACGCCCCGGACCCGCGGGCCCCGCTCGGGTCGCGCGGCCCCGTCAACCCGGAGTCGAAGGGCTGCGGCACCGTCATGCGGTCGGCGCCCTTCGGGCTCACCCGCGCCCCCGCGGACCGGGCCTTCGACCTGGCCGCGCGCTGCGCGCGGATCACCCACGGCCACCCCACCGGCTCCTACGCCGCGGGCGCGCTCGCCGCGATCGTCGCGCACCTGGTCGCGGGGGACTCGCTGGAGGGCGCCGTCCTGCGCACCCTGCGACTCCTCGCCCGTCAGCCGGGGCACGAGGAGACCTCCACCGCCCTGACCCGCGCCGTCGACCTGGCCGCCGCCGGGGAGCCGAGCGCCGAGACGGTGGAGTCCCTGGGTGCGGGCTGGATCGCCGAGGAGGCCCTCGCCGTCGCGGTGTACGCGGCCCTCGCCGCGCGGAGCGTCGAGGAGGCCCTGACCCTGGCCGTGAACCACTCGGGCGACAGCGACTCCACCGGTTCGGTCTGCGGCAACCTGCTCGGCGCGCTGTACGGCGACCACGCGCTGCCCGGCGACTGGCTGAAAGCCACCGAGGGCCGGGCGGTGATCGCCGCGGTGGCGGACGACCTCGCGGCGGAATGCCTGCGCCGCTGAGTCCCCGCCTGCGAATCGCTGTGGCACGCTGGCACCACACCCCGGACACGAAGGAAGGAGCGCGGCCATGCCCCTTGAACCACTGTCGCAGAAGGAGATCGAGGACCGCCTCGCGGAGCTGCCCGGCTGGTCCCTCACCGGCGACGCGGGCACCTTCGGCAGCAAGATCACCCGCTCCTACCGGCTCGCCTCGCACTACGCGGCCACGGCCTTCGTCGTCCACGTCTCCCAGGTGCAGCAGGAGCTCGACCACCACGCGGAGATCACCCTCGGCTACGACACGGTGGTGCTCGCGGTGAACACCCACAGCGTGGGCGGGGCCCTCACCGAGCGCGACCTCGAACTGGCCCGCCGGGTCGAGGAGATCGCACCCGGCCACGGCGCGGTCTGAGTGGGACGGAGCGAGGGCGCGATGCTCGACTACGGCAAGGAGGCCGTCCGGTACGACGCGTCGCGCGGCGGCGAGCCCCGGGCCGCCGCCGCGGCCGCCGCGGTCCTGTCGCTGCTGCCGCCGGGCACCGGCAGCCTCCTGGACGTCGCCTGCGGCACGGGCCTGGTGACCCGCCGGTTCGCCGCCGAACCGGGCCTGCGCGTCACCGGTGTCGACGCGACCTCCGCCATGGCGCGCATGGCGGCCGCCCGCGTCCCGGGCGCCGTCGTGCTCGGGGACAGCCGCCGACTGCCGTTCCCCGACGCGGCGTTCGACGCGGTGAGCACCGTGTGGCTGCTGCACCTGCTCGCCGACCCCGAGGAGGCCGCGACGGTCGTCGCGGAGTGCGCGCGGGTCCTCAAGCCGGGCGGCCGCTACGTCACCACCGTCGACAAGGCGGCCGCGCACAACGTGGGCAGCGACATCGACGCCGTGCTCGCGGGCCGCCCCGTCCGCAGCCCCGTGGACGGCGCGGCCCGGGTCGAGGGCTACGCCGCGGCGTGCGGGCTCGCCCCCGCGGGCCGGGCCCGCTTCACCGGCCACGGCCAGGGCCGCAGCCCGCGCAGCACGGTGGCGGACCTGTTCCGCGGCTGGTTCACCAGCATCCCGCCGGACAGCGCCATGGCGCGGGAGTACGCGGCGCGGCTCGCGGACCTGCCGGACCAGGACGTACGGCGCCCGGACCCGGTGTTCACGCTCCGCTCCTTCGCCGAGCCGACCGCGCAGGGGCGCGACCGGGTTTGCCGGAACGGCAACGGAAGTAGCCGTTTCCGCTGACCCGCCGCAGGCTGGAGCCGATCCCGGAAGCGACGGAGAGGCGGCAGGGCGATGACGGAGTTCGCGGGCGACGGCAAGGGCGGCGAGGACGGCGGCGGCCACGGGCCCGGCGCGCACGGCCGGCACGCGCACGGCGACCACGGCCACGGCGGTCCCGGCGACCACGGCCACGGCGCGCACAGCGGGCCCGGCGGGCACAGCGGGCACGGCCATGGTCATGGCGGCCACGGTCACGGCCACCGCCACGGCGCCGAGATCGACTGGGCCGAGATGGCCCCCGTCCTGGAGGCGAACGCCGAGGTCACCGCCCCGGCGTACCGGCAGGTCGCCGACTGGCTGCGGGAGCTGCGCGCCGGTGCGGAGCCGTCCCTGGTGGTCGACGCGGGCAGCGGCCCGGGCGTGGTCACCTGCCTGCTCGCCCAGGCCTTCCCCCGCGCCCAGGTGGTCGCGGCCGACCCCGAGCAGGCGCTGCTCGACCGCGCCGCCGCCCGCGCGGCCCGCCTCGGTCTCGGCGACCGCGTGCGCGCCCACCGGGCCGAACTCCCGGACGGCCTCGGGGCGCTGCCGCCCGCCGACCTCGTCTGGGCCGCCCGGTCCGTGCACCACGTGGGCGACCAGGTCGCCGCGCTCGCCGCCCTCGGGGAGCGACTGGCGCCGGGCGGGGCGCTCGCCGTCCTGGAGGGCGGGCTGCCGCCGCGCAGCCTGCCGCGCGACATCGGCCTCGGCCGGCCCGGACTCCAGGCGCGCCTGGACGCAGCCAACGAGGCCTGGTTCACGCGCATGCGCGCGGAGCTGCCCGGCGCCAAGGAGACGGTGGAGCACTGGCCCGCGCTGCTCGCGGCGGCGGGCCTGCGGCACACGGCGACGCGCACGTTCCTCCTGGACCTGCCCGCGCCCCTGGACGACCGGGCGCGGGAGCACGTCGCCGCCACCTTCGAGCGCTACCGCCACCTCGCGGCCGCCCCGGAGGCGCAGCCGGCCGCGCTGGCGGAGGACGACCTGGCGATTCTGGACCGGCTGATCGACCCCGAGGACCCGGAGAGCCTGTACCGCAGGGACGACGTGTTCCTCCTCGCCGCGCACACCGTCCACGTGGCGGTACGCGAGGACTGACCCGGGCGGGCTCCGAAACCCCCTTCAGGACCGCAGCTCCGCCAGCCGATCCAGCGCGTCGCGCGCGGACTCCCGCTCGTCCGCGTCGAGTTCGATCGCGGCGGCCCGCCCCAGGAGCCGCCCGGCCAGCTCCTCGTCGCCCGTCCGCCGGGCGATGTCCCCGCGCAGCACCAGCAGCCGCAGGTGCTGCGCGGGGGTGGGCCGCTCGTCCTCCAGGGCCAGGGCGCGGTCGATGACCTTGGCGGCGCCCGCGAGGTCCTCCTTGGAGTCCACGAAGAGGTCGGCGAGGTGCAGGGCCCGAGCGAAGGTCTCCTTCGGCACGGGCCGCATGCTCTGGTCCTCGCTGATCGCCTGCCCGACCCGGATGCTGTTCCCCGCCGGATCGGTCATCAGAAACTGCCGCACCCCGTACGACATGTCCTTCACCGGCCCGATCCGCGGCAGCCCGCGCCGCGGCACCTTCCCGTACGCCGCCTTCAGCCCGGCCCGGAAGGCCTCGTACAGCCCGTCCACGTCGTCGGTGAGGACGTAGCACCCCGAGTACGACGCGGCGGGGTCGTACTGCCGCATCCCGAAGAACTGCAGCTCCACGGGCCCGCGTTCGACGACGACGTACGCGTACGGGCTCTTCTGGAAGTACGTCGTCTCGAAGCCCAGGGCGGTGTAGAAGTCCACGACCGGCTGGAGGGAGTGGGCAGGAAGCAGGGGGATGGTTTTCTCAGCCATGCCGTCACTCTAGTCAAACTTGAATACCCAAAGCGAGGGGTTGTCGCTCACCAGCTCAACAGTGCCCAGGGGAGGCGTACACAAGGACCGCATGCCGCGGCCCGGCCGCGCCGTCGGGGAGGCGGGGCGGCCGGGCCGAGGGGTACGCCGGTGGGGGTTACGCGACGTGGAACTCGGCCGGGTCCGGGCCGAGGCGGCGGTTCTCGTTGAGGGCGCTGATCGCGGCCATGTCCTCGGGGTCCAGCTCGAAGTCGAACACCTCGATGTTCTCCTTGATGCGGGACGGGGTCACCGACTTGGGGATGACCACGTTGCCGAGCTGGATGTGCCAGCGCAGGACGACCTGCGCGGGGGTGCGGCCGTGCTTCTGGGCGATCGCGACGATCGCGGGGACCTCCAGGAGGCCCTTGCCCTGGCCCAGCGGCGACCAGGCCTCTGTGGCGATGCCCTGCTCCGCGTGGTACTCGCGGGCGGCGCGCTGCTGGAGGTGCGGGTGCAGCTCGATCTGGTTGACGGCCGGGATCACCGACGTGGCGTCGATGAGGCGCTCCAGGTGCTCCGGGAGGAAGTTGGAGACACCGATGGACTTGGCGCGGCCCTCGGACAGGATCTTCTCGAAGGCCTTGTACGTGTCGATGTACGTGTCCTTGTCCGGCATCGGCCAGTGGATCAGGTACAGGTCGACGTAGTCGAGGCCCAGCTTCGCGAGGGAGGCGTCGAACGCCTTGAGCGTCGCCTCGTACCCCTGGTCGGTGTTCCAGAGCTTCGTCGTGACGAAGAGCTCCTCGCGGGCGATGCCGGAGGCGGCGACGGCCTTGCCGGTGCCCTCCTCGTTCTCGTAGACGGCCGCCGTGTCGATGCTGCGGTACCCGGCCTCCAGGGCCGTCGTGACGGCCTGCTCCGCCTCGTCGTCCGGCACCTGCCAGACACCGAAGCCGAGCTGGGGCATCTCGATGCCGTTGTTCAGGATGATCGGGGGGACCTTGCTCACGGGCTCTCGATCCTTATACGTCGTCGGGTGGTACATCCATGGTCAACGATCAGGGGCCGTGTCGCATTCCTGGGGGACGCGGGGGCCGCGGTGGCCCTGAGAATGGCCGGATATGGCGCCGTTCCCAGCGGTCCGAACCATTGACCGCGTCCCGTCAGGCCGGGACTCTGTTGCACGCCACTGAACGCAGGCCATCCATGTGAACAGCCTACGCATCGCGGTGGTGGTGTATGCCAGTGGCTCCTGATCCCCCACTTCTCAGGAAGGCAGGACGCGCCATGAACCCCCACGAGCAGGAGACCCCGGAGCAGTACCCCTCCGGCCCGTCCGACGCCACGCCCGCCCCGGCGTGGCAGACCCCCGCGTACACGGTCGTCGAGACCTCCCTCGAAGTCACCGCCTACCGGCTCGCCGACCGGTAAGCACGCCGATGCTGCTGCAGGTGCTCGGCACCGCGGCGGGCGGCGGGCTGCCCCAGTGGAACTGCGCGTGCCCCGGTTGCGCCGGGGCACGCGCCCACCCGGGGCGCCGCCGCCTCCACGCCTCCCTGGCCGTCCACGCGGGCCGCGACCGCTGGTACCTCGTCAACGCCACCCCGGACCTGGGGGAGCAGCTCGAACGGTGCCCGGAGCTGCTGCCCGACCCGGCGGGCGACCCCCGCCGGACCCCCGTCGCGGGCGTGCTGCTCACCGACGCCGAACTCGACCACACCCTCGGCATCGCCCGGCTGCGCGAGGCCCGGGACGGCGTCGAGGTGTACGCCACCGCCCCGGTGGAGCACGCCGTGCGCGAGCGGCTCGGGCTCGGCGCCGTGCTCGCCCCGTACACCGCCGTCCGCTGGCGCGGGCTCACCGGCACGGGGGCGCCGCTCGGCGACGGGGCGGGGGTGCACGTCAGCGCCGTGCCGGTTTCGGCCAAGCGCCCGAGGTACGCGGCCGACACCGCTTCCCCGGACGCCGGGGACACCGGGGCCGCTGGGCTCACTGGGGACACCGGGGCCATCGGGGACACCGAGAACACAGGGGACACCGGGGCCGTCGCGGACGTCACCTCCGCGGGCGACGCCTGGTCCGTCGCCCTGTGTCTGCGCGACACCGCGACCGGCGGCACGCTCCTGTACGCCCCGGCGCTCGCCGTCTGGAGCGACGCCTTCGAGGAGGCCGCCCAGGAGGCCGACGTCGTCCTCGTCGACGGCACGTTCTGGGACGACGAGGAGCCGCTGCGGGCGGGCTTCTCGCGCCGGACCGCCACCGGGATGGGCCATCTGCCGATCACCGGTCCGGGTGGCACCGCCGCCCGGCTCGCCCGCCTGCCGGGCCGTTGCCTGTACACGCATCTGAACAACACCAACCCGCTGGGCGACCCGGACGCCGAGCAGCACCGGCAGCTCGCCGCGTGGGGCCTCGCCGTCGCGGACGAACGGATGGTGATCGAGCTGTGAGGACGACCTCCCCGGACGGCCTTCCGGCAGGCCCGGACGGCCCCGCCCCGGACCCCGCCCCGCACCCGTCCCCGGCCCTGGCCCCGGACCCCGCCTCCGGCCAGCGGCTCCCGGAAGCCGCCGACGAGCGCGAGCCGTGGACCGCCGACGAGCTCACCGACCGGCTCCGCGCCGTCTCCGCCGAGCGCTACCACGACCGCCACCCCTTCAACGTCCGTATGCACGCGGGCGACCTCACCCCCGAGGAGCTGCGCCGCTGGATCGCCAACCGCTTCCACTACCAGCGCCACATCCCCGTCAAGGACGCCCTGATCCTCGCGAAGTTCGACGACCCGGCGCTGCGCCGGGGCTGGGCCCGGCGGATCCGGGACCACGACGGGGAGCGCGCGGGCGAGGGCGGCATCGAGCGGTGGCTGCGGCTCGGCGAGGCGGCGGGCCTTCCCCGCGCGACGCTGTGGGACAGCTCCCGGGTGCTGCCGGGCGTACGGCTCGCCGTCGACGGCTACGTCAACTTCTGCCGCCTGCGGCCCGCGCTCGACGCCGTCGCCGCCTCGCTGACCGAGCTGTCGGCGCCGGACCTGATGCGCACCCGGATCGCCGCCTTCGAGAAGCACTACCCGTGGATCGACGCCGACGGGCTGGCCTACTTCCGCGGCCGGGTCGAGCAGGGCGGCCGCGACGGTCAGGAGGCGCTCGGCCTGGTCCGGGCCTGGGCGCGCACCCGCGCGCAGCAGGAGCGGGCCGTCGCCGCGCTCGCCTTCAAGTGCGACGTGCTGTGGACGCTGCTGGACGCCGTGGACCGGGGCCCCGCACCCGGCCCGCCCGGCCCGTCCGGCCCGGAAGCCGCCACCGAGCGGAAGGCCGGATCGCCGTGACGGACCTCGTACGACCCGATGGGCGGCCCCAGGGGCGATCCGACAGGTGCCCCGGCAGGTGCTCCGCCGGGCACCCCGACGGTCACCTCGACTGGCGGCCCGCCCGGGCCCGCTCCGTGACCCTGCGCCACGACCGGGTGCGCGGCCTCGACCTGCTGGTGCTGCCCGAGCGCGTCGTGGTGCTGCGCGGCGCCGCCGCGAGCATCCTGGCGCTGTGCGACGGCGAGCGGGACGTACGGGCGATCGTCGCGGAGCTGGAGCGGCGGCACCCGGGGGCACCGGTGGCCGACGAAGTCCCCGTGTTCCTGGACCGGTTGCGCCACGAGGGGTGGCTCCGGTGACCCCACCGACGCCGCCCCCGGCCGCCGGGCCGCGCCCCGCCCCCGACCCGCCCTGGGCCCTCCTCGCCGAGCTCACCCACGGCTGCCCGCTGCGCTGTGCCTACTGCTCCAACCCCCGTGAACTCGTACGGCGCGACGCGGAGCTGACCGCCGAGGAGTGGGCCGAGGTGTTCCGCCAGGCCGGTGACCTCGGCGTCGTGCAGAGCCACCTGTCCGGCGGCGAGCCGCTGTTGCGCCGCGACCTGACGGGCATCGTCGCCGCCGCCGACCGCGCGGGCATCCACACCCAGCTCGTCACCAGCGGCGTCGGCCTGCACGAGGACCGCCTCGCCGCGCTCGTGGACGCGGGCCTGCGCAGCGTCCAGCTCTCCGTGCAGCACACCGACCCCCGGCGGGCCGAGCACATCGCCGGGGCGCGGGCGTCCGGCGCCAAGGAGCGGGCCGCCCGGCTCGTCCGCGCGGCCGGGTTGCCGCTCGGCCTGAACGTGGTCCTGCACCGCGCCAACCTGGACGCGGTCGACGCCCTCGTGGACCTCGCCCTCACCTGGGGCGCGGACCGGATCGAGCTGGCCAACACCCAGTTCTACGGCTGGGCGCTGCGCAACCGCGACGCGCTGCTGCCCCACCCCGACCAGGTCGCCCGCGCCCGCCGCGCGGTCGAGCGCAGACGGGCCGAACTCGCCGGGCGCCTGGAACTGGTGTGGGTCGCGCCCGACTACGTCGACGCCACGGCCAAGCCCTGCATGGGCGGCTGGGGTGCGGTGTCCCTGACCGTCGCGCCCGACGGGACGGTGCTGCCCTGCCCGGCCGCCGCCGACCTCCTCGGCGACGCCGCGCCGAACGTACGGGAGCGTCGACTGGCGTGGATCTGGCGGGAGTCCGAGGCCTTCACCCGGTACCGGGGCGAGGCCTGGATGCCCGATCCCTGCCGGTCCTGCGCGCTGCGGTCCGTCGACTTCGGCGGCTGCCGCTGCCAGGCGTACGCCCTGACCGGCGACGCCGCGCGCACGGACCCCGCCTGCCGGCACGCGCCCGACCACGGGCTCGTCCGCGCCCTCGTCGACGCCGCGCGGTCCCCCGCGGCCGCCGCGGGCGGCTACGCCTACCGTGAGGAGGGAGCCTGAACCGCCCCGGCACGACGGCCCGTACGGCACCCGGACGACCAGCGACGGAGACGACGGTGACGACGGAGACCACCGAGACGACCGAGACGACCGAGACGACCGAGACGACCGAGACAGAGGTGCACCCGGCATGACCCCCTCGCGCAGGACCGTACTCGCGGCGGCACTCGGCGCCGGGGCGGCCACGGCGGCCACGGCCGCGGGCCTCCCGCCCGCCACGGCCGCCGGCCTCCCACCCACCAACCCCGTCACACCCGCCGGAACTACGCCCGCCCCGGCCGTCGGAAACCCGCCCGCCGCCGCGTGGAAGCTGCGCTGGGCCCCGTCCGCCCGCGACGTCGGCACCCGCGCCTTCGAGACCGTGGAGGACGACCGCGCCGCCTCCCACCCCGCGGCCAAGCCGCACATCAAGACCGAGGGCGACGCCTTCCGCTTCGACATCCACACCGTCGACCGCGACAGCCACACCGACCGGCAGCGCCAGGAGGTCACCGGCTGCCGCACCGGCGACACGTACCTGAAGTGGCGCGCGGGGGAGACGTGGCGGGTCACGTACCGCATGTACCTGCCGCGGTCGTTGCGGGCGACGACGACGTTCACGCACATCATGCAGATGAAGCAGCCGGGCCCGGGCACCTCGCCGATCGTCGTGCAGTCGCTGCGCCGCGTGGGCGGCGAGCAGACCGTCGAGCTGAAGGTCTTCGGCGGCGACGTCCTGGTCGGCCGCACCGCGCTTGAGCCGCTGCACGACTCGTGGACCGACGTCGACTTCCGGATCACCATCGGCGACGGCGCGTCGGGCGCGGTGCGCTGGATCCTGACGAACGGCGGGGCGACCGTCGTGGACGCGTCGAAGTCCGGCGTGGACACCTTCCTCGCCGACCGCGTGCGCCCCAAGTGGGGCATCTACCGCTCGCTCGGCGACACCTCAGGATCGCTGCGGGACACGTACATGCTCCTGACCGGCATGCGCGCCCACCAGCTCGTCTGACCCGTCCCGCACGTCCACGCGCCTGCCGTCCCCGCCTCCAGGAGGTCCCGTGCCCGGCAAGAGCAGGAGCAGGAGCAGGAGCAGGAGCAGGAGCAGGAGCAAGAACAGGAGCAGACCGACAGGCCGCGGTGTCGCGCTCACGGCCGCCGCCGTCCTCACCGCGGTCCTGGTGACGCCCGCGGCCCCGGCCGGGGCCGCGTCACCCGCCCCCGAGGGCAACCGGCCCACCGGCGTCACGCCCCTCTCCGACGGCTGGACCGTCCCCTGGGGCACCGCCTGGCTGCCCGACGGCACGGCCGCGCTCGTCACCGAGCGGGACGCCGCCCGCGTCTGGAGGGTGTCGCCCTACGGCCGTACGAGGAAGCCGATCGGCACGGTGCCCGAGACGCAGGCCACCGGCGGCGAGGGCGGCCTGATGGGCATCGCCGTCGACCCGCGGTGGCCGTCCCACCCCTACGTCTACGTCATGCACACCTCCACCGAGGGCAACCGCATCGCGCGCATGACGTACGACGGCTCCTCGCTCGGCGGCTACACGGTCCTGGTCCGCGGCATCAAGAAGGCCCGCTACCACAACGGCGGCCGCCTGGCCTTCGGCCCCGACGGCCATCTGTACGCCACCACCGGCGACGCGCAGGACCGCAAGCTCGCCCAGGACAAGGACTCCCTCAACGGAAAGATCCTCCGCCTGACCCGTGACGGCGGGCCCGCCCCCGGCAACCCGTTCGGCACGCTCGTGTACAGCCTCGGCCACCGCAACCCGCAGGGCCTCGCCTTCGACCGCCGGGGCCGCCTGTGGGAGGCCGAGCTGGGCGACGCGCTGCATGACGAGCTCAACCTCGTCGAGCCCGGCCGCAACTACGGCTGGCCCCTGTGCGAAGGCCCCTGCGACGAGCCGGGCATGACCGCTCCCAAGAGGACCTGGGGTGTCGAGGAGGCCTCGCCGAGCGGCATCGCCGTCGTGGACGGGGCGATCTACATGGCGGCCCTCAAGGGCGCCCGCCTGTGGCGCGTCCCCCTCCGCGGCAAGGACACCGTCGGCACCCCCGAGGCGTACTACACCGGCCGGTACGGGCGGCTGCGCACGGTGACGGCCGTGCCCGGCGCGGCGGCGCTGTGGCTGACCACGAGCAACGCCGACGACACCGGCGGCGCGCCCGACGGCACGGACCGCATCCTCGGGGTGCGCCTCGGCTGACCCGCCCGCGCCGCCGCCCGCGCCAACCTCCGCGGCGGCTGGGTCGACCCGATCGACGGACCGTGCGCGGGCTCAGGGGTACAGCGCCTCGACCTCCGCCGCGTAGGCCTCCTCGATGGCCTTGCGCTTGAGCTTGAGCGAGGGCGTGAGCAAGCCGTGCTCCTCGGTGAACTGGTGGGCCAGGATGCGGAAGGTGCGGATCGACTCGGCCTGCGAGACCAGGGTGTTGGCGGCGACCACCGCGCGCCGCACCTCGGTCTCCAGGTCCGGGTCGCGCACCAGCTCGGCGGGGGGCAGCCGCGGCTTGTCGCGCAGGGCCAGCCAGTGGTCGACGGCCTCGGCGTCGAGGGTGACCAGCG
Source organism: Streptomyces longispororuber (assembly GCF_014656095.1). GTDB lineage: Bacteria > Actinomycetota > Actinomycetes > Streptomycetales > Streptomycetaceae > Streptomyces > Streptomyces longispororuber. The sequence goes on from NZ_BNBT01000048.1 coordinate 20,331, forward strand.
CCGCGACGTAGGGGCGGTCGTTGCCGACGACGACGCACTGCGCGACCAGCGGGTGGTCGCGCACCCGCTCCTCCAACCGCGAGGGCGACACGCTCTTGCCGCCGGAGGTCACCAGGATCTCCTTCTTGCGGCCGGTGATCGTGAGGTACCCGTCCTCGTCCAGGGATCCCAGGTCGCCGGTGGCGAGCCAGCCGTCCCGCAGGACCGCGTCGGTGGCCTCCGGGTCGTTGAGGTAGCCCTGGAAGACGTGGTCGCCGCGCAGCCACACCTCGCCGTCGTCCGCGATGCGCACCGCCGTGCCGGGGACGGCCTGGCCGACCGTGCCGTAGCGGGTGCGCTCGGGCGGGTTCGCGGTCGCGGCGGCCGAGCACTCGGTCAGGCCGTAGCCCTCGAAGACGGTGACGCCCGCGCCCGCGAAGAAGAGACCCAGGCGGCGGTCCATGGCCGAGCCCCCGGACATGGCGTGCCGCACCCGCCCGCCCAGGGCCTCGCGCACCTTGGCGTACACGAGCTTGTCGAAGAGCTGGTGCTGCACGCGCAGCCCGGCCGAGGGGCCGGGCCCGGTGCCGAAGGCCCTGGCCTCCAGCGCCTCGGCGTACTTCACCGCCACGTCCACGGCCTTGTCGAACGGGCCCGCCCTGCCCTCCCGTTCGGCCGTGCGGCGGGCCGCGTGGAAGACCTTCTCGAAGACGTACGGCACGGCGAGGAAGAACGTCGGCCGGAAGGCGGCCAGGTCCGGCAGGAGCGCGGCCGCGCTCAGGCTGGGCTGGTGGCCGAGCTTGACCCGGCCGCGGATCGCCGCGATCTGCACCATGCGGCCGAAGACGTGCGCGAGCGGCAGGAACAGCAGTGTGGAGGCCTCGTCACCGCGCCGGGAGCGGAACACCGGCTCCCAGCGGCGGACCACCGTGTCCACCTCGAACATGAGGTTCGCGTGGCTGAGCACACAGCCCTTGGGGCGGCCCGTGGTGCCGGAGGTGTAGATGACGGTGGCGACGGAGGAGGGCGTGACCGCGCGGCGGTGGCGGTGCACCACCTCGTCGTCCAGGTCGCGGCCCGCCCGGGTCAGCTCGCCCACCGCGTCCCCGTCGAGCTGCCACAGGCGGCGCAGCAGCGGCAGCCGGTCCACGACCGAGCCGACCGTCATCGCGTGGTCCTCGTGCTCCACCACCACCGCCGTCACCTGCGCGTCGTGCAGCATCCAGAAGACCTGCTCGGCCGACGAGGTCGGGTAGAGCGGCACGACCTGCGCGCCGACCGTCCACAGCGCGAAGTCGAGAAGCGTCCACTCGTAGCGGGTACGGGACATGAGGGCGACCCGGTCGCCGAAGCGGACGCCTTGGGCGAGCAGCCCCTTGGCGACCGCGAGGACCTCGTCGCGGAACGCGGCGGCCGTCACGTCCCGCCACAGCCCGGTCTCCTCGGACTTGCGGCCGAGGACGACCCGCGGCGGATCCTCGGCGGCATGGTCGAACACGGCGTCGGCGAGGCCGCCCGCTCTCGGAGCCGACGCCAGGGGAGGGTTCGTGAACTCGCGCAATGGTGCTCCTTGTGGCGCTCCGCACAGCGCCGGTGACGGTACCCCACCCCGGACCCGTCCGGGAGAGGGGTGGGGAGCGCGCCAACTGGCACGATCGTCACAGGTCAGCGGGGTAAATGCGGCCACAAGGGGAAGGGTCGGACAGATTCCTTACGCCGGAGTAAGTTTCGGTGGCGTAATCTCCACCGAATCTGTACGCCGGGATTACGCCCTCAGCCGCTCCCCGGCGCTCTCCGCGACTGTCCCGCCGGGCGCGTGCGCCCCGGCTGCGCGCCCCTGACCTGCGGTGGAGGCCCGCTTGGTCCGGACCATCAGGAGGACGGCGGCGCCCGCCACCAGACCCGTGACGCCCGCCGTGAGCGCCGCCCCGTTCAGCCCGGACGCGAACGCCTCCCGGACGGTGTGCTCGGGCAGCGCGCCCCGCAGGGCCGCCGCGCCGCCGCCCGCCGCGGTGTGCGCCGCGTCCCTGCCGAGCGCGTCCGTCATCCGCGAGGTGAGGACCGTGCCGAACACCGCCACGCCGAGCGCGTAGCCGAGCTGCCGGAAGGTGTTCACCGCGCCGCCCGCCATGCCCGCGCGGTGCGGCTCCACCGCCGCCAGCGCCGCGCCCGCGAGCCCCGGCGAAACCAGGCCGGTGCCGACGCCGGCCAGCGTCAGGCCCGGTACGAGTGCGCCCCACGAGGAGTCCGCGTCGAGCACGGCCGTGGCCGCCCCGCCCGCGCCGATCAGCAGCAGCCCGACCCCGATCACGTACCGCGCGGGCACCCCGTGCAGCAGCCGGCCGCCGACCGCCGCCACCACGAACGACGTGGCCGCGAGCGGCAGCAGGACCAGACTGCCGCGCACCGGGCTCATGCCGAGCACCGTCTGGAGCCAGATCGAGAAGTACGGGATCACGCCGAACGCCGCCGCGTTGTAGCCGACCGCGCCGATCAGGACGCCCGTGAACGCGGGCTTGCGCAGCAGCCGCAGATCCAGCAGCGGATGCGCGGCCCGGCGCTCGACCGCCACGAACGCGGCCAGGGCGACCGCCGCCACCGCGAACGTCACCCCGGTGCGCGCCGAGGCCCAGCCCACGGCCGACGCCCGCACCGCCCCGTACGTCAGGGCGCCCGCGAACAGCGCGAACGTCACCGTGCCCGCCCAGTCCACGCGCCGGTGCGCGTCGCCGCGCGACTCCGGCACCGCCCGCAGCGTCAGCCAGACCGCGGCCACGCTCACCGGCAGGTTGATGAAGAAGATCCAGCGCCACCCGGGCCCCGCGGTGAGCAGGCCGCCCGCCACCGGCCCGAGCGCCGCGGCGGCGCCGCTCACCGCACCCCAGACACCGAGCGCCACCGAGCGCTCCTTGCCCTGGTAGGCGGCGCCCAGCAGCGGCAGCGTCGTCGCGAACATCGCGGCGGCGCCCAGGCCCTGCACGGCGCGCGCCGCCACCAGCAGCTCCGCCGACCCCGCGAGCCCGCACCCCAGCGAGGCCAGCGCGAACACCACGGTGCCCGCCACCTGCACCCGCCTGCGGCCCAGCACGTCGGCCGCGGCCCCGACGCCGAGCAGCAGCGCGGCCAGCGCCAGCGCGTAGCCGTCGATCACCCACTGCAGCTCGCTCAGCGAGGCGTCCAGGGCCCGCGCCATGTCGGGCAGCGCCACGATCACGATCGTCACGTCCAGCAACAGCATGAAGGTGCCCAGGCACACCGCGGTCAGCGGCCCCCATGAGCGCATCTCGTACTCCTCGGTCTCGCTCCGGCCGGGACCACCCGTGACGGCCCGGCGCTTTCCGACGTCGTACGATCCGTGGGGCGCGCGCCGGACGCGGGCCACCGCCGCCTCGGCGGCGGAATCCGACAGGGAAGGGGCATCGGGCGATGGAATCCCCCACGGTCTTCGACGCGCTGGACATCCGGCTGCTCCAGGCCCTGGAGACCGACGGCCGCGCGCCCTTCAGCCGGATCGCCGCGGTCCTCGGCGTCTCCGACCAGACCGTCGCGCGCCGCTTCCGCCGCCTCACCGCCGAGGGTGGCCTGCGCGTCGTGGGCGTGCGCAACGCCGAGCGCATGGGCAAGGACCACTGGATACTGCGCCTGCGCTGCGCCCCGGACGGCGCCCTGACCATCGCCGACGCGCTGGCCCGGCGCCCGGACACGTTCTGGGTGGGCCTGGCGTCCGGTGGCACCGAGGTCGTCTGCATGACCCGGCCGCGCACCCCCGGCGACCACGACGACCTGCTGCTCGGCAAGTTGCCGCGCACCCCGCACATCGTGGAGATCCGCGCCCACCAGATCCTGCACACCTTCTTCGGCGGGCCGCGCGGCTGGCTCGGCAAGCTCGCCCCGCTGAGCCCCGAGCAGGTGGCCGCGCTGACCCCGCGGCGGTCCGCCCCGCCCGCGGGGCCGGTGCGGATCACGCCGGAGGACGAGCCGCTGGTCGCCGCCCTCGAAGCCGACGGCCGGGTCACCTACCCCGAACTCCAGCGCGCCACCGGCCTCTCCGAGTCCTCGGTCAAGCGCCGCCTGACGGCCCTGCTCGAGTCCGGGGCGGTCTTCGTCGACATCGAGTACGCCGCCGAGCCGCTCGGCTACCGCTGCGGCTCCACCCTGTGGATCACCGCGGCGCCCGCCGCCCTGGACGCCGTCGGCGAGGCCCTGGCCGGGCACGGCCCGATCGCCTACGTCGCCGCGACCGCGGGCCCCTCCAACCTGGTCGCGACCGCCGTCACCAGGGACACGGCGGACCTGTACGCGTACGTGAGCGGCCGGCTCGGGCACCTCGACGGCGTGCAGCACGTGGAGACCGCGCCGTTCCTGCGCCGGGTGAAGCAACTGACGTACCGGCCGGGGCGCTGAGCGGACGCGGCACGCTCAGCCGCCGCGCCCCCGCTGCAACCGGTCGCCGCCCGCGAGGATCGCCGCCGCGAGCGCCCTGGCCGGGGGCGAGGGGCGGCGCTCCCCGTGCCGCAGCACGAAGTCCACCGACCCCAGCTCCGGCAGCCCGGCCCGGTCCGACACGCGCTCCAGGCCCGGCGGGACCAGGCCGCGGGAGTGCGCCATCACGCCGAGCCCCGCCCGCGCCGCGGCCACCAGGCCGTTCAGGCTGCCGCTGGTGCAGGCGATCCGCCAGGGGCGGCCGCCGCGCTCCAGCGCGTCCAGGGCCAGCGCGCGGGTGATGCCCGGCGGCGGGTACACGATGAGGGGCACCGGCCGGTCGGCGGCGAGGCGCAGTCGGGGCGCGCCGATCCAGACCAGGCCGTCGTGCCAGACCAGCTCGCCGCGCGGGTCCCGCGGGCGCCGCTTGGCGAGGACGAGGTCGAGCTTGCCCGCGTCCAGGCGCTCGTGCAGCGTGCCGGACAGCTCGACCGTGAGCTCCAGGTCGACCTCCGGGTGGCCGCGCCGGAAGGACTCCAGGATGTCGGTGAGGCGGGTCAGGACGAAGTCCTCGGACGCGCCGAAGCGCAGCCGGCCGCCGAGCCGGGCCCCGGCGAAGTGCGCCGCCGCCCGCTCGTGCGCCTCCAGGATGCCGCGCGCGAAGCCGAGCATGGCCTCGCCGTCCTCGGTCAGCTCCACGCGGTGCGTGTCCCGCGAGAACAGCGCCCGGCCCGCCGCGTCCTCCAGGCGGCGCACGTGCTGGCTGACCGTCGACTGGCGCACGCCGAGGCGGCGCGCGGCCTGCGTGAAGCTCAGCGTCTGCGCCACGGCGAGGAAGGTCCGGAGCTGACCGGGGTCGTACACGGCACCAGGCTATCGCGGAACGTGATGACAGTCAGAGCGGTGTACGGCTTTCCCGATGGCCTCCGGGAGGAGGACCATGGGAAGGGCGGCACGTACCGGCCCTCGCCCCGCGCGAGGCCGCGTGCGCCGCACCGCCGCCGCGCGCGGGCGCCGTCCCGCACCACCGGCACCGCGCGGGCCCCCACCACCGCCGTCCCCGAGAGCCCGGAGCACCGTGAAACGCCCGTCCTGGCCGTCCTGGATACCGGTCGACCCCTTCATCGCGGCGCTGCTCGCCACCGTCGGCCTCGCCGCGCTGCTGCCCGCCCGGGGCACCGCCGCCGACGTGGCGTCCGGCGCCTCCACCACGGCCGTCGCGCTGCTGTTCTTCCTGTACGGCGCGCGCCTGTCGACCCGCGAGGCCCTGGACGGCCTGCGGCACTGGCGGCTGCACCTGACCGTCCTGCTGTGCACCTTCGCGCTCTTCCCGCTGCTCGGCCTCGCCGCCAAGGGGCTCGTGCCGTACGTCCTGACGCCCGCGCTCTACAGCGGCTTCCTCTTCCTGACGCTGGTGCCCTCCACGATCCAGTCGTCGATCGCCTTCACCTCACTGGCCCGCGGCAACGTGCCCGCGGCCATCTGCGCGGGCTCCTTCTCCTCGCTGGCCGGGGTCGTCATCACGCCGCTGCTCGTGGCCTGGCTGCTCAGCGACAAGGGCGGGGGGTTCTCCGCCGACGCGCTCGTCAAGATCGTGCTCCAGCTCCTCGTGCCGTTCCTCGCGGGTCAGCTCCTGCGCCGCTGGATCGGCGGGTTCGTCAGCCGGCACAAGAAGGTCCTGAGCCTCGTCGACCGGGGCTCGATCCTGCTGGTGGTCTACACCGCGTTCAGCCAGGGCATGGTGCGGGGCATCTGGAGCCAGGTCACCCCGGCGCGGCTGGCGGCGCTGCTCGGCGTGGAGGCGGTGCTGCTCGCGCTGATGCTCACCGTGACCTGGTACGGCGCGAAGCGGCTCGGCTTCGGCCGCGCGGACCGGGTGGCGATCCAGTTCGCCGGGTCGAAGAAGTCCCTGGCGGCGGGGCTGCCCATGGCCAGCGTGCTGTTCGGCGCGCAGGCCTCGCTCGCGGTGCTGCCGCTGATGCTGTTCCACCAGATGCAGCTCATGGTGGGCGCGGTCATCGCCCGGCACCGCTCCCGGGACCCCGAGGCCCAGGAGCCGCCGGAGGCCGGGGGGCGCGGGCCCGGCGGGGACGTCAGGGCCGCGAGGTCAGGCGCAGCGACACGAAGCGGGGCCGGTACAGCTCCACGTTCCGGTTGACCAGCGCCTGGCCGCCGGGCGTGCCCGCCGCGTCGAGCGCGTTGACGTCGTAGCTGAGCACGAGCCGCCCGTCGCGGCTGAGCGCGGGGTGGGCCTGCGGGTTGTAGGCGGCCGTGTCCCCGTTCGCCGCGGCGTCCCGGGGCAGCGGGGGAGCGAAGCCCGCGCCGGGGCCGTGCCAGGGCCCGGTCGGCGCGCACGCCCAGTACGACGTCACGTCGGTCAGGCCACTGGCACCCGCGGCCATCGTGAACAGCACGTACGTGCCGCCGTCGCGGACCACGGTGAACGCGCTGCCCACGCCCTTGTGGTCGCCGTTGCCGAGCACGGAGCGCGCCTTCGCGCCGTCCCGCGACCAGTCGCGGCCGTCCCAGTAGCGCCAGGCCGCGGGGTCGCCGAGGGCGCCCTGCGGGACGCGGGCGACGTAGGCGTGCGAGGAGGGCCGCCTGGCGGTCTGCGCGTCGTTGCCGCCGAAGACGTACGTCCACTCGCCGTCGTCGACCGCGGTCGTGCCGTACAGCACGCGCCGCTCGGGGTCGGCGACGCCGCGCTGGTCGGAGATCTGGGTGATGCCCTCCAGGGCGAGGTCGGGCAGCGTGAGGGTGGCGACCTCGGTGGCGGCGGGCACCCCGAAGATCCACGGCTTGGGAGCCGTGGCACGGGTCCACAGCAGGACGCGCACCACGTCCTCGTCGCTGCCGGGCGTCCGCGGCTCGACCTTCGCGGCCACCGGCCAGCGCCACTGCCCCGGCCCCGCGTCGTGGAACAGCGGCGTGGGCAGGGTCTGCTCCGGCGTGCCCGAGCGCGACATCACCACGCCCGAGTTGCGCACCATCGGCGCGCCGCCGTCGCGCCACTTGTGCGGCTTGCCCTCGGGGTTGGGCGGCGCGTGCACCCGGCCGAGGAAGGTGTCGGAGAACAGCCACAGCACCCGCCCGTCGGGGAGCCGCACCGAGTGGCTGCCGTCGCCGCCGGACCAGTCGTCGTCGCGGGCCCCGTCGTCGCCGTACGCCGCGAACGCGTCGTTCAGCCGGGGCTCGGCCCGCCAGGAGCCGACGGTGCGCGCCGGGCACGCGGCGCCGTCCTTCCGGTCGTCCGTGCCGTCGTCGGCGTCCGGGAGGACGGTGAGCAGCACCGCCACGCAGGCGAGCGCCAGGAGCAGGGCGAGCCACAGTCCACGGGAACTGCGGCTGCCCTGCCCCCGGTCGGTGGCGGGCGGGCCGGTGTGCGGCCGTGTGGCTTGGGACACGCCCGGGACGCTAGTTCCTCGAACGCACGCGGTCCATGGGGAGCCGGAGGACGGTGTCCCGTGTCACAGCGGTCCGGTCGCCCGGGTTGCGGCGCAGCTCGGCCACCTCGTCGTCCGACAGGGCCCGCGCGAGCACCCGCACCTCGTCGATGTCGCCGGTGAAGTGCGCCCGGCTGTCGACGCGTTGGCCGACGTGCACGCCGAACGGCGAGGTGCGGCTGACCGAGCCCGGCACGTCCGCCCGGGTGGCCTTCTCGCCGTCCACGAACAGGCTGAGCTGCCCGCCGCCGCGGCGCAGCACCACGTGATGCCACTCGTCGTCGTCGTACGCGCCCCGGGCGCTCAGCGACGCCGAGCGGGGCGGCCCGCTGCCCTCACGGGTGGTGATCAGGCCGGTGAGGCGGTCCTCGGCGGGCTCGTCGCGCAGCCACACCTGCGGCTGGTTGCCGCCCACGCCCCCCATCCACAGCAGGGGCTGCTCGCCGCGGGCGGCGGAGTGGCGGAACCACAGCGAGGCCGTGAAGTCGCGCGTCCCGAGCGGCAGCCGGGTCCGGTAGGGCAGGCGCACGGCGTCGTCGACGCCGTCGAACTCCAGCGCGCCGCCCGCGACGCCGTCAGTGGTGTCCGCGTCGCCGAGGACAGCGGCGTCCCGCGCGCCCGGCGCCCGGTCGGGTGTCGTCGGGTCGGGCCCGCGCCGCGGCTTCAGCCACTCCTCGGTGAAGCGCGCGAAGCGGATCTCGTCCCGGGCGTCGACCGGGCCGCCCTCGTACATCAGGCCCACGTGCGCGGCGTCGGCGCGGACCATGTCGGAGTAGCCGGACCAGTCGGTGGTCACGACGGTGCCGCGGTCGACGCTGTCCCAGGTGCGGCCGCCGTCGTACGACGACCGGATGAGCATGGTCCTGCGCCGGTCCGGGTCGGCCGGGCAGGCCAGCAGCAGCCGCTGGCCGATCCGCAGCGTCGAGCCCTGCACCTGCGGGCAGTACAGGTCGGGCTGCGGGCGGAAGGGCGCGACGAAGCTGTCGCCGCCGTCGCGGCTGATCGTGTGGGAGCGGTGGCCCAGGTCGGTGCCGTCCTGCTCGCGCCCGCTGACGTAGATGGCGCCGTCGTACCGCTCGGTGACGGTCATCTCCGACGGCTTCTGCCGGAACGTGCCGTCGGCGGCGTCGACGGGGTAGGTGTCGGTGGCGCCGATGCGCCAGGTGGTGCCGCCGTCGTCGCTGACGACGAGCGCGGCGTGGTTGGCGGTGACCCGGCTGCCGTTCCACGTCTCGGCGTTCACCGCGAAGACCAGGCGGCCCTTGTGCCGGCCGCGGGTGAGCTGGATGCCGTGCACGGGCCCGGTGGCGTACCAGGAGTTCCAGTGCGCGGGCAGGATCTGGTCGCTCAGGTCCCGCGGCTTGGACCAGGTCACGCCGTCGTCGTCGCTGTACTGGAGGTAGGGGGTGCGGGCGCACGGCGTGGCGCAGTTCTGGCCGTCCGTCCGGCCCTTGTTGTACGTCTCCGCGACGACGATCCGGCCCGTCCTGCGGTCGACGATCGGCGTCGGGTTGCCGTGCGTGTCCCCCGCGCCCTCGTTGATGACCTGCATCGGCCCCCAGGTGCGGCCGCCGTCGCCGGAGCGCTTGAGCACCAGGTCGATGTCGCCCGCGTCGCTGCAGTCGTTGACGCGGCCCTCGGCGAAGGCGAGCAGCGTCCCCTTCGTGGTCCGCACGACGGCCGGTATGCGGAAGCACGTGTACCCGGGGTCCTGGGAGGCCTTGAAGAGGGTCTGCTGCTCGAAGGAGGGCGCCGCCCCCGCGGCCGTGGCCCTGGTCGCGCCGCTGAGCGCGGACGGCAGCGTGAGCGCGGTGAGGGCGGCGGTGGTCAGCGCGGCGACGGCGCGCCGTGTCGCACGCGGGCGGGAGCGGGAGTGGCTGAGCCGGGGAGGTCTGGGGCGTACGCGGTGTCTCGGCGGCATGCTGCGGGCCCTTCGTCGTGACCATATCGACCGGACATATGGACATCCCATGAGCAAGTGCGGGGCGACGACGCTACTTGGGCCACTCGGGCCGCACAACAACCGTGCGGCAAGCTGACGCCATACGGGCGAGCGGTTCCCGATCAACCCTCCCAACGGGTGCGAATGACGTGCGCGGGCGGCTGTTGAGTGCCTCTCAGGACGGCGTGCGCGCCGGTCGGCTCGGGGTCACGGCACGAGCACCACCTTGCCGCGGTTGGCACGGGACTCCACGGCCCGGTGCGCCGCGGCCGCGTCCTCCAGGGCGTACGCGGCGTGCACGGCGAGCCGCAGCGAGCCCTCCTGGAACAGCCGCCACAGCTCCTTGCGCCACGCCTCGTACTCCAGCGGCCGCTGACGGGCGACCAGGCTCATGTGAAAGCCCGTCACGGTCTTGGCGCCGACCAGCAGGTCGTACGCCTGTACGGTGCCGCCGCCCGAGCTGTACGCGACCAGGCGGCCGCCCGGGGCGAGCGCGGCCAGGGCCGGGGTCAGCAGCTCGCCGCCCACCCCGTCCAGGCAGTAGTCGACCGGCTCGCCCCAGCTCTCCCGGTCGTAGGTGACCACCTCGTCCGCGCCGAGCCCCCGGACGAGGTCCGCCTTGCCGGGGTCCGACACGGCGCCCACGACGCGCCCGGCGCCCTGGAGCCGGGCGAGTTGTACCGCCAGATGGCCCACCCCGCTCGCCGCGGCCGTGACGAGCGCGGCCTCGCCGGGCGCGGGCCGGGCCGCCTGGAGCGCGCCGTACGCGACCAGGCCGCTGCGCACCAGCGCCACCGCCTCGGTCGCGCTCGCGCCGTCCGGCACGGGCGAGGCCATCGCGGTGCCCAGGAGCGCGTAGTCGGCGTAGCCGTGCCCGAAGACCAGGCCGGTGACGCGGTCGCCCACGGCGAAGCCGGTGACGCCCGGGCCGAGCGCGGCCACCTCGCCCGCGACCTCGCCGCCGAGCGGCACGGGCCCGGCGGACTCGCGCACCTTGCGCACGACCGGCAGCGTCACACCGGCCGCCGCGACCCGTACGAGCAGCTCGCCGGGGCCCGGCTCGGGCACGGGCACCTCCTCGATCCGCAGGACGCCGGGATTGCCGCGGTGGTCGTACCGCACACGACGCATGAATGCCTCCCCACACGGAAAACCATTGGTGCTCCCAACGGTATCTCCCTGTTCATGGGGAAGTCCAACGATTCTTCGCTACGCTCTCCCCATGCCCGAGACCCCGCCCGCCCCGTCCGCCATCCGCACCCTGCCGAGCTGGCTCCTCGGCCGTGCCGCCGCCCGCGGCCGGGCCCTGGTCGCCGACGCCCTCGCGGAGCAGGGCATGAAGATGTGGCACCACGTGGTGCTGGCCGCCGTCGCCGACCTGGGCCCCGTCGCCCAGGCGGAGCTGGGCCGCAGCGTGTCGCTCGACCCGAAGGACATGGTCGGCGTCCTCAACGACCTCCAGGACGCGGGCCTCGTCGAGCGCACCCCGGACCCCAGGGACCGCCGCAAGAACGCCGTCACCATCACCCCCCAGGGCCACCGCACCCTCCGCCACTGCGCCCGAGCGGCCCACCGCGCCAACAAGGAACTCCTGGCGCCCCTGGAGGAGGAAGAACGAGACCACTTCATGGACATGCTGACGCGCGTGGTGAGGGCAGAAGAGGACCCCGCCGCGGGCTGATCCAGCCCGTCCGGCGTTCGAGGACGGCCGCGACCGGCCGCTCCAGCCCGTCCGGCGTTCGAGGACGGCTGCGACCGGCCGCTCCAGCCCGTCCGGCGTTTGAGGACGAGCGCGCCAGCGCGAAGGTATGAACCGGCACAGGGGGCACGGCCGCGACCGGGCGCTTCAGCCCGTCCGGCGTTTGAGGACGAGCGCGCCAGCGCGAAGGTATGAACCGGCACAGGGGGGACGGCCGCGACCGGGCGCTCCAGCCCGTCCGGCGTTTGAGGACGAGCGCGGAGCGCGATGAAGGGGCGGGCGGGCGGGAGAAAGAGCCCCGGCCCGACCAGGGCCTACCCCCGATCCGCAGCAGCCCGCAGGGCAACCCGGTGCTGCCCCGCGTACACATTCATCGACGCCCCGCGAAGGAACCCCACCAGCGTCACCCCCGCCTCCGCGGCCAGGTCGACCGCGAGCGAGGACGGCGCCGACACCGCGGCGAGCACCGGAACGCCCGCCATCACGGCCTTCTGGACCAGCTCGAAGGAGGCCCGCCCGGACACGAGGAGGACGGTACGGGACAGCGGCAGGCGCCCGTCCCGCAGGGCGCGCCCCACCAGCTTGTCGACGGCATTGTGGCGCCCCACGTCCTCGCGCACGTCCAGCAGCTCGCCCTGCTCCGAGAAGAGCGCGGCCGCGTGCAGCCCCCCGGTCCGGTCGAACACGCGCTGGGCGGCGCGCAGCCGGTCGGGCAGCCCGGCGAGCAGCTCGGGCGTGAGGCGCAGCGGGCCGGCGCCGTCCGCGCCGTGGGCGCCGTGGGCCCCGTCGTCGATGGCCCAGCGGGCCGTCGTCCGCACCGCGTCCAGGCTCGCCTTGCCGCACAGCCCGCACGACGAGGTCGTGTACACGTTGCGCTCCAGCGTGATGTCCGGCAGCACCACGCCCGGGGCGGTCGACACGTCGACCACGTTGTAGGTGTTGGAGCCGTCCCGCGTGGCGCCCGCGCAGTACACGACGTTCCGCAGCTCGTCCGCCGCGCCGAGCACCCCTTCGCTGACCAGGAAGCCCACCGCCAGCGCGAAGTCGTCGCCCGGCGTGCGCATGGTGATCGCGAGCGGCTTGCCGTTCAGGCGGATCTCCAGCGGCTCCTCGGCGACGAGCGTGTCCGGCCGCTCGGTGACCACGCCGTCGCGGATGCGGAGGACGCGGCGGCGCTCCGTGACTCGTCCCATGTCGATCAGTCCCGGTTCTGTGTTCCGTACGTGCCGGCGGCCCGAGCGGCCCTGGTCGCGCGGAGGGCGCGGGGCACCGGCCGGGGCCGTGCGCGAGGCGACCTCCGCCCGCTCATTGTCCTGCACGTGCAGGGTGCCCCGGCCCGCGGCCCGTACGCACTCGCACACGCGACCAGGCGCCTCGTCACCGGGTGACGCGATGATGAGAAGCATCCAAACGACCGCTCCCAATACTGTCGCTTCACCTCACCTCGTACCCGTGAGTCGCTCAGCAGACTGGACGGTCCCGCACATCCGGCACCACGAGGGGACCCGCACATGCCCGGCTCACGCATCACCGCCGTCGGCCACTACCAGCCCGCCAAGGTACTGACCAACGACGAGCTGGCGGGCATGGTCGACACCAGTGACGAGTGGATCAGGTCCCGGGTCGGCATCCGCACCCGGCACATCGCGGGCCCCGAGGAGCCGGTCGACGAGCTCGCCGCGCACGCCGCCGCCAAGGCCCTCGCGGCCGCCGGGCAGGCCCCCGCCGCCGTGGACCTGGTCGTCGTCGCCACGTCCACCGCGGTGGACCGCTCGCCGAACATGGCCGCCCGCGTCGCCGCCCGCCTCGGCGTGCCCTCGCCCGCCGCGCTGGACGTCAACGTCGTCTGCGCGGGCTTCACGCACGCCCTGGCCACCGCCGACCACGCCGTGCGGGCCGGCGCCGCCACCCGGGCGCTGGTCGTCGGGGCCGACAAGATGTCCGCCGTCACCGACTGGACCGACCGCACCACGTGCGTCCTGGTCGGCGACGGGGCGGGCGCGGCCGTGGTGGAGGCGTGCGGCCCGGACGAGCAGCCCGGCGTCGGGCCGGTGCTGTGGGGCTCGGTGCCCGGGATGGGGCGGGCGGTGCGCATCGAGGGGGAGCCTGCGCGGTTCGCACAGGAGGGCCAGAGCGTCTACCGCTGGGCGACCACCCAGCTTCCGCCGCTGGCCCGCGCCGCCTGCGAGCGGGCCGGGCTCGCCCCCGCCGACCTGGCGGCGGTCGTGCTGCACCAGGCCAACCTGCGCATCGTCGAACCGCTCGCCGAGCGCATCGGCGCCGTGAACGCGGTCGTGGCCCGGGACGTGGTGGACTCGGGCAACACCTCGGCGGCGTCCGTGCCCATCGCTCTGTCCAAGCTGGTGGAGCGGGGCGAGATCGCCACGGGCGCCCCGGTGCTGCTGTTCGGCTTCGGCGGGAACCTGTCGTACGCGGGACAGGTGGTGCGGTGCCCGTGACGGTGGCGGGCCCCGTGACGGCGGCGGGCCCCGTGACGGGCGGCGTCCCTCATGACGGTGGCGGGCCCTCGGGTGGCCGAAAGGCGAGAGGCTTTGTCCTGCCCGAGGAGAAAGTCGGCGGCTATTCGGGCGCAAGTGCTTCCCAGGCCGGACACCCGCTGCTACGTTCCCCTCGAAAGCCCAACGCGTACGAGGGTCAAGGCCGATGAGGCGGGGAGGGGCGCGTGAGACGTATGACGGCTCGACCCGCCAACGCGCACCAGGCGCGGCTGCTGCGCCTGTTGCGTGACGGCGGCCCCAGCTCCCGTGCGCAACTCGGCGACCAGGTCGACCTGTCGCGGTCCAAGCTGGCCGTGGAGGTGGACCGGCTCCTGGAGACCGGCCTCGTGGTCGCCGACGGCCTCGCCGCCTCCCGCGGCGGCCGCCGCTCCCACAACATCCGCCTCGCCCCGAACCTCCGCTTCCTCGGCGTGGACATCGGCGCCACCTCCGTGGACGTCGCCGTCACCAACGCCGAGCTGGAGGTCCTCGGCCACCTCAACCAGCCCATGGACGTCCGGGAGGGCCCGGTCGCGGTCTTCGAGCAAGTCCTCGCCATGGCCGCGAAGTTGCGCGACTCGGGGCTCGCCGAGGGCTTCGACGGGGCGGGCATCGGCGTGCCGGGGCCCGTCCGCTTCCCCGAGGGCGTCCCCGTCGCCCCGCCGATCATGCCGGGCTGGGACGGCTTCCCCGTACGGGAGGCGCTCAGCCAGGAGCTCGGCTGCCCGGTCATGGTCGACAACGACGTGAACCTGATGGCGACGGGGGAGCAGCACGCGGGCGTCGCCCGCTCCGTGGGCGACTTCCTGTGCGTGAAGATCGGCACCGGCATCGGCTGCGGCATCGTCGTCGGCGGCGAGGTGTACCGGGGCACGACCGGCAGCGCGGGCGACATCGGGCACATCCAGTCCGAGCCCGACGGACGCCCCTGTGCCTGCGGCAACCGGGGCTGCCTGGAGGCCTACTTCAGCGGCGCGGCGCTCGCCCGTGACGCGAAGGAGGCCGCCCAGCAGGGCCGTTCGCCCGAGCTCGCCGCCCGCCTGGAGGCGGCCGGGACGCTCACGGCCGCCGACGTCGCCGCGGCGGCCGCCGCCGGCGACCCCACCGCGCTCGACCTGATCCGCGTCGGCGGCACCCGCACGGGCCAGGTCATCGCGGGCCTCGTCAGCTTCTTCAACCCGGGCCTCGTGGTGATCGGCGGCGGCGTCACGGGCCTCGGACACACCCTGCTCGCCGCGATCCGCACCCAGGTCTACCGCCAGTCGCTGCCCCTCGCGACCGGCAACCTCCCCATCGTCCTCGGCGAGCTCGGCCCCGCCGCCGGAGTCATCGGCGGCGCCCGGCTCATCAGCGACCACCTGTTCTCCCCGGCCTGACCGGCCCGCGACGACCGGCCCCCCCGGCTCCTCCCGCACGCCCCACCCGGCACGTACGACGACGCACAAGCACGTACGACGTACACAGCACGCACGGCACACACCCGACACGTACGACGCGCGCAGCACGTACGACGCACCCGACACGTACGACGCATACAGCACGCCCGACCCACACCCGGCACGCACGACACACGCGGTACCTACGACGCACGCAGCACGTACGACGCACACGGCGCTCACCCTGCTCTGCCCTGAAACCGGCCGCACCCGCGCGAGGGAACCGTCATGGCACCAGAACCACCGCTGCTCCGCATGTCCGGCATCACCAAGTCGTTCCCCGGCGTCCGCGCGCTCGACGGCGTGGACCTGCACGTACAGGCCGGTGAGGTGCACTGCCTGCTCGGCCAGAACGGCGCGGGCAAGTCCACCCTCATCAAGGTCCTCGCCGGGGCCCACCAGCCCGACGGCGGCACCATCGCCTGGCGCGGCGAACACGTCGCGCCGCGCTCGCCGATCGCCGCGATGCGCCTCGGCATCGCCACCATCTACCAGGAACTCGACCTGGTGGAACACCTGTCCGTCGCCGAGAACGTCTTCCTCGGGCACGAGCCGACCGCCGCCGGTTTCGTGGTCCGGCCCGGCCGGGCCCGGGCTGCCACCGCCGCGCTGCTCACCCGGCTCGGCCACGCGGAGATCGACCCGGGGCGGCTGGTGGGCGACCTGTCCGCCGCGCAGCAGCAGATCGTGTCCATGGCCCGCGCGCTCTCCCACGACGTACGCCTCATCGTCATGGACGAGCCGTCCGCCGCGCTCGACCCCGACGAGGTCGACAACCTCTTCCGCGTCATCGGCGACCTCACGGCCGAGGGCGTCGCCGTCGTCTACATCTCGCACCGGCTCGAGGAGATCCGCCGCATCGGGGACCGCGTCACCGTCCTGAAGGACGGCCGTGCCGTCGCCGTCGGGCTGCCCGCGAAGCAGACGCCCACGCGCGAGATCGTCGCGCTGATGACGGGCCGCACCGTCGAGTACGTCTTCCCGGAGCGCGCGCCCGCCGACCGCCCCGGAGCGCCGCCCGAGCCCGTCCTCACCGTCCACGGCCTCGCCCGCCACGGCGAGTTCGCGCCCCTCGACCTGGAACTGCGCCCCGGCGAGATCGTCGGACTCGCCGGGCTCGTCGGCTCCGGGCGCTCGGAGATCCTGGAGACCGTCTACGGCGCGCGCAGGCCCGCCGCCGGACATGTCCGCGTCGACGGCAGGCCGCTGCGGCCGGGCAGCGTCCGCGCGGCCGTGCGCGCCGGGCTGGGCCTCGCCCCCGAGGAACGCAAGGCCCAGGCCCTGCTGATGCTGGAGTCCGTGACGCGCAACGTGTCGGTGTCCTCCATGTCCCGCTTCTCGCGCGGCGGCTGGCTGGACCGGGGCGCGGAGCGCGCCGCCGCCCGCGCCGCCACCCGGGAGCTGTCGCTCCGGCCCGACAACCCGTCCGTACCCGTACGCACCCTGTCCGGCGGCAACCAGCAGAAGGCCGTGCTCGCCCGGTGGCTGCTGCGCGGCTGCCGGGTGCTGCTGCTCGACGAGCCGACGCGCGGCGTCGACGTCGGCGCCCGCGCGGAGCTGTACGCCGTCGTACGCGGCCTCGCCGACCAGGGCCTCGCCGTGCTGCTCGTCTCCAGCGAGGTGCCCGAGGTCCTCGGCCTCGCGGACCGCGTCCTCGTACTCCGCGAGGGCCACGTCGTCCACACGGCCCGCGCGGACGAACTCGACGAACCCCGGGTGCTGGACCTGGTCCTGGGGTCGGGGCGGGCCGGTGGGGCCGGAGGAGCCGGTGGGGCTGGAGGAGCCGGAGGGGCTGGTGGATCCAGTGGCCCCCGTGGGCCCGGCGGCACCGGCGGCACCGGCGGCACCGGCGCGAACCGCGGGTCCGGCAGCACTCCCGGCGCACCGGAAGACACCGTCACCACCGAAGGGAGCCCGGCGCCATGACGCAGCCCGCATCGCCCGCCCGGCCCGTGACCGAGAAGAGCCCGCCGCCGGACGGCGCGGCCGGCCCCTGGCGGGCCCTCGCCGCCCGTGCCGACCTGCGCACCCTGTCCCTGCTCGGCGTCCTCGCCGCCCTCGCGGTGATCGGCGGCGTCACCCAGCCCGACGCGTTCCTCGACACCGACAACCTCCAGCTCATCCTCACCCAGGCGTCCGTCATCGGCGTCGTCACCGTCGGCATGACCTTCGTCATCATCTCCGGCGGCATCGACCTGTCCGTCGGCGCGATCGTCGCGCTCGCGTCGGTGTGGGCGACGACGGTCGCCACCCAGGAGTACGGCTTCGCCGGCATCCTCTTCACCGCCGTCGTCGTCGGCCTCGGCTGCGGGCTCGTCAACGGCCTGCTCATCGCGTACGGCGGCATGGTGCCGTTCATCGCGACGCTCGCCATGCTGGCGTCGGGCCGCGGCCTCGCCCTGGAGATCACCGACGGCAAGACCCAGATGGTCACCGTGGACGGCGTCCTCAGACTCGGCGAACGCGACGCGTACGTCCTCGGCGTACCGCCCCTCGTCCTGGTCTTCGCCGCGGTGACCGTCGTCGGCTGGCTGCTGCTCAACCGCACCACCTTCGGCCGCCGCTCGGTCGCGGTCGGCGGCAACGCGGAAGCGGCCCGCCTGGCCGGCATCGACGTACGCCGGCAGCGGCTCTACCTCTATCTGCTGTCCGGCCTGTGCTGCGGCATCGCGGCCTTCCTGCTCGTGGTCCTGTCCGGCTCCGGCCAGAACACCAACGGCAACCTGTACGAACTCGACGCCATCGCCGCCGCGATCATCGGCGGCACCCTGCTCAGCGGCGGGCGCGGCACCATCACCGGCGCCGTGCTCGGCGTGCTGATCTTCACCACGATCACCAACATCTTCGCGCTCAACAACCTGGAGACCGCCGTCCAGCAGATCGCCAAGGGCGCGATCATCGTCGCCGCCGTCCTGGTCCAGCGCCGGGCCTCCACCACGTAAGGGGTCACCGCCATGCCACCGATCACGAGCCGCAGAGGACTGCTCATGGGCGCGGCCGCCGTGTCCGCGGGCGCCGTCCTGACGGGCTGCACCAGCAACGAGCCGAAGGACTCCGACGACGGCCCGGCCGACAACGGCCAGGCCGTCGCCGACGACAAGCCGGGCAAGGAGGTGACCATCGGCTTCGCCGGGCCGCAGGCCGACCACGGGTGGCTGAACGCCATCAACGACAACGCCAAGCGGCGGGCGGAGAAGTACCAGGACGTCACCCTGGAGTCCACCGAGGGCTCCAACGACACCGCCGCCCAGATCGGCCAGGTGGAGACCCTCATCAACAAGAAGGTCGACGTCCTCGTCGTCCTGCCCGCCGACGGCAAGGCCCTCACCCAGGTCGGCCTGAAGGCCATGAAGGCCGGGATCCCCGTGGTCAACCTCGACCGGATCTTCGCCACCGCGCAGGCCTACCGCTGCTGGATCGGCGGCGACAACTACGGCATGGGCCTCAGCGCCGGGCACTACATCGGCGAGAAGCTGAAGGACAAGGGGAACGCCCGGGTCGTCGAGCTCGCCGGGCTCGACAACCTGGAGCTCACGAAGCAGCGGACGAAGGGCTTCGACGACGCCCTGAAGAACTACCCGAACATCAAGAAGGTCGCCCGCCAGGCTGCCGAGTTCACCGTCGAGTCCGGCCAGGCGAAGATGTCGCAGCTCCTCCAGGCGCAGAAGGACTTCGACGCCCTGTGGAACCACGACGACGACCAGGGGGTCGGCGCCCTGCGCGCCGTCAAGCAGGCCGGGCGCGACGACTTCCTGATGGTCGGCGGCGCGGGCGCGCTCTCCGCGTTCCAGGAGATCAAGGCCGACCGGGGCGTGCTGAAGGCCACCGTCCTGTACCCGCCGACGATGGCCGCGTCCGCGATCGACCTGGCCCGCGCGCTCGGCCAGGGCAAGGGCATCGGCGGCATGGCCGAGTTCGAGATCCCGGCCTCCATCACGCTCTACTCGGCCGTCGTCGACAAGGACAACGTCGACCAGTACATGTCCACCGGCTTCAAGTGAGGCGGCCCACCGCCCCGCGCAGCGGACGCCGCGCCGACCAGGAGGAGTTACCGCATGAGTGAGACGGAGCACGAGGCCGCTTCCGGGGCCGGGCCGGTGTCCGGGGCGGGGGCGGGGCCGGGGGCGGGGCCGGTGTCGGGGCCGGTGTCCGGGGCCGGGCCGGCGCCCGGCCCGGGTACCGCGGCGGCGCCCGGCCCGGGTACTGCGGCGGCGTCCGGACCGGGTGCCGCGCGGCGCCACGTCGGCGTGGGCATGGTCGGCTACGCCTTCATGGGCGCCGCCCACTCCCAGGGCTGGCGGACCGTGGGGCACGTCTTCGACCTGCCGGAGGACCCGCGCCTCGCGGCGGTCTGCGGCCGCGACGGCGCCGCCGTGCGCGCCGACGCCGAGCGGCTCGGCTGGGCGGCCGCCGAGACCGACTGGCGTGCCCTCGTCGCCCGGGACGACGTCGGCCTCGTCGACATCTGCACGCCCGGCGACAGCCACGCGGAGATCGCGATCGCCGCGCTGGAGGCGGGCAAGCACGTGCTGTGCGAGAAGCCGCTCGCCAACACCGTCGAGGAGGCCGAGGCCATGGCCGCCGCCGCCGAACGGGCCCGCGCGCGGGGTCAGGTGGCGATGGTCGGCTTCAACTACCGCCGCGTGCCCGCGCTGGCGCTGGCCCGCCGCCTCGTCGCCGAGGGCCGCCTCGGCGCGCTGCGGCACGCGCGGTTCACGTACCTCCAGGACTGGCTGGTCGACCCCGGCGCGCCGCTGACGTGGCGACTGCGGAAGGACCGGGCGGGCTCGGGCGCCCTCGGCGACCTCGGCGCGCACATCGTGGACCTCGCGCAGTACCTGACGGGTGAGGCCGTCGCGGGCGTCTCCGCGTTGACCGAGACGTTCGTACGGGAGCGGCCGCTCGCCGGTGGCTGGGGCGCGGGCGCTCCCGGCGGCCTGGGCGCGGCGGGCGGTGCGGGCGCCGGAGCCGGGGGAGCCGGGGCCGGAGCCGGGGGAGCCGGGGCCGGAGCCGGGGGAGGGGGTGCCGGTACCGGCACCAGTTCCGGTTCCCGTACGCGCGGGGCGGTCGGTCAGGTCACGGTCGACGACGCGGCCGTGTTCACCGCGCGGTTCCCCTCCGGGGCCCTCGCCACCTTCGAGGCCACGCGGTTCGCGGCGGGCCGCAAGAACGCCCTGCGCCTCGAACTCAACGGCTCCGACGGCTCCCTGGCCTTCGACCTGGAACGCCTGAACGAACTCTCCTTCCACGACCACACCGCGCCCGCCGCCTCGGCCGGCTTCCGCCGCATCCTCGTCACCGAGCCCGACCACCCCTACGTGGACGCCTGGTGGCCGCCCGGCCACGGCCTCGGCTACGAGCACTCCTTCGTGCACCAGGCCCGCGACCTGCTGCACGCCGTCGCCACCGGCACCACGCCCGAGCCCTCCTTCGCCGACGGGCTCGCGGTGCAGCGGGTGCTGGCCGCGGTGGAGGAGAGCGCGGCCAAGAACTCCGTGTACACCCCGGTCGTGGCCTGAGCCCGCTCGTGGCCCGAGCCCGTTCCCGGCCCGCGGCCCGCCGCGGCCGACGACTCCGAAGGGACCCGCCATGCCCCGCCCGTTCACGCTCTTCACCGGCCAGTGGGCCGACCTGCCCCTGGAGGAGGTCTGCTCCCTGGCCCGCGACTTCGGCTACGACGGCCTGGAACTCGCCTGCTGGGGCGATCACTTCGAGGTCGACAAGGCCCTCGCCGACCCGGCGTACGTCGCGGGCCGCCACGCGCTGCTCGACAAGTACGGCCTCAGGTGCTGGGCGATCTCCAACCACCTCGTCGGCCAGGCGGTGTGCGACGCCATCATCGACGAGCGCCACCGCGCGATCCTGCCCGCCCGGATCTGGGGCGACGGCGACGCGGAGGGCGTACGCCGCCGGGCCGCCGCCGAGATGGCCGACACGGCGCGCGCCGCCGCGGCCTTCGGGGTCACCACGGTGGTCGGCTTCACCGGCTCCGCGATCTGGCACCTGGTGGCGATGTTCCCGCCCGCGCCCGAGTCGATGATCGAACGCGGCTACGAGGACTTCGCCGAGCGCTGGAACCCGGTCCTCGACGTGTTCGACGCGCAGGGCGTCCGCTTCGCGCACGAGGTGCACCCGAGCGAGATCGCGTACGACTACTGGACGACGCACAAGGCCCTGGCCGCCGTCGGCCACCGGCCGGCCTTCGGGCTCAACTTCGACCCCTCCCACTTCGTCTGGCAGGACCTGGACCCGGTCGGCTTCCTCTGGGACTTCCGCGACCGGATCTACCACGTCGACTGCAAGGAGGCCCGCCGCCGCCTGGACGGCCGCAACGGCCGCCTCGGCTCCCACCTGCCGTGGGGCGATCCCCGGCGGGGCTGGGACTTCGTCTCGGCGGGCCACGGGGACGTCCCCTGGGAGGACGTCTTCCGCATGCTGCGCTCCATCGCCTACGAGGGTCCCGTGTCGGTGGAGTGGGAGGACGCGGGCATGGACCGCCTCCAAGGCGCCCCCGAGGCCCTGCGCCGCCTCAAGGCCTACGACTTCGACCCACCCACGGCCTCCTTCGACGCGGCGTTCGCCCGCTAGGGCCGCACTCGCGCGGGGCGGCCGCGCTCGGCGGAGAGTTCCAGCCTGTCCGGCGTTTGAGGACGAGGCGCGGAGCGCCGAAAAAAGGGGGTCCAGGGGGCGGAGCCCCTGGTTCCGGGAAAGGGGCGGGTCTGGGGCGCCCCGCGAGGGACCGGCCCCGCCGACTTTGTCCCGCCCAAGGAAGAAGCCGCACACACCTCCCGCGCAAGGACTACCCGTCACGGACAAACATGGCTACCGTCCCTGATGTGTACAGGACATAACCCTCCCGGGGTGACGGCGCACCCCGGGCGCCCGCACCCACCGGCACCACCGTCCCCCACCGGAGGACCCCGTGCACAGACCGCGCCCGAGAACCCGCAAGCCCCTGGCCCTGCTCACCGGCTCGCTCCTCACCGCCGCCACGCTCACCCTCGTCACCCCGCCCAGCTCGGCCCAACCCGCCGCCCCTGCCCCGCAGCCGCGCGCGGAGGACTTCCAGCAGGTCACGCTCGCCAAGGGCGAGCCGGAGACGGGCGAGCCCATGACGCTCGCCGTCCTCCCCGACCGCTCGGTCCTGCACACCTCCCGCGACGGCACGGTCCGCCGCACCGACGCCGCGGGCGTGACGAGGGTCGCGGGCAAGATCCCGGTCTACACGCACGACGAAGAGGGCCTGCAAGGCATCGCCATCGACCCGGGCTTCCGCAAGAACCGGGCCGTCTACCTCTACTACGCCCCGCCCCTGTCCACCCCGCCGGGCGACGCGCCCAACGAGGGCACGGCGGCGGACTTCGCGAAGTTCGACGGCGTCAACCGCCTGTCCCGCTTCGTGCTCAAGGCCGACGGCACGCTGGACACGGCCAGTGAGAAGAAGGTCCTCGACGTCCCCGCGAGCCGCGGCATCTGCTGCCACGTCGGCGGCGACATCGACTTCGACAGGCAGGGCAACCTGTACCTGTCGACGGGCGACGACTCCAACCCCTTCGCCTCCGACGGCTACACCCCCATCGACGAACGCCCGGCCCGCAACCCCGCGTACGACGCCCAACGCACCTCCGCCAACACCAACGACCTGCGCGGCAAGATCCTCCGCATCAAGGTCAGGAGCGACGGCTCGTACTCCATACCCCGCGGCAACCTCTTCGCCAACGGCAGCAGGAAGACCCGCCCCGAGATCTACGCGATGGGCTTCCGCAACCCGTTCCGGATGAGCGTCGACAAGCCCACCGGCATCGTCTACGTCGGTGACTACGGCCCCGACGCCGGCACCGCCGACCCGAAGCGCGGACCGGCCGGACAGGTCGAGTTCACCCGCGTCACCAAGCCCGGCAACTACGGCTGGCCGTACTGCACCGGCAAGAACGACGCCTACGTCGACCACGACTTCGCCACCGGCACCTCCGGCGCGGCCTTCAACTGCGCCGCACCGCGGAACGAGTCGCCGCGCAACACCGGCCTGACGGCCCTGCCGCCCGCGCAGCCCGCGTGGATCCCGTACGACGGCGGCTCGGTACCGGAGTTCGGCACCGGCTCGGAGTCCCCGATGGGCGGCCCGGTGTACCGCTACGACGCGAACCTGGACTCGCCGGTCAAGTTCCCGCAGGCGTACGACGGGGACTTCTTCGCGGGGGAGTTCGGACGGCGCTGGATCAAGCGCATCGAGCACGGCGGCGACGGTACCGTGACGTCCATCAACGCCTTTCCCTGGAAGGGCACCCAGGTGATGGACATGGAGTTCGGCCCGGACGGCGCCCTGTACGTCCTCGACTACGGCACCGGCTTCTTCAACGGCGACGAGAACTCCGCCCTCTACCGCATCGAGAACGCCACCGGCGGCCACTCGCCCGTCGTGGAGGCCGCCGCCTCGGTGACCAGCGGCCAGGCCCCGCTGAGAACCCAGTTCACCGCCAAGGCGACGGACGCCGACGGCGACACCCTGACGTACGCGTGGGACTTCGGCGACGGCACCACCTCCACCGAGCAGAACCCCACGCACACGTACGACAAGAACGGCACCTACACCGCCACCGTCACCGCCAAGGACCCCTCGGGCCGCACCGGCACCGCCGGCGCGCACGTCACCGTCGGCAACACCGCGCCGACCGTGGAACTCCAGCTCCCCGGCAACGGGCAACTCTTCACCTTCGGCGACAAGGTGCCCTTCAAGGTGACGGTGACCGACCCGGAGGACGGGCCCGTCGACTGCTCCAAGGTCAAGGTCACCCACATCCTCGGCCACGACAGCCACGGCCACCCCGTCACCTCCGCCACCGGCTGCGAAGGCACCCTGCAGACCTCCGCGGACAGCGAGCACGACCCGAACGCCAACATCTTCGGGGTCTTCGACGCCGAGTACACCGACCAGGGCGCGAACAGCCAGCCCCCGCTGACCACCCACGACCAGAACATCACCCAGACCAGGCTCCGCCAGGCCGAGCACCACGGCGGCTCCCAGGGCGTGCGCGTCGTCAGCCACACCCCGGCCCACGGCGGCAGGACGGTCGGCGACATCCACCACGGCGACTGGATCTCCTTCACGCCCTACCTCCTGAACAACGCCACCAAGCTGACCGCGCGCGTCGCCTCGGCCGGCTCCGGCGGCACCCTGGAGGTCCGCGCGGGCGCGCCCGACGGGACGCTGCTCGGCAGCGCCCAGGTCACCCCGACCGGCTCCTGGGAGACGTACACCGACGTCAGCACGGCCCTCACGGGCGCACCGGCCTCCACCACGACGCTCTACCTCGTCTTCAAGGGCACGGGCACGGGCGCGCTGTACGACGTCGACGACTTCACCTTCACCACGAGCTGAGAGGGAGGCACCGTGATGCGCGCACGCGCACGGCTCGCCGTCGCCACGGCGGCCGCCACCCTGCTGATCGGGTGCGCGTCGGGGTCGGCGTCCTCCGATCCGGGGCCGGACCGGACGGGACCCGGCAAGGACGGCGAACGCGTCCTGGTCTTCTCCAAGACCGCCGGCTTCCGCCACGACTCGATCCCGGACGGCGTCGCCGCCGTCAGGGCCCTGGGCGCCGCCCACGGCTTCACCGTCGACGCGACGGAGAACGCCGCGGCCTTCACCCGCAAGAACCTCGCCCGCTACGACGCCGTCGTCTGGCTCTCCACCACCGGCGACGTCCTGAACCCCCAGCAACAGGGTGCCTTCGAGCAGTACATCCGCGCGGGCGGCGGCTACGTCGGCGTCCACGCGGCGGCCGACACCGAGTACGACTGGCCCTTCTACGGTGCCCTCGCGGGCGCCTACTTCCGGTCCCACCCCGCGGTCCAGCGCGCCAGGATCACGGTCGAGGACCACGCCCACCCGGCCACCGCCCACCTCGGCACCGACTGGCACCGCACCGACGAGTGGTACGACTACCGCGCCAACCCGCGCGAACGGGCCCGGGTGCTCGCCTCCCTCGACGAGTCGTCGTACAGCGGCGGCACGATGGGCGGCGACCACCCCATCGCCTGGTGCCAGGCGTCCGTCGCGGGCACGGCCGGGCGGTCGTTCTACACCGGCGGCGGCCACACCAAGGAGTCGTACGCCGAGCCCGCCTTCCGGCAGCACCTGCTCGGCGGCATCCGCTACGCCACCGGCGCCGCCCACGCCGACTGCCGCCCCGAACGGGGCCACACCCCCCTCTTCGACGGCAGCGAGGCCTCCCTGGCGCAGTGGAAACAGGCCGGGCCCGGCTCCTTCGCCCTGAAGGACGACGGCACCCTCACCTCGGTCGGCGGCATGGGCCTGCTCTGGTACGCGGACCGGTCCTTCGGCTCGTACTCGCTCAAGCTCGACTGGCGGATGAGCGGCGCCGACAAGGACGACAACTCCGGGGTCTTCGTGGGCTTCCCGCCCTCCGACGACCCCTGGTCGGCCGTGCACCACGGCTACGAGATCCAGATCGACGCCACCGACGTCCCGGAGAAGACCACCGGCTCCGTCTACGGCTTCCAGTCCGCCGACCTCGCGGCCCGCGACCGCGCGCTGAACCCGCCGGGGGAGTGGAACACCTACGAGATCCGCGTCGAGGGCGAGCGCCTGCGCCTGTGGCTCAACGGCGTCCTGATCAACGACTTCACCAACACGGACCCCGCACGGAGCCTGCGCGACGGCCACATCGGCATCCAGAACCACGGCGCCGACGACGAGGTCGCGTTCCGCGACATCCGACTGCGGGCCCTGCCCCCGGTCCGAACCGGGGCGGAACCGGCCCCCACCACCACCGCCCCGCGGACCGGTGCCCGTCCTGCACCCACGGCTGGCGGCGGCTTCGCGGCTGGCGGCGGTCTCGCGGCTGGCGGCGGCCTCGTGGCTGGTGATGGCCTCGTGGCTGGTGGTGGCCCGGTGGCTGACGGCAGCCTCGCGGCTCACGGCGGTCTCGCGGCTGGCGGCGGCCCTGCGGTTGAGGGCGGTCCGGTGGCGCAGGGCGGTCCCGCGGCCGGCGGTGGCCTCGTGGTGCACGGGCGCCACGCGGCCGGAAGCGGGGGCGCGGCCCGGGCCGAAGGGGCCGGCGCCCGATAGACGGCGGTGGGCGGAGGACGCCGGACCTCCGCCCACCGTCTTGTCACCGTCCCGCCCGCACCGCGAGGCACGGGTGACGGGTGAGGACCGAGCGAGTGCGCGCACGACCCGTGCGCGCGGACAGGAGGCAGCCGTGTCCAGTACTGCTACCGCGGACCGCGTCGGGGTGTGGCTGATCGGCGCCCGGGGGTCGGTCGCGACGACGGCCGTCGCGGGCTGCGCGGCGATGGCGGCGGGCCTGCACCCGCCCACCGGCATGGCCACGGAGACCCCGGCCTTCGCCGGCGCCGGGCTGCCCGCCCTGTCCGCGCTCGTCTTCGGCGGCCACGACGTCGTGGAGTGCCCGCTCCCCAAGCGCGCCGAACAGCTCGCCGCCGGGGGAGTCCTGCCCCACGACCTCCCCCTGGCCGTCCGCGCCGAACTCCTCGCCGCCGACGCCGAGATCCGCCCCGGCGGCCCCCACCCCGGCGACACCCGCACCGACGAGGACCTCATCACCGCCTTCACCTCCGATCTCCTGGACTTCCTCCGCCGCCGGGGCCTCACCCGGGCGGTCGTCGTGAACGTGGCCTCCACGGAACCGGCCCCGGCGTCCGCCCCCTCCGACGCGGCCGGACCACTCCCTCCGGGGGCAGGCTCCGGCCCGGCAAGGGAGCCGGGGGAGTCCGCGGAGCCGCCAGCGCCCGGTGAGCCCCCAGTGCCCGGTGAGCCCTCGGTGCCCGGTGAGCCCGGTGAGCCCGGTCGGGGTGCGGCCTCCGGTGCGGAGGCGGGGGCCGGAGGGAGGCTGCCCGCCAGCTCCCTGTACGCGGCGGCTGCCCTGCGCGCCGGCTGCTCCTACGTGAACTTCACCCCCTCCACCGGTCTCCACCACCCGGCCCTGGCCCGCCTCGCCGCCTCCGGCGGCCTGCCCCACGCGGGGCGGGACGGCAAGACGGGCCAGACCCTGCTGCGCTCCGTGCTCGGCCCGATGTTCGCCCATCGGGCCCTGGTGGTCCGCGCCTGGTCCGGCACCAACCTCCTCGGCGGAGGCGACGGCGCCGCCCTCGCCGACCCGCGCGCGGCCGCCGCCAAGAACGCGGGCAAGGAACGCGTGCTCGCCGACACCCTCGGCGCCGTTCCCGAGGGCGAGGTCCACATCGACGACGTGCCCGCCCTCGGCGACTGGAAGACCGCCTGGGACCACATCGCCTTCGAGGGCTTCCTCGGCACCCGCATGACGCTCCAGACCACCTGGCAGGGCTGCGACTCCGCCCTCGCCGCCCCCTTGGTCCTCGACCTGGCCCGCCTCCTCTCCCGCGCCCACGAGCGCGGCCTCACCGGCCCCCGCCCGGAACTCGCCTTCTACTTCAAGGACCCCGACCCCGGCGCCCCCTCCGGCCTCGCCGACCAGTACGCCGCCCTGGTCGCCTTCGCCGCCCGCCTCCGGGAACGGGGTGAGTGACGCGTGCCGACCCTCCGCCCGAATCTCCGCCCAGACACCCGCGCCTGGGCCGAACTCCTCCGCCTGCCCGCCCTGTTCACCGTCCCGGGCGACGCCCTCGCCGGTGCCGCCGCGACCGGCCCGCGCCCCCGCCGGGGAACCGTCCTCGCTCTCACCTCCTCCCTCTGCCTGTACGAGGCGGGCATGGCCCTGAACGACTGGGCCGACCGCGCCGAGGACGCCGTGGACCGGCCCCACCGGCCCGTCCCGTCCGGCCGCGTCTCCCCCGTCGCCGCGCTCACGGCCGCCGGGGCCCTCACGGCGGCGGGCCTGGGCCTGGCCGCCCGGGCGGGCCGCCCCGCCCTGACGGTGGCCACCGCCCTCGCCGGCACGGTCTGGGCCTACGACCTGTCCCTCAAGCACACCAAGGCCGGTCCCACCGCCATGGCCACGGCCCGCGCCCTGGACCTCCTCCTCGGCGCGACCGCCACGGCCACGGCTCCCGCGAACCGCGTCGGCGACGGCACCGAGGCTTGGAGCGTCCACGGTGGCCCGGGCGCGGTGGCTTCCGCGCTGCCCTCCGCCCTGGCCGTCGGCGCCCACACCCTCGCCGTCACCTCCGTCTCCCGGCACGAGACCCGAGGCGGGTCCACCACCGCTCCCCTGGGCGCCCTCGCCACGGTCCTCGTCCTGAGCCACGCGGTGGCCCGGCCCCGGCGAGCGGCGGGCGGCACCGGGGACCTGGCCCGGGCAGGTCTCGCCGCCGCCTACCTCACCACCGCCGGCCGCCCCTACCTGCACGCGGCCCTGAACCCCTCACGCCCCTTGACCCAACGCGCCGTCGGCGGCGGCATCCGCGCCCTGATCCCTCTCCAGGCGGCCCTTGCCGCACGCTCCGGCGCCCCCGGCACCGCCCTGCTCACCGCGGCCCTGGCCCCGGCCGCCCGCCGCTTCGCCCGCCTGGTGAGCGTCACATGACCTCCCGGAACGAGTGGCCTCCGGCCGGGGACACCGGGGAGGGACGGTCTTCGGGCCGGGGCGCCGGTGGCGGCCGGCCCGACAACGGGCAACCCCAGGCACCCTCCGCGCAGGCCGCCCCCGCCGGCCTCCGCTTCGGTTACGGCACCAACGGGCTCACCGACCTCCGGCTCGACGACGCGCTCGGCCTTCTTGCCGACCTGGGCTACGCCGGTGTCGGGCTCACCCTCGACCACATGCACCTCGACCCGCTCGCCCCCGACCTGCCCGCCCGCACCCGGCGGCTGGCCCGGCGCCTTGACCGGCTGGGGCTGACGGTCACCGTCGAGACGGGCGCCCGCTATGTGCTCGACCCGCGCCACAAGCACGGCCCCTCGCTGCTCGACCCCGACCCGCGGCGCCGGGCCGAGCGGGTCCGCCTCCTCACCCGGGCCGTACAGGTCGCCGCCGACCTGGGCGCGCACGCCGTGCACTGCTTCAGCGGCACCGTGCCCGACGGCACCCCGGAGCCCACGGCCTGGGCGCGGCTCGCCGACGCCCTCGCGCCCGTCCTGGACGCCGCGGCCGCCGCGGACGTGCCGCTCGCCGTCGAACCGGAGCCCGGCCACCTCCTCGCCACCCTCGCCCACTTCCACCACCTCCGTCGTCTCCTCGGCGACCCCGCACCGCTGGGCCTGACCCTCGACATCGGGCACTGCCAGTGCCTCGAACCCCGCCCGCCCGCCGACTGTGTACGCGCCGCCGCGCCCTGGCTGCGGCACGTCCAGATCGAGGACATGCGCCGCGGGGTCCACGAGCACCTGCCCTTCGGCGACGGCGAGATCGACTTCCCGCCCGTCCTGCGCGCCCTCGCCGACAGCGGCTACCAAGGCCTGACCGTCGTCGAGCTGCCCCGTCACTCCCACGCGGGCCCCCAACTGGCCGCGCGGTCCCTCGCCTTCCTCCGCCGGGCCGCCGCCCTCGCCCGGCCGAGTGCCCCCGGGCATCCCACCTCCGCTCCTTCCACCGTCACCGTCACTCCTTCCGCCGCCGTTCCTTCCGCCTCCGGTCCCGCCGCCTCGGGGACGGCCCACGACGCCGCGTCACCCCCAGGAGGAACCCCGTGACCGACTCGCCCGCCGTCACCGACCTCCGCTCCCGTCTCGACGCCGCCCTCGGCGGAGCCGCCCGCGCCTGGCTCGACCAGGCCACCGCCGAGGCCGCCGCGCACCCGTCCGCCGACGCCGAGGACGCCCGGGCGGCCGTCCACCAGGCCGCCCCGCCCACCTGGGAGGTGCGCTTCGCCGAAGCCGGGCGGCGCTGCGGGCCCGAGCACGCCGACGCCGCCCGGCTGCTCCTGCTGCACGCCGCCCGCGCGGACCGCACCACCCTCGCCCGCCTCTACCACCAGGGCACCGCCGCCGAGCGCCGCGCCGTCCTGCGCGCCCTGCCCCTGCTGGTGCCGGGCCCCGACGCCCTGCCACTGGTCGAGGACGCCCTGCGCACCAACGACACCCGCCTGCTCGCCGTCGCCCTCGGTCCGTACGCCGCCGCGCACCTCCCGCCGCACGCCTGGCGGTACGCCGTCCTGAAGTGCCTGTTCACCGGCGTGCCCGTGGACACCGTCGCCGACCTGGAACGCCGCGCCCGCGCCGACACCGAACTGGCCCGGATGCTCGTCGACTACGCGGACGAACGCACCGCCGCAGGCCGCCCCGTCCCCGCCGATCTCCACCGCGTCCTGGCCCTGACGGCCACGCCGGCGCCCCCACCGGCCGCACCGGGCCCCCGGCACGAGACGGCCCCCGCGGCCGCCGTCTCCCCTTCGACCCCCACCGGCGAGGAGCAGGAGTCCTGATGCGCATCTTCGACCCGCACATCCACATGACGTCCCGCACCACCGACGACTACCAGGCGATGCACGCCGCGGGCGTGCGCGCCGTCGTCGAGCCCGCCTTCTGGCTGGGGCAGCCCCGCACCTCGCCCGCGACCTTCGTCGACTACTTCGACTCCCTCCTCGGCTGGGAGCCCTTCCGCGCCGCCCAGTACGGCATCGCCCACCACTGTGCCATCGCGCTCAACCCGAAGGAGGCGAACGACCCGCGCTGCACGCCCGTGCTCGACCTGCTGCCCCGGTACCTGGTGAAGGACAACGTCGTCGCCGTCGGGGAGATCGGCTACGACTCCATGACGCCCGCCGAGGACGCGGCCCTCGCGGCGCAACTGGAGCTGGCCGTCGCACACGAGCTGCCCGCACTCGTGCACACCCCGCACCGCGACAAGCCGGCGGGCCTGCGCCGCACCCTGGACGTCGTCAAGGAGTCGGCCCTGCCCCTGGACCGGGTCCTCGTCGACCACCTCAACGAGACCACCGTCGAGGAGGCCAAGGACGCGGGCTGCTGGCTGGGCTTCTCCGTCTATCCCGACACCAAGATGGACGAGGACCGGATGGTCGCGATCCTGCGCCGGTACGGCCCGGAGCGCGTCCTCGTCAACTCGGCCGCGGACTGGGGCAGGAGCGACCCCCTCAAGACCCGCGAGGTCGGCGACGCGATGCTCGGCGCCGGCTTCACCGAGGACGACGTCGACCGCGTCCTGTGGCGCAACCCCGTCGCCTTCTACGGCCTCAGCAACCGCCTCGTCCTGGACGTCGCGGCCACCGACGCCACCCACGAGGGCAACTCCGTCCTGCGCGGCGGGGCGTGAGCCATGCGCTTCCGCCACCCCGACGGCTCGACCGTCCACCTCGCCTATTGCACCAACGTCCACCCGGCCGAGACCCTCCACGGCGTCCTCGCCCAGCTCCGCGACCACTGCGAGCCGGTCCGCAGACGGCTCGGCCGCGCCCGCATCGGCATCGGCCTCTGGCTCGCCAAGGACGCCGCCCACACCCTCGACACCGACCCGGCCGCCCTGCGCGCCCTGCGCGCCGAACTCGACCGGCGCGGCCTCGAAGTGGTCACCCTCAACGGCTTCCCGTACGACGGGTTCGGCTCCGGCGAGGTCAAGTACCGCGTGTACAAACCCGACTGGGCCGACCCCGAGCGCCTGGAACACACCACCGCCCTGGGCCGCGTCCTGGCCCGGCTGCTGCCCGACGACGTCACCGAGGGCACCATCTCCACCTTGCCGCTGGCCTGGCGCACCGCCTTCGACGCGGACCGCGCCCGAGCGGCCCGCGCCGCCCTGGCCACCCTCGGCCGTCGCCTGGACGCGCTCGCCGACCTCACCGGCAGGTCCGTCCGCGTCGGCCTCGAACCCGAACCCGGCTGCACCGTGGAGACCACCGGCGACGCCATCGAGCCCCTCACCGCGATCGGCCACGACCGCGTCGGCGTCTGTGTCGACACCTGCCATCTCGCCACCTCCTTCGAAGATCCGCGCACCGCGCTCGACGCCCTCGCCGTCGCGGGCGTCCCCGTCGTCAAGACCCAGCTCTCCGCCGCCCTGCACGCCGAACACCCCCACCTCCCCGCCGTACGCGCCGCTCTCACCGCGTTCGACGAACCCCGCTTCCTGCACCAGACCCGCACCGTGCCCCGCGGCCCCCGCAGGGCGGCCGGAGCGGCCCCCGCCCTGCGCGGCACCGACGACCTCGGCGAAGCCCTCACCGGTGACGCCCTGCCCGACACGGCTCCCTGGCGCTCCCACTTCCACGTGCCGCTGCACGCGGCCCCGGCGCCTCCTCTCACCTCCACGCTCCCCGTCCTCCAGGAGGCGCTCGCCCGCCTCGTCGGCGGGCCGCGCCCGCGCACCCACCACCTGGAGGTCGAGACGTACACCTGGCAGGCACTCCCGCCCGGCCTGCGGCCGCGCGCCCGTGCCCAGCTCGCCGACGGCATCGCCGCCGAACTCGCCCTCGCCCGCGACCTCCTGACGGACCTCGGCCTGAAGGAACTGCCATGACCTCCTCCGCCCCACGACGGCCGACCCCGCTGCTCGTCCTCGACGTCGTCGGCCTCACCCCCCGTCTGCTCGCTCACATGCCGTGCCTGGCCGCCCTGGGCGAGGCCGGCTCCCAGGCCTCGCTGGGAACCGTCCTGCCCGCCGTCACGTGCGCCGCGCAGTCGACGTTCCTCACCGGCACCACTTCCGCCGAGCACGGCATCGTCGGCAACGGCTGGTACTTCCGCGAGCTCGGCGACGTCCTGCTGTGGCGCCAGCACAACGGCCTCGTCGCGGGGGACAAGCTCTGGGACGCCGCCCGCCGCGCCCACCCCGGCTACACCGTCGCCAACATCTGCTGGTGGTACGCCATGGGCGCCGACACCGACCTCACCGTCACCCCCCGCCCCGTCTACTACGCCGACGGGCGCAAGGAACCCGACTGCTACACCCGGCCCCCGGCCCTGCACGACGAGTTGACCCGGAAACTCGGCACCTTCCCCCTCTTCCACTTCTGGGGCCCCGGCGCGGACATCGTCTCCAGCCGGTGGATCGTCGACGCCACCCGCCACATCCTCCACACCCGCCACCCCGACCTCGCCCTGTGCTACCTCCCTCACCTCGACTACGACCTGCAGCGCTTCGGCCCCGACGACCCCCGCTCCCACCAGGCCGCCGCCGACCTGGACGCGGTGCTCGCACC
Source organism: Streptomyces longispororuber (assembly GCF_014656095.1). Classification (GTDB taxonomy): domain Bacteria; phylum Actinomycetota; class Actinomycetes; order Streptomycetales; family Streptomycetaceae; genus Streptomyces; species Streptomyces longispororuber. The sequence goes on from NZ_BNBT01000048.1 coordinate 53,807, forward strand.
GCTCCTCGCCGACGCCGCCGCGGCAGGGCGCACCGTGGTCGCGCTGTCCGAGTACGGCATCACCCCCGTGAGCCGGCCCGTCGACATCAACCGCGCGCTGCGCCGCGCCGGGCTCCTGGAGGTCCACACCCAGGACGGCATGGAGTACCTCGACCCGATGGCGTCCAAGGCCTTCGCCGTCGCCGACCACCAGATCGCCCACGTCTACGTGCGCCGCCCGGAGGACCTGGAGGCCACCCGCGCGGCACTCGAGGGCCTGCCCGGCGTCGAGCAGCTCCTCGACGACGAGAGCAAGAAGGCCCACCACCTCGACCACCCCCGCTCGGGAGAACTGGTCGCGATCGCCGCACCCGACGCCTGGTTCACGTACTACTACTGGCTCGACGACGCCCGCGCGCCCGACTTCGCGCAGCTCGTCGAGATCCACCGCAAACCCGGCTACGACCCGGCCGAGCTGTTCATGGACCCGGAGGACCCCTACGTCCGGCTCAAGGCCGCCGGGGCCCTGGCCCGCAAGAAGCTCGGTCTGCGGTACCGCATGGCGGTCGTGCCCCTCGACCCGTCGCCGGTGCGGGGCAGCCACGGCCGCCTCCCGGCGGGCGAGGAACGTGACTCCGCGCCGCTCATTCTGTGCTCCACCCCCCGTGCTGTCTCCGGCCGCGTCGCGGCCACCGATGTGAAGGCGCTGCTGCTGCGGCTCGCGGGGCTCGACTGAACCCCGCGGGCGATCACCCGGACGTGGCGTCGCCCGCGCCCCGCCCGGTGGCCGCGACGGCGGCTCCCTCCGAGCCGCCCCGACCCGTCCGAGCCGCCCCGGTTCCCACGCATTCCACTGAACCAGAGCGCGCCGCCCCTGCCATCGGGGTCGGCCCCCGATCCCACCCTGACGCGTTCTTCGAACCCATCCCTGAGATAACCCCGACCCGACCCACCTCGGGAGGCCCCTATGACCCGCAAGCCCCCACCCGATCCCGACCTCGCCCGCAGACTGAGCAGGCGCGGCGTCCTCGGCGTCGCCGCGGGCGCCGCCGCCGCGGCGCCCGCCGCCGCGGCCGCGCCCAC
>NZ_BNBT01000049.1 GCF_014656095.1 Streptomyces longispororuber
GGGGCGGCCCGGTCCGGGCGGCACGCGGACGCGCCCCGCGCCACGTACCCGGTGGGAGGTGCTCGCGCGGCCGGGTCCGGTTACGGTCCCGAAGGCGTCGGCGGTGGCGCGGGCGGGCCGTCCGCGGCGGCGTGGGCGCGGCGGTAGGCGCGCGGGGTGGTGCCGGTGAGGGCGCGGAAGTGGCGGCGCAGGGTGGCGGGCGAGGTGAAGCCCGTGGCGCCGGCGACGCCCTCGACGGGCATGTCCGTCTCCCGCAGCAGCCGCATCGCCTCCCGCAGGCGGGCCCGCAGGACGTACTGGAGCGGGCTGAGCCCGGTGTGGGCGCGGAAGCGGCGCGTCACGCCGCTGGGGCTCGTGCGTGCGTGGGCGGCGATCTCGGGGAGCGTGAGCGGGAGGTGGAGGTGCTCCTCGATCCACCGCAGGGTGGGTTCGAGGCCCGTGCTCTCGGCGACCTCCCGGTCGATGGTCTCCTGGACGCTGTCCGCGTCCACGTGCAGTGGCGTGATCAGTTCCCGTGACGTCTCCCCGGCGACGCGGCGGCCGTGGTCGCGGGCCAGCAGCCGCAGACAGACGTCCATGCCCCCGAAGACCCCGGCCGCCGACCAGAACGGCCCGTCCTCGACGACCGTGCCGACCGGGTCGACGTCGATACGGGGGTACAGCGCGGCCAGTTCCTCCACGTGCCGCCACCCGGTCGTGGCACGGCGGCCGTCCAGGAGGCCGGTGGCCGCGAGCGTGAACGTGCCGGTGCCCACGGCGGCGACGCGGCCGCCCCGGTGCGCCGCCGCCCGCAGCGCGGCGGCGACGCCCTCGGGGGGCCGCCCGGCACGGGCGCCGTCGTGCCCGGGAACGAGGACGACGTCGGCGTCCGCCAGGCCTTCGAGGCCGTGCGGCGGGCGCACGGCGAGCGCCGGCCCCGGGCCGCCGGTCGCCCGGAACCCGGGTGCCGCGCAGAGCCTGACCTCGTAGGACACGCCGGGGTGTGCGCGGCAGGCGGTGCCGAAGACGAGGCCGGGCGTGGTGAGGTGGTGGCCCGGAGCCCCGTCGAGGGCGAGGACGGCGATCACTGGCATGTCACGAATCCAACCATCCGCGCGGACCGGCCGGCGTCCACCGCCCGCGCGGTGCGCCGGCCGGCCGCGCTCACCGGGTCGTCCGCCTGCCGCGTGGGCCGCCGGTCAGCCCTTGTGGATCGTCTTGTGGATCCAGCTCGTGAAGGCGGGCACGTTGGAGTAGAGCCCCGGCCCCGTCCCGCAGCCCACGCGCTGGCTGCCCGGCCCGGACGTGGTGCCGATGAGTTCCCAGCGGCCGTTCTTGCCGCGCTGGATCTGCGGGCCGCCGGAGTCGCCGTTGCACGCCATGGCCTTCGGCTTGGGGCTGACCGTGCACAGCCGCGTCTTGCCCGCCCAGCCGGGGGCGCACTCGCTCACCGCGCCCCGGCGCGTGTCCAGTTCCTGCAGGCGGTTCGGGAACTTCGCGTCCTCCAGCGACGGCGCCTCGACGACCGTGCCGTAGCCGAGGATGCGGGTGGGCGTGCCGACCGGGCCCGCCTTCTCGGCGATGCGGATGGGCTTCTGGGCCACGGGGCGGTCCAGGCGTATCAGCGCGAGGTCGTTCTTGTTGTGCGTGGTGCCCGTCATGTCCTGCACGTAGCCGGGGTGGGTGACGATCTTGTCGATGTTCCGGACGGAGCCGCCGGTCGTACGGTGGTCGCTGCCGACGCGGATCTTGCCGGTCAGCGTGGCCAGCTCGGGGTTGACGCAGTGCGCGGCCGTGAGGACCCACTGCTTGTCGATCAGCGTCGCGCCGCACTGGGCGCCGTACTGCTCGATCGGCACCGTCGCCATGAAGGAGTAGTGCTGCGTGGCGTCGTCGCCGTTGACGATGGCGTGCGCGCTGCCGGTCATCACCGTGACGCCGAGGAGCGCGGTCGCGCCGAGCGCCGCGGCACCGCGGGCGAGCAGCCGGCGCGGGCCCCGCCGGGAGCGGTCGGCGAGGTCGGAGGACGGGGTTTCGATGGCGGGAGCGGTGTCCGTGGCGTGCATGAACGGGCCTTTCGCAAGAGTGCTGGAGCTTGCGCGGGCGAGGCGTCCGTCCGCCTCCGTCCCGCTGCTCTGCGATCATCCTTCGCGGGCGCACCCCGCGAACAGCGGCTGCGATGTCACCCTGGGCTAAATTCTGGACATGTCAGTGATCGCCGTCCTCGCCCTCGACGGAGCCCCGGGGCACCAGCTCACCGCCCCCGGCCTGGCCTTCGCCACGGCGGCGAGGCACCACCACCCGGTCGCGTACGAGGTGCGGGTCTGCGCGGGGCCGGGGTTCCGGAGCACGGGCGGCCCCGCGCCCTTCGGCGTCGAGACGCCCTGGGGCATGGAGGGGCTCGACGACGCCGACACGGTGCTGCTGCCGGGGCACGAGGGCTTCCGCGCCGCGCCGCCGCCCGGGGTCGCGGACGCGCTGCACGCCGTGGTGGCGCGCGGGGCGCGCGTCGGCGCCGTCGGCACCGGCACGTTCACGCTCGCGGCCACCGGCCTCCTGGACGGACGCCGGGCCGCCACCAGCCGGCGGCACACGCGGGAGCTGGCGCGGCTGCACCCCCGTGTCGACGTGGACCCCGAGGGGTCCGCGGTGGCCGACGGCCCCTTCCACAGCGCGGCCGGGGTGCTCGGAGGTGTCGACCTGTGTCTGCACCTGATCACCCTGGAACACGGCGAGTCGGTGGCCATCGAGACGGAGCGGCAGCTCTTCCTGCATCTGCACGCGGAGCCGGACGACGCCGACGGGACGGCTGCCGGGGCGGGGCCGCGGGCCGGCCGCGCGCGGGCCGGGTCGGGCCACGCCGAGGGCGACCTCGCGCAGCCCGGCCCGCGAGCCGTCCAGGGGGCCGCCGCCGAGGCCGCGTACAACGCCGTCACGCCGCCCGGCAGCAGCCTGGAACCGGTGACGCGGTGGATGGAGGCCAACCTCCACCACCCGCTCACCCTCGACGACATCGCGGGCCGGGCGGGGCTCGGCGTCCGGAGCCTGACCCGCCGCTTCCGCGCCGAGACGGGGCTCACCCCGCTCCAGTACCTGCTCCGTACGCGGATCCAGCACGCCCAGCGGCTCCTGGAGCGCACCGACGACCCGGTGGAGCGCATCGCGGCCCGCAGCGGCCTCGGCACCCCCGCCAACCTGCGCCACCACTTCCAGCGCGCCACCGGCACCAGCCCCACCGTCTACCGCACGGCGTTCCGCGCGCTGGTCTCCGACATGACGTGGCCGGAGCGGTCCGGGGAGCCGTAGACACGTCAGGACACCGCCGTCGGCGGCCGGGGTTCACCGCTCCGCCGTGCGGGCGGCGCGAGCGGGGTGAGGCCACGGGCGCAGGTGTCGTGCGCCGGTGAACACGAGGGAGACGTTCTGTCCGCCGAAGCCGAAGGAGTTGCTGAGCACGGCCTCCTGCGGGGCCTCTCGTGGCGCGGTGACGACATCGAGGTCGATGTCGGGTCCGACGCCGGCCTCGGTGAGGTTGCGGGTCGGCGGGATGACGCCGTGCTCCACGCTGAGGACGGCGACGAGCGCCTCGATGGCACCGGCCGCGCCGAAGAGGTGACCGAGCGCCGCCTTGGGGGCCGTCACGGTGGCGCGGCCGAAGACCTTCCTGATCGCGTGCGCCTCGGCGACGTCGCCGAGCGGGGTTCCGGTGGCGTGGGCGTTGACGTGGCCTATCCGCTCGGGGGCCAGGCCGGCTTGCGCGAGGGCCTTCCGCATCGCCGACACCTGGCCGCTGCCGTCGGCGGCGGGCGCCGTGATGTGGTGGGCGTCGGCGGCGATGCCGGCGCCCGCGAGGACCGCGTGGACGCGCGCGCCCCGGGCGGCGGCGTGCTCGGCGCTTTCCAGCACGACGACGGCCGCGCCCTCGCTGAGGACGAATCCGGTGCGGTCCGCGGCGAACGGCCGTGACGCCGACGCGGGTTCGGCGGTGTGCCGCGACAGTGCTTGCGCCTGGGCGAAGCCGGCCACGGTGATCGGGGTGATCGCGGCCTCGGTGCCGCCCGCGATGACCACGTCCGCCTCGCCCGCGCGGATGAGCCTCGCCCCCAGGGCGATGGCCTCGGCCCCGGAGGAGCACGCCGAGACGGGCGTGTGGACCCCGGCCCGTGCGCCGTACTCGATGCTGACCAGGGCGGCTGCCGCGTTGGGCATGAGCATCGGGACCGTGCGGGGCGAGACGCGCCGCGCCCCGGCGGCCTCCAGGGCGTCGTCCTCCCTCAGGAGCGTCCCCACGCCTCCGATGCCCGTGCCGACCGCCGACGCGAGCCGGTCGGGGTCCACCCGCGGGGCACCGGCGTCGGCCCAGGCCTCGGCCGCCGCGACGAGGGCCGCCTGCTGCGAGCGGTCGAGCCGCCTGGCCCGCACCGGCGGCAGCGACGCGGCGGGGTCGACCGCCATCGTCCCCGCGACGGTGTCGGGAAGGCCGCTGCCCTCGTGGCCTCGCAGGACGCCGCCGCGGATGCCGGACTCGCCCGCGAGCAGGCCTTTCCAGGTGGACTCCACGTCCGCGCCGAGGGGGGTGAGCGCGCCGAGTCCGGTGACGACGACTTCAGTCCGTTGCACGTGCCGGGACCTTTCTTGTACGCGATACAAGCAGAACGACGTCTGTTGTATCACATACAATTCCTGGGTGGACAAGAAGCGAACCGAAGCCCGGGCGCCGTCGGCCCGGTCGCGTGACCGCGGTCGCGCGACGCGGCGCCGGCTGATCGAGGCGACCGCACAGCTCTGCACGGAACGGTCCGGCGGCGAGGTGAGCGTCGCCGAGATCGCGCACGCGGCGGGCGCCTTCCCCAACCAGGTCACCTACTACTTCGGCTCCAAGGACGCGCTGCTCGTGCACGCCGCCTTCCTCGGCCTGCTGCACGACGCGCGACGCCTGGAGCGCCTCGGCCACCAGGCCCCCGACGCGGCGGCGTTCCGGCGCAACGTCGCCCGCGCCGCACTGGCCATGCCCTCGCTCCCCTCGGCCGCGCGGGCGCTGGCCGCCGCGGTGTCCAGGCCCGAACTCGCCCCCGTGGTCGACCGGCACCTCCAGTTGCTGTTCCGGCAGTCCGAGCGCTTCGCGCGCCGGCTCCTCGACGGCCGCGGCTGGAAGGCCCGCCGACCGCTCGCCGTGGAGGCCCGCACCTTCTGGAGCACCGCGCTCGGCGCCGTGCTGCTCGTCCGCGCGGGGGCGCACGGCACGGTCGCCGACCTGGACCTCGCCGGGGCACTGACCATCCACGACGAAGCCGAGCGCGGCTAGCCGGGCCGGGGTCGCGGGGGCCGGGCCCGCCGTGCGTACGAGGCCCGCGTCAGCGCTCTCCCCGGGCGCCGGGGTGCGGTGGGGAGCGGAAGGTGCGGCGGTAGGCGTCCGGGGCGACGCCCACGGTGCGGGCGAAGTGGCGGCGCAGGGTGGTGGCGGTGCCCATGCCGGTGGCCGTGGCGATGGAGTCCACGGTCCGGTCGGTGGTCTCGAGGAGTTCCTGGGCGCGGCGGATGCGCTGGCCGTGCAGCCACCGCAGCGGGGTGGTGCCGGTCACCTGCCTGAAGTGGCGGCCCAGGTGGCGTGAGCTCATCCGTGCCTGGCGGGCCAGGTCCTCCACGGTGAGCGGCTCGTCCAGCCGCTCCAGTACCCAGGGGATGAGGTCGGTGAGCGGATGGCTGCCCGGGGCGGGGACGGGGGTCGCGACGAACTGGGCCTGGCCGCCCTCCCGGTGGGGCGGCACGACCAGGCGCCGGGCGATGGTGTTGGCGATCGACGCGCCGTGGTCGAGGCGGACCAGGTGCAGGCACAGGTCCATGGCGGCGGCCTTGCCCGCGGAGGTGAGCACGCGGCCGTTGTCGACGTAGAGGACGTCCGGGTCCACCGTGACCTCCGGGTGGCGGCGGGCCAGTTCCCGGGTGTGCGCCCAGTGCGTGGTGGCCCGCCTGCCGTCGAGGAGGCCGGCGGCGGCCAGGACGAAGGCGCCCGTGCACAGGGAGGCCACGCGGGCCCCTGCCTCGTGGGCCGCGCGTACCGCGTCGACGAGGTCGGCGGGCGGGTCCCGGTCGGTGTCGGCCAGGGCCGGGACGATCACGGTGTCGGCGTGTGCGAGGTGGTCGAGGCCGTGGTCGGGTGCGAGCCGGAAGCGGCCGACCTGTACGGCGTCCGGCCCGCAGAGCCGGAAGTGGTACCAGGGGTCCGCGATGTGGGTCAGGTCGGCGCCGAACACCTCGGTGGCGAGGGCCAGTTCGAGGTGCAGCATGCCGTCGGTGACGGCCATCGCGACGGTGGGCATGTCCGGAAGTGTATGGGTCGTGTCGGTGCGGACACTCGTGTGCGGCTGCCGCGGCGCGACAGGATCCGTACGACACGGCGGGCCGTACTCCGGGGACCGGCCCGCCGCGGGTCGTCCACATCCGGACGCGTACGAGGAAGCAGGGCTCATGGGAACGGGACAGACGGTGGCGGTGTTCGGCGCCTACGGGCACACCGGGCGGTTCGTGGTGGCGGAGCTGGCGGCGCGCGGGTTCGTCCCGGTGCTGTCCGGCCGCGACGGCCACAAGTTGAAGGTACTGGCCCACGAGAGCGGGTTCGAGGCGCGGGTGGCGACGGTCGACGCGCCGGAGTCGCTCGACCGTGCGCTGGCCGGCACCGCGGCCGTGCTCAACTGCGCGGGGCCGTTCGCCTCCACGACCGCCCCCGTGATCGAGGCGGCCCTGCGGGCCGGCATCCCCTACCTGGACGTGGCGGCCGAACTCGAGGCGAACATCGACACCTTCGCGCACTTCGCCGACCGGGCGCGCGCGGCGGGCGCGGTGGTCGTCCCGGCGATGGCCTTCTTCGGCGGCCTCGGCGACCTGCTGGTCACCGCGGCCATGGGTGACTGGACGCGGGCCGACGAGGCGCACGTCGCGTACGGCCTGAGCAGTTGGCACCCCACCGCCGGGACCCGGCTCTCGGGCGCGGTCTCCCGCGAGCGGCGCGGCGAGCGGCGCATGCGCTTCACGAACGGGCGGTGGGAGTACCGCACCGACGCCCCGCCCACCCTGGAGTGGCGCTTCCCCGAGCCGCTGGGCCCCCGGACGGTGATCGGGGAGTTCACCATGGCCGACGTGGTGACCGTCCCCAGCCATCTGTCCATCCCGGACGTGACCACGTACATGACGGCCGACGCCGTCCGCGACATCGCGTCCCCGGACACGCCGGCCCCGTCCGCGACCGACGCGAGCGGCCGGTCCGACCAGACCTTCCTCATCGACGCGGTCGTCCGCGCGGACGGTGCCGAACGCCGCGCGGTGGCCCACGGCCGGGACATCTACGCCGTCACGGCCCCCCTCGTCGTGGAGGCCCTCGACCGCGTCCTCACAGGCCGCACCCGCACGACCGGCGTGGCCGCGGCGGGCGCCCTCTTCGACGCCCGTGACTTCCTGGAGGCTCTGGCGCCGCATGTGAGGGTGGCGGGGATCGGGCGATAGGGCGGCGTGTCACACCGTACGTACGGGTCGGTCACCGGCCGATGCCTGCTCGGGCGCGGGGGGTTCCGCGTCCGCGAGGTCCCGGTGGCGGGTCTCGGTGGCGCAGGCGAGGGCGACGACGGTGAGCAGGACGGCGGCCATGACGTAGAGGGCGATGGGCGCGGCGCTGTCGTACTCGGCGAGCAGGGCGGTGGCGATGAGCGGGGCCGGGGCGCCGGCGGCCACGGACGAGAACTGGGCGCCGATCGACGCCCCGGAGTAGCGCATGCGGGTGGCGAACAGCTCGGAGAAGAACGCCGCCTGCGGGGCGTACATCGCGCCGTGGAAGAGGAGGGCCACGGTGACGGCGGTGACGAGCGCCGCGAAGGACTGCCGGTCGACCAGGGTGAAGAAGGGGTGGATCCAGATGCCCGTGCCGAGGGCGCCGACGAGGTAGACGGGACGGCGCCCGATCCTGTCGGAGAGGGCGCCCCACAGGGGGATGGTTACGAAGTGGACGGCGGAGGCGATCAGGACGGCGTTGAGCGCGGTCTGCTTGCTCGTGTCGGCGTGCTCGGTCGCGTACACGAGGATGAACGCGGTGACGACGTAGTAGGAGATGTTCTCCGCCATGCGGGTGCCCATGGCGATGAGGACGTCGCGCCAGTGGTCGCGCAGGACGGCGACCAGGGGCGGCTTCTCGCGCGGGGCCCGTGCGGCCTTGCGGCGTTCGGCCGCGGCGAGGGCGGCCTTGAAGACCGGTGACTCGTCGACGGAGAGCCGGATCCACAGGCCGACGAGCACCAGCGCGCCGGAGAGCAGGAACGGCACCCGCCACCCCCAGGAGGTGAACGCCGCGTCCGACAGGGTCGACGTCAGCGTGGCGAGGACGCCCGTGGCCAGCAACTGCCCGGCGGGCGCCCCGGTCTGCGGCCACGAGGCCCAGAAGCCGCGCCGCCGGGCGTCACCGTGCTCCGCCACCAGCAGCACCGCGCCGCCCCATTCGCCGCCCAGGGCAAACCCCTGCACCAGGCGCAACAGGGTGAGCAGCAGGGGGGCGGCCGAGCCGACGGTGGCGTGGGTGGGGAGCAGCCCGATCAGGAAGGTCGCGCCGCCCATCATCAACAGGCTGTACACCAGGAGCTTCTTGCGGCCCAGCCGGTCGCCGAAGTGGCCGAAGACGAGGGCGCCGACGGGGCGGGCGGCGAAGCCGACGGCGTAGGTCAGGAAGGACAGGAGCGTGCCGACCAGGGGGTCGGAGTCGGGGAAGAAGAGCTTGTTGAACACGAGCGCGGCGGCCGCGCCGTAGAGGAAGAAGTCGTACCACTCGATGGTGGTGCCGATGAGGCCGGCCGCCACGATCTTCTTGAGGTCGCGCGGGGCCTGGGGTCGTGCTGAGGGTGGGGACGCCATGCGGAGCACCACTTTCGGGACGGTGGCTGACGTTGTGTCCGGTCGTGCACCAGGGTGGGTTCGCCGTCCCGCGGTGCGTCATGTGCGGGACGCACACTGATCCCGGGGGGTTGTCCTCGCCGCGGCCATAGCGGGCCGCGTGCGTGGCCTCTGCCCGTGGCGTGCCCGAGCGGTTGCCCCAGGGGGCGCGCGAGCGGTTGCCCCCCCCCGGGGGCGCGCGAGCGGGGTCAGGGGCGTGGTGGCGCGTTGTGGCAGGTGAAGCTGCGCGCGGCGGCGGGATCGCCGTGGCCGCGGTACTTCGGCCAGGCGGGGAAGGCGCACAGCGGCCGGGTGCGGGCGCCTCCGGCGGGGCCCGCGTCGGTGACGACGGGCCGTGCGGGCGCCCTGCCCTCCTCGGTCCAGCTCTCCAGGGCGGTGAGCGAGTCGTAGCTCGCCGCGAAGGCCGCGTCGACGTTGACGTGGTTGGCGCCCGGGACGAGGTAGAGCCGGGCGAACGCTGCGGTGGCGTGCGGGCCCACGCGTCGTTGGACGCGCCGGAAGTACTCGACGGTGGAGCGGTGGCTGACGAGTTCGTCGGCGGTGCCGTGCAGCAGGAGGAGCTTCCCGCCCGCCGCGGCGAAGCGGCGCAGGTCGGCGTCGTTGACGTCCTGCAGGGCGGAGAGGCGGCTGATGCGGTGGCGCCAGGCGCCGGGGCGGCGGGGGTCGACGGCCAGCGGGTCGTGTGCCGGGTCGCGGGTGACGAAGTACCGCACCCACTGGTCCCAGAACTGGACGCCGTAGCCGCTGTCCTTCGGCATGGGGTTCGCGGGGGCGCGGGCGCCCATGCCCAGCAAGGGCGTCGTCATGTCGGCGCCGGAGAGGAAGGGGAATCCGGGGTAGCCGGTCTCCCCACTGGCAAGGCGGTACGTCCAGCGCAGGGGCGAGGAGAGCGCCTCGACGGCGTGGATCTGCCGGTCCGACAGGCAGGTGTCCGCGGTGTCCCCGCCGTCCGGGCAGCGCAGGGTACGGGGGTCGAAGCGGCAGCCCGCCTCGTCGGAGATGACGCCGTCGCGCAGGGCGTCGTCGCCGTCGCAGGACGTGAGGGCGCCGCGGTACAGGAGGTCCTGTTCCGTGCGGTTGAGGAAGGCTCCCGGGCGGGAGAGGAGCTGGGCCTCGTAGCCGAAGAAGAGGTTGAGGGCGGCGGCGTTCCAGGCGGGGTAGGCGGAGATGACGCCGTCGAAGTCGGTGGGCCAGCGCTGGGCGACGGCGAGCGCCTCGCGGCCACCGCTGGAGCCGCCCGCGATGTAGCGGTGTACGGGAGCGGCGCGGTAGTGCGTGCGGATGATGTGGCGGGCGGCGTCGTGGGTCTTCTTCAGCGCGTCGCCCGCGAAGTTGCGTACGGCCTCGTCGTTGACGCCGAAGGAGCCGTCCAGGGACGGGGTGGGGGTGAAGTCCGGGGCCGCCTGGTGGCCGGAGTCGCCGGCGTAGGTGGCGTAGCCGCGGCTGAGCGGGCGCGGCCGGTCGGTGGGGCCGAAGGGGACGTTGCCCGTGACATCGGGGATGGTGCCGTCGTAGCCTCCGCCGCCGAACATCATCGACTTCTCGTTCCACCGCTGGGGCAGGGCGACGCGCAGGGTGATGTCGGGGGCGCGCGGGTCCACGGGGTGGATGACGGCGTCGGCGCGGCAGTACGCGCCCGTGGCGGACGTCCCGCTGCCGCTCGGGGCGACGGTGCGCGCCGCGGTCACCTCGCCTCCCGTGGTGGGCAGCCCGATCACCGAGGCGGGCAGCCGCAGACCGCGCAGGCTGTCGCAGTCGGCCGGCGTCCGGGTGGCGTGCGCCGGGGACACCGGGATGGCGTGCGCCGGGGACACTCGGGTGGCGTGCGCCGGGGGCGGGAGGGTGCCGCCGGCCAGGGCGCAGACGAGTCCTGTCGCGGCGATGGTCTTCTTCATGGCGTCTCCGTCGCTCGGCCTCGTGTCGCGGGGGCGTCAAGGTTACGGAGCGTGGCGTCAGGGGCGGCATGGGCCGGGCACACACAGGTGCTGCCCGCGAGGTGTGCCGGTCCGCGGGCGCGCCCGCTACGGCTTGCTGACCTTCAGCAGCCGCAGCGCGACCTGGATCTCCAGGAGGCGTTCCGGGTCGCGCCAGGTGGCGCCGAGGAGCTGGCTCACCCGGCCCAGGCGCTGGGTGACGGTGTTGACGTGCAGGTGGAGTTCGCGTGCGGTGTTGCGGGCGTGCCGGCCGGTGCGGCAGTAGGTGTCGAGTGTGCGCACCAGGTCGGAGTGGTGGGTGCGGTCGTACGCGAGGACGGGGCCGAGGGCGGATTCGACGAAGGAGGCGGCGACCGGCGCGCCGCCGAAGAGGGCTCCGACGAAGCCGAGTCCGCGCGTGTCGGCGACCTCGCCGGTCCTGCCGAGGGCGATCAGGGCGCGCAGGCAGTTGTCCGCCTCGCGGAAGGCGGCGGCGACGCGGCCGAGGTCCGCGGCCCGCGCCGTCCCCGCGGTGACGGGGTGCCCGCAGGCGCGCGCGAGTTCGTCCACGGCCCGGCGCGCCGGGGCCTCGGGGCCGTCCCCCGGCAGCAGCAGGATGACGGTGTCGCGCTGGAAGGCCGCCAGGCCGTGGGCGCGCCGGGCGACGGCCACGGCGGCGGCGTGGATCCGCTCGCGCGGTGCGACGTCGGCCCGGGCCACCACCGCGGTGCGGCAGGCGGCGAGGTCGACGTCGAGCAGGGCGGCCCGGTGCCGCAGGAGGTCGTGGTCCTCGTTGCGCGCGGTCAGCAGGTCCCCCAGGAGCTCCCCGCGCACCCGCGCCTCGGCCTCCGCCATGCGGCGGCGGGTGACCAGCACGAGGGAGGCCACCAGGGCGGCCCTCTCCAGGATGCGCCGGTCGGTGGCGTCGACCTGCGCGGCGGCGCTCAGGACGATCGTGCCCAGGGGCTCGGACTCCGTGATCAGGGGAACGGCGCACCGCGTCGCGCGGACCACGGTGCGCCCCGCCTGCCAGGCGGCCGCGCTGAGCCGTCCGAGCTCTTCGGCCGGCACGCCGTCCTCACCGCAGGACCGGGCCACCACGGTCCCCTCCTCGTCGAGGACGACCACCGTGCCGGCGACCGCGGCCGCGGTGGCCCGGACGACTTCGTCGACGCCGTTGCCCCGGATGACCAGGCGCGTGAGGCGTTCGTGGAACTCGGCGGTGCGTTCCAGGTCCGCCATGTGGGAGCTGATGGTGTCGTTGGCGACCCGCAGCTCCGCCACGGCCTCCTGGGCGGCACTGAGCAGGCGGCTGTTCTCGATGGCCACGGCGGCGTGCGAGCCGAGCATCATCAGGACGGTGATGTCCCGGCTGCTGAACGCGCGCCGGCTGCGGTGTGCGGCCAGCAGCACCCCGATCACGTCCTGATCGCGTTTGACCGGCACGCCCAGCAGGGACTCGATCCGCTCCGCGGCGACGGTCCTGTCGATCTCATCGGTGTGGTCGAAGGAGTCGTCGGTGAGGTACGAGGCGACGGCGTACGGCTCGCCCGTCCGCGCCACGATGCCTCCGACGCCGGTGCCGACCGGCAGCCGCAGCTCGCGCAAGAGGCCGGAGATGTTGCCCGCGGCCGCCTTGATGTAGCTGTCGCCGCGGCCGCGGTCGCTGAGGCTGATGTAGGCCAGGTCGCAGTCCAGCAGCCGCCGCGCCCGGTCGGCGATCGCCTGGAGGATGGGGTCGAGGGCCCGCAGGGAGGCCAGGTCGTTCGCGGTGTCGTTGAGCAGGTGGAGTTCCGCCTCGGTGCGGCGGTGCCGCAGGAGCCTCTCCCGTAGCCGCAGCGCGATCGCCCGCTCCTCCTTCAGCGCGTCGAGGCGGCCGGCCGGCTCCCCCGTGGCGTGCGCCGCCACGAGCACCTCGTCGAAGGACTCCAGGTCGGCGTCGTTGAGCAGGAGTTCGAGGAAAGACATACCGTACGTCCGTGCCATCGGCCCTCCGTCGAGCTGTGCCTCCGCGGACCGGCAAGTATGGCGCCGCGTCGGCGAAGAGGCACGGCAGCGGTCCTGCGCGGCTGGGGTCCGGTGCGAACGGGCTCCGCCGCGTGCATGGCAGCGGGTTGCCGCGAACCCCTTCGCGGAGCCGCCCTCGCCGTCCCCGCGACCGACCCGCGACCGACCCGGACGGACCCGGACCGACCCGGACCGACCCACGGTCGGCCCGGGCCGACCCGCGGCCACCCGCGCGCTCACTGCGCCCCAAGGTTGCGGCGGATGCCGTCCTCCAGGCGCTGGGCCACTTCCTCGCCCCGCCCGGGCGGCCAGGTCAGCAGCCCGCCTCCGGAGGCACGGCCCCGCTGTCCGGCGTCGAGCGGCTCGTCGAGCGCGGGGAAGGCGACCGCGGCCGACAGGTGGGGCGCCAAGCTGCTGAGGATGTTCCTGGTCAGGTCCAGTCCGATGAAGTCCGCGTTCTCCATGGGCCCCACGGCCGACCAGCGCAGGCCCAGGCTCGCCCGTACGACTGTGTCGATCGTGACCGGGTCGCAGACCTCCTGCTCCAGCAGGTGCAGTGCTTCCCTTACGAGCGCGAACTGGAGCCTGTTGCCGATGAACCCCGGCACGTCACGGTGCAGGCGCACCGTCGTCCTGCCCATCCCGTTCAGCACGTCGCACGCCTCCTGCACGAACCGGTGGTCCGTTTCCGCGCCCGGGGCGACCTCGACCAGCGGAACGAGGTAAGCCGGATTCCACCAGTGCACCCCCACCAGCCGCTGCGGGTGCCGCATGCCCTTGGCCACGTCGGTGAGCGGCAGCACCGAGGTGGTGGACCACACCGGCAGCACGGGCGGGACCGTCGCTTCCCACGCCTCCAGGACCTGGTGCTTGACGTCGAGTCGCTCGGAGACGGCTTCCACCACGGCGTCCACGCACGACGACATGTCCGACAGGCTCCGCGCCGCGGTGACGCGTGCGGTGACGGCCCCGACGTCACCCGGCGGCACGCCGCAGCGTTCGAGGGCCCGCGCGATCCGCTCGTCGAGTGAGGCGAGGGCGGCGGGGTCCTCGTCGTACACGACGACACGGTGCCCCGCCCGCGCGAGGGCGACGGCGATTCCGTGCCCCATGAGCCCGCCGCCGATGATTCCGAACCGGGTCATTGCGTGTCCTCCGAGTCTGGGCGGGTGCGTGGTGACATGTGCGCTCGCGACACCTGAGCGCCGCGGGCGCACGGTGGCGTACGCGGCCGGGACGGGCCGGAGCGGCGGGAGGCGGCGCACGCGTCGACGGCCCGGTCGACCGCCCGTGCGGGCAGGCGGCGGCCACGACGACCGCGCGGTGAAGGCGGCCCCGCCGCGCCGCGCCGCCACGACGGTATGACGCCCGCACCGGGCGCTGCGAGAGGAGCAGCGCACATACGCGGCGCGCCGGACGTGTGCACGATGCCCATACGGCGCCCGCGAGCCGGACACACGACACGACCGGCGCGAAGCGTCGCAGGAGCGTGACCCTGCGGCCAGGCGCGTGCATGCGCGGGCCGGGCACCTGAACACGCGGGCCAGGCACGCGATTTCACGGGTTCGGCACCAGAAAACGCGCATCGGATACGTGATTTCGCGGGCCCGGTGCCTGAACCCGCGGGCCAGGCACGTGAACTCACGGCCGGGCACGTGAGCCCGCGGGCCCGCTCACGCTCCCGCGACGCAACCCGTCCGGTGGGGCCGGGACGACGTATCCCGGCCGGTCGTGGCCGGAACGACGTATCCCGGCCGGTCGTGGCCGGAACGACGTATCCCGGCCGGTCGTGGCCGGGACGTAATGGCTGGAGTGGACACCGCGGGAGGCGAAGGACGTGTGCCGCACCCATCTGTCCACCGCGATCAGCGGTTCTAGCGTGCTCCGTGTCACACCACCCCCCACCCCTGTCGGCGTCCCCGAGCGCGAGCCGCACATCAGCGCTCGGTGGGCGTCCGACGGTAAGGAGCATCTCCATGCTGTATGCGTCCACCAGGTCCGGCGGGACGGCCTCTCCCCACTCCGGCGACCGGCGGCCCGCCCGTGCGCGGCGGCTGCTCCGTGCCTCGCTCGCCACCCTGCTGACCACGGGCCTGCTGGGTCTGGCCGCCCAGGCGTCCGGCGCGGCGCCCCGGTCCGACGCCGCCGCTGCCGGACACGACCCCGTGATCATGATCCCCGGCATGACCGGCTCCCCGGCCACCATGAACGCCATGAAGTCCGACCTGCAGACCAACGGCTGGCCCGCGGACCGCCTCTTCACCTGGACCGACAGCAGCTCGATGACGCAGGACCTGGCCAAGGCCGCACGGGAGCTCTCGGCCAAGGTCGACCAGGTCCGCGACCGGACCGGGGCCGACAAGGTCGTCCTCGCCACGTGGTCCGCCTCCACCCTGGCCGCCCGGTACTACATCAAGAACCTCGACGGCGCCGACAAGGTCTCGCAGTACATCGGGATCGCCGGACCCCAGCACGGCACCGCCAACAACGGCTGCCAGTGGTACGTGTCGTGCCAGCAGTTCGCCTCCCCCACCACCCCGTTCCTGAGGGCGTTGAACAGCCCCTCGGAGGTCCCCTCCAACGACAGGGTCGACTACCTCACGATCCGGTCGACCGCGGACCGCAACGCCACACCGACCGACACCGCGGCCCTCGCCGGAGCCGACGAGAACTACCTGATGAGCGGGGCGGCGGCACCCAACCACCTCATGATCGTGTCGAATGCCGCGGCGCTGGCCAAGATGCGCTCCTTCATCACCGCGCACGAGAACGACTGACACACCGCCCCGGTACAGGGGAACGCGCACCGGCCGTGCCGGGCGCCGCGCCCGGCGGCGCCCGGCGCACCACCGGCTGCGCCCCGTCCCGAACGAAAGGCCCCGTCTCCTCCATGAACAAGACCATGCCTTCGGCCTCGCGAGCAGTGGCCGACATCCCCGCCGGAGCGACGCTGGCCGTCGGCGGGTTCGGCCTCAGCGGCGTACCGGAGACACTCATCCGGGCGCTCCACGAGCAGGGCGCCACCGACCTCGAAGTCGTGTCCAACAACTGCGGCGTGGACGGGCGCGGCCTGGGGATCCTGCTGGACTCGGGCCGCATATCCCGCGTCACCGGCTCCTACGTCGGTGAGAACAAGGAGTTCGCCCGCCAGTACCTGAGCGGGGAGTTGGAGGTGGAACTGGTGCCCCAGGGCACGCTCGCCGAACGGCTGCGGGCCGGCGGCACGGGTGTCCCCGCCTTCTACACCCCGGCCGGGGTCGGCACCCAGGTCGCCGCCGGCGGACTGCCCTGGCGCCACGCCCCTGGGGGCACCTCCCGGCCGGGGACCGAGGGAGGCACGGTCGCCCTCGCCTCCCCGGCCAAGGAGACCCGGGTCTTCGCCGGACGCGCGTACGTCCTGGAGCACGCCATCACCACCGACTACGCGCTGGTGCGGGCCTGGCGCGGCGACCGGCACGGCAACCTCGTCTTCCGCCGGGCCGCCGCCAACTTCAACCCGCTCGCGGCCATGGCCGGCCGGACCACCATCGCCGAGGTCGAGCACCTGGTCGAACCCGGCGCGCTGGACCCCGACCACATCCACGTACCGGGGATCTTCGTCCAACGCGTCGTCGAGCTCACCCCGGCCCAGGCGGCCGACAAGCCGGTCGAGAAGAGGACGGTGCGTGCCCGATGACCTGGACCCGCGAACAGATGGCCGCCCGGGCCGCCGCCGAACTCACCGACGGCTCCTACGTCAACCTCGGCATCGGCCTGCCCACCCGCGTCCCCGGCCACCTCCCGCCCGGCGTGCACATCGTCCTGCACTCCGAGAACGGCATCCT
Source organism: Streptomyces longispororuber (assembly GCF_014656095.1). Taxonomy (GTDB): domain Bacteria; phylum Actinomycetota; class Actinomycetes; order Streptomycetales; family Streptomycetaceae; genus Streptomyces; species Streptomyces longispororuber. The sequence goes on from NZ_BNBT01000049.1 coordinate 16,655, forward strand.
GGGCACCGGCCCCCGCCCGTACGAGGACCAGGTCGACCCCGACCTGATCAACGCAGGCAAGGAGACCGTCACCGTCGTGCCCGGGGCGGCCTTCTTCGACTCGGCCCTGTCCTTCGGCATGATCCGCGGCGGTCACATCGACACCGCGGTCCTCGGTGCCATGCAGGTCTCCGCGCGGGGCGACCTCGCCAACTGGGTGATCCCCGGCAAGGTGGTCAAGGGCATGGGAGGCGCGATGGACCTGGTCCACGGCGCCCGCCGCGTCATCGTCCTCATGGACCACACCGCCAAGGACGGCAGCCCCAAGATCCTTCAGGAGTGCGCGCTGCCCCTCACCGGCGAGCGGTGCGTCCACCGCGTCATCACCGACCTCGGCGTCCTCGACGTGACCCCCGACGGCCTGGCCCTGGTGGAGACCGCCCCGGGCACGACCGTTGAGGACGTCCTCACCAGCACGGCCGCACCCGTACTTCTCGATCACATGTCGGCTGCCTGCTGACGCAGCCCGGCCGGTCGACCCACCGGTCACCCGCGCCTGCGCCGTAGCCCGGCGCGGTCAGCACCGCCCCCACACGCGCCGTACCCCCGCACGGGCAGCGCCCCCGCGAACTGAGGAGAGACATGACCTTCCCACCCCGCGCCCTGAGGCACCGTCGCCCGCGCCGCGCCGTCGGCACCGTGCTCGCAGCCGTGGCCCTGCTGGCGGCGAGCGGTGTCACGGGCACGACCGCGGCCGGGGCGACGGCCTCGGCCTGCCCGTCGGTCAACGGCCAGTGGGCCGCCCCGGGGCCGTTCGCCGTCAGCTCCGCGTCCAACGGCCGCGGCACGACCGTCTTCCGGCCGACCGAGCTGGGCACGCTGGGCTGCGCCACGCACCCCGTCGTGCTGTGGAACAACGGGGCCCGCTCCGGCCTCGACCGGTACGCGCCGCTGCTGAACCACCTGGCGTCGCACGGCTTCGTCGTCGCCGCGGCGGAGGGCAACGCGGGCACCGGCGGGCCCATGCTGCGCGGCCTGGACTACCTGACCACCGAGAACGGCCGGGCGGGCAGCCCCTACCAGGGCAAGGTGGACTTGGCCAACGTGGGCGCCACCGGCCATTCCTTCGGCGGCGGAGCGGCCGTCGACGCCGGGGCCGACCCCCGGGTGGACACCATCGCGCCGATCTACCCCCTCGCGTTCAGCAGCGGCAGCCGGGTGCGGGGCCCGGCGGTGTTCTACGCCGGGCAGAACGACACCGTCGTGCCCCCCTCGACGGTCCGCAGGACCTACCAGCAGGCCACGCAGGTGCCCGCCCTCTACGCCGAGCAACGCGGCGCCGACCACTACGGCATCCCCGGCCTGCACGGCCCCGTCACCGCGTGGTTCCGCTTCCACCTCCTGCGCGACGAACAGGCCCGCGGCCTGTACTTCGGGCCCCATTGCGCCTACTGCTCGTCCCCGTCGTGGTCGGCCTTCGAGCGCAACCCCCGCGCCCAGGCCGTCCCGGGAACCTGACCGCCCCTGCCCGGGTGAGCGCCGCCCCGACGGTCAGCGGCACGGCCCCCGGCTGTTCCCGTGCCGGGCCGGGAGGTCGGGGTCGTCACGAACCGTACGACGGGGTTTCTCCGAGTCCCCGGCCCCGTTCACCAGCCGGGCCAGGTCGACGCGGGAGCGTATGCCCAGGGCCGCGAAGACGTTGCGCAGGTGGTGGTCGACGGTCCGCGGGCTCACGGACAACTGCTCGGCCACTTCGCGGTTGGTGGCGCCCGCGGCGACGCGGTGGGCGATGCGCTGCTGCTGTGCCGTCAGACCGGCGAGGGCGGCAGCGGATCCAGGGGCTGCCGCTCCCGCGGTGTCGCCCGCGGCGCGCAGCTCCGCGCCCGCCTGCTCGGCCCAGGCACGCGCGCCGCGGCTCTCGAAGCCGACGAGCGCGTTGCGCAGATGGGTTCTGGCCTCGCGAGGATGGCGGTGCCGACGCAGCCAGGTGCCGTACAGAAGGTCGGTGCGGGCCCGTTCGAAGTCGCCGTCGGCACGGTCGTGGTGGGCCAGGGCCAGGGCGTAGAGGTCGCCGGCCTCTTCGGGGCGGGCGAGGAGGGCGCGGCAGCGGGCGAGCTGGGCGGGGGCCTGCGGGTCGGCGGTGGCGGCGGTCCAGACGGTGAACCGGGACAGGGCCGCGCGCCCCCGGGCCGGTTCGCCGGTGCGCGCGACGGCCTCGATGTAGCAGGGCACGGCCAGCATCCGTACCGCGAAGTGGCCCTGCCGGGGGCCGGGGTGCACCAGCGGGTCCAGCCGGGCCGCCGCCTCGTGCACCCGCCCGAGCGCGAGGTCCGTGCGGGCGAGGGCCCAGGACGCCAGGGCCGCGGCCTGCGCGAGCCCGTGCGCGGCCGCGTGCGCGAGCGCCGTGGCGGCGTGTTCGGCACACGCGTCGGTGTCGCCCGAGACGGAGGCGGCGAGGGCCAGGACAGCGTGCAGATGGGCCGCGGTGTTGCGCTGCCCGGTCCGGTGCGCGGCCGACAGCCCCTGGTACGCGTGGGCGCTGGCCCTGGCGTGGTGCCCCGCGCGCAGTTCGCTGTAGGCGAGGTGTTCCAGGGCCTGCGGCACGAGCAGGGTCGTGCCGCGGGCGTGGGCGGCGGCCAGGGCGCGGGTGTTGGCGGTGTTCGCGGCCGCGACGTCGCCGACGACCAGGGCGGCCGCTCCCGTACGCAGCAGCAGCGCGGGGTCGGTGACGCCGTCCGCCTGGCCGATGCACCGGCGCAGCGCGGCCCGTCCTCGGCTCCAGCGGCCCGCCAGGAAGGCGCGCATCCCGGTGCGGTAGTCGCCGAGCGGACCGGGGTCGGGGTCGGGGGTGAGGGCGTCGCGGTAGGCGGCGGCGTCGCCCGTGGCCCAGGCCGCCTCGGCGGCGCCCAGGCGTGCCTCGGCTGCCGCGGCCGGGTCGTGGGGAGCCAGCAGGCGCGCGGCGGTGCGCAGGATCAGGCGGGCGTCGGCGCCCGGCCCGTCTCGCAGCGCCAGTGTGCCGTGCACCAGCTCGGCCCGGCCCCGTACTTCGTCCGCCGCGGGCAGTCGGCGGGCCCGGGCGACCAGGGCGCGGGCCGCGCGGGTGTCCCCGGCCAGCCGCGCCTGGTCGGCCGCGGCGGTGAGGCGTGCCGCCCGTGTGGTGCGGTCGGCGGTGAGTTCGGCGGAGCGGGCGAAGGCCGCGCTGCGCCGGCGGTGGCCGTGGTCGGGCTGTGCCGCCTCGGCGGCCAGCGCGTCGGCGAGGGCGGGGTCGGTGCCTTCGGTCGCGCGGGCGCGGTGCAGTGAGCGCAGGAGCCGGTGTGCCGCACCGTCGAGGACGTCGGCCAGGGCCGCGTGAGCGGCCCGGCGGCGGGCCGGTGGCGCGCCCGCGTACACGCAGCGGCGCAGCAGCGCGGAGACGAAGCGGACGCGGTCGCCGGTGCCCGAGAGGACCCCGGAGGCCTCGGCGGCCGGGAGGTCGGCGGGGTCCGTGTCCGCTCCGGCGGCGGCCGCGCGCAGCAGGACCTCCACCGGTACGTCGCCGCGCGGCTCGGTCTCCCCGGCCGCCGCGACGAGCAGCAGCAGCGCGCGCACGCCGTCCGGCAGGGCCCGTACGTACGCCGCGTGTGCCCGGCGGAGGACCTCCGCGGGGACCAGCGGGTACGGCAGCGGCGCCCGGCCCTCCAACTGGTCGGGGCAGAGCGCGGCGACGAGGTCGTGCAGGAGCCGGGGACTGCCCTCGGCCTCGGCGAGCAGTTCGGCGCGTACGACGGCATCGACGCCGGTGGGGGCCAGGTCGTCGAGCAGCGCGGCGGCGGCCTGGTCCGTGAGGGGTGCCGTCCACAGCAGCGGCAGGCCGCCGAGGGCGGGGTCGTCAGCGCGGTGGGCGGCGACCGTGAGCACGAGACCCACCGGGCACGGGGCGTCGAGGCGGCGGGCGGCGAAGCCGAGGGCGGCGCGCGACCACGGGTCCCACAGGTGTACGTCGTCGACGCATGCCAGCAGCGGCCCCCGCCGCGCCAGCGTGCGCAGCAGGCCGAGGAGGGCGGCGGGCGGCAGGCCGGAGCGCAGCACGTCGGTGGGCGGCTCCGCGGCGGCGCAGCAGAGCAGGGCGTGCAGCCCGCTGTACGGCAAGGACGCCTCCGGGGCGGCGGCGCGGGCGACAGGACCGTCGCCCCGCTGCCGGTGCCGGAACGGGCGGCGGAGGGAGCGCGGAAGGCATGGGCCGCCCGATCCAGCAGCGCGGTGCGCCCGAGGCCCGGCCGCCCCGCCAGCACGAGCGCGCCGCCGCGCCCGGCCCGCACCCGGTCCACCAGGCGGACGACGGCCGCGAGTTCCGTCTCCCGCCCGTGCAGCCGTGGCGGGAGTCCCACGGAGGCCGGTTCGGTCACGGCTGTCACGCTACTGCCGCGTGAACAGGGTGGGAACCCCTCGTTCCGCAACCCGTGGCGGCCGCGGAGGGCGGCCGCCACCGGTGTCGTGGACGTACGGTTACGAGGTGTGCGGGCAGTTGCCACGGTACTCGTCGATGGTCCGGCTCGGACGTGGCAGCGGGCAGAGGAACTGCTCGTACCTGGTGTCGTTGTCGATGAACCGCTTCAGCCACGAGACGCTGTACTTCGCGATGGTGGTGTCGGGGGCGTTGGGCGTGAAGTGGCCGGCGTCGTTCAGCTCCAGGTAGGCCCTGTCCAGCGTGGACGGCAGGCTCTCGTAGAAGGGCTGCGAGTGGGTCGCCACCGGCGCGATGGTGTCGCCGTCGGCCCCGATGAGCATGGTGGGCACGCGCACCTCGGACCACGTCTTGTCGAGGTTCCAGCCGGTGAGCGGGATCGCCGCCTGGAGTGACGGGCGGTCCTTCGCGGCTTCGAGGCTGCCGCCACCGCCCATGGAGTGGCCCATGACGCCCAGCCGGCCGCTGTCGACGCGGCTCCGCACGGAGTCGCGCCGGGTCAGGTGGTCCAGGGCGGCGAGGAGTTGGTCGCCCCGGCTCGCGGGCTGGTCGACGGTGGTGTGGGTGTCGATGGTGATGACCACGAAGCCCTGCGACGCCAGGCGCGGTCCGAGCCAGGCGACGCTCGACTGGAGCGCGGTGTAGCCGGGGGCTATCGCGACCGCGCCGAAGGTGCCTTCCGCGGTGCTCGTCGGGTAGTGGATCGTGCCGCCGCCGAAGCCCGTCGCCTCCAGGGCCGACACCGACTTCTCGGCGACCGCGTAGGGGCCCCGCGGTGCCTCGATGCTCGCTTCGGTGGGGTCGGGGCCGCGCTCGTACGGGTTGTCGGCGGCGTGCGCCGCCGCGGGCCGTGTCGCGGCGCCCGCGCCGGAGGTTCCGGCGGTGAGCAGGCCACAGACGCTGAGCACGGCGGCCGCTGCCGCCGTCACCGTACGGGCGCGGCGCCAGGGCCGGGGACGGCTACGACCGTTGTGCCGGACGGCGTCGGCAGTCGGGGCGGTGCGGGTGGGGTGGGCGGTGCGGGTGGGGCGATCTTCTCGGTCCGCGTGGGGGCGCACGGAGTCTCCTCCCGGGAGGCGGTGGGGCGGAACCGGCCCCGTCACCCCGGCCACGACAACGACGTGCCGGGGAGAGGCGTCGGTGGCTCCGCCCGTGATGAACGACGTCCCTCACTGTCGGGGCGCGCCCGCCTCCACGCATCGGCGAAATCACCGGTCTCGCGACGGCGCGGAGCTGACCTCGTCAGCAGGACTATGGTTCGCCGGTGTCGTACCTGAGGCTCGCCCGTGCCTGCCGCGATCCGGCCCGCGGGCTTGCAGACGGTGGTGAGGCGCTGCTCGCCCTCGGATCAGGCGGCCTGGGCGGGGTCACCGCCGAGGAGGAGGCGGCGGGGCGGGTGCACGGGCTGGCGGGCGTATGCGCTGTCCAAGCCGCGCTCGCCCTGGAGGTCGCCGAGCACCGGCGCTGCCCCTGAACACGGCCGCACTGAACAGGACGGTGAGGCAGGCGTGCGCCTGGACGACGCGCCTGGACTACGGCTCGTGGCTATCCCCTTTCTCGTGTGCTCGGTGAGCGCATCCTGGGCGCGTCGCACGGGTGGCTCGGGTGTACGGAGAACGACTGATTGCACCCGTCACGGCCGCTGCGGTTGTCTCCCGGTGAGGCCCTGGCACGGGGTTGGGGCTTGCGTCGTCTGGAGGGAACATGCACTTACGAAGACGAGCGGGGGCCCGGGGCACGGCGGTGTCCGCGGTGGCGGTGACGGCGGTGGCGGCACTCACCGGCGCGTCCTTCGCGGCGCCGGCCGAGCCCGGGCCGAAGCCGCGGATCGAGCGGGTGAGCGTCACTGCCGACGGGAAGCAGGGGCAGGGTGCTTCCACCCAGGCCGACCTCAGCGCCGACGGCAGCGTGGTCGTCTTCTCCTCCACGGCGAAGAACTTCGGCCCTCTCTCCCACGAGAAGAAGCCCGAGTTGTACGTCAAGGACCTGCGGAACGGGAAGCTGACCCAGGTGCACGCCCGGGACGCGGGGGCGCCGAAGGGCTCGTGGACGGGCGAGTCGTCACTCAGCGCGGACGGCAGCCGGCTGGCCTTCGCCGCCGTCAGTCAGGTCGACGGGGGCCAGGGCGTCAAGGGAGAGGTCGGCGAGGTCTACGTCCGCGACCTGCGCAGCGGTCGTACCGAGAAGGTGAACGTCGGTGTGCCCGAGGACTACCGGGTCGTCGGGCGGAAGCCGTCCATCAGCGCCGACGGCCGCCATGTGGCGTTCCTGGCCGACCACAGGCCGTGGTGGCCGGAGTACGGAGCCGGTACGACGCGCGTCTACGTACGCGACCTCAAGGAGGGGGTCACACAGCGGGTGAGCATCTACCCGCCGGACTACCGGCAGGCCGATAGCCCAGTCATCAGCGCGGACGGCGGCGTAGTGGCCTATGAGCTGCACTCCGGGGGCCACAGCGGACCGCCGTTCCGCGACCTCTACGTCACCGACCGCACGACCGGGCGGACCGAGAAGGTCGACGTCCCGCACCACGGACACTCGGCGAACGCTTCGAACGTCACCGACATCAGCCCCGACGGCAACAGCGTCGTCTTCCAGACGTGGGCGGACAACCTCGTCCCCGACGACACGAACGACGAGACGGACGTGTTCGTCCGCGACTGGCGGCAGAAGCGGACCTGGCGGCAGGAGGCAACGGCCTTAGGCGAAGCCGCGACCGGCGGCAGATTCAGCGCCGATGGCCGGCACCTCCTCTTCCATGACGGCTCGGACGTCAGTGTGCGGAACCTGCGCACGGGGAAGGTGCACACGGTGCTGAGGGGGCTGGCGGTGCTCGACAACTTCACTTCCGACGCCGACACCCGCCGACTCGTGTTCACCTCCTCCAGGAGCGATCTGGTGCCCGGTGACACGAACCAGGCATCGGACGTGTTCCTGCTGCGGCGGTAGGACGTCGCCGCGACCGCGCCGGGGCGTACGTCTCAGCACGTTCCGCCCCGGTGCGTACCGGACACCGCCCGCAGGCCGCAGTCACGTCCGGCAGTGCCGGAGCATCCCCTTCACGTCGAAGCCGCCCAGCTCGGGCGACGCGGCCCCCGGCCCGGTGGCGCGCAGTCCCGCGTGGGCGGCGGCCGCACGCAGGGCGAGCCGGCGATAGCGTGATCCCCGTGACGGCTGAAGGCGAGGCGCTGGGCGGCGGGATGGCGAACGCGGGGGCGGTCTTCCGCCGGGGGGAGTTGGTGGAGCGACCGGCACCGCGCAACGCGCGCGCCCTGCATGCCCATTTGCATGCGCTGAAGGAGCACGGCTTCGACGCGGCGCCGACCCCTGTCGGTCTCACCGGGGATGGCCGTGAGCAGTTGACGTTCATCCGTGGTGACGTGGCTCTGCCGCCGTTCCCGGACTGGGCGATGAGGAGTTCCGCCCTCACATCGGTAGGGAGCCTGCTGCGGCGTCTGCATGACACCAGCGCGGCCGTCGCGGTGGACCCCCGCGCCGAGTGGCCTTCCGACCTCGCCGACCCGGAGGGGGGAGGGATGGTGTGCCACAACGATGTGTGCCCGGAGAACGTCGTCTTCCGCGAGGGTCGCGCCGTGGCCCTGATCGATTTCGACTTGGCGGCTCCGGGCCGCGCTCTCTGGGACATCGCCATGACCGCCCGTTACTGGGTGCCCATGCTTGACCCCGAGTCGGCGGCCGCTCTCCACCCCCCGGGACTGGACGCGGCCGCGCGGCTGCGGATCCTGGCCGACGGCTACGGCCTCTCGGCGGAGGGCCGCGCCGAGTTGCCCGGCGTCATCGAGCAGGCCACGGAGGTCTGCCGGGCCTTCGTCGCCCGCCGCGTGGCCGAGGAAGACCCCGTCCAGCTCCAGGCGTGGGCCGAGCGGGGTGGATGGGAACGCTGGGACCGCGTGCAGACCTGGCTGGTGGACCACCGCAGGACGTTCACGGCTGCCCTGCGCAACTGACCGGCTGCGGGGCTGACGCCGGTCGTGTCCTGCTTGCACGGCGCTCGTTGGTGGGGTGACGGCTGCACGGCTTCCCCACGGGACGCGTACCGGTCGCCAGCTTCCCGTTGCTCTGACGTCCGTGAGCCGCCTCGGCTCTGCCCGAGGCTGGCCTCGGAGGACAGCGGGACATCGGTCGTTCGAACGGCGAACGTCCGTCCTTCAGGCCTCCTCTTCCCTGTCGCGACCCGGGCGGCCACTGCCCTCCCCGTCAGCCCGTCGCCCTACTCCCCGTAGCGATGATGTGATCATGCCATCGGTCAGGGCGTACAGGGTGCGGCAAAACGCCGCAAAGGGTCCCGGGCCCATGGGACCGCGGTCCTTTGCGGACACGCGTCACCGCGTTGCATCGCGCGAAAACTCCTTCGCTGAATGCTTATAGGGATAAGCACTCCCTTGGGCTACGGTTCGCCCGCGTTTCGTATGACACCGGCAAGCCGTGCTGTCATGCCACTGGCCTCGCGGGCACCGGGCCTCTGCCGGGAGAAGGCGGTCCGGTGCCCGTCGGGAGCCCCAATCGCCCCGTACTCGTCGCACCCAGCACGGGAAGGCAGGAATATGGGCAGACTCAGGTTCGCGACCGCCGCATCCGCCATGGCACTGGCGGCAACGGGGGTGCTCGTGGCCGCCGCGGGCACGGCTCACGCCGAGGCGGGCTACAACAACATCGGCATGTACAAGCAGGAGAAGACCCAGTGGTGCTGGGTCGCCTCCGGGCTGACGATCGCCAAGTTCCACGGCCACGGCAGCACGCAGACGGACTTCTGCAACCGCGCCCAGCCCTACTACGGCTGCAACAACCAGCCCGCCACCCTGGAGGACATGGCCAGGGCCTGGGGCAGCCTCGGCATGACCCGCACGGGCTCGGGCCTCGCCAGCGCCGCCACGTTCAGCCAGGTCACCTCCGAGGTCAAGGCCGGGCGCCCGCTGGGGGCCCGCATCGGCTGGACGTCCGGCGGCGGCCACATGAACGTCGTCTACGGCTTCGACACGTCGAACACCACCATCGGCGTCGCCGACCCGTGGCCGGACACCACGACGTACACGTGGTGGAACTACAGCGACTACGTGAGCAACAGCTCCCACAAGTGGACCCACGCCCGGATCGGCATCTCCAACTGAGGCAGGCGACATGCGCGCAACAAGAACGTCCAGCCGGCGGTTGGCTTCTCGTGGACGCCGCCTCTCCATCGCCCTCGCACTGAGCGCGTCCGCACTCCTGACCGTCACCGGCCCGGCCGCCGCCAAGGACCCGCTCCCGGCGGACATCCCGGACTACCAGGCCGCACTCGACGCGGTGAAGTCGACCACGGTGCGCAACGCCGTCTGCCGGTTCCTCAGCGTCCCGGTCCCCACGGGCAACAACGGCGGCACCCCCTCGTCGCAGCCGATCCCCGACAAGGCCGACCCCTGCGAGGGCCTGCCGGCCTTCACCGTCAAGGACCCCGTGGCGCTGAACGAGGTCACACCGGGCTTCGCCGCGGGCACGGCCCGGCCGATCGCCACCAAGGCGGTCAAGCTCACCCTCCTGGTGGCCGCGCTGAACGCCCCCGTCAACGGGCGCAACGCCACCGTGATGCTCGCGCCCACCCAAGGCGGCGGCTGGCACCTGGCCGCCGTGCGCGAGGGCGACGAGGACGCCGCCCAGGCGAGCAAGGCCACCGTGGGGACGCTGGTGTTCACCGAGCCACAGATCCGCGGCTGGTACCGGCTGAAACTCACCACCGTCGAACCGCTCAACGACGCCGCCCGGCAGGGCCTCGACGGGCGGCCGTCGGTGTCGCTCAGCGAATACCAGAACCTGGTCAAGGCCCGCACCGCGGACAGGCTGCCCGGCTCGGAGTTCGACACCAAGGGCTTCTCCAGCGGCTCCGGGCCCGAGCAGCAGGCCGGGCGGTCCACGTCCACGACTCCACTGATCATCGGCGGATCGGGCGCCGCGCTCGCCCTCGCCGGCGGCACCCTCCTCATCCGCCGCAGGCGCGCCACATCACACTGACCGCACCGGCGCCCCCCTCGCCCCGGGTCCCGGCCCTACGCCGGGCCCCGGGGCGAAACCCGTTCCAGGCGGGGGCACCCACAGCCAAGACGGCGGCGCCGCTTCCGGGCAGCTCCCGTACCGCGCAGCCGCACACTGCCGCGGCGCACCCGCCATCGGAGCGGGCCTGGCGGGGTGGCGTGGACGATGCCGTGCCACGGTGCGTCCCGCCGGACCAGAGCGGCCGCCGCCACACCCCTGCGCCTGCGCCTGGCAGGGCATCCGGTACCGGGTGCCCGGGTATTGGGCGGCGCGCCGGTGGAAGGCCAGGGCCGGGACCGTCTCCGGGCGTTGCCGCACCCTCTGCGCGTGGCGGGTGCTCTGCCTGAAGGACATCGTCGTACGGCGTCCACAGCCACTCCAGGACGACGGTCGACCGGCGGCGCACCTGGCTGGATTCAACGCCCCGGGCAGGTCGGCGGTCCTCCCGCCCCCGACCACCACGACGTCCCAGGCATGTTCACCATCGCGTAGCAACGAGAACTCGCTCATGCCGTCAGCGTGCGACGACAGCACGGACGTCGCAAAGGTTCATGCTGTCCTGGCAAGAATGACCCGGCATACCATCGCGGACGTGGCCCGATCGATCCCGACGGCAATCGCACCACACCGACCATCTTGCCGGTTCAGCAAGAAGATTCGCTGCCTGAGGGCCCGTGTGTGCACGTTGCGTTCAGTCGGTTCTGGTCCACCGCCGAAAGCCGGTATCCCCGAGGCCTCGGTCGCGTTCCCGCGTTCGTCGGGAATACCTCCGGCCCGGAGCGGCATGTCGGTAGTCGAATCCGTGAGGAGCAGCAGATGGAAAATCGCCACGTCGTGATCATTCCGATCGAGATCGACGAGGAGAAGGAGGCCTCTTATCTCGCCGCATGGCAGGATGCCGCGGAGGTGATGGCGGCCCAGCCCGGTTTCCTTCGGACGTACATGTTCCGCACCATCGTTCCGGGGAGCAGATTCCCTCTCGTCAACGTGGCGGAATGGGAGTCCACCGGTCATTGGGAAGATGCGATGAAGGTTTGCCCGATGATGGGACAGCAGATAGCCGTCGTCCATGCCTCGAACTACGAGGCGATCCGGACGGTCCTGCCCGCACGGGGCTCGAGTGCGGACGACGGCCGCACGCCCGCCGAGTTGCCTCCTGCCGAGGCGCATCGCCGCGCCGAGGACGGAGAACTCACTTTGGTCGACGTCCGCGAAGACGACGAATGGGCAGCTCGTCACCCGGCCGGTGCCGTCCACGCCGCCCTCAGCACATTGCCGGCGTCGCTGTCGCATCTCCCTGACGGCCCACTGGCCTTCGTCTGCCGCACAGGCGACCGCAGCATCCAAGGCGGCGTGCAGGCGATCCGAGCAGGCCGATCCTCCGTCTACAGCGTGGCGGGTGGCCTCGATGCGTGGGAAGCGGCGGGGCTGCCGGTCGTCCTGCCCGGCCAATAGGGCAGTTCGAGACCGCCCTGGTCCATGTACGCCGAGCGCCATCCCCAGCGGCCGCGCGATGGTCCTGGACAGCGTCGTGGACCACAGCCGCAAGGCACCGGCCTTCCTCGCAGGCACCGCCCGGGCGCAGGAAGGGACCTTCCGCGCGGCCGCCCGCTGGTGCGCGCGCCGCAAGTCCTGCACGCTGCACGGCCACGAGCGCCGCCCGCGCGTGTAGACACCCGCACCGGATGTCCGGCGCGGGTGGCGCGCGGGTGCGGACCAGCTAGCGGCACGGTGCGTTGAGGGCCACCGCTGCTCTGGGCGGGGCCGGCCAGCGTCTCCATGTATCGCCAGTCCACCGTTCACCCTTTCTTGATCGTACGATCCAGATAGAGGTACGGTGAAACCATGGCGAGAACCCGGGAGTTCGACACCGAAGCGGCAGTCAGCCGCGCGATGGAACTGTTCTGGACGCGCGGCTACGAGGCGACCTCGGTGCGCGATCTGACCCAGCACCTGGGGATCGGACAGGGCTCCTTGTACGCGGCGTTCGGCGACAAGGACGGTCTGTACAGGGCCGCGCTGGAGCACTACCGCACCACCCTCGCCACGGCCGCCCTGCGCGACCTGGAGGAGGGGACGGACGCCCGCGCGGCGATCCGTACGCTGCTCACGGAGCGCATCCGCATCGCCGTCGGACACGGCGGCCAAGGCTGCCTGGCCGTCAACGCCGTCTGCGAGCGGCTGCCTCAAGACGCGGCGACCCGCCGCACCGTGCGCGACATGCAGGACGCGAGCCGCGAGGCGTTGACCGAGGTGCTGCAGGCCGCCATGGAGCGAGGCGAGATCACGACACGGCACGCCCCGCACACACTCGCCGCGTTCCTGGTCACCTTCCTCAACGGGCTACTGGTCTCCTCGAAGATCACGCCAGACGCCTCCACGCTCGAACCCCTCGTGGACGTCGCGCTGACCGCTCTCGACTGAGGGGTCAGCGGTCCCGGCCAGGCATTTCCCCTACCTCGGATCCGTAACGCCCGATCAAGAAAATGGCCCCACGGACAGGAAGCACCCACGTCATGATGTACGACCACACCGCGACGCCCCTGCGCACCGGCCGTGCCGCCGTCAACGGAACGAGTCTGCACTACCGGACGGCCGGGTCCGGCCCCGCCGCGGTGCTGCTCCACGGCGTCCCCAAGACCAGCTATCACTGGCGTCACCTCGTCCCGAAGCTGACGCCCCATTACACCGTCGTCGTACCCGACCTCCGCGGCCTCGGCGACTCCGCCCGCCCTGCTGACGGCTACGACTGCGCGACGATGAGCGACGACATCGCCGAGCTGATGACCCACCTCGGACACGAGAGGTACGCCGTGATCGGCGAGGACTGGGGAGCCGTGATCGGTTACCAGCTCGCCGCCCGCCACCGCGACCACGTCACCGCCCTCGTGTTCGCCGAGGCCCTGTTCCCCGGCCTCGGCTTCGAGGACCACACCGCCCTCACCCCCGAGAACGTCGGCAGCGGCATGCACCTGTGGCATCTGGGCTTCTACTTCCAGCCGGACGTACCCGAGATGCTGATCGCCGGGCACGAGCGCGAACTGATCACCTACATGATCAAGACCGAGCGCAGCCACCCCGACACCGCCACCCCCGACGCGGTCGACGAATACGTGCGCTGCTATTCCATGCCCGGCGGCATCCGCGCGATGCTCTCGATATACCGGGCGATGCTCGTCGACGCCGAACAGAACCGGCAGGCCGCACAGAAAAAGCTGGACATCCCGGTGCTGACGCTCGGTGGTTCGGCCTTCATCGACGACCGCAACGAGTCACAGATGCGGCTCATGGCCCACGACGTCACCGGGCACGTTTTCGACGCCGGACACGACCTCGCCGAGGAAGTGCCCGACGAGATGGCCGACGTGATTTTGCCCTTCCTGGCCGGGAACTCGTAGACGGGCCCGACTGCGATGCCGGCCGTCCGACGCGGACGGGCCCTGCTGCGGTTGAGGGACTTCGAGAGTCGGGACCGCCTGCCATGCCGAACGCGACGTCGTCAAGGACCCCGCGGCGCTCGACCTGCCCACCTACGAGCAGTACCGCAGCAGCTCGATCGGGGAGTGCTGCTTCCCCCTCCTCGAATTCGGCCTCGGCGTCGATCTGAGCGACCGCCTGGCCGAACTGCCCGAACTGCGACGCCTCAACGCACTGGTGGGCCGGCACTGGATCGGCGTCAACGACATCTTCTCCTACCGCAAAGAGCTCTACAGCGGCGACACCATGAACGAGATCCAGCTCGCCCTCGCCGAAAACGGCGGCGACCTCCAGGCGGCCGTCGACCGCGTCGCCGCCACCGTCCACCGCGTGGAAGCCGACTTCGACCACCTCACCGCCCAGCTACGCGCCGGACCGGCAGCGCTGGACAGCGACCTCGGCGTCTACCTGGACGCACTGGAAGCGATGATCGCCGGGAACCTCGAATGGTCCTACCTCACCCCCCGCTACAACGGCCGCGGCCACACCTGGAACGGTCTGACCGACGCCACCGTCCTCCTCACCCCCCACCACACCCTCTACCTGCCCCATGAGCACGCTTCCGCCCGCACACCACGCGACGCGCCCGCTCACGCCGGGCCGCAGCGAGGGCAGGGTGCGAGCTGCGAGGCGTACCCCTGAACATGCTGCTGCAGCAGCCCATGAAGTCGACGGGGGTGCCCCAGGTCGTCATCTGCGGAGGGGGCTGCTGTTCCGCAGGGTCCTACCGTCGTTGACGCGTGGGAAAACACCCTCGCGGCGTACGCCGTGGTGTCCTGCTCTGGGGAGGTCCTGCAGAGGGACCGAGACGGTTGTGAACGTGCCGTCGGCCGGAGATGTGGGCGTGGTGGCCCTGGGCTGCCGGCCGGGGTCGAGGTGCGGACGCGGTGGCCGGATCAGTGCCCGGTCGTGGGCGTGTCCGTGAGTGCCTTCTCCACGGTGTCGGCCGCGGCTGCGGCTCCACCGGCGCCACTGATGTCCCGGCGGAGCCTGGTCACCGCAGTGGCGATCTGCGGGTCGTCCATGACCGTCTGGACCGCGTTGCGCAGGGTCTCGGCGGTGGCGTGGTCCCGTGGAAGGTGGCGCCCGACGCCGCCCCCGGAAGCGCACCCCCAAAAGCCCTGTGAACGGTCTTGGAAACGAAGGCGGCGAGGGAGCTCAGCCGCCGAGGAGTACGGCCAGCAGCCGCTGGGTGGTCACCGCGGTGTCGGGGGTGGGTGCGGGGCTGCGGGTCATCAGCAGGTGATGGGTCGTGCCGACGAGCGCGAGCGCGATGGCGGCGGTGTCGCTGCCAGCGGGGATCCGGCCGGCGTCCTGTTCCGCCTGGAGGTAGGCGGTGACGGCGTGCTGGATCGCGTCGAACGCGGGTGCGCCGGACTCAAAGCCCTCGCGGGTGTGCGACGCGGCCGCGGGACGGGTCATCGCCAGGCCCACCACCGCAGGCGGCAGGGAGTCCAGCAGGGCTTCGATGACCTCCTGGAGGTTCTCGGCGACCGTGGCCTGCCCCACCTTGGCCCTGAGGGCCTCGGCCTGGCGTGCGCTGCGCGCGAAGCGGTCCAGGACCAGTTCGGCGACGAACTCGTCCAGGCCGGCGAAGTGGGTGTGCAGGACCCCCTTGGCGCAGTCGGCCTCCGCGGTGACCGCGCGGCTGGTCAGGGCCGCGGCCCCGTCCCGGGCCACCACCCGTTCCGCGGCCGCGAACAGCCGCTCCCGCAGGTCTGGAATGGCCACTCCACGAGGTGACACAACAGCCCCTTCCCTTCGACGTATTGCAAGTATGGGCGTTCGCCCATACTATTTGGGCGCTTGCCCATACTAGGGCCGGGGCGCCCCGTCGCGCCCCGGCGGGAGGGAGTTCACCCATGGGGCACTTCGCCAACACCGCACAGGCCGAGGCGTGGAACGGCTACGAAGGCGCGCAGTGGGCCCGCAGCCAGGAACGCTGGGACGCCGTCAACGACGGCTTCAACCAGCCCCTGCTGGACGCCGCAGCCATCTCCACAACCCACACCGTGCTGGACGTCGGCTGCGGAGCCGGCCGCACCACCCGCCTCGCCGCCAAGCGCGCCGCACGCGGCCACGCGCTCGGCCTGGACCTGTCGGGACCGATGCTGAGCAGGGCGCGCGAGAGCGCCGCACGCGAAGGGATTCCGAACGTGGCCTTCGTGCAGGGCGACGCGCAGGTCCACCCGCTGGACGCCGAAGCGTTCGATGCGGTCATCAGCCGGTACGGCATGACCTTCTTCACCGACCCGGTCGCCGCGTTCGCCAACCTCCACCGCGCGCTGCGCCCCGGCGGCCGGCTGGCCTTCATCTGCGCGGCTGAGGCCGAGGCCAACGAGTGGCTCGCCGCGCTGGCCTCCCTCAAGCACATCCTGCCGCTCGGCGGCTTCGGGAAGGCCGGCGGCCCCGGCATGTTCTCGCTCACCGATCCCGGCCGCATCCGCGACCTGCTCGTCGCGGGCGGGTTCGTCGGGGTGGACGTGCGGCGTGTCGAGGCGGCGGGCAAGTGGGGCGCCGACGCAAAGGACGCCGCCGAATTCCTCCTGGACTCCGGACCCGGACGTCACCTCCTCGACCAGGTGACCCCGTCCGCGCAGGACGCCGCGCGCCAGGCGCTGACGGCCGCCCTACAGCACCACGAGGCGGACGGCGGGGTGTGGCTGCGCAGCAGCTCCTGGCTGGTCACCGCCGAACGAGACAAGGCCGCACACGGCTGAGCCCCACCACCCGCCACGCAACCCGATGAACCCGCACTCACGGCAGCCCACACCCGCCGCCGAGCGTGCGGGTTCATGCTGTACTGCACCCCGAAATCCGCGAACCCGTCCGTTTCAAGGTGCACACAGACGAAGGTCATCGAACCAGCCGCGTCGTCGCTGACGGTGTACGCCCGGCAGTCGTCTGCTTCGCACGCACCGGGCGCCGCCGGGCACCGGCTGCCGTCATGCACCCGGCGACGGTGGAGGATGTCCACGCTCCACTCTTCCAGTGCATCCGCATGGAGCATCACTCAGCATGCCAGCGTAGCCAATGCGCAGGTGCAGCTCGGAGGGGTTGCCGGGGAACGGCAAGGGCTCGGTCACCGCGGCAGCCTATGCACACGGAGGGACGAAGCTGCGATCGGCCTAGGCGGTCCCCTCAAATGATCTTGACTAATGGATCATGGTCAGGTGATACGTCGACATGAGCTGTCGGATGCCGAGTGGGAGTTCGTCCAGCCGCTGCTGCCCGAGTCGTTGCGGGGCAGGAAGTCGCTCCGGCATCCATCCCAGCCAGCGCGGACACTCCGGCTGCTTTCGAGAGGCCGTGGGCGACCCCAGGGCCTCTTGGTCCCGCGCGAGCATGGAACTCACGCTCGCCCTCCAGGCCAAGTACCGATCACCTACTAGCCCGCCGGCCAGGCCAGGCCAGCACGAGCCGGCCTTGATCGCGTACCGAGTCGCAACCTCAGTACAAGATCCGGGCCATACGCGGCCCAAGGCTCCGCACCCCACCTCAACTTCTGCGACTTACGCTGGTCCGCTAGGTACGGCCTGTACACCACCAGCAGACGAAGAAACTGTTGGCTCCCAGCACAGCCCTCGACTGTGCTTGCTACTCCTGGTGCAAGCCGCACCGCCTCGCCCCCTGAGGTTGCCCGGGCCGCCGACACGTGACCTTCGCCGCCGCAAGGCCGATACTGCCGTCAACATGAGTTCTTACATCTCACCGCCGACTGCCTACCGAACCTGACAAGCCGTCACCAAAGTCGGCATCAGGTCAGCAACATTACCGCCGGGACCCGCCTCGAACCGTCACCCATCACCAAGATCAACAACTGGTCATATGTGCTCTGCTCATGGCAAATGCAGGTCTAGGGCACACCCGCTAATCTCTTCAGGAGGTACCCGTGAGGATGCTCATCAACGTGGCGGAGACCGTGGTCGCGGACGCGCTCAGGGGTATGGCGGCCGCGCATCCCGAGCTGACCGTGGACGTCGAGAACCGTGTCGTCGTCCGCGCGGACGCGCCCGTGGCCGGGAAGGTCGCGCTGGTGTCGGGGGGCGGCTCCGGGCACGAGCCGCTGCACGGCGGGTTCGTGGGTCCGGGGATGCTGTCGGCCGCGTGCCCCGGTGAGGTGTTCACCTCCCCGGTTCCGGACCAGATGGTGCGGGCCGCCGCCGCGGTGGACAGCGGTGCGGGGGTGCTGTTCGTCGTCAAGAACTACACCGGTGACGTACTGAACTTCGACATGGCCGCCGAACTGGCCGAGGACGAGGGCATCCAGGTCGCCAAGGTTCTCGTGAACGACGACGTCGCGGTCACCGACAGCCTCTACACCGCCGGGCGGCGCGGCACCGGCGCGACCCTGTTCGTGGAGAAGCTCGCGGGCGCCGCGGCCGAGGCGGGCATGCCGCTGGAGCGCGTCGAGGCCGTCGCGCGGCGCGTGAACGACAACTCCCGTAGCTTCGGCGTCGCCCTCAGCCCCTGCTCCACCCCCGCGAAGGGCTCGCCGACCTTCGACCTGCCCGCCGGGGAACTGGAGTTGGGCGTCGGCATCCACGGCGAGCCGGGCCGCGAGCGGCGCCCGATGATGACGTCCGGCGAGATCGCCGACTTCGCCGTGCACGCCGTCCTCGAGGACCTCGACCCCCGCAACCCGGTCCTCGTCCTCGTCAACGGCATGGGCGCGACGCCGCTGTTGGAGCTGTACGGCTTCAACGCGGAGGTGCAGCGCGTGCTCGGCGAGCGCGGTGTCGCCGTGGCGCGCACACTGGTCGGCAACTACGTGACCTCGCTCGACATGGCGGGAGCCTCGGTCACGCTGTGCCAGATCGACGAGGAGCTGCTGCGGCTGTGGGACGCGCCGGTACGCACCCCCGCCCTGCGCTGGGGTATGTGACCCCTCCCCCCCTCTCATCTCAGCAGTGTTCCGCCCCCAGTTCCGACCTCAGTTCCGACCTCAGTTCCGCCCTCACAGCAAGGAGACCCCGTGCTCGACGCCGACTTCTTCCGCCGCTGGCTGACGACGGCCGCGGCGGCCGTGGACCGGGAGGCCGACCGGCTCACCGAGCTGGACTCGCCCATCGGCGACGCCGACCACGGCAGCAACCTCCGGCGCGGCTTCGCCGCGGTCACCGCCGCGGTGGAGAAGGAGGCCCCCGACACGCCCGGCGCCGTACTGATGCTGGCCGGTCGGCAGCTCATCTCCACCGTGGGCGGCGCGTCGGGCCCCCTGTACGGCACGCTGCTGCGCCGCACCGGCAAGGCGCTCGGCGACGCGGCGCAGGTGGCCGAGACGGAGTTCGCACAGGCGCTGCGGGCCGGCGTCGACGCGGTGGCCACGCTCGGCGGCTCCGCGCCGGGGGACAAGACGATGCTGGACGCGCTGCTCCCGGGCGTCGACGCGCTGTCCACGTCGTTCGCGGCGGCGTGCGAGGCCGCCCGTCAGGGCGCTTTGGCGACGGTTCCGCTCCAGGCCCGCAAGGGCAGGGCGAGTTACCTGGGCGAGCGCAGCGTCGGCCACCAGGACCCGGGCGCGACCTCGTCGGCGCTGCTGTTCGAGGCCTTGGCGGACACCGCCGCGGCCACGAAGGAGGCCTCCGCATGACCGGCGGCACCTCTCCCGCGGGCGGCGGCGACCGGCGCGTGGGCATCGTGCTCGTCTCGCACAGCGCCGCCGTGGCCCGCTCCGTGGCGGACCTCGCCCAGGGCCTCGCGGGCGGGAGCACCGCCCCCGTCGCCCCGGCGGGCGGCACCGAGGACGGGGGCCTCGGCACCAGCTCCGACCTCATCACCGCAGCCGCGCGCCAGGTCGACCGGGGCGCGGGCGTCGCCGTCCTCACCGACCTGGGCAGCGCCGTCCTCACCGTCAAGGCGCTGCTCGCCGAGGGCGACGAACTGCCTGACGGCACCCGCCTGGTGGACGCGCCCTTCGTCGAGGGCGCCGTCGCGGCGGTCGTCACCGCGTCGGCGGGCGGTGACCTGGCCGCCGTGGAGGCGGCGGCGCGGGAGGCGTACAGCTACCGCAAGGTCTGAGGCCGCAGGGTCGCCACAGGGCCGTAGCGCCGGAGGATCATGAAGGGGCGCTCGGCGGATCACGGCGCCGCACCTCTTGATGTGGTCCCGTCAGCACTGTCACATTGGTCCGGACCAATTGCGTCGAGTGGAAGGCACCCCCCGTGCGACGGACCCCCCACACGTTCCGCTGGACGTCCGCCTGTCTCACCGTCACCGCCGCCTGCCTGCTGAGTTCCTGTGCCTGGGGTGGCGGCGGGGGCGAGAGCTCGCCCCCGCCGCAGGCACCGCGGGGGGTCACCGTGCAGGCGGGCAGCGCCACGTCCGTGCACGTCATGTGGAACCAGACCGCCGACGGCGCCGACATCAGCGGGTACGACGTCTACCGCGGCACCACCCGGGTCAAGCGCGTCCCCGCCGACCAGCACATGGTCGACGTCACCGGGCTCAAGCCCTCGTCGACGTACTCCTTCACCGTGCGGGCCCGGGACGCCGGCGGGCGGGTCAGCGCGGACAGCAAGAAGCTGACGGTGACCACGCCCGCCGCGGTGGCGGCCGACCGCAAGGCGCCCTCGCGCCCGCGCACCCTGCGCGGCGAGGCCGAGGGCGGACGCGCGGCGACCCTGTCGTGGGCCGCGTCGTCGGACGACCGCGGGGTGGCCTCGTACGAGATCTACCAGGGGCCGACGAAGATCCACAGCGTGGGCGGCTCCACCACGGCCACGCTCCTCACCGGGCTGCGGCCGGGCACCGCGTACACCTTCACCGTGAAGGCGCGCGACGCCGCCGACAACTTCTCGCCCGCCAGCCCCGCCGTGCGCGTGACCACCACGGGCGGCAAGAACAGCGGGCGCGGCACCGCCCCGGCGGCGTTCCGCGCGACCACGCGCGAGGAGGACGGCGCCTACTACGTCGACCTGTCCTGGCGGCCGCCGCGTACCGGCGGCGCGGTGAGCGAGTACCAGATCGCGCTCGACGGCGAGAGCGCCACCTCGCTGGTCTTCGGCGGCACGGCACCGCGCGACAAGGCCGAGCACAGTTTCTACGTGGGCAAGCAGGCGGGTGTCAGCCACCGCGTGAAGCTCCGCGCCAAGCTGCCGGACGGCACGTGGGGCGCCTACTCCCCCGAACGGACCGTCACCACCCACTGAGTCACCTCGAGGCCCGGGGCCCCTGCGCGGGCGCGCGCCGTCCGGTCAACCTCCGGCGCGCCCCCGCGCGGCCTCCGCCCGCCGTCGGGCGAGCAGGTCCGCGGTGCGCAGGCACCACTCGCGCGTCTCCCGCTCGAAGGCGAGTCCGCGCAGGCAGGTGAGGTACGGCCCGATCCGCCTGCCCGTGCGCAGGAACTCGTCCTCGTCCAGGTCCCCGCGCAACCGCCGGAGCAGCGCGCCCAGGACCTCCGTCTTGGCCTCGGCGACGGCCGCCCGCTCCCGCAGTTGGGCGATCACGGGCGCCGCGTCGACGCCGTCCACGGCCTGCACCTTGACCAGCAGGTCGTCACGGATGAACGACGGCTTCGCGGCGGCCGCGGCGAACGACTCCAACTCGGCGAGGCCCGCGTCCGTGACCGTGAACAGCCGCTTGTTCGGCCGCCCCTCCTGCACCACCTCGCGCCCGGCGACGAGCCCCTCGCCCTCCAGGCGGGACAGTTCGGCGTAGAGCTGCTGCGGCAGCGCGTGCCAGAAGTTGGCGACGCCGATGTCGAACCCCTTGGCGAGCTGGTAGCCGCTGAACTCGCCGTCCAGCAGCGCCGCGAGCACCGCGTGCCGCAAGGCCATGCGCCACCGCCTCCCTTGCGCCTCTTCCGCCCCCTTCGCGGGGACCGCTCCCTCTTCGTGCGGACCGCTCCTGCTCGCGGAGGCCCTCTTCCCTCGGACGTCCGCGCACCCCATCATAGTCATCGATCTGACTAGTCAGATTCTTGAGTATGAGTCCTACGAGCTGTATGCGTCCCACGAGCCGTATGCGGCCGTGGGTGACGCCGGTTCTTCGTCCCGCTGGAGGTCCACCATGTCCGCACATCCCGCCGCGGTCGCCGCCGACCGCTTCCGCGCCGCCGTCGAGAAGCGCGACCTGTCCGCCGTCGCGGAGCTGTTCACCCCGGACGTACGCCTGTACAGCCCGGTCACGTTCCGGCCCTTCGAGGGCAGGGAGGCGGTTCTCGGTCTGTTCGGCGTGCTGCTGCGCACCTTCGAGGACTTCCGGTACGTCGGTTCGTTCGAGGGCACGGCCGGGACGAGCACCGACGGGGCCGAGGCCCCGTCGGCGGTGCTCCTCTTCCGGGCGGGTGTCGGCGGCAAGGAGATCCACGGGATCGATCTGCTGCACGTCGACGAAGAGGGCCTCGTCAAGGAGTTCACGGTGATGGTGCGGCCGCGGTCGGCCGTGGAGTCCCTCGGGCAGGCCGTGTACGCCGGGCTGGTCGCCGACGGGCTCGTGCCGTCGCCGCCCGAGGGGCGCTGACCGCGGGGCCGGGGCCGGGCCGGGGCCCGGGGGCTCAGCCTCCGAGCGGCACGTCCAGGCGGGCCTTGCGGTGGCTGAAGACAGCGATCGAGTGCGGGCCGTGGTAGGCGCCCATGCCGCTCTCGCCGACGCCGCCGAACGGCAGCTCGGGCACCCCGAGGTGGGCCATCGGCAGGCCGAAGCCGAGCCCGCCCGAGGACGTCTCCGCGGCGATGCGCTCGCGGGTGGCCGCCGAGTCGGTGAAGGCGTACAGGGCCAGCGGCTTGTCCCGGTCGTTGATGAACGCGATCGCCTCGTCCAGGCCGTCGACCTCGACGATCGGCAGGACGGGGCCGAAGATCTCCTCGCGCATCACGGGCTCGTCGGGCGCCACCCCGGCGAGGACGGTCGGCGCGATGTACTTCGTGGCCCGGTCCGTGTGCCCGCCGGTGACGAGGCGGCCGGAGTCGAGCAGCGCCGAGAGGCGGTCGAAGTGCCGCTCGTTGACGATGCGTCCGTACGCCTCGGAGGCCGCCGGGTCCGGCCCGAAGAGCTCCTCGACCGCCCGGGCCAGGGCGTCCTCCAGGGCGCGGGCGGTGGCCGGGTCGGTCAGGACGTAGTCCGGGGCGACGCAGGTCTGGCCCGCGTTGGCGAACTTGGCGCGGGCCAGGCGCCGGGCGGTCTCGGTGAGGGCGGCGCCGTCGAGGCCGACGTCCACGAACGCCGGTGACTTGCCGCCCAGTTCGAGCGTGACCGGCGTGAGGTGCTCGGCGGCGGCGCGCATCACGACGCGGCCGACGGTGCCGTTGCCGGTGTAGAAGATGTGGTCGAAGCGCTGGGCGAGCAGCGCCGTGGTCTCGGGCACGCCGCCCTCGACGACGGCCACGGCGTCGGTGTCCAGGTAGCGCGGCAGCAGCTCCGCGACCAGGGCGGAGGTGGCGGGGGCCAGCTCGCTCGGCTTGGCGACGACCGCGTTGCCCGCGGCGAGCGCGCCCGCGACGGGCACGAGGAGGAGCTGGGCGGGGTAGTTCCAGGGCGCGATGACGAGGACGACGCCGAGCGGGTCGTACCGCGTGCCGGCTCCGGCCGCCGGGCCGAAGGTCGCGCTCACGTCGACGTCCTGCGGGCGCAGCCACTCCTCCATGTGCTCCAGGGTGTGGTCGATCTCCCGGACCGAGAAGTCGATCTCGGAGCGGTAGGCCTCGGCGCGGGGCTTGCCGAGGTCCGCGTGGAGCGCGTCGGCGATGTCCTCGCGGTGCTCGGTGAGCAGCGCGCGCAATTGGCTGAGCTGCCGCGTGCGCCAGTCGAGCGGCCGGGTCCGGCCGGTGCGGAAGGTCGCGCGCAGGCGGTCGACGAGCGCGGCGGCCTCGGCGGGGCCGGTCACGGGGGCGGGGGCGGGGTGGTTCATGGGGTCCTCTACGGAGTGCGGGACGGTGCGGTGGGGCGGGGCAGCAGCCCCGTGAGCAGGGCGTCCATCGCGGGCCGCAGCAGGCGGGCCGCGTCGGGCGCGGTTTCGAGGCCGACGACAAGGGCGAGACAGATGTCGGCGGCTCGGGTGGGGGTCAGGGTGTCGGGGGCGGTGTGCGCCGGGGCGCCGGGGGCGGTGGCCACCGTGTGCACGGGGACGTCAGAGGCAGCGGCCGCCACGCGCGCCGGAGCGCCGGAGGCGGTAGCCACCGTGCGCGCAGGGGCGTCAGAGGCAGCGGCCGCAACGCGCGCCGGAGCACCGGAAGCGGAAGCCACCGAGTGCACAGGAACGTCAGAGGCAGCGGCCGCCACACGCGCCGGAGCGTCGGATGCCAAGGCCTCGGCGTCGCGGCCGCCGAGGCCCGCCGCCGCGAACTGCTCCGTGAGGAGCACCCGCAGCCGGGCCGTGAAGGCGTCGCAGATGTCGCCGGACAGGCGCGCGTTCGGGTCAAGGAGTTCGACGGTGTGCGGGGAGCGGCCGGTGAGGTCGAGGACCAGGTCCAGCTTCGCGGCCAGGATGCCGTGCACGCGCTCGGCGGGCGGCGCGGCGCGGACGGCGGCCGCCTCGGCCCGCTCCAGGGCGCGGTCGTGCAGCCGCCGGGCGAGCCGGCGGACCGCGTCGTCCTTGCCGCGTACGTACTGGTAGACCGCCGACCGGGACACGCCCATCTCGCGCGCGATGTCGTCCACCGTGGTGCGCCGGACGCCGTACCTGCTCAGGCAGGCGTACGTCGCGTCGAGCACCTCGGGGAGACGGTCGGCGCCAGTCGCTTTCACCATGTCCGGCCGGTCCTTTCCTCGGATGCTCCACGGACACTCCGCGGCTCCGGCGTCGTCGGGGCCACGAAGGCGCGAGGCGCGCTGACGTTCTGCGTCCGAAGTGTCAGGACGTCACGCGCTCGACGGTAGACCGCGTTCCCCATAGGGAGCCAATAGGATCTCCGGCATGCCCCATAGGGATTCCGATGGCAGATCGTCGCGGCGCACCGGCGGCTCCCCCGAGCCCGCACCGGTCACGCAGCCGCCGCCCCGCCCGCCCCTCGACCTGTCCCTGCTGCGCACCTTCCTGGCGGTGCACCGGTCCGGCTCGTTCACGGCGGCGGCGCGGCTGCTCGGCCTGTCGCAGCCGACGGTCACGACGCAGGTCCGCTCCCTGGAGCAGCAGCTCGGCCGGGAGCTGTTCGAGCGGCGGCCGCGCGGCGCCGTGCCCACGTCGGTCGCCGACGAGCTGGCGTCCCAGGTCGCGGGCCCGCTGGACGCGCTCGCCGCGGTGGCCGACCGGGGTCCGCTCGCCCCGGCCAAGGCGCCCGACCCGGTGCACCTGGCGGGCCCGGCGGAGCTGCTGTGCACGCGGGTGCTGCCCGCGCTGGCCCCGCTGACCGAGCGGGGGGTGCGGCTGCGGGTCACCCTGGGCCTGACCGACGAGCTCCTCGACGGGCTCCGCGGCGGCCGCTTCGACCTGGTGATCTCCACGATGCGGCTGCGCGGCCGCACCCTCAGCGCGGTGCCGCTGGCCGACGAGGAGTTCGTGCTGGTCGCCTCGCCCGCGTGGGCACAGCGCATCGGGCCGGACCGGGTCGCGGCGGAGGGTGCCGCCGCGCTGCGTGGGGTGCCGCTCGTCGCGTACGCCGAGGACCTGCCGATCGCCCGCCGCTACTGGTGGCACGTCTTCGGCGAGCGCCTCACCGCGCGGCCCGCGCTGACGGTGCCGGACCTGCGCGGTGTGCGCGCCGCGGTGGTGGCCGGGGCGGGCGTCACCGTCCTGCCGCGCTACCTGTGCCTGGACGAGCTGGCGTCCGGGGCGCTGGTGCCGCTGCTGCTGCCCGAGGACCCGCCGATCAACACCGGCTACCTGGCGCAGCGCCCGGGCACGCCGGACAACCCGCACGTGCGGCTCGTCCGTGACCGGCTGCTCCAGGCGGGCCCGTCGTGGTGACACCGGGCCGGGGCGGCGGCCCGGCGCGGCGTCGGGTCGCTGTCGGCCGGACGAAGGACGCCGTCACCTGCCCGGAGGCGGTCCGCATGCGGTGCGGTCCAGCGGCGCGTTGGCTCGTCGTCAGGTAGCACGGGTGTTTCCCGATCGCGGCGGCGCATGGGACGTACCGCCCCCCGTGCCACCGGAGGGCGGATTCATGCGTACGACCCAGATATCCCTTCGCTCCGGCCTGACCGTCGCCGCCATGGCGCTGCCGCTGGCCCTGGGCGCCCCCGCGGCGCTCGCCGCCCAGGGGATCAGCGTGTCCGTGGACGGCAGCACCGTCCGGGCCACCACGACCGCCTGCTCCACCGGGGGCAAGGCCTCGCTGCTCAGCGACGGCGTGGCCAACTTCTCCCAGGGGCGGCAGGCGACCCTGGCGGGGGGCAGCGCCTCCTGGCAGAACGTGGCGCCGGGCACCCATACGGTCGTGGTCCTCTGCGACGACGGTACGACGGCGGGCTCGCAGGCCGTGACGGTCGGCGGCGCGCCACCCACGCCGACGGCACCGACGACACCGACGGTCGCGCCGACGACCTCGTCGACCACGGCCCCCGCGCGCGGTGTGCGCGGCGGCCTCGGCGGCGCGGTCGAGAGCTACGGCACGGTGACGCTCGCCGCGGGCGGCGTCCTGGTGGCGGCGGCCGTGGGCGGCGGCGTGTGGTACGTGCGCCGCCGGACCGTCCGCAGTCACTTCTGACCCCGTCGTCCCCGGACCGGACAGCCAGTCCGGCTCCCCCTCCCCTCCACCCGGCCGGTTCTCGGGGACCGGCCCCCGTCGCACCGGCCCGGGGCGCGCCCCGGGCCCTCCGGCTGCCGCCGTCCCGCCGCCCGCGGGACGGCGGCGGCGCGTACGGGACCCTCGCGGGCCCGGACCCGTGACGGCCCTCTTGTCCGCCCCGCCCGCGCGCCATACCGTCCTCCCAGCCGACCGGGAGGACCGCCATGTCACGACCGCTCAGCGTCCAGTTGTACTCCGTGCGCGCCCCGCTCGCGGCCGACCGCGCCGGGACCCTGGAGCGCCTCGCGGCGATGGGGTACGGCGCGGTGGAGGCGTTCGACGTGGACGACGACCCGGCGGGGCTCCGGCGGCTCGCCGACGGCCTGGGCCTCGTCGTGTCGGGCGCGCACGTCGGGCAGGCGCTCGGGGCGGACCCGGACGCCGCCCTCGACGCGGTCGCGGGTCTCGGCACCACCCTCGCCGTGATCCCCGCGGGCTTCCCGCGGGAGGAGTTCACCACCCGCGACGGGCTCGCCCGGACCGCGGAGCGCCTCAACTCCCTCGCCGGTACGGCCGCCCGGCACGGCCTCCGGCTCGGCTACCACAACCACTGGTGGGAGCTGGAGCCGCGCGTCGCAGGACGGCACGCCCTCGACGTGCTCGCCGAGTTCCTCGCCCCGGAGGTGTTCCTGGAGGTCGACACCTACTGGGCGGCGGTCGGCGGCGCGGACGTGCCCGCCCTGCTCGGCCGCCTCGGCGACCGTGTGCAGGCCTTGCACCTCAAGGACGGCCCGGGCACGAAGGACGACCCGAACGTCGCGGTGGGCGGCGGCACGATGCCGGTGCCCGAGCTGCTCGCGGCGGCCCCGGACGCCTGGCGGGTGGTGGAGTTCGACGCGTGCGCGGGCGATGTGTTCGGCGAGCTGGCGGCCAGCCGCGCCTACCTCGACGCGCTGGCGGCGGTGTGAGCACCGGCCCGGTCGGCGTCGCCGTCGTCGGGGCCGGCGTCATCAGCGCCGAGTACCTGCGGACCCTGAGCGGCTTCCCCGACGTACGGCTGCTGGCCGTCGCCGACCTCGACGGCGGGCGGGCGGCCGCCGCGGCCCGCGCCCACGGCATACCGCTGCACGGGGACGTGCCCACCGTCCTGGCCGAGCCGGACGTCGAGCTCGTCGTCAACCTCACCGTGCCCGCGGCCCACGCGCCGGTCGCCGCCGCGGCCCTGCGCGCGGGCAAGCACGTGTACGGCGAGAAGCCGCTGACGCCCACGCCCGCCGAGGCGGAGAAGCTCATCGCCGACGCCTCCGAGCGCGGTCTGATGCTCGGCGGGGCACCGGACACGTTCCTGGGCGCGGGCCTGCAGTCGGCGCTGCGGGCGATCCGGGCGGGGCACATCGGCACCCCGGTCGCGGCGACGACGACGGTGCAGAGCCTCGGCCCCGAGTCCTGGCACCCGGACCCGGCCTTCCTCTACCAGGCGGGCGCGGGGCCGCTTTTCGACCTCGGCCCGTACTACCTGACGGCCCTGGTGGCGCTCTTCGGCAGCGTGTCGCGGGTGGCGGCGACGGGGGCCCGGGCGCGGGCGCGGCGCACGGTCGGGTCGGGTCCGAAGGCCGGACAGTCGTTCCCCGTGGACGTACCGACGCACGTGACCGCGCTCCTGGAGTTCGCCTCGGGGGCGAGCGCCGTCTCGACGTTCAGCTTCGACAGCGCCGTGCCGCGCGTCCGCTTCGAGGTCGTCGGCACGGAGGGCACGCTCGCGGTGCCGGACCCGAACACCTTCCGCGGCCCGCTGCGGCTGCGCCCGAACGGCTCCGCCGACTGGCGCGAACTCGCCGTCCGGGGGCGGACGGAGGGGCGCGGCCTCGGCGTCCTGGACATGGCCCGCGCGATCCGCGCCGGCGACGGCCGGATCGTGCCCGGCACCCGGAGCACCCACCGCGCCTCGGGGGCCCTGGCCTTCCACGTCCTGCAGACCATGACGGCCGTCACGGAGTCCGCCGCCCGGTCGCAGTTCGTCCCGCTCGCCGCGCAGGTCGTCCCTCCGGCGCCGCTCCCCGAGGACTGGGACCCGACGGCGGCGACCCTGGGGTGAGCGCGCGGGGTCCGGGCAGCACCCGGTCTCAGGATTCGGCGCGGCCCTCGGCGAGGTCCGCGGTGTCCTCGGCGAGGTCCCCGGAGAGGTCCTCCAGCGTCCGTGCCAGCCACCGCGTCCAGAACGTCTCCAGGTCGATCCCGGCCCGCAGGACCGCGTGCCGCAGCCGGTCCTCGACCGCGTCGAGGCCGGGCGGGAAGTCGCGGCGCTCGATCTCCTCGTACTCCGCGAGCCGGTCGCGGTGGAGTTCCAGGTGGCGGCGCAGGTCCGCCCCGATGCCGTCGGTGCCGACCACGGCGGCCGCGCGCAGCCGCAGCAGCAGGGCGTCGCGCATCGGCTTGGGGTCCTGGCCCTCGGCGGTCCAGCGGGACAGCTCGGCGCGGCCCCCGGGCAGTACCTCGTACCGCTTCTTCTGGCCGCGGGTCGTCTGCTCGGACGGCAGGGCCCGGATCAGCCCGGCACGCTCCAGCTTTCCCAGCTCCCGGTAGATCTGCTGGTGCGTGGCCGACCAGAAGTAGCCGATCGACAGGTCGAAGCGGCGGGTCAGCTCCAGACCCGAGGACGGCTTCTCGAGCAGGGCGGTGAGGATGGCGTGCGGGAGTGACATGCGGGCATCCTAGGGACGCCGGGCGCGGTGGCGCCCGGCGCCGCCGGTGGGGTCACAGCGCGGCGGCCAGTTCCGTTCCCTGCTTGACGGCGCGCTTGGCGTCGAGTTCGGCCGCGACGTCGGCGCCCCCGATGAGGTGCGCGGTCACGCCCGCGGCGAGCAGGTCCTCGTACAGCTCGCGCCGGGGTTCCTGGCCCGCGCAGAGCACGACCGTGTCGACGGGCAGGGTCCGCGGGGTGCCGTCGACGGTGAGGTGCAGGCCCTCGTCGTCGATGCGGTCGTACTGCGCGCCCGCGACCGTCCTGACACCGCGGTGGCGCAGCTCGGCGCGGTGGATCCAGCCCGTGGTCTTGCCGAGGCCCGCGCCGACCTTGGTCCGCTTGCGCTGGACGAGGTGGACGGTGCGCGGCGGCAGCGGCCGCTCGGGCTCGGTGAGGCCGCCGCGCTCGCGGTAGTCGAGGTCGACGCCCCAGTGCCGGAAGTACGTCGCGGGGTCGAGGTTGGCCTTGTCGCCGGTGTCGGTGAGGTACTCCGCGACGTCGACGCCGATGCCGCCCGCGCCGATGATCGCGACCCGGTCGCCGACGGGCGCGCCGTCGCGCAGGACGTCCAGGTAGCCGACGACGCTCGGGTGGTCGACGCCCGGGATGTCGGGGACGCGGGGCGTGACGCCGGTGGCCAGGACGATGTCGTCGTACCCGGCGGCGACGAGCGCGTCCGCGGTCACGTACGTGTTCAGCCGTACGTCGACGCCGCGCAGGTCGAGCTGGGTGCGGTAGTAGCGCAGCGTCTCGTCGAACTCCTGCTTGCCGGGCACCCTGCGGGCGACGTCGAGCTGGCCGCCGATCTCGGGCGCGGCGTCGTACAGGGTGACGTGGTGGCCGCGCTCGGCGGCCGAGACCGCGCAGGCGAGTCCGGCGGGGCCCGCGCCGACGACGGCGACGCGCTTGGCGTGGCGGGTGGGGCCGAGGACCAGCTCGGTCTCGTGGCAGGCGCGCGGGTTGACCAGGCAGGAGGTGATCTGGAGGTTGAAGGTGTGGTCGAGGCAGGCCTGGTTGCAGCCGATGCAGGTGTTGATGGCGTCCGGCTGCCCCTGGGCGGCCTTGGCGACGAAGTCCGGGTCGGCGAGGAGCGGGCGGGCCAGGGAGACCATGTCGGCGGCGCCCTCGGCGAGCAACTGCTCGGCGAGCTCGGGGGTGTTGATGCGGTTGGTGGTCACCAGCGGTACGGAGACCTGTCCCATGAGCTTCTTGGTGACGAAGGCGAAGGCGCCGCGCGGCACGGGTGTGGCGATGGTGGGCACGCGGGCCTCGTGCCAGCCGATGCCGGTGTTGATGATGCTGGCGCCCGCGGCCTCGATCTCCCGGGCCAGGTGGACGACCTCGTCGAGCGTGGAGCCGCCGGGCACGAGGTCCAGCATGGACAGGCGGTAGACGATGATGAAGTCGTCCCCGAGGCGCTCGCGGGTGCGGCGCACGATCTCGACGGGGAAGCGGATGCGGTTCTCGTAGGAGCCGCCCCAGCGGTCGGTGCGGCGGTTGGTCGGGGCCGCGATGAACTCGTTGATCAGATAGCCCTCGGAGCCCATGATCTCGACGCCGTCGTAGCCCGCGGACCGGGCGAGGACGGCGGCGCGGACGAAGTCCTCGACGGTCCGCTCGACCTCGTCGTCCTCCAGGGCGCGCGGCAGGTGCGGGCTGATCGGCGCCTGGATCGCGCTCGGCGCGACCAGGTCCGGGTGGTAGGCGTACCGCCCGAAGTGCAGGATCTGCATCGCGATCCTCCCGCCCTCGCGGTGCACGGCGGCGGTGACGGGCGCGTGCCGCTCGGCCTCCGCCTCCGTGGTGAGCTTCGCGCCGCCCTCCCAGGGGCGGCCCTCCTCGTTCGGCGCGATGCCGCCGGTGACGATGAGGCCGACGCCGCCGCGGGCCCGGGTCGCGTAGAACTCGGCCATGCGCGCGAACCCGCCGGGCGCCTCTTCGAGGCCCACGTGCATGGAGCCCATCAGGACCCGGTTGGGCAGCGTGGTGAAGCCCAGGTCGAGCGGGCTCAGCAGGTGCGGGTAGCGGCTCGGGGAGTCCATGCGGCCTCTTTCGTAGGCGGGTGCGCGGGCGCGCGACCGCGCGGCGTCAGGTCAGTTGTAGGACAGCCCTCCTCTTTGTGCAACTAGTTGCACAAGAACCGGGACGCACCTCACACCCGGCCCGCGGGGCCCGGCCGGAATGCCCGCCCGGAGGACCCGGGCGGAGGGTGGAGATCCCCCCGGGGCCCTCGCGGGGCCCCGGCCGTCGCCTCACTCCCCCGGCGCGTTGTCCTGCAGGAACCGCTCCACCTCGCTGGCCACCCCCGCCTTCGCCGTCGACGCCCGGGCCCCCACCCGCGTCGACGCCTCGTGCACGCCGAGGCCGCCGACCCAGACGTAGCCGAACGACGGCTCGCCGTCGATCCGCGGGCTGATCTGGACGTCCACCTGCTTGAGCTTGGCGACCGGCGCCGCCGCGTACAGCGTGGCCGTGACCCGCCGCTGCGGATACAGGTTGAAGTCCCGGATGACGACCGATCCGTACTCGTCGACGAACGCGCCGTGCCCGTCCCGGCCCACGCGCACGTCGTAGTGCCACGGATGGTCGTGCAGGTCGATGGTGACGAACGCGCGGCCGCGGTTCTCGAAGGTGACGTCGAAGGCGACGTAGGTCAGGCCCTTGGCGTCCTCGTCCCGCCCCCGCCTGGGCACGGCCCGCTTGAGGCCGTGCACGCGCACGCGCAGCCCCGACAACTCCGCGGACCGGTAGTCCTGCCAGTCCCCGACGACGTTCGGTACGTCCATCATCCCCACCCTTCGGTCGGCACAAGGCTAGAAACGAGCTGCCCCTCTGACCATTCCCCACGTGATCATTACCGGCCGGAGGGGCCGGTTATCCACGGGCGCACGCGTGTCCGACGACTTCTCGCCGCCGGCCCGGCGCCCGTGGCGCGCACGCACGGGTCCCGCGTGAACCGGAGCGGCCCCTGCGCCCGCCGGGACCGCGGCCCGCGCGCGCCCGGCCGGTCACGCACCGCACACGGGGCCTGTCCGGGCGCCGGGACGGCGTCAGCGCCCTGTCCGAAAACCGCCAGCCGCGCGCCGTCGCACGGCGCAGACTGATCACGAAGGAAGCAGAGGAAGCGAAAGAGGCGAAGGATGACCGTCCACACCACCCTCGACAGCCCGCTGGGCGAGCTGCTGCTCGTCGGCGAGGCCTCGGCCACCGCCAAGGGCGGCACGGCGCTCGTGTCCCTGTCCGTGCCCGGGCAGAAGGGCGGCGCGGTCGTCCAGGACGGCTGGATCCGCGACGACGCCGCGTTCGCCGAGATCGCCGGGCAGTTGCGCGCGTACTTCGCGGGCACCCTGACGCGGTTCGACGTCGAGTACGCCCCCGGCGCCGGTACGGACTTCCAGCGCCGGGTCTGGGGCGCCCTCGACTCCGTGCCGTACGGCACCACGACCACGTACGGGGCCCTTGCCGCCCGGCTCGGCCTGTCCCGCGCCGCCGTACGGGCCCTCGGCACCGCCATCGGCCGCAACCCGGTCCTCGTGGTGCGCCCGTGCCACCGGGTGATCGGCGCGGACGGTTCCCTGACCGGGTACGCGGGCGGCCTGGACCGCAAGCGCCGCCTCCTGGACCTGGAGGCGGCGTGACCCGCGCCGCGGCCGCCCGGTCCGGGGCCCGTGCGAGTACGGAGGCCGCGGCCGGGCCCGGTGGCGGAGCGCGTGCGGCGGCCGGTCCCGCCGCCCGGGTCGACGCCGTGGACTGGCACGGTGTCGCCGCCGGGCTCGACGCCGACGGCTGCGCCCTGACGTCCGCGCTGCTCACACCCGCGGAGTGCGGGCGGATCGCCGCGCTGTACGAGGACGAAGGCCTCTTCCGCACCACCGTCGACATGGCCCGGCACCGCTTCGGCTCGGGCCGGTACCGCTACTTCGGCCATGACCTGCCGGCGCCGGTCGCCGAGCTGCGGGCCGCGCTCTACCCCCGGCTGCTGCCCGTCGCCCGGGAGTGGGCCGCCCGGCTCGGCCGCCCCGCGCCCTGGCCGGACGACCTCGGCACCTGGATCGAGCAGTGCCACGCCGCGGGCCAGGCCAAGTCCGCGCAGATCCTGCTGCGCTACGAGAGCGGCGACTGGAACGCGCTGCACCGCGACGTCTTCGGCGACCTCGTCTTCCCCCTCCAGGTCGTCATCGGCCTCGACGTCCACGGCGCCGACTACACCGGCGGCGAGTTCCTGCTCGTCGAGCAGCGGCCGCGGGCCCAGTCCCGGGGCACCGTCACCGTGCTGCCGCAGGGCCACGGCCTGGTGTTCACCACCCGCGACCGCCCGGTGCGCTCCGCCCGCGGCTGGTCGGCGGCCCCGGTCCGGCACGGCGTGAGCACGGTCCACTCGGGCCTGCGCCGGGCGCTCGGGCTGGTGTTCCACGACGCGTAGCGCGTCCGCGCACCGGCCGGTCGTCGGCTGGAACGACACCACCAGCCACGCCGCCGCGCCCGACGGGGTCGCGGCCCCGCCGGGTCAGTCCCACGCCCGTCGTTCCCGGCCCCGGGGGTCGTCGACCTGGGTCCACGTGGTGTCGATGCGCATGGTGGCCCGGCGCCGGGTGTCGTACGGGTCCCAGCCGGGGGCGCCGGTCGCGGCGAACCGGATCCAGGCCCCGTGCATACGGCCGGCGAGGTCCGCGGGCGGCTCCTCGGGGCCGAGCAGGGCGGCGGGGCCGCGCAGCGCGGGCAGGTGCGCGAGGTCGAAGACGAAGGGCAGCTCGACCGCGTGGGCGGCACCGAGGTCCCCGCCCAGGGCCGGTGAGCGCCAGGCGAACTCGTAGGCGTAGGTGGCGGACCGCGGGTGGGTGGCATGGGCGTCGGCCAGGGCGCGGGTGCCCGCGCCGAACAGGGCGTCGCCCATGACGGCCGCACGCAGCTCCGCGAAGGACGCCTCGGGGCGTGACGTCCGGTACGCCTCGACGAGGCGCCTCGGCTCCGGGTGGGAGCGGGCCGCCACGTCGTCCACGTCCGCGGCCGTCGAGGTGGTGTACGTGCCCACGGGGACCAGGTAGAGGTTCCCCTCCTCGGCGTTGGTCCCGAGGAGCAGGTCGACGTCGGCGCCCGCGCCCCGCGCGACGGACGCGGCGGGTTGCGTGTCGAGGACGAGGCTGAAGGGGGTCAGTCCGAGCAGCGGGTCGTGCCGGGTCCGGGTCCGCAGGTCGATGCCGGCGAGCCCGGAGGCGGCCTCGACCAGGCGGTCGTCGGGGATGTCCGCGAAGGCGTCGGCGTGGGCCTTGACGCCCAGGGCCGCGGCCGCGGCCGCGGTGACGCGGGCGGCCTGCTCGGGGGTGAACGCGCCAAGGCCGCTGCCGCTCTGCACGACGGCCCGGCGGAAGAGGCCCGCGGCCCCGGGGGTGGCGAGGACGCCGCCGACGACGGTCGCCCCGGCCGACTGGCCGAAGAGGGTGACGTTGCCCGGGTCGCCACCGAAGGCGGGGACGTTCTCCCGCACCCAGCGCAGCGCGGCGACGACGTCGAGCAGGCCGCGGTTGGCGGGGGCGCCGGGCAGGTCGAGGAAACCGGCGATGCCGAGCCGGTACTGGACGGTGACGAGGACGACGCCGTCGCGGGCGAAGGCGGAGCCGTCGAGGAGCGCGGACCGTGCCGACCCGGCGACGAATCCGCCGCCGTGGACGAACACCATCACGGGCAGGCCACCGCCACCGGCGGCGGGCGCCCACACGTTGACGGTCAGGTAGTCCTCGCCGCGGCTCCAGCCGGGTCCGAAGTAGGGGGACAGGTCCACGCTGCCGAGCCCGCGCGCGGACTGCGGGGCGCTGGGCCCCGGCACGGTGGCGTCGCGTACGCCGTCCCACGGCGCGTGCGGCCGCGGCGGTGCGAACCGCCCGGCGCCCCGTGGCGGGGCGGCGTAGGGGATGTTCAGGAAGGCGGCGGTGCCGCCTCGGCGCAGGCCGCGGACCGCGCCCTGCGCCGTACGTATGACGACGGGTTCGGGGTGGTGCTGCACAGGGATGCCTTTCCGTGCCTTTCGTGGAGTTCAGGACCGCTCGGCGTACGGGGCGAAGGGGGCCCAGCCCTTGATGGCGAACCCGCCGCCCGCGCGCGCCACTTCGGCGGCACCGTGGCCGCCGAGGTGCGCGGGGATCACGAGGGCGTTGTGGTCGGCCGCCCAGCCGAGCACCTTGCGGCGGGTGGCGCGGGCGCCCGCGGGGTCCTCGCAGAAGCAGCTATTGACGTCGGGTTCGAGGATCTGCACCGGGCTGTGCAGCAGGTCGCCGACGAACACCGCGCGGTCCGTCCCGGAGGTGAGGGTCAGGACGGAGGAGCCGGGGGTGTGCCCGGGGGCCGCGTCCAGGCGCAGGCCGGCGTCGATCCGGTGGCTGTCCTCCCACAGCAGCGTCCGGCCGGCCCGGTGCACCGGGGCGACGCTGTCCTCGAAGACGTTCTGGTTGCCGCGGCCGAGCAGCGGCTCGTGGCCGTTCTCGGGGTTCCAGAAGTCGAAGTCGTGCTTCGGCATCAGATAGGTGGCGTTGGGGAACGTGGGCACCCACTGCCGTCCGTCGAGGTAGGTGTTCCAGCCGACGTGGTCGACGTGGAGATGCGTGTTGATCACGAGGTCCACGTCCTCCGGCCGGACTCCGGCCCGGGCGAGGTTCGCCAGGAAGTCCGTTTCGCGGTGGCTCCAGACCGGCGCGTACGGGCGCTCCTTGTGGTTGCCGACCCCGGTGTCGACGAGGATGGTCCTGCCCTCGCTGCGCAGCAGCCAGGTCTGGATCGCGGAGTGCACGATGCCGGTGCCGGGGTCCAGGAAGTGCGGGCTCAGCCAGGAGGCGTCCCACGCCTCCTTCGGGCTGTCCGGGAAGAAGGCGCCGGGCGTCATGTCGACGGGCCCGAAGTACTCCCATACCCGGGTGATGTCGACGTCGCCGAGCGTGATGTGGTCCATGAGGCGTCCTGTGCTGGGGAGTTGGGGGATGTCCTGAACCGTACGAGCGGGCTCTGCGGGCCGGGTATCCGTCATGTGACTGCACCCGCGCCCCCGGCCCGGGCCGGGGACGCGGCCGCGCGCGGCCCGGGCCGTGGGGCGGCCGCACGCGGCAAGGGCGGGGGTACGGCCGCTCGCGGCCCGGGCGCCGCGTGGCAAGGTGGCTCCCGTTCGAAGAGCCGCCCTTCCCGAAGCCCGTGGAGACCCCGTGGACGAGCACGCAGGCGACCTCGGTACGGCCACGGAACCCGGGCCGGAGGCGAGCGAGCCGTTCGTCGGCCGGGATGCCGAGCTGCGACGGCTCTTGCGTACGGTGGACCCGGCGTCGGCCGACCGGGTGCTGACGCTGGTCGGCGGCGCGGGCACGGGGAAGAGCGCGCTGCTGGACCGTGTGGCGCGCCGGGCGGAGGCCGGTGGCGCCCGCGTCCTGCGGGCCGAGGGCAGTGCCTCGGAGTCGAGGCTGGCGTTCGCCGCGCTGCACCAGGTGCTGCGGCCGGTGTCGGCCGAGGTAAACCGGTTGCCGCACAGGCAGCGTGCGGCGCTCCAGGAGGCCTTCGGCGCGGGTCCGCCCGCACCCCGGCACGCGGCGCCGCCCGACCCCTTGCTGCTCGGGGTCGCCGTGCTGGGCCTGCTGTCGGGCCTGGGCGACCGGGGTCCCGTCCTCGTGGTGGTGGACGACGCGCAGTGGTGCGACCGCGCTTCGCTGGACGCACTGGCCTTCGCCGCCCGGCGGCTGGACGGCGAACCGGTCACGATGCTGTTCGCGGTCCGGGACGGCGAGCGCCTGCCGGGTTTCGACGGTCGTACGCCGACGCTCACCCTGGGACCGCTCGACGAGGCCGCGGCCGACAAGCTCCTCGACCTGCAGCCGCGGAGCCCCAGGGGCCGTGCCAGGACGCGCATCCTCGACCAGGCGGGCGGCAACCCCTTGGCGCTGGTCGAGCTGACGAGGGCGGTCACCGCCCACGACGCCGTCCCGCTGCCGCCCGCGGGCCCGCTGCCCCTCACGGACCACCTGGAGCGGATCTTCGCGGACCGGCTGGGCGGCCTGCCCGCCGCCACGACGCACGCCCTGCTGCTCCTGGCCGCCAGGGACGGCGCCGACTCCGCGGTCGGCGTACGGTCCGGGCTGCCGGACGCCGAGGACGACGTCTGGCTGCCCGCCGAGCGGGCCGGGCTCGTCCGGCGGACCGGCCGGAACCTCCGGTTCCGGCACCCGCTGGCGCGGTCCGCCGTGTACCACGCCGCGCCCTCCGGCGCCCGGCGCGAGGCCCACCTCGCGCTCGCCGAGCTGCTGCGGGACGAGCCGGACCGGCGCGCCTGGCACCTGGCCGCCGCCTGTACGGGCCCGGACGCGGCCGTGTCGGCCGAGCTGGAGCGGACCGCGGGCCGCGCC
>NZ_BNBT01000050.1 GCF_014656095.1 Streptomyces longispororuber
GGGCGGGTCCAGGACTCCTGGACCCGCCCGGCGCCGTCGCGTACGCCCCTTTCCGCGGGGCCGTCCGTCATCCGTCACCCTCATCCGTCACCGTCACCGTCACCGTCATCCGTCACTTGGCCCGCATGACATCCGTCATGCGGATGTCACCACGGTCGACACTGCCGCCGCACCGCTCTGACCAGCAACGATGGTGCACATGACGACGACAGTGACCACCCCGGCGGACGCGGACGCCGTGCGGTTCGACGCGGTGACCAAGTCCTACGGCGACGTACGGGCCGTCGACGGCCTCAGCCTGACCCTGCGGCCGGGCGAGACCGTGGCCCTCCTCGGCCCCAACGGCGCGGGCAAGTCGACCACCCTCGACCTGCTGCTCGGCCTCAAGCGCCCCGACAGCGGCACGGTCGGCGTGTTCGGCACGGGCCCGCGCGAGGCGATCGCCGCGGGCCGCGTCGGGGCGATGCTGCAGAGCGGCGGCCTCATGGACGAGGTCTCCGTACGCGAACTGGTGCGCCTGGCCTGCGCTCTGCACCCGCGTCCGTACCGCGTGCACGACGTCCTCGCCCACGCGGGCATCACGCAGCTCGCCGACCGCCGGGTCGACAAGCTCTCCGGCGGCCAGGAGCAGCGCGTCCGGTTCGCGCTCGCCACCGCGGGGGCCAACGACATCATCGTCCTGGACGAGCCCACGACCGGCATGGACGTCAGCGCCCGGCAGGCCTTCTGGGCGACCATGCGGGAGCAGGCGGACCAGGGCCGCGCGGTGCTTTTCGCCACGCACTACCTGGAGGAGGCCGACGCGATCGCCGACCGCGTCCTGGTGCTGCACCGCGGCCGCCTCCTCGCCGACGGCACCGCCGCCGAGATCAAGGCCCGGGCGGGCGCCCGCAAGGTCAGCTTCGACCTGGACGAGCTGCGGGCCGGGGACGGCGGGGCCGCCGCCGGGCTGCGCCGGCTGCCGTTCGTCACCGCGCTCGACGTGTCCGGCCACACCGTCCGGCTCCAGTCCGCCGACGCCGACGCCACCGTCCACGCGCTGTACGGGCTCGGCCTCTACCCCCGCAACCTGGAGGTCGCGGACCTCGGCCTGGAGCAGGCCTTCGTCGCGATCACCGCGGCGGAGGAGGCGAAGGCGGCATGACCGGCCCCCGCCCCGCCCCGACGGCGGGCACCACCACGACCACGCGCGCGACCGGCACGACGCCCGCGCCCGCGACCACGTACGCGACGACGACCACGTACGCGACGACGACCACGCACGCGACGACGACCACGGACACAGGGATGACGACGAACACGGGTACGACGACGGCACGGCCGACCAGCGCGAGGAACCCGGGCACGGCCGCGGCGGGCCTGTCCTCCCTCGCCCTCGTCAAGCTGGAGATCAGGCGCACCCTGCGCAACCGGAAGTTCCTGTTCTTCTCGGTGCTGTTCCCGGCCCTGCTGTTCCTGATCACCGCGGGCGGGGAGAACGACGGCGCCACGGTGCCGGACAGCGGCCTGAGCGTGCCCGCGTACCTGATGGTGTCGATGGCGTCGTTCGGCGCGCTCACCGCCGTCCTGATGGGCAACAGCGAGCGCATCGCCAGGGAGCGGGAGAGCGGCTGGGTCCGCCAGCTCCGCCTGACCAGCCTGCCGGGCCGCGGCTACGTCCTCGCCAAGACGGCGAGCGCGGCCGTGATCAGCCTGCCGTCGATCCTCGTGGTCCTCGCCGCGGGCGGGCTCCTCAAGGGCGTCCGCCTCGACGCCTGGCAGTGGCTCGCGCTGACCGGCGCGATCTGGGCCGGCAGCCTGTGCTTCGCCGCGCTCGGCGTGGCCGTCGGCTACCTCGCGAACGGCGACACGGCCCGGCCCCTCGCGATGATCCTGTACTTCACCCTGTCGGTCCTGGGCGGCCTGTGGATGCCCGCCACCACCTTCCCGCACTGGCTCCAGACCCTCGGCGCGTGGCTGCCCACCCACGCCTACGCCGGGCTCGGCCGCGCCATCGAGCTCGGCGGCGCCCCGCACGCCAAGGACGTCGTGCTGCTCGTCGCGTACTTCGCGCTCTTCGCCGCGGGCGCCGCCTGGCTGTACCGGAAGGACACACTGAAGGCGTGAACGATCCACTGGACTGCGGCCGTCATCCCCTGCACATTTTCGGCAACCCCGTCATGAACCGCCGTCAGGCCCGGGTGAAGATGGGCTGGATCGGCATCTGGCTGGTCTTCATGGCCGCTCCCGTGCGGGACCTGCTCGACGGCGGCCGGTCGGGGACCGCGACCGCGCTCGGCTGGCTGGGCCTGGCCGCCTTCGTCGGCTG
This sequence comes from Streptomyces longispororuber, assembly GCF_014656095.1. GTDB lineage: Bacteria > Actinomycetota > Actinomycetes > Streptomycetales > Streptomycetaceae > Streptomyces > Streptomyces longispororuber. The sequence goes on from NZ_BNBT01000050.1 coordinate 2,309, forward strand.
CTACCTGACCCTGGTCTTCCGGTACACGGCGCGGGTGCTCCACTGGGCCCGGGTGCACGCGACGCTCGGCGCGCTGGTGGCCCTCGCGGCGGCCCTGTCCGTCGCCATGGCCCCCGCCTGGCTCGGCCTGTGGGTGTACGTGTCGGTGTCCGCGGGCGCCGTCCTGCCCATGCGGCAGGCGGTCTGGGCGATCCCGGCCGTCACCGCGCTGATGCTCGCGATCGGCGTCGGCGCCCAGGGCGCGGGCCTGCTGGACCTGGCCGGCGGCCTCGGCGTGACCACCTTCCTGGTCGGCTTCGCCATGACCGGCGTACGCCACCTCGTCCGCACCACGGTCCAGCTCCGCCAGGCCCGCGCGACGGTCGCCCAGCTCGCCGCCAACGAGGAGCGGCTGCGCCTCGCCCGGGACCTGCACGACCTGCTCGGCCACTCGCTCTCGCTGATCACGCTGAAGAGCGAGCTGGCCGGGCGGATGCTGCCCGGCCACCCGGACCGGGCCGCCCAGCAGGTCGCCGACATCGAGCAGGTCAGCCGCCAGGCCCTGGTCGACGTCCGCGCGGCCGTCACCGGCTACCGCAGGCTCACCCTGCCCGGCCAGCTCGCGGGCGCCCGTACCGCGCTGACCGCCGCGGGCATCGAGGCCGCCGTGCCCCTGGAGGTGCCCGGCGCCGCGGCGCCGGACGAGGAGCGGGAGGCCGCGCTCGCCTGGGCGCTGCGCGAGGCCGTCACAAACGTCGTACGGCACAGCGGGGCGGAGCACTGCGCGGTGACGCTGCACCGCCGCCAGACCCTCGCCGGGCCCGTGCTCGAACTGGCCGTGGAGGACGACGGCGTGGGTCCCGCCCCCGGCTTCGGCCACGGCAACGGCCTGACCGGGCTGACCGAGCGCCTGGAGGCCGTCGGCGGCGTCCTGGAGGTGGCTTCCGGCCGCGGCGCTTCCGGCCGCGGAGCCTCCGGCCGCGGTGCCTCCGGCCGCGGTGCCTCCGGCCGCCGTGCCTCCGGCCGCGCCCGCACCGGCGGGGGCGGCTTCCGGCTCACCGCGCGCGTCCCGCTCGGCCCGGAGCCCGCCCGGGAGCAAGGCGCCGCGTCGTCCGCTCTAGGATCACCCGCATGACCACCGGCGCCCCAGGAACCCCCGTATGACCGGCGAGAGCCCCGCCCCGGCCCGTCCCGTGCGCGTGCTGCTCGCCGAGGACCAGTCCATGGTCCGCGAGGCGCTCGCGGCGCTGCTCGGCCTGGAGCCGGACATCGAGGTCGTCGCCCAGGCCGCGCGCGGCGACGAGGTCCTCGCCGCCGCCCGCGCCCACGCCGTGGACGTGGCGCTCCTGGACATCGAGATGCCCGGCCGCACGGGCATCGAGGCGGCGGCGGAGCTGCGCGCCGAGCTGCCCGGTGTGCGGGTCGTCGTGCTCACCACCTTCGGCCGCCCCGGCTACCTGCGCAGCGCCATGGAGGCCGGGGCCGCCGCCTTCCTGGTGAAGGACGCGCCCGCCGCCGAACTCGCCGACGCCGTACGCCGGGTCCTCGCGGGCGAGCGCGTCATCGACCCCACGCTCGCGGCGGCCGCCCTCGCCGAGGGCGCGAACCCGCTGACCGGCCGCGAGCGCGAGGTGCTGCGCGCCGCGGCCGACGGCGCCACCAACGCCGAGCTCGCCGCCGCCCTGCACCTGTCCCAGGGCACCGTCCGCAACTACCTGTCCACGGCCATCCAGAAGCTCGCGGCCCGCAACCGCGCCGAGGCCGTCAAGGTGGCCCGCGACAAGGGCTGGCTGTAGGGGAGCGCTCAGTTGAGCCGCGCCCGGGCCGCCCGCGCCTGGAGCCGCACCCGCTCCGCGTCCGCCTCGTCGGTGGCGGCCAGCGCGTCGGCGTAGGCGTCGAGGTCGGCGGCGCCGGCGCGGAAGTCCCCGCGCTCGACCAGGAGCCGGGCCCGGTCGTAGCGCAGCCGGTCCGCGGGCGCGGGCAGCAGCAGCGCCAGGTCGACCGCCCACAGGGCCACGTCCGTGCGCTCGGGCCGGGCGGCGGCCCAGGCGCGGATGCTGTTCAGGACCCGCAGGACGATGTCGCAGGGCCCGGCGGGCCGCAGCATCGCCGGTTCCAGCGGTGCCCCGGTGGCGCCCGCGACGATCACCCGTGCGTCCGTACAGCTCAGTAGGCGCCCTCCGGCGAACGGATCGGCCAGGACCGGCTCCTCGCACGCACGCGGGGCGCCGCAGGTGTCGTACGGGCCGCACCCCCGGCCCGCGTCCGCGTCCGGGCTGCCGAAGCCGACCACGAAGTGCCCGGGCAGGGCGACGCCGTAGACGGGGGCGCCCGCCCGCCGGGCCACCTCGATCCACACCACCGACAGCAGGATCGGCAGACCCCGTCCCCGCCGCACCACCCGGTGCAGCAGGGCCGACTCCAGGCGGTCGTAGTCACCGGGGCGGCCGGCGAACCCGCACCGCCCGCCGAGCAGGTCACCGAGTTCCGCGGCCCAGGCGCGCGGGCCGCCGGGGCTGCGGGGCAGGTGCCGCGCGAGCAGGTCGAGCCGGCGCCGCACCGCCGTCATCCCGCGCTCGTCGAGCGCGGGGTCCGCCTCCGTGCCGATCAGCAGGCACAGCAGCGCGAGGTCCGGCCGCTCGGCCCTGGCCTCGTCCGCGAAGGCCCGGCGCCAGCGGGTGTGCCGGGCGGGTCGGGGATGCATACGACGGTGTTGCCCGCCCCGAGGCTCCCCAAGCCCGCACCGGCGACGGGGGGCGCACGGGGGCGCGCCCCGCCCGGCGCCGGGGGAGGAGCCGCTCAGTTGAGCTTGGCCCGGGCCGCCCGCGCCTGGAGCCGGACCCGCTCCGCCGTCGTGGGCTCGATGGACTCGACGACGTCCGCGTACTCGTCGAGCCCGCGCGCCCCCTCCAGGAAGTCCCCGCGCTCGACGAGCAACTGGGCCCGCTCGTACCGCAGCCGCGCCGGGTGCGCCGGCAGCAGCAGCGACAGCTCCAGGGCCCACAGCGCCACATGGGAGCGCTCGGAGCGGGCGGCGGCCCAGGCGCGGATGTTGTTCAGGATGCGGAGCATGATGTTCAGCGGGTCGGCCGGGGCCAGCAGGGACGGGTTGAGCTTGCCGCCCGAGGTCTGCGCCACGAGCTGCGCGGCGTCCTCGCCGGTGAGCAGCCGCCCGCCGTTGAACGGGTCGGCGAGCACCTGCTCCGGCGTGCCGTACGCCTCCGCGTCGCCGAAGCCGACGACGAAGTGCCCGGGCAGGGCGACGCCGTGGACGGGGGCGCCCGCCCGCCGGGCCACCTCGATCCACACCACCGACAGCAGGATCGGCAGGCCGCGCCGGCGCCGCAGCACCTCGTGCAGCAGCGAGGACTCCAGGCGCTGGTAGTCGGTGGCCGTGCCGTGGAAGCCGTGCCGCCCGCCGAGCAGCTCGGACACCGCGGCCGCCCACTGCGCGGGCCCGCCGGGCCGGTAGGGGAGCTGCCCGGCGAGCGCGTCCAGCTCGATCTGCGCCGCGTCGATGCCCGCCTCGTCGAGCTGCGGGTCCGCCTCCCCGCTCAGCAGCAGGCACAGCAAGGACAGGTCGGGCCGCTCGGACCTGGCCTCGTCGGCGAACCTGCGCCGCCATTCACTGGACTTCGCGGGCTGTGCGCGCATCCGTGCCTCTGTCGTTTCTGTCTGGGCCCGGCCGGGCCGAGGGGTGGTGCCGGGGTGCTGCTTCCCGTGCTGTCTTCGTCGTACGCGTCGGCGCCGCCGGATGCGGACGCCCGGACGTCCGCGCCCGGCGGCGTCCGCCCGCTCAGGCGTCCGGCCGGCGGGGCTCCCTGTAGTGGTGATAACGGTGGTGGACGGAGAATCCCATCCCCGAGTACAGCGCCCGCGCCGCGTCGTTGTCCTCCTCCACCTGGAGCCACGCCGCTGACGCGCCCTCGTCGAGCGCGCGCCGCGCGAGCGCCGCCATCACGGCCGTGGCCAGCCCCTGCCGCCGGGCGTCGGGGTCCACCTCCACCGCCATGAACCCGGCCCAGCGGCCGTCGACCACGCACCGCCCGACGGCGGCGGGCACGCCCCCGTCGCCGGGCACGGCAGCGAACCACACCGAGGGCCCGCCCGTCAGCACCCGCACCACGTGCGGGCCCGGCTCCCCGGTGCGCCGGTACCGGCGCAGCCACGCCGCGTCGAGGTCCCGGGACAGCGCCACGCGCCCGGTGTCCGCGTCCAGGTCGCCGACCGGGGCGAGCGCGCCGATCCGCAGCTCGGCCGTCACCTCCCGCGCCCAGCCGCGCTCCTGGAGGTCCGCGCACAGTTGTTCCTGCGTGCCCTCGGCGCCGGTCGCGGTCTGCACGTACGCGGGCAGGCCGCGCTCCGCGTACCAACGCCGTACGTACGTCAGCGCGTCGTCCAGCGGCATCCCAGGACCGCCCAGGGGCAGCACGGAGTTGGCGCGCCGCGTGAAGCCCGCCCGCCGCCCGGCGGCGTCCCCGCCCCCAGCCGCCGCGGGCGCCACCGGACCGGCCGCGGACCGCAGTTCCCAGTCGCCGAGCCGCTCGCGCTCCACCGGCGTCCAGGCGCGCGCGGCGGCCCGCGACAGCTCCGCGAACGTCGCCGCGGGCCCCCGCCGGCGCGCGGGGGCCGCCGGTACGACCTTGCCCGCGACGAGGGTGTGCTCCGCGATGCGGACGCTCTGCCCGTCCCGGCGTGTGATCACCACCACACCGTCGTTCCACGATGTGAGAACGCCCACCGTGTCGGTGAACGCGCCGTCGGCCGCTCCACCATCGCTCAGGCGTCGGACGGAGACGCGTTTCCCCACGTCAGCAGGGGTGATGCGGACCTCAAGCCGTCCGCCCGCGGTGAATTCCACAGCTCTCTACGCCCCTCCTGTTCGGATCATGCCCGGGAACGGAGATACTAGGTGCGGGCATCGACGACGCCGCGCTCCCGCGCGCCAGGCGAGCGGAGCCTGAGGACGGCCCGCCAACGCCCGTATCGAGGAGGAACGACAGCGTGACCTACGTCATCGCGCAGCCTTGTGTCGACGTCAAGGACAAGGCGTGCATCGAGGAGTGCCCGGTCGACTGCATTTACGAGGGCAACCGGTCCTTGTACATCCACCCGGACGAATGCGTCGACTGCGGAGCCTGCGAACCGGTCTGCCCGGTCGAGGCGATCTTCTACGAGGACGACACTCCGGAGGAGTGGAAGGACTACTACAAGGCGAACGTCGAGTTCTTCGACGAGCTCGGGTCGCCCGGTGGCGCCAGCAAGCTCGGCCTGATCGAGCGCGACCACCCCTTCGTCGCAGCGCTGCCGCCGCAGAACCAGTAAGCGGCCCCGCCGGCGCCGCCCCGGTCCCGTACGGCCATGGCCGCTGTACGGGGCCGGGGCATTTGTACACGTACGACTCACTGCCTGGAGCCATCCCGTGCCAGCCGTCCCGGGCCGTCCGCCCGCCCACCGCCCCGCCGACGCGACGCTGCGCGGCCGTCTGCCCGACTTCCCCTGGGACAGGCTCGAACCGTACAAGGCGACGGCGGCCGCCCACCCCGACGGCATCGTCGACCTCTCCGTCGGGACCCCGGTCGACCCGGTGCCCGAGGAGGTGCAGAAGGCGCTGGTCGCGGCCGCCGACTCGCCCGGCTACCCGACGGTGTGGGGCACCCCCGAGCTGCGCGACGCGATCACCGGCTGGTGCGGGCGCCGCCTGGGCGCCCGCGGCCTCACCCACCACAACGTCCTGCCGATCGTCGGCTCCAAGGAGCTCGTCGCCTGGCTGCCCACCCAGCTCGGCCTCGGCCCCGGCGACGTGGTGGCGTACCCGCGCCTGGCGTACCCGACGTACGAGGTCGGCGCCCGCCTTGCCGGTGCCGGGCACGTCACCTACGAGGACCCGCTGGACCTCGACCCCACGCACCTGAGGCTCCTGTGGCTCAACTCGCCCTCCAACCCCACGGGCCGTGTCCTGTCAAAGGACACCCTGGCCCGGGTCGTGGCGTGGGCCCGTGAGCACGGCGTCCTGCTGGCCAGCGACGAGTGCTACCTGGAGCTGGGCTGGGAGGCCGACCCGGCCTCGGTCCTGCACCCGGACGTGTGCGGCGGCTCGTACGAGGGCGTCGTGGCGGTGCACTCCCTCTCCAAGCGCTCGAACCTCGCGGGCTACCGCGCGGCCTTCCTCGCCGGCGACGCCGCCGTCCTCGGCGACCTGCTCCAGATCCGCAAGCACGGCGGCATGATGACCTCGGCCCCGACGCAGGCCGCCGTGGTCGCGGCCCTCGGGGACGACGTCCACGTCCACGCCCAGCGCGAGCGCTACGCCGCCCGCCGCGCCGCGCTCCGCGGGGCCCTGCTGCGGCACGGCTTCCGCATCGAGCACAGCGAGGCGAGCCTGTACCTGTGGGCCACCCGCGACGAGTCCTGCTGGGACACGGTCGCCCACCTGGCCTCCCTCGGCATCCTCGTGGCCCCGGGCGACTTCTACGGCGAGGCGGGCGAGCGGTTCGTCCGCGTGGCGATGACGGCGACGGACGAGCGGGTGGCGGCGGCGGTGGCCCGCCTGGGCTGAGCGGCCGGACGGCGGCCCGCCCGGGGCGGTCCGGGCGGCGGTCCGCCGTGAACGGCGCGAAGGGGTGCGGGGAGCCGTGTGGCTCCCCGCACCCCTTCGCGCGTACCCGACCTGGAGGGGTCAGTTCAGCGGCAGGGACTTCACCGGGAGCTGCTGCGCCGGCAGGTTCTTGCCCGTGGCGTCGCCCAGGACCTCGCCGGCCCCCTCGGTCACGTCGTCGGCGGCGCCCTTCGCGGCGGGCGCCATGGTCTTCGCGCTCTTGCCGACCGTCTTCCCGGCCGTGGGCACGCCCTTCTTGACGGCCTTGCTGCCGGTGTCCGCGGCCGCGCCGCTGGCCTTCTGCGCCGCGCCGTCGACCGTGTCGCCCAGGCTGCCCGGGTCGACGGCGGAGAGCCCGCCCAGCTTGGACGCGCCCGGCAGGTCGGCGGCGTTCGCGGAGCCGGCCGCACCGACCACGGGTGCCGCTCCCGCCGCAACCAGCAGCGCGGCACGGGCGATCCGACGGGTCAGGGGGAGGGACATGATGCTCCTTAGCGGGAGTGGAAGGTGATGTGTGCCGGCCGGAGGACGTCCGGCGTTCAGACGCAGTGACTACCGCTCGAAGTCCCTGAAAGTTGCGGTGGGGCAACGTAAAGAGTTGGTAATGCGTCGCATTATCGGCTGCGGATAAATTCGGGCAAACACTCTGAGCGGAAAGGCGCCCGCGGGGTATCAACCACTGTTCTCCGCAGGGGAATTGGAGCTCCCGTCCGGTACGTCCCCGACCCCCCGCGGTGCGTCGGACGGCGGGGTCGGGCGTCCCTCGTTCGAGGGGTCGTCCGCACTACTGCCCAGCGACGATTCGGACGTCGCGCACACCCGCCCGGGCCCCCGCCGCCCCGGAGTCCGCCGTCCGCCACGCGTCCCCCGCGTCCCCGGCGCGCCACTCCAGACCCGCGTACGACACCCGCGCGATGCCCAGCGCCGAGGCGTTGGCCACCGCCCAGTGCGCCAGCTCCCAGCCGCGGTGCGGGGTGCCGCCGCCGGGCGGGCCGGCTGCCGTCCGGGTGACCGGGACGCGGACCGTGCGCCCCCGCGCGGGCGCGTGTTCGGGCAGGACCTCCCGCCCGAAGTCCCGCACCAGCGCCCGCCGCACCCGCCGGGGGCCACCCGCCGCGGCGCCCGGGCCCCCCTCGCAGGTCAGCGTCGCGGAGGTGCGCCCGGTGAGCGCCGCGGCGAGCAGCACCGCGTCCGGCTCGTGCTTCGCGTACGCCTGCGGGAAGCCGCTGCGCTGCACGCGCTGGGCGGCGACCGTCAGGGGCAGCCGCGAGTAGCCCGGCACCTTCCCGAGGTGGTCGTAGAACCGCACCGAGGCGTACACCGGGTCCATGATCTGCCGCGCGGTGCCCCAGCCCTGCGAGGGGCGCTGCTGGAACAGGCCCAGCGAATCGCGGTCGCCGTGGCGGATGTTGCGCAGCCCCGACTCCTGGAGCGCGGTCGCCAGGGCGATGGCCACCGCGCGCTCCGGCATGCCGCGCCGGGTGCCGACGGCGGCGACGGTCGCGGCGTTGGCGGCCTGCTCCGCGGCCATCTCGTAGCGCGCCCCGTCGCCGTTGCCCGACACCACCGCGCACCGGGGCGCGGAGCGGCTGCCGGAGACGTACTGCACCACCACATAGGCCACGACGGCGAGCAGGACGGCGAGGGCCGCCCCGGTGCGCGGGAGGCGGCTGCGCCGTACGAAAGGGGACGGCTCGGACACGCGCACCAAGGTACTGGAGCGCACCGACCGTGCCGGCGCGAATACGGAAGGAGACCGTCCGCCGGTACGGGCGCGGCGGCGGGCGCTTGCGGGCGGAGGGTGGCGGGCGCTTCGGAGCGGAGGGTGGCGGGTGCTTCGGGGCGGAGAGTTAGGGTCGGGGCCATGGACCGAACCACCGCCCCCGCACCGCTGGACCTCACGGCCGACGCCGCCGCGCTGACCGCCGCGCTCGTCGACTTCCCGTCGCCCAGCGGCGAGGAGAAGGCCCTCGCGGACGCCATCGAGACCGCGCTGCGCGCCCTGCCGCACCTGACGGTCGACCGGCACGGGAACAACGTGGTCGCGCGCACGCACCTCGGCCGCGCCGAGCGCGTGGTCCTGGCCGGCCACATCGACACCGTGCCGATCGCCGGGAACGTGCCCTCGCGCCTGGACGAGGACGGCGTGCTGTGGGGCTGCGGCACCTGCGACATGAAGTCGGGCGTCGCGGTCCAGCTCCGCATCGCGCAGACCGTGCGCGAACCCAACCGCGACCTCACCTTCGTGTTCTACGACAACGAGGAGGTCGCCGCCCACCTCAACGGCCTGGGGCACCTCGCCGAGGCCCACCCGGAGTGGCTCGCGGGCGACTTCGCGGTGCTCCTGGAGCCCACCGACGGCCAGGTCGAGGGCGGCTGCCAGGGGACCCTCCGGGTCCACCTCAAGACCAGGGGGGAGCGCGCGCACTCCGCGCGCGCGTGGATGGGCTCCAACGCGATCCACGCGGCCGCCCCGATCTTCGCGAAGCTCGCCGCGTACGAGCCGCGCAAGCCCGTCGTCGACGGCCTGGAGTACCACGAGGGCCTCAACGCCGTCGGCATCGAGGGCGGCGTCGCCACCAACGTCATCCCCGACTCCTGCACGGTGGTCGTCAACTTCCGCTACGCCCCGGACCGCACGCCCGAGGAGGCGGAGGCCTTCGTCCGGGAGTACTTCGCCGACTGCGGCGTCGACGAGTTCGTCGTGGACGACCACTCGGGCGGCGCGCGCCCCGGCCTCGACCACCCCGTGGCTGCGGCCTTCATGGCGGCCGTCGGGGGCGAGGCCCGGCCCAAGTTCGGCTGGACCGACGTGTCCCGCTTCAGCGCCCTCGGCGTGCCCGCGGTGAACTACAGCCCCGGCAACCCGCTGCTCGCCCACAAGGTGGACGAGCGCGTCCAGGCCTCGCTGATCCCCGAGGCGGAGGCCCGGCTGCGCGCCTGGCTCACCTCCTGACCCCTTCCCGGGCCCCGCAGGCCTTGGGGAATTACGCCGCTCGTAACGCCCGTAGACCTACGCTGAAGTGGCACAACGAGTGAGCCGCAGCCGGGCCGGGCAACCGGTCCGGGTCCGGCCGTCAGCGGAAGGGGATGTTCATGGGCAATCCGGAAGCGCAGGGTCCGCCGGAGGAGCAGCGCCTGGGGCCGGTGGTGCGGCGCCGTGAACAGATCACGCCCGGGACCACCGACCAGCGGCTCCTCGACACCGAGGGCGGCGACGCGGAGTGGGTGCACACCGACCCCTGGCGCGTCATGCGCATCCAGTCCGAGTTCGTCGAGGGCTTCGGCGCCCTCGCCGAACTCCCGAGCGCCATCAGCGTCTTCGGCTCGGCCCGCACCCGCCCCGGCACCCCCGAGTACGAGGCGGGCGTGCGCATCGGCAAGGCGCTCGTGGAGGCGGGCTTCGCGGTGATCACCGGCGGCGGGCCCGGCGCGATGGAGGCCGCCAACAAGGGCGCCCGCGACGCCCAGGGCGTCTCCGTCGGGCTCGGCATCGAGCTGCCCTTCGAGCAGGGGCTCAACCCGCACGTCGACATCGGCGTCAACTTCCGCTACTTCTTCGTCCGCAAGACGATGTTCGTGAAGTACGCGCAGGGGTTCGTGGTACTGCCCGGCGGCCTCGGCACCCTCGACGAGCTCTTCGAGGCACTCACCCTCGTCCAGACCCGCAAGGTCACCCGCTTCCCCATCGTCCTCTTCGGCTCCGCCTACTGGGGCGGCCTGGTCGACTGGCTCCGCGACACGGTGGTGGCCCAGGGCAAGGCCTCCGAGCACGACCTGATGCTGTTCCACGTCACGGACGAGGTCGAGGAGGCGGTCAGCCTGGTCACCAAGGAGGTGAGCGGCTGACCCACCGCGACGCCGGACGGGAGGATGTCAGCCTGTCCGGCGTTTGAGGACGAGGCGCGAAGCGCCGTTGCGGTGACGCCGGGCGGGAGGATCTCAGCCCGTCCGGCGTTTGAGGACAAGGCGCGGAGCGCCGTTGCGGTGACGTGCGGCAGGAGAGTCCAGCCCGTCCGGCGATTGAGGACGAGGCGCGGAGCGCCGACGGGGTCCGGGGCGGAGCCCCGGTCGACGGCCCAGGGGCGAAGCCCTGGGAGGCTACGCCAGCCCGCGCCGGGCCACGGCGGGAGGCCGAAACCCGGCGAGGGAGGCGACCATGTCCACCACCTGCCGCGTCTCCGCGACCTCGTGCACCCGGTACACCTGCGCCCCCAGCCACGCCGAAACCGCCGTCGTGGCCAGCGTCCCGATCACCCGCTCCTTGACGGGCCGGTCCAGCGTCTCCCCGACGAAGTCCTTGTTGGACAGGGACACGAGCACGGGCCACCCCGTGTCCACCAGCTCGCCGAGCCGCCGCGTCGCCTCCAGCGAGTGCCGCGTGTTCTTGCCGAAGTCGTGCCCCGGGTCGATGAGCACCGACTCCCGGGGCACGCCGAGGGCCACCGCCCGCTCGGCGAGCCCGACGGTCACCCGCAGGATGTCGGCCACGACGTCCTCGTACTCCACGCGGTGCGGCCGCGTCCGCGGCCGCGCCCCGCCGGCGTGGGTGCACACGAGCCCGACCCCGTACCGCGCGGCGACCTCCGCGAGCTTCGGGTCGACCCCGCCCCAGGCGTCGTTGAGCAGGTCCGCCCCCGCCTCGCACACGGCCTCGCCGACCTCGTGCCGCCAGGTGTCGACGCTGATGACGACGTCGGGGAAGCGGCGCCGCACCTCGGCGACGAACCCGACCGTCCTGCGGGCCTCCTCCGCGGCGGTGACCTCCTCGCCGGGACCGGCCTTGACGCCGCCGATGTCGATGACGGCGGCGCCCTCGGCCACCGCCTGCTCCACGCGCGCGAGGGCGGGCTCGTCGCGGAACGTGGCGCCCTGGTCGTAGAAGGAGTCCGGGGTCCGGTTCACGATCGCCATGATCACCGGCTCGTGCGCCTCGAACACGCGCCTGCCCAGCTTGAGCATCCCCTGTGCGCCTCCTGTCGTCCCTGTGGTCACCGGCGGCTCCGCCGTCACCGATCGGGTCACGGACCTTGACGGCCCCCGCCGCCTGCGACCTTAACTGTCACAGCCGCATGGCACGATCGGAGCCGGACAGTAAGCCGGACATCCGTAAGCCGACATCCGTAAGCCAGACACTCGTAAGCCAGACAGTTCCGTGCCGACCGGCCGCGGTCGGCATCCGAGCGTGGGGACCCGCACAGATGGTCATGTTCCTGTTCCTGGTCATCGCCCTCGTGGTGGTGGTCGCCGCGGTGACGCTGGCCGTCCTGGGCGGCTCCGGCGGCGGCGCGCTGCCGGAGGTGGAGCCGGAGCGGTTCGCCGACCCGCTGCCCCCGGACCGGCCGCTGCGCCGCGCCGACGTGGAGGCCGTGCGCTTCCCGATGACGGTCCGCGGCTACCGCATGGTGGACGTGGACGAGGCCCTCGACCGCCTGGGTGCCGAACTGGCCGAGCGGGACGCCCGGATCGCGGAGCTGGAGACCGCCCTCGCGGGCGCCCAGGCGACGGCGGTCGGCGGCCCGGGCCTCTTCCAGCGGTACGGCTCGGGGGAGTACGCCGCCCAGGAGCCCGCCCCGGGACCCGCCCCCGGCCCCGAGGACCGGCCACCGGGCGGCCGGGGCCCGGCGGACCGCCCGGACGGGCGTCCGGAGGAGGACCGGTGAGCGGCGCCGTCGCGGGCCCGGACGGCGCCCTGCGCTGCCCCTGGGGCCTGTCCACCGAGGACTACGTGGCGTACCACGACGAGGAGTGGGGCCGCCCGGTCCACGGCGACGACGCGCTCTTCGAGCGGCTCTGCCTGGAGGCCTTCCAGTCGGGCCTGTCGTGGATCACGATCCTGCGCCGCCGCGAGGGCTTCCGCGCCGCCTTCTCCGGCTTCAAGATCGCCGCGGTGGCGGAGTTCACGGACGCCGACCGGGAGCGGCTCCTGGCCGACGAGGGCATCATCCGCAACCGCGCGAAGGTCGACGCGACGCTCGCCAACGCGCGCGTGCTCGCCGACTGGCCCGAGGGCGAGCTCGACCGCCTCATCTGGTCGTTCGCCCCGGACGCGGCCGTCCGCCCGGTGCCGCGGACCCTGGCCGAGGTGCCCGCGGTCACGGACGAGTCCACGGCCCTGGCCAAGGCCCTCAAGAAGCGCGGCCTGCGCTTCGTCGGCCCCACCACGGCGTACGCCCTGATGCAGGCCTGCGGCCTGGTCGACGACCACCTCGCGGACTGCGTGGCCCGCGGGGCGGGCGGCGCCTGACGCGCGCCGCCCCGGGGCGTCAGCGGCCCAGGTACCGCGGCTGGGCCTTGTCGAGGAAGGCCTGCACGGCGATGGCGTGGTCCTCGGACGCGCCCGCCCTCGTCTGCAGCTCGTCCTCCTTGTCCAGGGCCTCGTCCAGCGAGTGCCCGGCCGCGTACGCGAGGGACTCCTTGAGCGCCGCGTAGGCGAGGGTCGGCCCGTCGGCCAGCGCGCGGGCCACCGCGCGCGCCTCGTCGGCCAGGGCGTCCGCGGGCACCACCTTGTTGACGATCCCCAGGTCGTACGCCTCCTGGGCGTTGAGGCCGCGCGGGAAGAGCAGCAGGTCGGCGGCGCGGCTCTGGCCGATCAGGCGGGACAGCGTCCAGGAAACCCCGGAGTCGGCGGTCAGGGCCACCCCGGCGAACGAGGTGTTGAACGACGCCGTGTCCGCGGCCACGCGGTAGTCGGCCGCGAGGGCGAAGCCGAAGCCCGCGCCGGCCGCCACGCCGTTGACGCCCGCCACCACCGGCTTGGGCATGCCGGTCAACGCGCGCACGATCGGGTTGTAGTGCTCCCGCACCGTGCTCATCGTCTGCCCCGAGCCCGACGCGCGGGCCTCCTGGAGCACGCCGATGTGCTCCTTGAGGTCCTGGCCCACGCAGAAGGCCCGGCCGACCGCGGTGAGCAGCACCGCGCGCACCGCGGGGTCGGCCCCGGCCTCGCGCGCGGCCTCGCGCAGGGCCACCTTCGCCTCGGTGTTCAGCGCGTTCATCGCGTCGGGGCGGTTCAGCGTGATCGTCGCGAGCCCGTCGCTCACCTCGTAGAGCACGGTGTCGGCCATGGTGGGGTCCCCTCCGCTGGTCCTGTGTGGCTGGCCCTGTGGGCGCACGTCCCCGGGGCGGCGTGTCCCGGGGCTCCGGTGCGCCCAGCATGACCTAGATCATCGGCCACCGGTATGCGGCCGGGGATGTGACCTGCGTCAAAGAAAGTGAGGCGCGAGAAGCGCCTGGGGCGCCGAAGTATTGCAGCCACATCGCCGAATTGAGTGGTTTTGCGGGCGCGCGTTGCCCAAGCGATGCCGACCGATGTTGGTCATCGGGTCCCGCGATGCGGGATAATGACCTGGAAGCAATGTGTTCGATGCCGGTGACACCTGGGTTGTCGGCTGCGACAAGCTGGTTTCAGGAAGGGGAACGAGCATGGCGGCCATGAAGCCGCGGACGGGCGACGGCCCGCTCGAGGTGACCAAGGAGGGGCGGGGCATCGTCATGCGCGTTCCGCTCGAAGGCGGCGGTCGACTTGTCGTCGAACTGACCCCGGACGAGGCCGACGCGCTCGGCGACGCCCTGAAGAAGGTCGTCGGCTGACGCGCAGGCGCCCATACTTTTCCACTGCCCCGGCATCGCGAGACGACGCCGGGGCAGTGCCATGAGCGCCCCGCCAAGCCACACACGACCGACAGTCGAGAGTCGGCGGAACCAAACCCATATCGCGTACACACACCTGACGGAAGCGCCCCGAAGGGGCGCGGGGAACGGCGCGAGCACCCCCCGACAACCGGCAGACGAATCCCGGAAGCAGGGCTCCGGCCTCTGCCCCTGCGCCTGGCGGCTACGCCCTGAAGGGGCGCGGGGAACGGCGCGAGCACCCCCCGACAACCCGCAGACGAACGCTCACGGATCACCCCACACGCCCCACCCACCCGCACCCCACGGAGTGCTACCGCTTCACCGCACACAACAGCCCGTCCCCCACCGGCAGCAGCGACGGCACCAGCTCCTGACTCTCCCGTACCGCCCGCAGCAGCTCCCGCAGCCGCAGTACTTCCACGGGCTGCGGCCCGGAGTCCACGGTGCGGCCGTCGAAGAGGACGCCCTCGAAGCAGACGAGGCCCCCGGGACGCAGCAGGCGCAACGATTCAGCGAGGTAGTCGAGGCACTCCATGCGGTCGCCGTCGCAGAACACCAGGTCGTAGCCGCCGTCGGCGAGACGCGGCAGCACGTCCAGGGCGCGGCCCGGGATGAAGCGGGCGCGGTTCCCGGCGAAGCCGGCGGCGCGGAAGGCCATGCGGGCGAGCTGCTGCCGCTCCGGCTCCGAGTCGACGGTGGTCAGGACCCCGTCGGGGCGCATGCCGTGCAGCAGATGGATGCCGGAGACCCCGGTGCCCGTACCGATCTCGGCGACGGCCTTGGCGTCCACCGTGGCGGCGAGCAGCCGCAGCGCGGCGCCGGCGCCGGGCGACACCGAGCGCACCCCCGCGTCCCGCGCGCGCTCGCGGGCCCAGAGCAGCGCCTCGTCCTCGGCGACAAAGGCGTCGGCGAACGCCCAGCTCGTCTGCCGGTTGGCGGTAATGGCCCTCTCCTGTCCCCGTGGTTGCCTGGCGGTGACTGTATCCGTTGGGCCCGGGAACCCGCAGATGGGACCGCGCGTTAAGGAGGGTGTGAGCGGACGGGGGGACGGATGGATCACGGCACGCACGGCCGGGCGGCACCACAGGCCCAAGAGGCAAATCTAGGTAAAAACACTTATCCGGAGCTAACGGGCGAGGTGGTTATGGTAGGGGCTCCACTGGACACCACCAGAGCCGACAGGGGAGGTGCGGCCGCGTCCGCGGACAGAGGAGGATCGCTCCGGCGCCTCCTCAGGTTGGCGGGTAGGCCGAAATCCGTGACCGACACCGCTGCCGCCGACCACGCCGACTCCGCTCAGACCGCGACCTTTGCCGCTGACGCGGATGCCCAGACGTGGACTCCTCCCACCTGGGAAGAGATCGTCAGCACGCACAGCGGCCGCGTCTACCGCCTCGCCTACCGCCTCACGGGCAACCAGCACGACGCCGAGGACCTCACCCAGGAGGTCTTCGTCCGCGTCTTCCGCTCCCTGTCCACGTACACCCCCGGCACCTTCGAGGGCTGGCTGCACCGCATCACCACGAACCTCTTCCTGGACATGGTGCGCCGCAAGCAGCGCATCCGCTTCGACGCGCTCGGGGACGACGCCGCCGAGCGGCTGCCGAGCCGCGAGCCGTCGCCCCAGCAGGTGTTCAACGACGCGCACTTCGACGCGGACGTCCAGCAGGCGCTCGACACCCTCGCGCCCGAGTTCCGCGCCGCCGTCGTCCTGTGCGACATCGAGGGCCTGTCGTACGAGGAGATCGCCGCGACCCTGGGCGTCAAGCTCGGTACGGTCCGCAGCCGTATCCACCGTGGCCGCTCCCAGCTCCGCAAGGCCCTTCAGCACCGGTCGCCCGAGGCGCGTGCCGAGCGCCGGTCGCTCGCCGTCACCGGAGCCGTGGCGCTGGGAGGAGGGGGCGCGACCGCGTGAGTGGATCACGGTCGAATCCAGCCGAGCGGCACTGTGCCGAGCAGCATCTGGGAGACCGGCTCGCCGCGCTGGTCGACGGCGAGCTCGGTCATGACGCGCGCGAGCGGGTGCTCGCGCATCTGGCCACCTGTCCCACCTGCAAGAGCGAGGCCGACGCCCAGCGCCGGCTCAAGAACGTGTTCGCGCGGACCGCGGCGCCGCCGCCCAGCGAGAGCTTCCTCGCCCGGCTGCAGAACCTCCCGGGCATGAGCCTCGACGAGCTGGACGACCTCGACGGCCGGGGCGGCCCGCGCACCCCCGTCGACGACGACGGCTTCGCCACCGGCTCGTCCGACTCCGGGCTGCCCCCCGGCGGGGTCTTCTCCGTCCGCGGCGGCCACGCCGAGCCCCTCGCCGGGTACGTGCCCGCGGGTGCCCACGCCGCGGTGCTGCCCAGCGAGCAGCGCGGCTTCCGTATCCACGCCGTCGGCAGGACCGAGCCCGAGCGGCCCGGCTGGCGCGGGCGGCGGTTCGCCTTCGCGGCGGCCGGCGCGGTGTCCCTCGCCGCGATCGCCCTCGGCGGCGTCACGGTGAACGCCCCGCTCGGCTCCGGCGAGCAGCGCGCGGGCGGCTCCGGGGCGAACAGCAACGCCTCGCCGCCCCGCGCCCAGACCCCCGCCGGGGGCGTCTCCGAGTCCACCCGCCGCCGGGGCACCAGCCCCTTCTCGGTCCAGGGCCAGCGCCCCCAGGCCCCCGCGCCGACGACGTCCGCCGTGCCGCTGCTCTCCGGCACGCCCGGCCCGTCGCCGCGCACGCCCCAGCACCTCGCGGCTCCGCTGCTCGCCGGGGCCGGCGTCATGTCCCCGCTGGTCCGCGCCGTCGCCCCGGAAGGCCCGGCCGGACCCACCACGGGGCTCATGCTGAACGCCACGGCGAACGCCACGGCGGACGTGACACCACCGCCCGGCCTCGCCCAGCGGCGCGGGACGGCGGAGATCCACTGACGTTCGCGCGCGGACCTGGTTGAATTCCCCGGTGTGCCCGAGGGGCACGGAATCGGCGTCCGCCGCGGGGCAGTTGTTGGGGAGAGCATGGACGAGGTCGTAAACGCGGGCGGCGTGGGCACGGGGCCGGGCGGGGCAGCGGACAGCTCCCACGGCCCCGGGGCGGCCGCCCCCCGGCCCTCGACGCCCGCCCACCAGCCCACCACGCCCGGAGCCCCACCCGCCCCGGGCGGCCCGGGCACGGCCCCCGGCGCCCCGGCCTGGGGCCCTGAGACGGCCCCGGCGCCCGAGGCCTCCACGCGGGACCACGGCGCGGACCCGGCTCCGGTTCCGGCCTCTGGTGCCCCGGCGGAGAGCGTCGGCACGGCTCCGCACTCCGGCACCTCCGCAGCGGTCCCCGGTGCGGCCCCCTCTCCCGGCGCCGCCGGCGCCGCGCCCTCCGCGGCCTCAGCCCACGGGACTCCGCCCGCCGAGACCGGCCCCGGCCACGCCCCCCACGGCGAAGCCACCGGTACGCCCGGCGCCTCCGGTACTGCCGGTGCCACTGGTGCGCCCGGTGCCACTGGTGCCTCCGCTACGCCCGGTGCCTCCGGTACTGCCGGTGTCTCCGGTACGCCCGGAGCCTCCGGTACTCCCGCTGCCAGTGGTGCTTCCGGCGCCGCCGAGGCACCCGCTGCCCCTGGTGCGCCCGACGCCACCGCCGCGCCCGCTGGCGGCCCCGCCCCCGCCGCCGGTACGCCCGCCCCCGCCCCCAGCGACAGCTTCGCGGCCCCCGCCACACCCCCCGCCGACCGCCCCCGCCCCCTGCACGACCCCGACCCGTACAGCACCCCGCCGTACGGCGAGCCCGGTCCCTGGGCCCCGGCCCCGCCCGTGCAGCACCCGATGGTGACCCCGGCCCACGGCACCGCCGCGTACGGCGCGACGCCGGGGGTGCCGCCCCGGAGCACCCCCGCCCAGACCCCGGCCCCGGCTCCGTCCCCGGCCCCGGGCGCCGCCCCGCCCGCACCCCCGGCCCCGGGAGCCCCTGCCCCGGAGCCCACCGGCGGCCCTTGGCACCGCTACGACCCCTGGAAGGCGCCCCTCCAGCAGACCGGCGCCCCCGTCGCGACGGAGGAGCAGCGGCACCGGCGCGGGCTGCGGATCGCCGGGGTGGGCGCGCTGCTCATCGCCCTGGTGTCCGGCGGGATCGGCGGCGTCGTCGGGGCGTACCTGGAGCGCGAGGGCGGCATCGGCGGCGGCGCCGTGGAGCTGCCGCAGTCCGGTACGGAGTCCCGGGCGCGGCCCAAGGGCAGCGTCGCGGGGATCGCCGCCAGCGCCCTGCCCGGCGTCGTCACGCTGCATGTGCGCGGCGACGAGGGGGCCGGCACCGGCACCGGGTTCGTCCTCGACGCCAAGGGCCACATCCTCACCAACAACCACGTCGTGGAGCCGGGCGGCACCGGCGGCGAGATATCGGTGACCTTCAGCGGCGGCGAGACCGCGAGCGCCAAGGTCATCGGCAGGGACGCCGGGTACGACCTGGCCGTCGTGAAGGTCTCCCGTGTGCGCGGCCTCAAGCCGCTGCCGCTCGGCAACTCCGAGAACGTCCGGGTCGGTGACCCCGTCGTCGCCATCGGCGCGCCCTTCGACCTGGAGAACACCGTCACCTCCGGGATCATCAGCGCCAAGGAGCGGCCCATCACGGCCGGCGGCGACAAGGGCGACGGCAGCGACGTCTCGTACGTGAACGCGCTGCAGACCGACGCGCCCATCAACCCGGGCAACTCCGGCGGGCCGCTCGTCGACGCCCAGGCCCGCGTGATCGGCATCAACAGCGCCATCCGCTCCGCCGGCGGGGGCGCGGACCCCGAGCGCGGCCAGTCCGGCTCCATCGGCCTCGGCTTCGCCATCCCGATCAACCAGGGCAAGCGCGTCGCCGAGGAGCTCATCAACACCGGCCGCGCCACGCACCCCGTGATCGGCGTGACCATCGACAAGCGGTTCACCGGCGACGGGGCGCGCATCGCCCGGACGGGCCGGAGCGGCGGCCCCGCCGTCAACCGCGGCGGCCCCGGCGACAAGGCCGGCCTGGAGCCGGGCGACGTCATCACCGAGGTCGACGGGCGGCGCGTGCACTCCGGCGACGAGCTGATCGTGAAGGTCCGCGCGCACCGGCCCGGGGACCGCCTGGACCTGACCGTCGAGCGCGACGGCGAGGAGCGGAAGGTGACGCTGGTCCTCGGCAGCGCCGGCAGCGACTGACGGGCGCCCCCGTGACGGGGGAGGCGGCCGGTGGGGCCCGGGCGGGCCGGGTCCCTGTTGACCCCGTGGTCGCCCTGCGGCTACCGGACGGACAGGAGCGGCGGGTACCGTAGAGCGGGTCCGGACGGCAAGGAGCTCAGGGTGTTCAACGACATCGGCGTATTCGAGATAGTGACGCTGGTCATCCTCGCCGTGCTCATCTTCGGCCCGGACAAGCTGCCCAAGGTCATCCAGGACGTGACCCGGACCATTCGCAAGATCCGGCAGTTCTCGGACAGCGCCAAGCAGGACATAAGGAACGAACTCGGCCCGGAATTCAAGGACTTCGAGTTTGAGGACCTCAATCCCAAGCGGTTCATCCGCAAGCAGCTCGAGAACGACGACCTGGGGCTCAAGGAAATCCGCAACGGCTTCGACCTGCGCAAGGAAATGGCCGAAGTCGCGGACGCCGTGCACGGGCGCGAGGGTGACGCGGCGGACGACGGCGGCAGCCGTTCCGGTCCGCCCGCGGCCTCCGCGAACGGCGGCGGCCGGGTCGACATGCACAAGCGTCCCGCCAAGCCCGCGGCCGACGAACCGCCGCCCTTCGACGCCGACGCCACCTGAGCCCCTCGGCCCGCCCGCGGCGGGCCCGCGCCCGGCGGACGTCGCCCTCCCGGGGTGTGCGTCGTGTGCGCCGCCCGGTGCGCCGGGGTGCGTACGGCCGTGGCCTTCCGGACACCCGTCCGACGACTGCCTTACCGGCATCCGGAATCGGTGTGGCTATCCTGCCTTGTTGTCCGGCGTGAGGACGCCCGAGGGGGGCGGGCCGCTCCGGACCGACGAGAGCGAGGAGGCGGCCGGGTACATGGAGACGACAAGTCGGGTGGGCGTGCAGGCGTCAGCCGCGGACGGTGCCGCGTCGCAAGCGGTGCCCTCCGCCCGGCGTACGGTCGACGGCTACCTGCTGGCGCCCTTCCCCTGGTACGGCCTGGACGAGGCCTTCACGGGACCGCGCTGGCTGATGCAGGTCGGCACCTCCGCGGACGGCGCCGTGGAGCACGGCTCGATCGGCCACGGCGACGAGCCGTCGGTGCGGGTCGAGGGCGGGTACGGCAACGGCGACAGGGAGCGGTTCGCGGTCGTGGTGACCGTCGCCGCCAACCCGGTGCGGCGCAGCGGCGACGGCACGGGCGTCCTGGAGGCGACCTCGGTGTCCTCCGCGGCCTGGCTGGCGGGGGTCGGGCTGCTGTCCTTCACCTGGCCCGGCCAGATGGACCACAGCCTGCGGGACGACTGGCTGGACCAGCAGACGGAGACGGCCTGGGTCCTCGCCGACGACCTGCACGGCTCCGACTGGTCCACGCTCTCGCTGCCCGTGGACGGGGAACCGGCCTCGTTCCACTACCGGGAGTCCGAGTACGGCTGGGTGCTGGCCGGCTCCACCAAGGAGGGGGTGCACCTGGGGGCGTACGGGCGCGGGATGAGCGCGTACGGCCTCGCCTTCTCCGTGGTGAAGGACATCAGCGCCTACGCGAAGTAGCCTTCCGGGCCGGTACGCGGCGAGGGGCGCCACCCGTGACGGGTGGCGCCCCTTCGCGCGACCCGTCACGGGCGGCGCCCCTCGCGTGCGTCGGCCGCGATCCGGCCGCGGTCAGCCCGCGGCCGCCCCGCGGTCAGAACTTGTTCCTGGGCGTGATGCCCAGGGACAGGCCCGACAGACCGCGCTGGCGGCCGCCCAGCTTGCCCGCGATGGTGCGCAGCGCGCTGCCCGCGGGGGAATCCGGGGCGGAGAGGACCACCGGCCGGCCGTCGTCGCCGCCCTCGCGCAGGCGCACGTCGATCGGGATGGAGCCGAGCACCGGCACCGTCGCGCCGGTCGTGCGCGTCAGGCCCTCGGCCACCTTCTGGCCGCCGCCCGTGCCGAACACGTCGACCATCTCGCCGCAGTGCGGGCACGGCAGCCCGGACATGTTCTCGACCACGCCGACGATCTTCTGGTGGGTCTGCACGGCGATGGAGCCCGCGCGCTCGGCGACCTCGGCCGCCGCCTGCTGGGGCGTGGTGACGACCAGGATCTCGGCGTTCGGCACGAGCTGCGCCACGGAGATCGCGATGTCGCCGGTGCCCGGCGGCAGGTCCATGAGCAGCACGTCCAGGTCGCCCCAGAAGACGTCCGAGAGGAACTGCTGGAGCGCGCGGTGCAGCATGGGGCCGCGCCAGACGACCGGGGCGTTGCCCGGCGTGAACATGCCGATGGAGATGACCTTCACGCCGTGCGCGGACGGCGGCATGATCATGTTCTCGACCTGGGTGGGAAGCCCGTCCGCGCCCAGCATGCGCGGTACCGAGTGGCCGTAGATGTCCGCGTCGACCACGCCGACCTTGAGGCCGTCGGCCGCCATCGCCGCGGCGAGGTTCACCGTCACGGACGACTTGCCGACGCCGCCCTTGCCGGAGGCGACGGCGTAGACCCGGGTGAGCGAGCCGGGCTTGGCGAAGGGCACCTCGCGCTCGGTCTGGCCGCCGCGCAGCGCCGCGGCGAGCTCCTTGCGCTGCTCGTCGCTCATCACGTCGAGGGTCACGTCGACCCGGGTGACGCCCTCGACGCGGGAGACGGCGTCCGTCACGTTCGTCGTGATCGTGTCCCGCATGGGGCAGCCGGAGACCGTCAGGTACACGGTGACCGCGACCGCGCCCTCCGCGCCGATCTCCACGGACTTGACCATCCCCAACTCGGTGATGGGCCGCTGGATCTCGGGGTCGTTCACCGTCGCCAGCGCTTCGCGCACCGCGTCTTCCGTAACCATGTACTCGATGGTACGGCTCCCGGTAGGGGGGTCCGGAAGCCCGGTCAGCGGTCGCCTACGTCACGTGCCCGGCCGGTCGCCGACGGGAATACGTCGCGCCGCTCCTCCACCTCTCTGACCAGGTCCTGCAGTTCGGAGCGGATCCAGTCGCGGGTCGCGACCTCGCCGAGGCCCATGCGCAGCGCGGCGATCTCCCGGGTGAGGTACTCGGTGTCGGCGATGGAGCGCTCGTTCTGCTTGCGGTCCTGTTCGTGGGTGACGCGGTCGCGGTCGTCCTGGCGGTTCTGCGCGAGCAGGATCAGCGGGGCCGCGTACGACGCCTGGAGCGAGAGCATCAGGGTCAGGAAGATGAACGGGTAGCGGTCGAAGCGCAGGTGCTCGGGCGCGGTGACGTTCCAGACCACCCACAGGATGATCACGACCGTCATCCAGACGATGAACCGCCCCGTGCCGAGGAAGCGCGCGATGCGCTCCGACAACTGCCCGAAGGCCTCCGGGTCGTACTCCGGCAGCAGCCTGCGGCGCGGTGCGCGCGGCTGGTCCAGGCGGAACCGGGGGCGCCCCTCGGGCCGCGCCTCGCGCCGCTCGTCCCGCGCCTCGCGGTCGCGCCCGGGGGGCCGGGGCTCCCGGTCACGCGCCATGGCCGGCCCCTTCCGGGAGGTGGAACTCGGTCTCGCGCCAGTCGTCCGGCAGCATGTGGTCGAGCACGTCGTCGACCGTGACCGCGCCGAGCAGCGAGCCGCCCTCGTCGACGACGGGCGCCGCGACCATGTCGTACGTGGCGAAGAAGCCGGCGACGACCGGCAGCGGGTCCTCGGGGGTGAGCGGGCGCAGGTCGTCGTCGAGGATCGAGCCGACGAGCGTGTACGGCGGGTCGCGCAGCAGCCGCTGGAAGTGCACGGCGCCCAGGTACTGGCCGGTCGGCGTCTCGTCGGGCGGGCGGCACACGTACACCTGCGCCGCCAGCGCGGGCGACAGGTCCTGCTGGCGCACCCGCGCGAGGGCGTCGGCGACCGTGGCGTCCGGGCGCAGCACGATCGGCTCGGTCGTCATCAGGCCGCCCGCGGTGCGCTCCTCGTACGCCATCAGCCGGCGCACGTCGGCGGCGTCGTCCGGCTGCATCAGGGTCAGCAGGCGCTCCTTGTCCTCCTCGGGCAGCTCGGCGAGCAGGTCGGCGGCGTCGTCCGGGTCCATGGCCTCCAGGACGTCGGCGGCGCGCTCCTCCTGGAGCTTGCCGAGGATCTCGATCTGGTCGTCCTCGGGCAGCTCCTCCAGGACGTCCGCGAGCCGGTCGTCGTCCAGGGCGGCGGCGACCTCGGCGCGGCGCTTGGCGGACAGGTGGTGCAGCACGTTCGCCAGGTCGGCGGGGCGGAGCTGCTCGAAGGTGGCGAGCAGGCTCTCGGCACCCTGCCCGTGCTCCTCCAGGAAGAAGCCCTCGACCGCGGACCACTCCACGGTGAGCGTCTCCCCCTTGCGCCGGAACGCTCCCCCCTTGCCCCGGCGTACGAAGACCCGGTCGACCTCCCAGTCCCTGCGGGCCGGGAGCTGGCGCACGGACACGTCGAGGACGGTGACCTCCTCGCCGGTCTCGACCAGGCGCACCCGCCGGTCCAGCATCTCGCCGAGCACGAGCCGCTCGGTGGGGCGCTGCTCGAAGCGCCGTACGTTCAGCACGCCGGTGGTGATGACCTGGCCGGACTCGATGCCGGTCACGCGGGTCATGGGCAGGAAGATGCGGCGCCGCGTCGCGACCTCCACGACCAGCCCGAGCAGCCGCGGCGGCTTCCGGCCGACGCGCAGGATGGCGACGAGGTCGCGCACCCGGCCGACCTGGTCGCCGTTCGGGTCGAAGACGGCGGTGCCGGACAGGTGCGAGACGAAGATCCGGGGCGCGCCTCCTGCCATGTGCCGCGCCTTTCTCGGGACGGGGACGGGGCATGTGCTCGGGACGGGGACGGGGCGTGCGGACCGCGGTTCGCCGGGTGTGTCCCGCATGCCGGGTATGGGGGCTTCAGGCTAGCCCGTACCCGTCGTATCCGCCCTGGTGAGGCGTCCGGACGGACGGGCGCGGAGGGACGGGGGAGACACCGGTACGCTGCGGTACGCCAGGCCGTCCAGGGGTACGGCTCTGGCCGTAGACGACGTCGGCACGAGAGGCAGCGCCACCTGTGACTGCGATGCGACCGGCCCCCCGTTCCCGAAGGTTCGCGCTGGTGGGCGCGGTGTGCGCGGGGCTCGTGGTGGGCGGTGCGGGACTGACCGCGTGCGGCGGCGGATCAGGCGGGGGCGAGGACCCCGACGCCGGCACCAACGGTGTCGGCAAGCTCTCCGCGGCCCGGATCCAGAGCAAGGCCCGGCAGGTGGCCGAGGCCGCGCCCGCCGTGCGGCTGTCCGGCACCGTCGTCAGCAAGGGCCACACGTACAAGCTCGACATGCGGCTCACGCACAACGGCGGCACGGGCACGGTGACGTCCAAGGGCGGCACGTTCGAGCTGCTGCGCGTCGACCGGAACCTGTACCTGAAGGCGGACGCGGACTTCTGGGCGCACAAGGAAGAGAGCGCCCAGGGCGCCGGGGGCACGGGCGGCGCGGACCGCGGGGCCGCCGCCAAGCTCGACGGCAAGTACGTGAAGGTGCCCCAGGGCGACCCCGCGTACCGGCGCCTGAGCGGGTTCACCGACAAGGGCGTCCTGCTCGACGGCACCCTCGCGCTGCACGGCACCCTGGCCAAGGGCGAGCGCGGCGGGACGGGGGCCGGGCGGTTCGTCAGGATCAGCGGCGACAAGGGCGCGGGCGGCACCCTGGAGGTGTCCCTGAAGGGCAAGCCGTACCCGCTGACCCTGCGGCGCGCGGGCGGCACCGGCACGCTGCGGCTCAGCGAGTGGGGGCAGCTCGTGCCGCTGCGGGAGCCGGACAAGGGCGAGACCGTGGACTACGGCCAGCAGTTGCCCACCTCGTAGCGGCGGCCGGGCGCGGCCGGGCGCGGCCGGCGCTCAGCGGCGCTTCTTGCCGCGGCTCTTCCCGCGGCGCAGCAGCAGCCGGGGCAGCGCCTCCGGAGCGCTCTCGCGCGTCGTCACCGGCGTGGGCAGGGGCGGGGCCGCCAGGGAGCCCTCGGGCGGCTCCAGGTCCGCCTCGCGCGGGGTGAGCCGCAGGACCCGGCACTGCTCCGCCCACCGCTCGACGACCCGCTCGCCGTCGGGGGCGTTCAGGCGCTTGCCCTTGAGCTCGGCGACCGCCGCCTCCCACGCCTCGGAGCGCGGCGCCAGCTCCGTCACCGTCGCCGTCCAGGACAGCAGCCGGCCGCCCTTGTCCTTGCTGCGTACGGTCACCACGGCCGTGGCGCCGTCGGCCAGCTCGGGGAACGGCTGCTCGCCGGGGCCGTCGCCCACGAGGTGGGCGGCGCCGTCGTGCCAGACGTGCCACAGCGCGCGGTCGGGGCCCGCGCCGCGCACCCAGATGAGGCCCGACTTCTTGGTGGCCTCCTCGACGAGGGCGCGCCCGAGGAGTGTGTCAGCGGTCATGACGGCAGCTTAGCCAGCGGCCCCCGGGGCGGACGCCCGCGCTCAGAGCCAGCCGTTGCGCTTGAGGGTGCGGTGGATCGTGTAGCAGACCACGCCGATCAGGCCGAGGACCATCGGGTAGCCGTAGCGCCAGTGCAGCTCCGGCATGTGGTCGAAGTTCATCCCGTACACGCCGCACACCGCCGTCGGGACGGCGATGATCGCCGCCCAGGAGGTGATCTTGCGCATGTCCTCGTTCTGCGCGACGGCCGCCTGCGCGAGGTTGGCCTGGAGGATGGAGTTGAGCAGCTCGTCGAAGCCGAGGACCTGCTCCTGGACGCGGGCCAGGTGGTCGGCCACGTCGCGGAAGTACTTCTGGATGTCGGGGTCGACCAGCCGCATCGGCCGCTCGCTCAGGAGCTGCATGGGGCGCAGCAGCGGCTGCACGGCCCGCTTGAACTCCAGCACCTCGCGCTTGAGCTGGTAGATCCGCCCGGCGTCGACACCGCGCGAGACGCCCTTGCCGGTGACCGCGAACACCTCGTTCTCGACGTCGTCGATGTCGACCTGCATGGCGTCCGCGACCGCGAGGTAGCCGTCGACGATGTGGTCGGCGATGCCGTGCAGCACCGCCGAGGGGCCCTTGGCGAGCAGCTCGGGCTCGTCCTGGAGGCGGCGGCGCAGCGTGCGCAGCGAGCCGTGGCCGCCGTGCCGCACGGTGATGAAGAAGTCCCGGCCGGTGAAGCACATGACCTCGCCGGTCTCCACCACCTCGCTGGTCGCGGTGAGTTCGGCGTGCTCGACGTAGTGGATGGTCTTGAAGACCGTGAACAGCGTGTCGTCGTAGCGCTCCAGCTTGGGCCGCTGGTGGGCGTGGACGGCGTCCTCCACGGCCAGCGGGTGCAGCCCGAACTCGGCGGCGATACCGGCGAATTCGGCCTCCGTCGGCTCGTGCAGGCCGATCCAGGCGAAGCCGCCGTCGCGGCGCACCTGGAGCATCGCCTCGTGCGGGGTGAGGGCCTCATCGCGGGACACGCGGCGGCCGTCGCGGTAGACGGCGCAGTCGACGACGGCCGAGGCGGCACGCGGGTCGCGGGTGGTGTCGTACGAGCTGTAGGAGACGCTGTCCTTCCGCAGGGCGGGGCGGACTGCGGCGCGCAGGTCGCGGATCATCGACATGGGCAGGCTCCTTCGACGAAAGGGCCGCCTGCGACGGGTGGAACTACCCGGAATGGGGACGTCCGGCTGTGCTGGGGGCACGTCCGCAAAGCGGGGAGCACCGCACCGTCGCGGTGGCAGCAACGCTACTGATGCAGATCAGGTGAAACGCGGAGCTCTTCCGTCGTGCGGGGCACGGGCCGGCCACGGCCGGGAGGGTCGAGAAGTGCCGGGCACACAGCCGCAGCGTCGCTGCTGCGGGGAGTCAGCGGGCGGAAGAGCGAGTGGTACTGCACGGTCGACTTCGATCCACTGCAGCCCCACCTCCTCCGGCCGGTCCCCCGTGGGGGAGTTCCCAGGCGCGCGTGGCGCCGTCCGTCGAGTACGGACCCGAGGGCCCTGAGGTCCGGGCTTGAGAGCGACGCTTCTGCGTGCCGCCCGGGCCAGCAGCCAACAGTATCAGCCGACCGGTCCGCCAAACCCCGAGCTTTACCCATCACTGACGAGTTCTATGCTCCCCGCATGGCTGATGTTCTTGCTCCGGTCGAGGCCCGGCTCCGCGAGGCCCTGGGCGAACCGGACGCGCGCGCGGCGGTGACGTTCCTCGGCACGGACCGCGTCGAGGTCCTCCGGTTCCCGGCCGGGGACGGCGACGGGGTCGTGCGGTACGCCACCCTCGGCATGTCCGCCCAGCCGATGAGCGACCCCACGGCCGTGCTCGCCGACCCGGTGAAGGGCCCGCGGGCGGAGCTGATCCTCTCCGTGCGGGGCGGCCTCGCCGACACCGACAAGGTGCTCAGGCCGCTGGCCGTGCTGGCCGCGTCCCCGCAGGTCGAGGGCGTCGTGGTCATGCCCGGTGCCTCGCTGGACGTGGGCGGCCCGCTGTGGCCGGGCGCCCCCTTCACCGCCGTACTCGTCGCCGAGCCCGGCGGCCTGGTCCCCGACCTGGAACTGCCCGACCCGATGGATCCCGTACGGTTCCTGCCGCTGCTGCCCATGACGCCGAACGAGGCCGCCTGGAAGCGGGTCCACGGGGCGCAGGCCCTCCAGGAGCGGTGGCTCAACAGAGGCACGGACCTGCGCGACCCGCTGCGGGCGACGGTGGCCCTGGACTGAGCCGGGCCTGCCCTGGGCGGGGGCCGGTGCGTATCGGGGGCGGGGCTGGTGCTGAGGCCATGGGGTGGGGTTCACCGCGGGTGGGCTGACTGGGGCTTGGCGCTTCCGCGTTTCCGGGGCGGGCTTGGGCTGGACTGTGTCCGCCCGTCCGTCCGATCGTCTGCCTCGTTGCCCGCCTGCCTCGTCTGCCCGTCTGTCCCCTGCGCCCCCGTCTGCCCCGTGGGCTCCGTGCCTCGCGTGCGCCCCAGGGGCATACGTGGATGCTGTTCTGGGCCCGTCTGCCCCGGCAGTGCGGGCCCGGCGCTCGGCCGGGCCGCGTGCGCCCCGGCCTCGTCCGGACCGCCCCGGTCGCGGCGGGCTCCGCCCGGGTGTGAGCCGGGGCGCTCCGGCTGCCGTCCGTCGGGGCGATGCGTTTCCGGGGCCTTCCGGTCGCCGCCCTGTCGTCCGGTGCCCCAGGGGCGGCTCGATCCCTCCCTGAGCCATTCTGGATTCGCCCGGGTCCGGCCCGGGGCGCCGTGCGTCCGTTCGCGGCCGCCCGGACCTGCGCCGGGGCCGCGCACGGCTGCTCGCGGGGTGGCCGCGGGGGCGCTGCGGCCGCACTCCGGACGGGTGATCGTCCTTGACGAGGCGTCCGCCGGGGAGGACCGTGGGGCGCTATGAGGGGCGAACCCAGTTGCCCGAAGTGTGGTGGCCGGGTCAGGGCTCCCGGCCTCTTTGCCGACTCCTGGCAGTGCGACGTGCACGGCACCGTGCATCCACTGCAGCCCGTGATCCCGCCCAGTGTCGAGGCGCTCGGCGTCGTGGTGCACCGCGCCCAGGTCCCCGTCTGGATGCCCTGGCCCCTGCCGGTCGGGTGGCTGTTCACCGGCGTGGCCTGCGCGGGCGACGACCGCAGCGGCGGCCGGGCGACCGCCGTGGCCTGCTCGGGGCCCGCGCCGCTCGGTGGTGTCGGCGAACTCATCCTCGTCGCCGAGGAGTTGGGCATCGGCCTCGGCGCGCGCTACGCGGGCATCGACGGCCCCGACCCCGGCGCCGCCATGAACGTGGGCAAGCCGCCCGCGGCCAAGGTGCTCGCCGCGGGGCGCCCGACGCCCCTGTGGCACGTCTCCGGCACGCCAGAGGACCGGGCCGTGTTCGCGGGGGAGGCGTGCGGGCTGTGGCTGTGGGCGATCGCCTGGCCCGAGCAGTCGGGGCTGCTGATGTACGACGAGCTGGTGCTCACGGATTTGCGGGACGCGGGGGCAGAGGTGGAGCTGCTGCCGTGCGGGGCGCTCTCGCCCCGGCTCCTCACGCCCTGAGCCCGCACGGCGCGCCCCAGCCCCACCCCTCCCCGATCCCGGTGGCTGCCGCCCCCGGCCCCCCGCCCTCCCGTCTGGGGCTCCGCCCCTCTCCCCCGTCATCGGCGCTCCGCGCCTCGTCCTCAAACGCCGGACGGGCTGAAAGTGCCCCGTCTCGCCGTCGTCGGCCGGACGGGGTGAGATGTCCTTGACTCGCGGTCGTCGTTCGTCCCGCAGCCGACGACGGCGCCCGGCGGACGATTCCAGCCCGTCCGGCGTTTGAGGACGAGGCCGCCAGGCCGGTGGGGGGCGGGTGGGTGGGGGAGGACCCGTAGCGGACGCAGCCCCGGCCAGGCCGTTATCCTTAAGGGCCCTGTCCGTCCCGAAAAGCGTGGAGCCCCGCGTGCGCATCGACCTGCACACCCACTCCACCGCCTCCGACGGCACGGACACCCCGGCCCAGCTCGTCCGCAACGCCGCCGCCGCGGGGCTCGACGTCATCGCCCTGACCGACCACGACACCACCCGCGGCCACGCCGAGGCCGTCGCCGCGCTGCCCCCCGGGCTCACCCTCGTCACCGGCGCCGAGCTGTCCTGCCGCCTCGACGGCGTGGGGCTGCACATGCTGGCGTACCTCTTCGACCCGGACGAGCCGGAGCTGGCCCGCGCGCGCGAGCTGGTGCGCGACGACCGGGTGCCGCGCGCGCGGGAGATGGTCCGCAAGCTCCAGGAGCTCGGTGTGCCCGTGACCTGGGAACAGGTCGCGCGGATCGCGGGCGACGGCTCCGTGGGCCGCCCGCACGTCGCCGAGGCCCTCGTCGAGCTCGGCGTCGTCGCGAGCGTCTCCGACGCCTTCACGCCCCAGTGGCTCGCCGACGGCGGCCGCGCCTACGCGGAGAAGACCGAGCTCGACCCCTTCGAGGCGATCCGCCTCGTCAAGGCCGCGGGCGGCGTCACCGTCTTCGCGCACCCCGCCGCGGCCCAGCGCGGCAAGATCGTCCCGGAGTCGGCGATAGCCGAGCTCGCCGCCGCCGGCCTCGACGGCATCGAGGTCGACCACCCCGAGCAACTGGCGTACGCGCCCGAGGCGGGCCCCCGCCTGCGCGGCCTCGCCGCCGACCTCGGCCTCCTCGTGACCGGCTCCAGCGACTACCACGGCAGCCGCAAGACCGTCTCGCTCGGTGAGTTCACCACCGACCCCGAGATCTACGGCGAGATCACGCGCCGCGCCACCGGGGCGTTCCCGGTGCCGGGCGCGGGCGGAGACCTGCCCGCCTAGCGGCGGCGCACCCACCCGTTCGCACACCGCGCCCCTCAGGCGCACGCGTCATCGGCGCGCCCCCACCCGGCGGCGCGCACGCCCCGCGGCGCCCGCCGCGCCCCCGCCCCTGCCCCCACTTCCCCCACCTCCCCCCACCCCTCCCTTCGTACGACTCTCCGCAAGGCCATCACTGTGTTCGACGTCGCCGTCTTCGGCTCCCTCTTCCTCACCCTCTTCGTCATCATGGATCCCCCGGGGATCACGCCGATCTTCCTCGCGCTGACCGCGGGCCGCCCCGTCAAGGTGCAGAAGAAGATGGCCTTCCAGGCCGTCTGCGTCGCCTTCGGCGTCATCGCCGTCTTCGGCGTCGTCGGGCAGCAGATCCTCGACTACCTGCACGTCTCGACGCAGGCCCTGATGATCGCGGGCGGGCTGCTGCTGCTCCTGGTCGCGCTCGACCTGCTCACCGGCAAGACCGACGAGCCGCAGCAGACCAAGGACGTGAACGTCGCGCTCGTGCCGCTCGGCATGCCGCTGCTCGCCGGGCCCGGCGCCATCGTGCAGGTCATCCTGGCGGTCCAGCACGCCAGCGGCATGGAGCAGGTCTCCGTCTGGGCGGCGATCCTCGCCATCCACGTCGTGCTGTTCCTGGCGATGCGCTTCTCGCTGCTGATCATCCGGGTCATCAAGGACGGCGGCGTGGTCCTGGTGACGCGCCTCGCGGGCATGATGCTGTCGGCCATCGCCGTGCAGCAGATCATCAACGGCGTCACCCAGGTCATCCGCGGCGGCTGACGCCCGCCGCGCGGACCCGGCGCGCACACCAACAGAGCCCTGTACGACATCGGCGGAATCCGGTGTCGTACAGGGCTCTGGAGCGTGAGGGGACGTGCGCGGGCGTTACGAGGCCGTGGTGTCGGCCGGGCGGATGTAGAGGCGCTGGCCGGTGGCGGCCGCCTGCTGCACGATCCGGTTGACGGAGGCGGCGTCCACGACGGTGGAGTCCACGGCGGTGCCGTCGACGTCGTCGAGTCGCATGATCTCGAAGCGCATGGGCTTCTCCCTTCGTCCGGTGATCCTCCTGGAGGAGAACTGTTTGCTACGTACGGGTGTAACGAGTTGCCTCGGTTAAACATTCCCTACGCTAAGGAAATTTTTTGGGAGGCTAAGGAGTGTCCGTGGGTATCACCGTAGCGCGGCTGGTTGTGTTCGCTGAGTAACGGCCACCGGTTGTGCCCCCTGTGTGACGGACGCGACAATGCGTTCCGTATGGACACGGACGAGACCCTCCACAAGACCGGCGAGGTCACGGCCCTGCTGGAGCGCACCAACGGCCTCCTCGAGCGCATGCTCGCCGAGGTGGCGAAGACCCCGTCCACTCACGCGATCTTCGTCGACGCCGGGTACCTGTACGCCGCAGCGGGCCGGCTCGCGGTGGGCACCGAGGACCGGCGCGCCTTCGAGCTGGACGCCGAGGGCCTCATCGAGGCGCTCATCGACCGGGCACGCACGATCTTCGCCGACAGCAGGCTGCTGCGCGTGTACTGGTACGACGGCGCGCGGCGCCGCATCCACACCATCGAGCAGCAGTCCATCGCCGAGCTCCCCGACGTCAAGGTGCGGCTCGGCAACCTCAACGCCAACAACCAGCAGAAGGGCGTCGACTCCCTCATCCGCACCGACCTGGAGTCCCTCGCCCGGCACCGCGCCATCAGCGACGCGGCCCTCATCGGCGGCGACGAGGATCTGGTGTCGGCGGTCGAGGCGGCGCAGGGGTACGGCGCGCGGGTGCACCTGTGGGGCATCGAGGCACCCGAGGGGCGCAACCAGGCCGAGCCGCTGCTGTGGGAGGTCGACAGCCAGCGCACCTTCGACGCCGACTTCTTCAAGCCGTACATCACCCGCCGTCCCGCCGTGCCCTACGAGGCTCTGTCGGCGGCCCCGCGGCCCTCGCGGGACGACGTACGGTTCGTCGGCGCCCAGATCTCCGCCAAGTGGCTGTCGGCGCGCGGCCGCGAGGCCCTGGTGGGCCTGCTGCCCGGCCACCCCTACCTGCCCGGCTCGGTCGACCAGGAGCTCCTCGTCGAGGCCGAGCGGCTGCTCGACTACTCCCTGCGGGGCCAGTCCGACCTGCGGCGGGTGCTGCGGGACGGCTTCTGGGAGCACCTCCAGAAGTGTTACTGAGGCGCCGCCGGGCGCCCGCCGCGGCTCACCGCCGCGTACGGTCCCAGAAGGCGACGAGCGCGGTCGCGGTCGCCTCGGGGCGGTCGGTGTTGGGGGAGTGCTCGGCGCCGGTGACGACGGTGCGGTGCGCGCCGAGCCGCCGGGCCATGTCGTCCAGGAGCGGCACCGGCCAGGTGTCGTCGCGCTCGCCGGACACCACGTGCCGGGGGATGTCCACGGCCGCCAGCTCGTCCACGCGGTCCGGCTCGACGCAGAGCTGCCTGCCGGTGACGATGAGCTGCACGGGGTTGTTGCGCAGCCAGCGGGCCCGCAGCGCGCCGTCGGTACCGTCGGCACCGTCGGCACCAGCCATGTCCGCGTCCTCCGGCGGCTGCACCGCGCGCATCATCTCCCAGACGGCGGCCATCGAGTGCGCCGCGAGCGCGTCCGTGAGCAGGGTGGCGCGGGTGCGCTGGGCGGGGGCGACGCGGCCGGGGCCCGACGACATCAGCGTGAGCGAGGCGAAGGTGCCCGCGGGCGCGAGCAGGACGGCGGTGCGGGAGACCAGGCCGCCGAGGGAGTGGCCGAGCAGGTGCAGCGGGGTGCCGGGCGGATCGCCCAGGGCGGCGGCCTGGGCCAGGACGTCACGCCCCAGCTCCTCCATGGCGTACGCGGCCGGGTCGTCGGGCCCCTCCGACTCGTACTGGCCCCGCCCGTCCACGGCGACCGCGCGGTAGCCCGCCGCGGCCAGGAGCGGGAGCAGCACGATGAAGTCCTCCTTGCTGCCGGTGAACCCGGGAAGGAGGAGCGCGGTGCCCTTGAGCTGGCCGGCGGGCGCGGCGTCCAGGGTCGCGAAGGTGCCGCGCGAGGTCACCAGCGGGCGGGCGACGACACCGGGCGGGGGCGTGAAGGTGGGCGGCCGACTCATACGCCGTACGGTAACGCGTACGCGCCCCTGCGCTGCTGCCCTGCGGCGCCACACCTGGCCTGGGCCCTCGCGAAACGGTCGCGCGGCACCTAGGTGCTGTCCCAGCCCCCGCCGCGCCACCGGCGGGGAAGGCGGGCACTCAGCCGCAGCGCTGGGCGTCGGGGCCGGGCGGGCATAGCCGGGGTGGAACGGGTGGGTGGGTGGGAAACACCGCCGCGGTAGCGGCGGAAAGCCGGACGCCCGGCTGCGGCGCAGTGCGTCGGGGCCGGGCGTCCAAAGCCGGGGTGGAACGGGTGGGCGGGTGGGAGAGAGCCCCGGAGGGGCTTACTGCTCCGCGGCCTCGGAGGCCTTGCCGCCCCGCGTACGCCGCCGCCGCCGAGGCGCCGCCGCAGCGGGCTCGGCGGGCGCGGAGGCCGGGGCCTCCGCGACAGCGGCCGTACCCTCCGCGGCACCGGCGACCGGAGCCCCGGCCCGCGTCCGGCGGCGCCTGCGCTCGCCCCGGGCGGCGGCCCGCTCGGCCTCGGTCTCCTCGGCGGCGGCAGCGCCAGAGCGCCCGCGACCGCGCGAGCGGCCCTTCGCGCCCCGGGCACCGGGCTCGCCCAGGTCCTCCAGCTCCTCCGCGTCGAGCCCCGCCCGGGTCCGCTCGGTGCGCGGCAGCACACCCTTCGTACCGGCGGGGATGCCGAGGTCGGCGAAGAGGTGCTCGGACGTGGAGTACGTCTCGACGGGGTCGCCGAAGTCCAGGTCGAGCGCCTTGTTGATGAGCTGCCAGCGCGGGATGTCGTCCCAGTCGACCAGCGTGATCGCCGTACCGGAGGCACCCGCGCGGCCGGTGCGGCCGATGCGGTGCAGGTACGTCTTCTCGTCCTCGGGCGTCTGGTAGTTGATCACGTGCGTGACGCCGCCGACGTCGATGCCGCGCGCGGCGACGTCGGTGCACACGAGCACGTCGACCTTGCCGTTGCGGAAGGCCCGCAGGGCCTGCTCGCGGGCGCCCTGGCCGAGGTCGCCGTGGACCGCGCCGGAGGCGAAGCCGCGCCGCTCGAGCTGCTCGGCGATGTCGGCGGCCGTGCGCTTGGTACGGCAGAAGATCATCGCCAGGCCGCGGCCCTCCGCCTGGAGGATGCGGGCGACCATCTCCGGCTTGTCCATGGAGTGCGCGCGGTAGACGAACTGCGCGGTGTTCGCCACGGTCTGGCCCTCGTCGTCCGGCGCGGTGGCGCGGATGTGCGTGGGCTGCGACATGTACCGCCGGGCCAGGCCGATGACGGCGCCCGGCATGGTCGCGGAGAACAGCATGGTCTGCCGCTTCACCGGCAGCATGTTGATGATCTTCTCGACGTCGGGCAGGAAGCCCAGGTCGAGCATCTCGTCGGCCTCGTCGAGGACCAGGCACTTGACGTGCTTCAGGTCGAGCTTGCGCTGCCCGGCGAGGTCGAGCAGCCGGCCCGGGGTGCCGACGACCACGTCGACGCCCTTCTTCAGGGCCTCGACCTGCGGCTCGTACGCCCGGCCGCCGTATATGGCGAGGACGCGGACGTTGCGCGCCTTGCCGGCGGTCAGCAGGTCGTTGGTGACCTGCGTGCACAGCTCGCGGGTGGGGACGACGACGAGCGCCTGCGGGGCCTGGGTGAGGTCGTCGGGGGTCCCGCGGCCCGCCTCGACGTCGGCGGGGACGACGACGCGCTCGAGGAGCGGAAGACCGAAGCCCAGCGTCTTGCCGGTGCCGGTCTTGGCCTGGCCGATGACGTCGGTGCCCGAGAGGGCGACGGGGAGCGTCATCTCCTGGATGGGGAAGGGGTTCACGATGCCGACGGCCTCGAGGGCCTCGGCTGTCTCGGGGAGGATCCCGAGATCCCGGAAAGTCGTAGTCAGGGCTATGGCCTCTTCTGTGAGCCGCGGCGCGAGGCGAACGCTGGGGGTCGTGACCGTGCCGGGGACTGCCGGCCGCCTGTTGGATCGAGCCGGGCGAACCGGGTGGCACGGGACCACTGCCGACGCTCGAGCGCTCACACCGCTGAGGGGGTCCCTCCGCATGCCGCGCGCTCGGTGCGCCCGGCCCTGGAGGGCTGTCTGGTCGGAGCCGATCGGGCCACCGACCGGGCATCCTCATTCATGCGGCCCGTCGACATACTCGGCGGGCGCATTACCACTGTACCCCGGAATCCCGCAGGCGTGTCCGGCGATTTGCGTCACTCGTCCCGCGCCCCCGCGCGCGGGGCCGGTCCGCGTCCGCCGTAGCGGGCGGTACGTCGATGGCGTCACAGTGGCTGACCAGGGCCTTCCGCCACCGGGCAGGCGGGCTATTGTGCGCTTCATGGAGACGCCTGACAACGCCGCTCAGCCCGCGAACGACGCAGCCGACGCCGAGGCCGCCGAGGCCCCCACCGGGGTGGCCGCCCAGGACTGGGCGAAAGCTTCCGCCGACCCGCAGTACCGCGCCGCGGTCGTGGACCTGCTCGGCGCGCTCGCCTACGGGGAACTCGCGGCGTTCGAGCGGCTCGCGGAGGACGCCAAGCTGGCACCGACGCTCGCCGACAAGGCCGAGCTGGCGAAGATGGCCTCCGCCGAGTTCCACCACTTCGAGCAGCTCAGGGACCGGCTCGCGGCGATCGGCGTGGAGCCTACCGAGGCCATGGAGCCCTTCGTCGCCGCGCTCGACGGCTTCCACCGGCAGACCGCGCCGTCCGACTGGCTGGAGGGCCTGGTCAAGGCCTACGTCGGCGACTCCATCGCCAGTGACTTCTACCGGGAGGTCGCGGTCCGGCTCGACGCCGATACGCGCGGGCTCGTCCTCGGCGTCCTGGACGACACCGGCCACGCGAGCTTCGCGGTGGAGAAGGTGCGCGCCGCGATCGAGGCGGACCCGCGCGTGGGCGGGCGGCTCGCGCTGTGGGCGCGGCGGCTGATGGGGGAGGCCCTGTCGCAGTCCCAGCGGGTGGTGGCCGACCGGGACGCGCTGTCGACCATGCTGGTCGGCGGGGTCGCGGACGGGTTCGACCTCGCGGAGGTCGGGCGGATGTTCTCGCGGATCACGGAGGCGCACACTAAGCGGATGGCTGCGCTGGGGCTCGCGGCGTAGCTGGCCTCTGGCCTTGGGCGGGGTTTTCCTTCCCGCCCGCCCACCCGTGGCTCCCTGCTTCGACCTGCGGCCCGGGCGCGTAGCGCTTTCCCGCCGTTGTGCGTTCCTTTTCCCACCCGCCCACCCGTGCGGGCCTCGCCTTGCGCGTGCGGACCTACGCCGGGGCCTGGTGGCGGCGTAGGCGGGGGTCGGGGCGGAGGAGGAGGGAGAGGAGCGCGGTCGAGACGGCCAGGGCGCCCAGGAGCGTCATGGGCGCCCGGCCCGAGCCGAGCGCCATGTGCGTGATGAACGCGCCGACCAAGGCCCCGCCCACCCCGGTCCCCAGAACCAGGGCGCGGGCCGGCAGGCGGTGGGCGAGGCGGTGGACCGTGGCCCAGGCGAGGGCCAGGCCGAGGAGTGCGGAGCCGAGTGCTTCCAGGATCACGGTGTGTTCCCTCCCTCATGGCCGGGTGCGGATCGTGCGGCCGGTGCGGTGCGGTGCGGTGCGGTGCGGTGCGGTGCACTGCGGGGCCGTGCGGATCGTGTGGCCGGTGTGGATCGTGTGATCCGTGTGTGGATCGTGGGGGCTGAATCGTGGGGCAAATCGGTCCTAGCCGGTCTACCCCCGGCGTTCGGAACGCAACCCTCCACCCCCATTCATGTCCGGTTCGCACCGATGGTCCCCGTACGCCGGATGAACAGGGAGTGAACACACGAGAACGGCCCGGTGGGTCACCCACCGGGCCGTTCTCCGCGCGCCCTGCCGGCGCGCCTGGCTGTGCGTCCTACAGCGCGCCGAAACCCACCTTGCGCGGGGTCGGCTGGCCGATCTCCACGTACGCGAGGTGGTCGGCGGGGACCAGGACCTTGCGGCCGTTGTCGTCCACCAGGGTCAGCAGCCGGGCCTTGCCCGCCAGGGCGTCGGCCACCGCGCTCTCGACCTCCTCGACGCTCTGACCGCTCTCCAGAACGATCTCGCGCGGCGCGTGCTGCACGCCGATCTTGACCTCCACGCTTTGTCCCTCCGCCGGTCAGTGATGTGCGCGGCCGCCCGCGCCGTACCAGCACAGATTAGCCCGGTGAGGGGACGCGGACGGCTCCGGCCGCGCACGCCAGGAGCGAACACGCGGCGGGAGCGGACCGGCGCCCGCCGGCCTCAGTGGCCCTCGGCCCCGTGCAGCGGGAACCCCGCGATGCCGCGCCAGGCGAGCGACGTGAGGAGCTGCACGGCCTTCTCGCGCGGCACGCCGCCGTCGCTGTGCAGCCAGGAGCGCGCCACCACCTGGGCGAGGCCGCCGAGCCCGGAGGCCAGCAGCATCGCCTCGGCCGTGGGCAGGCCGGTGTCCTCCGCGATGACCTCGCAGATCGCCTCCGCGCACTGGAGCGTGACCCGGTCCACGCGCTCGCGGACCGCCGGCTCGTTGGTCAGGTCCGACTCGAAGACGAGCCGGAACGCGCCGCCGTCGTCCTCCACGTACCCGAAGTAGGCGTCCATCGTCGCCGCGACGCGCTGCTTGTTGTCCGTCGTCGACGCCAGGGCCGCGCGCACCGCCTGCAGCAGGTTGTCGCAGTGCTGGTCGAGCAGGGCCAGGTACAGGTCGAGCTTGCCCGGGAAGTGCTGGTAGAGCACCGGCTTGCTGACGCCCGCCCGCTCGGCGATGTCGTCCATCGCGGCAGCGTGGTACCCCTGCGCGACGAAGACCTCCTGGGCCGCGCCGAGGAGTTGGTTGCGTCGGGCACGGCGCGGCAGGCGAGTGCCCCGCGGGCGTGCCGCCTCTGTCTGCTCGATGGCTGTCACGCCGCCTCCCAGAATCGTCCTTAGTCGCGGTGTGCGCCGCGCCGCCATCGTACTTTTCGGTAACTGTGATGTGCGCGGTGCGAGCGCAGAATTTCACGGACTGGATGCCCGCGGAAGCGGTGCGTAGCAGGGCGAACACGGGCAGCTCCGCGGACGTGCGCCCCGCTCAGCGGTAGTCGTCCTCGTCCAGGTCGACGACGCGGGCCTGCTCCGCCAGGTCGGCCACGTTGCCGGCCTCCGGGTCGACGTCCCGCAACGGCTCGTCCCGCTGCGGCGCCAGCTCCGCGTGCTGCTCGGCCGCGTCCGCCTCGGGCGTCTCCTGGCCGAGGCCGCCCTCGGGCTCCTCGGTCTCGAACGTGTCCGGGTCGGTCGGGTCAACGGTCATGTGGGAACTCCTCGGCTCATCTCTGATCTCCTCCGCCCGGGACGTCGGTCCCCGTGCGGAACGGCCTGCGGTACGAGTGCCCCGCTCGCGCCTCTTACCCGCGAGTTCCCTCTGAGCGTAGGCAACACCCGGCAGGGCCGCTACGCGATCTGTTACGCGACCCGAACGGTACCTGTGACCCCGAACACGTGATCCCTGGCGTGATCGTCTCGTAACATTGCCGCATGTCCTCGACCGAGCTGCCGCACGTGCTTGCCGCCACCGCCGCCCCCAAGCCGGGTGTCGTGAGCGGCACGGAGGGCGAGCGCACGGAGACGGTCGCGCTGCCCGGCCTCACGCTCTCGGTGCGCGCCCGGCCCGGCGCCGCCCCGGGCCTGCCGCCCGCGCTGTACGTGCACGGGCTCGGCGGCTCCTCGCGGAACTGGTCGGCGCTGATGCCGCTGCTCACGGACGTCGTGGACGGGGAGGCGCTCGACCTGCCGGGCTTCGGCGACTCGCCGCCCCCGGACGACGGGAACTACTCGGTCACCGGGCACGCGCGCGCGGTCATCCGCCTGCTGGACGCCCGCGGCCGCGGCCCCGTGCACCTGGTGGCCAACTCCCTGGGCGGCGCCATATGCACCCGCGTGGCCGCGGTCCGCCCCGACCTGGTGCGCACCCTCACCCTGGTCTCGCCCGCCCTGCCGGAGCTGCGCGTGCAGCGCACCGCCGTGCCGACGGGCCTGCTGGCGCTGCCCGGCGTGGCCGCCCTCTTCACCCGGCTCACCAAGGACTGGACGCCGGAGCAGCGCGTCCGCGGTGTGATGGAGCTCTGCTACGGCGATCCGGCCAAGGTCTCGCCGGAGGCGTTCGCCGTCGCCGTGCGGGAGATGGAGCGCCGGCTCGCGCACCCCTACTTCTGGGACGCCATGGCCCGCACGGCCCGCGGCATCGTGAACGCGTACACCCTCGGCGGCCAGCACGGCCTGTGGCGGCAGGCCGAGCGCGTGCTCGCGCCGACCCTGCTCGTCTACGGCGGCCGGGACCAGCTCGTGTCGTACCGGATGGCGCGCAGGGCCGCCGCGGCCTTCCGCGCATCGCGGCTGCTCACGCTGCCGGAGGCGGGGCACGTGGCGATGATGGAGGAGCCGGCCGCTGTGGCTGCCGCGATCCGCGAACTCCTGGCTGATACGGGTGAGTTGAGCGATCCCCATGAGGTGCGCGATGGTGTTGGTGTGACGGACGACCGCCGTGAGCCGGGTACGAAGGACCGCCGTGAACCGGGTACGAGGAGCTGAGGCGCCGCGTGGGACGTCATAGCCGCCGGGGCCCGGCCGACACCGCAGACACCGCCGATGCGTCCGGCATACCCCGGGCCCAGGCGAGCCCTCCCGGACCTGTCGGCACCGGCCGCCGCCGACGCGGCACCTCCCAGGGGGACACGCCCGCGCACGGGACGCCCGCCTACGGGACACCGCCGGGCGCCGTCCCCGAACATGGGACACCGCCGCACGGCACCCCTGCCCACGGCACACCCGCGCACGGCACCCCCGCCCACGGCACCCCCGTGCGCGGCGCGAAGGAGGACGGCACCCCCGGTGACGGAACGTTCGGGCACGGGACGCCGCCGCACGGCACCCCCGCACACCAGGCCTCCCCGGCCACGCCTCCCCGCGGGGTCCCGCGGGTGCGCGGCGGCCACCCGGAGCAGCGTGAACCCGGGGGCGGCTGGGGCACGGTGGGCGGCGCCGCGCCGAAGACCGGCGGGTCCGGCACCCGCGCGGGGGGAGCGGTGTCGCGCGTGTCGGGGCCGAGACGTGAGGACATCGCTGCCTTCGACGCCCTCGGCGCCCCGGACGGCTTCGAGGGCGCGGATGTGTACGCGGCAGGGGCCGAGCCGGTGAGCCGCGCCCCCCGCCCCCGCGACCCGTACGCGTCCGTGACCGCGTGGGGGACCGACGCCGGGGACGACGGCGACGGCACGGACACCGGCGCGCCGGGCGCCGTGGCCGACGCCACCCCGCCGCGCCGCCGCGGCCGGGTCCGTACGGTCACCGGGATCGACGCCGCGGCCGTCACCACCGCCCTCGCCGTCGTCGTGGCCGGTCAGGTCGCCGGGGACGCCAAGGGCTCGGGGCCCGGTACGCGGGCCGCCGACGACGAGCGGGGCGGCGGGCGCGACGCCCGCGACTCCGCCTCGCGCTCGGACAACCGGCCCACGCCCTCGGACTCGCCGACCCCGGAGACGTACGAGCAGAAGATGGGCAGGAAGTACCCGCTGGACGCGAAGCTCACCGCGTCCGGGGACTTCGCGGCGATCGCGGGCTTCGACCGGGGGCCGGGCAAGGGGCGGAAGTTCCGCTACCGCGTGGACGTCGAGAAGGGCATGGGCCTGGACGGCGAGCTGTTCGCGCAGGCCGTGCAGAAGACCCTGAACGACCGGCGGAGCTGGGCCCACGGCGGGGCCCGCACCTTCGAGCGGATCTCCTCGGGGCGGCCCGACTTCGTCATCACGCTGGCGAGCCCGGGGACCACCGCGAAGTGGTGCGCGAAGTCGGGGCTCGACACCCTGCAGCAGAACGTGTCGTGCGACTCGGCCGCCACCGACCGCGTCATGATCAACGCCTACCGCTGGGCGCAGGGCGCCAAGACCTACGGCGACCGCATCCACCCGTACCGGCAGATGCTGATCAACCACGAGGTGGGGCACCGGCTCGGACACGGCCACGTGGACTGCCGGCGGGACGGTGAGCTGGCCCCGGTCATGCAGCAGCAGACCAAGTTCCTCGACCACGACGGCATCCACTGCAAGCCCAACCCCTGGGCGTTTCCCGAAAAGTGAGACGCCTCGGCTCGGAGTGTGAGACGTCGCGTTGACATGACACGCGACATCGTCCATATTTCTCCCCATGTCGATCCGTCACGCCTCCCCGAGCGCCGCCCTTGAGCTGGCGCTGTTCGGCGTGACCGCGCTCTGCGTGGCCGACATTCACTGTCGCTGACGCCCGCCTCCGGCGCGTGCGTCGCGTTCCTCCCTTTTCCCCGTGCCGTCCCGCGTGTGGCCGCGCTCCGTGCGCCGTCCACGATGCGGACCATCGTCCACATGGTGGACCGGCGGTCATCGGTGTGCGCGCCCGTGGCGGGCCCCCTCGCGCCCTTCCCCCCTTTTCTCGTCCTTTCCGCTCTTCCCTTCCGCTTTCCGAGAGGCACTCCGATGCGCAGCCTGCGTCGCTCACCGTCCGTCATATCCCGCCGCCTGGTCACGGCGTCCGCCGCCCTGGTCGTGCTGGCCTCGGGCGCCGCCGCCTGCGCGGGACCCGAGGACAAGAACGACGCGGGCGGTGACAGCAAGCCGCAGAAGGGCGGCACCCTCACCATCCTCAACCGCGACCCCCAGAAGAACTTCGACCCCGCCCGCCTGTACACCTCCGGCGGCGGCAACGTGCCGAGCCTCGTCTTCCGCACCCTGACCACGCGCAACCGCGAGGACGGCGCCGAGGGCACCAAGGTCGTACCCGACCTCGCCGAGAGCCTCGGCAAGCCGAGCAAGAACGCCACCGTGTGGACGTACAAGCTCAAGCAGGGCCTGAAGTTCGAGGACGGCTCGCCGATCACCAGCGCCGACATCAAGTACGGCATCGAGCGCTCCTTCGCGGCCGAACTCTCCGGCGGCGCGCCCTTCCTGCGCGACTGGCTCATCGGCGGCGCCACGTACGAAGGCCCCTACAAGGACAAGAAGGGCCTGAAGTCCGTCGAGACGCCGGACGACCGGACGATCGTCTTCCATCTGAACAAGCCCGTCGGCGACTTCGACTACGTGGCCACCCAGACGTCGTTCGCCCCCGTCCCGAAGGCCAAGGACAAGGGCACCAAGTACGAGGAGCACCCCGTCTCCTCCGGCCCGTACAAGGTCGTCGAGAACACCAACGGCGGCGAGCGGCTGCGCCTGGAGCGCAACCCGCACTGGTCGGCGAAGACCGACGCCGAGCGCAAGGCCTACCCGGACACCATCGACGTCCGCTCCGGCCTCAACTCCTCCGTGATCAACCAGCGGCTCTCCGCGAGCCAGGGCGCCGACGCCGCGGCCGTCACCACCGACACCAACCTCGGGCCCGCCGAACTCGCCAAGGTCACCGGCGACAAGAAGCTCGCCGCGCAGGTCGGCACCGGCCACTTCGGCTACACCAACTACCTGGCCTTCAACCCGAAGAAGAAGCCCTTCGACGACCCGAAGGTCCGCCAGGCCATCGCCTACGCCGTCGACCGCTCCTCGGTCGTCAACGCCGCGGGCGGCTCCTCCCTCGCCGAGCCCGCCACGACCTTCCTGCCGAACCAGAAGGCCTTCGGGTACGAGAAGTTCGACCACTTCCCTGCGGGCGCGTCCGGCAACCCCGAGAAGGCGAAGGAACTCCTGAAGGAGGCCGGTCACAAGGACGGCCTGACCATCACCCTCACCCACTCCAACGCCAAGAACTTCGAGACCAGCCCGGAGATCGCCACCGCCCTCCAGGACGCCCTGAAGAAGGCCGGCATCACCGTCAAGCTCCAGGGCCTGGAGGACAACGACTACGAGGACAAGGTCCACGACGCCAAGGAGGAGCCGGGCCTCTTCCTCGCCCACTGGGGCGCCGACTGGCCCTCCGGCGGCCCCTTCCTCGCCCCGATCTTCGACGGCCGCCAGATCGTGAAGGACGGCTACAACTTCAACTCCTCCTTCCTCGACGACAAGGCCGTCAACAAGGAGATCGACGAGATCAACGAGCTCACCGACCACGCCGCGGCCGCGAAGCGCTGGGGCGCCCTCGACAAGAAGATCGGCGAGAAGGCCGTCAACGTCCCGCTGTTCCACCCGGTCTACAAGCGGCTGTACGGCAAGGACGTCAAGAACGTCGTGATCAGCGACTGGACCGGCGTCCTCGACGTGTCCCAGGTCGCGGTCAAGTAGGGCCGGTCAGGTCACAGCCATGAGTGAGGCCCTCTTGGCCTCGGAGAGCGCGGGAGCGGGCGCCGTCACGGCGGCCGCTCCCGTCACCTCCGGGGCCCGTCAGTTCTGGAGGCGGCTGCGCACCCGGCGCGCCGCCCTCGTCGCGGGCGCGGTCGTCGCCCTGCTCGTCCTGGTCGCGCTCGCCGCGCCGCTGCTCACCGCCCTGGAGGGCCAGGACCCCACCACGTACCACCCCGGACTCGTCGACTCCGCGCGCGGCGGCGTGCCCGTCGGCTCCTTCGGCGGCGTGAGCGCCGAGCACTGGCTCGGCGTCGAGCCGCAGACCGGCCGCGACCTGTTCGCCCGCCTGGTGTACGGCGCCCGGGTCTCGCTCGGCGTCGCGCTCGTGGCCACGTTCCTCCAGGTCGTGCTCGGCGTCGCCGTCGGGCTCACCAGCGGGCTCGGCGGCCGCTGGGTGGACCTCGCGCTCAGCCGCGCCACCGACGTCATGGTGGCGCTGCCCCTGATGGTCCTCGCGCTCGGGCTCCTCGCCGTCGTGCCGAGCGGCTTCCCGCGCCCGGTCCTCGTCGCGCTCGTCGTCGGCCTCGTCGGCTGGGGCGGCATGGCGAAACTCGTCCGCGCCCAGACCATCACCCTCAAGTCCCTCGACCACGTCGCGGCGGCCCGGCTGAGCGGCTGGCGTACGGTGGGCGTCGCCCGCCGCGAGTTGCTGCCCGCCCTGGCCGCGCCCGTCATCACGTACGCGGCGCTGCTCTTCCCCACGAACATCGTCGTCGAGGCGGCCCTGTCCTTCCTCGGCGTCGGCGTCAAGCCGCCCACCGCGTCCTGG
Organism: Streptomyces longispororuber; assembly: GCF_014656095.1. GTDB lineage: Bacteria > Actinomycetota > Actinomycetes > Streptomycetales > Streptomycetaceae > Streptomyces > Streptomyces longispororuber. The sequence goes on from NZ_BNBT01000050.1 coordinate 46,852, forward strand.
GGGCAGATGCTCACCTCCGCCGACGTCTGGTACCAGGCGGCCCCGCAGTACCTGCTGCTGCCCGCCGCCGCGCTGTTCACCACCGTGCTCGCCCTGACCGTCCTCGGCGACGGCGTCCGCACCGCCCTCGACCCGCGCGCGGCCTCCCGCCTGCGGGTGGGGGCCAAGCGGACCAGGAAGACCGAGCAGGTTGAGCGGGTCGACCGGGCCGAGCAGACCCACCGGGCCGAGCAGGTCGACCGGGCCGAGCAGGTCGACCGGGCCGAGCCTGTCGACCGGGCCGAGCAGGTCGACCGGGCCGAGTCTGTCGACCGGGCCGAGAAGGGGGAGGCCTCCGCATGATGCGCACCTCCGGCCCGACCGGCCGCACCGGTCTCACCGGCCGCCTCGGCCTCACCGGTTTCACGGGCTTCGTCGCGCGCCGCGCCGTCGGCGCCGTCGTCACCCTCTTCGTCCTGTCCGTCGTCATCTACGCCGTCTTCTACGTCGCCCCCGGCGACGTCGCCCAGATCACCTGCGGCCCGCGCTGCTCGCCCGCCCAGGTGCACCAGGTCGCCGAGCAGCTCAGGCTCGACGACCCCCTGTACACGCGGTACGTGGACTTCCTGCGCGGCATCGTCGCCGGCCACGACTACTCCACCGGCACCGGCGTGCTGCACTGCGACGCGCCCTGCCTCGGCCTGTCGTACCAGACGGACCAGCAGGTCACCGACCTGATCCTGAACAAGGTGCCGGTCACCGGCTCCCTCGCGCTCGGCGCCATGGTGCTCTGGCTGATCCTCGGCGTCGGCACCGGCGTGCTGTCCGCCTGGCGGCGCGGCCGCCTCACCGAGCGCGTGCTGACCGCCGTCACGCTCGCGGGCACCGCCACCCCGGTGTTCGTCATCGGCCTGCTCCTGATGATCGTGGTCTGCGGCCAGCTCCAGTGGCTGCCGTTCCCGCAGTACGTGCCGTTCACCGACGACCCCCAGCAGTGGGCGTGGAACCTGCTGCTGCCCTGGCTGTCGCTGGCCCTCATCGAGTCCGCCAAGTACGCGCGCCTGACCCGCTCCGCCATGCTGGAGACCCTCGCCGAGGACCACGTGCGCACCTTCCGCGCGTACGGCGTCAAGGAGAGCTCCGTCATCGGCCGGCACGCGCTGCGCGGCGCCCTCGCGCCCGTCATCGCGCTCAGCGCCAACGACTTCGGCACGATGTTCGGCGGCGCCCTGCTCACCGAGACGCTGTTCGGCCTGCCCGGGCTCGGCCGCGAGCTGGTGCAGGCGGTCCGGGTCGTCGACCTGCCGGTGGTCGTCGGCATGGTCCTCGTCACCGGCTTCTTCGTGGTCCTCGCCAACGCCGTCGCGGACGTCCTGTACGCGGTGGCCGACCGACGGGTGGTGCTCGCATGAGCCTCGACGAACACCTGGTGCGCGTGGACGGCCTGAGCGTCGGCTTCGGCGACGTGCGCGCCGTCGACGCGGTCTCCTTCACGCTGGAGCGCGGCGCGGCCCTCGCCCTCGTCGGCGAGTCCGGCTCCGGCAAGTCCACCGTCGCCGCCGCGCTCCTCGGCCTGCACCGGGACACCGGGGCGCGCGTCACCGGGACCGTCCGGGTCGGCGGCGTCGACGTCGGCGCCGCCGGCGACCAGGAACTGCGGCGGCTGCGCGGCTCGGTCGCCGCCATGGTCTTCCAGGACCCGCTGTCCTCGCTCGACCCGTACTACGCCGTCGGCGACCAGATCGCCGAGGTCTACCGCACCCACTCCGGGGCCTCGCGGCGCGCCGCACGCGCGCGTGCCGTCGACGTGCTCGACCGGGTCGGCATCGCCGACGCCGCCCGGCGGGCCCGCTCCCGCCCGCACGAGTTCAGCGGCGGCATGCGCCAGCGCGCCCTGATCGCCATGGCCCTCGCCTGCGAACCCGAACTCATCGTCGCCGACGAGCCGACCACGGCCCTCGACGTGACCGTGCAGGCGCAGATCCTCGACCTGCTGCACACCCTGCGCGAGGAGACCGGCACGGGCCTGCTCCTGGTCACCCACGACGTCGGCGTGGCCGCCGAGAGCGTCGACGACGTCCTCGTCATGCGCCACGGCCGCGTCGTGGAGCGCGGCCCCGTCGCCGACGTCCTCGCCGCGCCCCGCGAGCCGTACACGCGGCGGCTCCTGAGCGCGGTGCCGCGCGTGGACGCCCCCCGCGAGGAACGCGGCGGGGACCTCGGCGACGTCGTCGTCGAGGCCCAGGGGCTGCGGCGCGCGTTCGGGCGCGGCAGAGGCGCCTTCACCGCCGTCGACGACGTCTCCCTCACCGTGCGCGCCGGCGAGACCCTCGGCGTCGTCGGCGAGAGCGGCAGCGGCAAGACGACCCTGGGCCGGATGCTCGTGGGGCTCCTGGAGCCCACCTCCGGCCGGCTGCTCCACGGCGGCGCCGAGAAGCAGCGCCCCGGCCCCGTGCCGGGCGCCCAGATGGTGTTCCAGGACCCCGTCTCCTCGCTCAACCCGCGCCGCTCGGTGGGCGAGTCCGTCGCCGACCCGCTGCGGGCACGGGGCGATCGCGACGAGGGGGCCATCCGCGCCCGCGTACGCGACCTCCTGGAGCGCGTCGGCCTCGACCCCGCGCACTACGACCGCTACCCGCACGAGTTCAGCGGCGGCCAGCGCCAGCGCGTCGGCATCGCCCGGGCCCTCGCCGCCGAACCCCGGCTCATCGTCTGCGACGAACCGGTCTCCGCGCTGGACGTCACCACCCAGGCCCAGGTCACCGCGCTGCTCGCCGAGTTGCAGCGCGAACTGGGACTCGCGCTGGTCTTCGTCGCCCACGACCTCGCCGTGGTGCGCCAGGTCAGCGACCGTATCGCCGTGATGCGCCGCGGCAGGCTCGTCGAGTACGGCTCCGTGGACGAGGTCTACGGCGCGCCCCGGGACCCGTACACGCGGGAACTGCTCGCCGCCGTGCCCGCCCTCGACCCGGCGGTCGCGGCCGAGCGGCGCGCCGCGCGCCGCGCGCAGGCACGGTCGGCGGCGGTGCCCGAGGAGCTCGCCGCGGTGTGACGCCTTGACGCGCGGCGTGCGGGTGACGTGTGAACACCGTCCCGTACGGGAGTTCACGGCGCCGGGCCGGGGCGCCCGTCGGCGCGGCGTGAGCCGTCCATAGCGCGGCGGAACGCCGCCGACGCGGGAAAGTTACTGCGCTTCACCCCTTTTGGTGGCGCGATGGACAACCGTCCGTCGCGCCACCGGCATGTCCGCATACGTTCGTCCCGCTGCGAGCCGTCGGTCCAACGGCGGCTCCCCATACGGGAGAACGGGGGTGCACACGTGCGCGTCGGACTGCTTACGGAGGGTGGCTATCCGTATGTGGACGGTGAGGCCCGGCTCTGGTGCGACCGGCTCGTGCGCGGGCTCGGGCAGCACGAGTTCCACGTGTACGCGCTGAGCCGCAGCGCCCACCAGGAAGCGCTCGGCCGGTGTGCCCTGCCGCCCCAGGTCCGCGCCGTACGCAGCGCCCCCCTGTGGGGCGATCCCCCCGGGCGGCCGGTCCGGTGGGGCCGGCGCCGCGCCGGGCGGCGGTTCGCCGAGGCCTTCGGCGAGCTCGCCGCGGCGGTGTGCGCGGGAGCGGGACAGGGCGCGGCGCCACCCCCTGAACAGGGCGCGGAGGAGGGCTCCGCCGCTCTGGCGGACCGTTTCGGCAGCGGGCTCTACGGGCTCGCCGACCTCGCCCGCGACACCGGCCCCCTCAGCGGTGCCCTGCGCTCCGAGGCCGCGGTGGCCGCCCTGGAGCGCGCCTGCCGGGCACCCGGCGCGCACCGGGCCGCACGCGCCGCCCGCGTCCCCGACCTGCTCGCCGTGGCGGCGGAGCTGGAACGGCTGCTGCGCCCGCTGTCCCTCGACTGGTACGGCGACGACGCGCTCGGCGCGGTCGACCTCTGCCACGCCACGTCCACCGGTGCCGCCGCCCTGCCGGGGCTGCTCGCCCGGCACTTCGCGGGCGTCCCGCTGCTCGTCACCGAGTACGGGGTGCGGCTGCGGGCGCACTATCTGGCTGGGGCTGGGGCTGGGGCTGGGGCTGGGGTTGGGGCTGGAGTTGGCGTGGCCGACGCCGGGGCCGGGGCCGGGGCGGATGCGGGTGCGGTCGCGGAGGGCGTGCGCGTGCCCGAGGGGTTCGGCGGAGGGGGCCCCGGGGGAGGGGCGGCGGGTTCCGGTGGGCCCGCGCGGGCCCTGGTCGCCGCCCTCCACGGCAGGCTCGCCGCCGAGGCCTACCGCAGGGCCGCCGTCGTCACGTCCGGCAGCGCCCACGCCCGCCGCTGGCAGGAACGGTGCGGCGCCGACCGCGCCACGCTGCGCACGGTCCACCCCGGCCTGGACGCGGAGCGCTTCGCCGAGGTCGGCGAACGCGAGGGCCCCGGCGACCCGGGCACCCTCCTCTGGGTCGGCCGGATCGAGCCCGCCAAGGACCTGGTCTCCCTCCTGCACGCCTTCGCCGAGGTCCGCGAGGCGGTGCCCGCGGCACGGCTGCGCGTCGTCGGCACGGCCGCGGACGGGCCGGGGGCCTCGACGTACCTCGCGCACTGCCGGGAGCTGGCCGCCCAGCTCTTCCCGGCCGGGGCCGGCGGTACGGGCGCCGCGGGCCCCCACCCGGTGCCTCCGGTGCCCCCGGTGCCTCCGGTGTCCTTCGAGGAGGTCGGCGGCGGCCGGGGGGTGCCCGACCTCGCGGCCGTGTACGCCGCCTCAGGCGTGGTCGTCCTCTCCAGCGTCGTCGAGGGCTTCCCGGTCGGCCTCGTCGAGGCGATGCTCTGCGGGCGCGCCACGGTCTCGACGGACGTCGGCGCGGTGGTCGAGGTCGTCGGCGGCACCGGCCTGGTGGTGCCCCCGCGCGACCCGCGGGCGCTCGCGCAGGCGTGCGTGGCGCTGCTGCGCGACCCCGCGCGGCGCGCGCGCCTCGGGGCGGCGGCGCGCGCCAGGGCGCTCGAACTCTTCACGGTCGAGCAGAACGTCGCCGCGTTCCACGGCCTGTACCTGGAGATCGTCTCGCGCTGCCCGGTACGCCGCGAAGCCGTCGACGAGGCCGGCGCACCGGTGCCGTTCGGGCACCCGGCCGAGGCGTCGGTGCCGGGCCGGTGGACGGCCGGACGGGGGTCGTCGGTCGCGCCTTACGGGGGCGCGGCGGTCGCCTCGTACGGGGGCGCTTCGGCTCATGGAGTACCTGGAGTACCCGGAGCCCTCGGCGTACCCGGAGCCCTCGGCGTACCCGGAGTACCCAGTGCGCCCGGAGCGCCCGGTGGCGCGCTCGGCGGCTCCACGCCCGCCGCCGGGCCGAGCTGGGCCGCCCGCCACGGCCTGCCCGGCCACCTGCGGGAGGCGGCCTCGTGACCCGCATCGAACCGTCGACGGACGTGCCCCGGGCGCCTGAGGGCGCGGCCGGGTGGGACCCGCGCTCGGACGAACTGGCGCGGGGGCGCGGGATTGGACGACCGGCCGCGTCCGGGGCCCCCGGGGAGGCCGACCGGCCGAGTCGAGCCGCGGACCGGCCGGGCGAAGCCGCCGACGGGCCGGGCCGTGCTCCGGACCGGCCGGGCGGAAGCGCGGCCTCCGGTGGTGCTGACCCGGCCCCGGGTGCCGTGCCGAGCCCTCCGCCCGGGGACCCCGTCAAGGCGCTGCTGCACCGCCACCGCGCCCTGTGCGAGCGCGCCGTGGACCCCCTGGAGATCGCGGCGGCGCTCGAAGCGCACGGCATGACCGACCGGACGGCCGCGCGGTACCGGCACCGCGACGTGTTCTCCCTCGCCGAGGAGATGTACGCGCGCGTGCCGCGCGACAGCGCCGTCTGCGACACCCCGGCGACCGCGCCGGGGACCGCGCCCGGAGGGGACCCGCGCGCCGCGGGCACCGGCCACGACACCTCCCGGGCGGGCGCCCGGCCCGTACTCCACGCGCGCTGGGCCGTGTGCGCGCTCCTGCCGGGCGCCGTGTGCGCCCTCGCCGTCGTGGGGCTCGCCCTGCCCGAGCGCGGCGTCCGGCTCGCCGAGGCACTCGCGGGGGCGCTCGCCCTCGCCGCGCCCCTGACCACCGCCCTGCGGCACGCGCCGCCGCGCGCCGCGCGCTCCGGGGCGGCCACGCGCGCGTGGGTCTGCTGGCTGCTCGCGTACGCCGTCCTGGGCGACGGGCTGCTGCGCGCCACCGTGCCGGACGGAACCGGCCGGCCCTGGGCCCCGTCGGCCGTGGTGGTCCTCGGGCTCGCCGCAGCCGTCGCCCCCGGCATGGCGTGCGCGCGGCTGTTCACGGCGCGGGCCCGCCGCCGGCTCGGCGCCAGCCGGGGCCTCGCGGAGTTCGCCGCGTCCGTACGGCCGCTGCTGATCACTGTGGTCGCGCTGTACGCGGGCGCGGTGGCGCTGGCGTTCGCCGGGGCGGACTCCGTGCTCGGCGCGGTGGGCGGCGACCTGGCCGCGGGCCCTGAGACGGGCCCTGACGCGGCCCCTGGCGCGAGCCTCGCCACGGGCCCGGTGACGGGTCTGGTCGCGGATCCCGCCGGGCCCGCGGGCAGCGGCGCGGTGTGCGCGGGCGCCGGGGCGCTCGCCGTGCTGCTGTGGCTCGGCCGGATGCTCGCGGCGCACGGCTCCACGCGCGCCCCCGCCCTGGTGTACGCGGCCGTCGGCACGGCCCAGGCGGCACCCCTGGCCCTCGTCGGCGCGGCCCGACTGCCCGGGTGCGGCTTCCTCGCGTCCCCGGCGGAGACCGCCGCGCTCACCTGGAGCGCGCCCGCCCTCGCCTGCGGGGCCGGAGCCGTGGTGCTGCTCGTCCGCGCCGTCCGCGTCCTCGGCCGCGCCTCCGCGCACGCCGCCGGGGGTGGGGCATGACCGCACGCCCCCAGCCACGGTGTGCACCACCCCAGCCGCGGTGTGCGCCGCCTGGCTCATGGTGCGCGCCGCCCCGCCTTTGGTGCGCGCCGCCCCACCCCTGGTGCGCGCCGCCCCAACCACGCCAGGCACCCCGCCACGCCCCCCACCACGCGCGCCCCCGCCCCCGGCGCGCCACACCTGTCGCACCCCCGCGGCCGCGACACGCCC
>NZ_BNBT01000051.1 GCF_014656095.1 Streptomyces longispororuber
GTCGCGGGCGCGGCGGCGGCGCGCGCGGTCGCGGGCGTGCGGGGCGCGGGCGGGCTCCCGCGTCCGGCCGGGCAGCGTCCGCTCGTTGAGGTAGGCGCCCACCAGCGCGTCCTGGATCACCGTCTCCTCCAGCGCCAGGTCGGCGGTGCGCCAGTCCTCGACGGTGGCCCGTACGGCGGCCGCGTCGACGGTGAAGGTGACCATGGGCACGTCGCCGACCAGCAGGTCCGCGATCTCGCCGTCGACGGCGGCGCGGTCCGTGGGCGCGCCGGGCAGCACCTCGGCGTTGCGGCGCAGGATGTCCCGGGCCCGCGCGACGGCCGCCGGCTCGTCGTGCAGCGAGGCCGGGTGCCACAGCATCCTGCCGATGTCGACGTACGCCTGCGTCGGGCGCGGGATGCGCCGCGCGGTGACGCCCTCGAAGCGGCCCAGCAGGCGGTACGGGTCGCTCCCCGGCCGGCGCAGGTGCGCGGTCATCTCGCGGAACCCGGCGAGGACCCGGTCCCAGTACGCGCTCAGGACCGGTTCCGGGCCGGGGTGGTTGCCCGCGGCGGGCAGGGGCGCGAGGTCCACCCGGAAGCGGGCCGCCGCGGTGCCGCCGTCCGCGATCACCGGGTGCGGGATCAGCGGCTGCTGGCCGGGCAGCGCCCCGACGCCGGAGATGTCCACGCCGCCGAGGGCGAAGCCGGTGCCGCGTACGGGCAGCAGGCCGGTGCGCAGCACCGTGCGGCGGATGGCGGCGGCCGCGACGTCGACCGCGTCGCCGCGGCCGCTGGGCGGGAAGGGCGCGGGGGCGTCGAAGAGCGTCTCGGCGTCGACGATCACCGCCGCGGGACCCGCGGCGATCATGTTCTCGGCGTGCATGTCGGTGCCGCCGGTGAGGCGCAGGAGAGCCAGCCAGTGGCCGACGCCCCTGTAGAACGCGGCGAGTTCGGCGTCGTCCGCGCAGTAGCGGTGGCGGACGAAGGCGGCCCAGCCGTAGCCGTCGCGCGCCAGGGTCCGCGGCACCCGGATGCGCCGCTCCGGCGGCGGGGCGCCGGGGAAGTCCGCGAACACCTCGTCCAGGAGCGCGCCCAGCGCCACGTCGGCCCCGGACGGGCGGGGCTTGTACATGACGGTGCCACCGGTGAGGTCGACCCGGCTGACGGTCAGGCCGCCCCGGTGGCTGTCGCCCGCGCCGAAGGTGACCGCGCGCACCTCCCCCGGCGGGGCGCCGAGGAGCGGGCGCAGCAGGGCGCGGTCCGCGGCGAGGCGCCGCGCGAAGGTGGCCGTCGCCGCGACCGACAGGCGCGCCACGGAGGCGATCCGCGCGGCGAGGCCCGGGTAGCGGGGGGCCAGGGAGGCGAGGTAGCCGTCCTCGGAGGCCCGCTCGATGAACGCGGCCCACGTGGCGTGCCCGGCGTCGGCCGCCGGGCCCGGGGCGGTGGCCGCTTCGCCGCGGGCCGCGGGGCGCGGTGCCGTGGTTTCTTCACCGTGGGCCGCGGGGCCCGGGACGACGGTGGGTTCGCCCTGGGCCACCGGGCCCGGGCCCGTGGTTCCTTCGCCGCGGGCCCCGGGGCCCGGACCTGCGGCCCGTTCGCCCTCGGCCAGGCGCAGCGCGTGCAGCTCGATCAGGAAGAGGCGGGACAACTTCGCGTGCAGCGACTGGAGCAGGGCGGTGTGCCCGGCCTCCAGCACCACCTCCCGTTCTCCGGCGCCGAGCGCCGGGACGGAGGCCAGGCGGCGGGCGAGCTCGTCCCGCCAGGGCCGGGCGAGGGCGCGTACGGGCCGGTCGAACCACCGCCCCTCGTCACCGGAGGCCACCGACTCCTGCTCCGCCTGCCGGGGCGCCATCCGCTCCGGCTCCGCCTGCTGTGGCCCCGGTTCCTGCGGCTCCGCCGCCCTCGGCCCTTGTCTCCTCCGCCCGGCTGCCTTCGGCCCGGTTCCCGTCACTGTCCACCGCCCCCGTCCCCGCGCCCGCTGATGCCCTTGAGCGACCCCGGCGGGCGGGGCGCGACTGCCTGGTCAGACGGTCGCGCCCCGCCCGTCACGGGCCCCACGACAGCGCGGCGGTCAACAGCAGTAACTGCCGTGCGACCCGCTCGGGCTCGAGCAGTAGCCGTACAGGGAGTCGCTCGGGTCGGTGAGCGCGGCCTCGGCCGCGGCGCCGCCGACGTAGAGCGGCCCGGCCGGGTTCGTCTGGCCGTACGCGCTCTCGGCGCCGGACAGCCAGGCTTCGAGCACGGCGTCGGTGTGGGCACGGGTCTGGGGCATGAGCGGCCTCCGGGTACGGGGGGGGACAGGTTGCCGAGCCCGAGTATCACCGGACGCGGGTCCTCCGCAGGCGGCCTAACCGGCCACAGTCCCGCGGCCCCCGCGCGCTCCCGGACGTCCCGGTCCTCGACCTCGTCCCGGCCCCGTCCCCGTCCCCGGGCCCGTACGGCCCAAGACCCCGGCGGGTCACACGCCCATGGAGGCCAGCTCCATCGCGGTGCGGTAGTTGCGGGCCGCGTTGACGACGCAGACGCGGTAGGTGCGGTTCTCCTTGACGGCGAGGAAGTAGTCGCGGAGCTGCTTCCAGTAGGAGCGCAGATAGCTGAGCCCCGGCACGAACCCCGGCGGCCGCGGGACGAGCGCGAACGCCTCCGAGCAGCGCAGGATCTCCCCCGTGGCCTGGGAGAGGACGTCGGCGACGTCCGTGTTCATGTCCCAGCCCGCGGCCTGGTCGGGCCAGATCGCGGCCGCGATCTGGCGCAGGCGGTCCTGCTCCTCCGGGGGCAGGGAGCCGAACGCGACGGCCTGCGTGGACGCGGGAGGGGCCGCGCGGGTCACCGCGTAGGCCGTCCCCAGCGTGCCGGTGGCGAGCAGGCCGCCCACCACCAGGGCCGCCACCGCGGGTATCGGACGGATCCGCCGAGTCTTCATTCCTGCCCCCTCGCTCGTTCGACCGTACGTGCCAGCCGACCGTCACACGGCGGCGCGGCCCGGGCAACGGCAGCATCCCGTGATGGCCGGATCGCGCCCCTGGACGCCCGGCGCGGCACTGTTGCACGACGGCGGCGGGCCCCCGCTCCGTCCGGTGGAGGCGGGGGCCCGTCGCCCGGAGGCCGTCAGCCGCGGGCCGTCATGCGCGTCCGGACACGCCCAGATCGCGCGGGCACGCTCAGATCGTGCGGCTGAGGCGGTCGGCGAGCAGGGTGGCGAAGCGGGCCGGGTCCGCCAGGTCCCCTCCCTCCGCGAGCAGCGCCGTGCCGTACAGCAGCTCGGCCATGTCGGTCAGGTCCGGGTCGTCGGCGCGCTTCTCGTACGCGGACCGCAACCCGCTGACCAGGGGGTGCTGCGGGTTCAGCTCCAGGATGCGCTTGACCGGCGGGAAGCCCTGGCCCATCGCCTTGTACACCTTCTCCAGCGCGGGCGTCATGCCGTCGTTGTCGCTGACCAGGCAGGCCGGGGAGCTGGTCAGACGGGTCGTCAGGCGGACGTCCTTGACGTCGTCGAGGGTGTCGTTGAGCCAGCCGAGCACCGCCTTGTACGCCTCGGTGTCCTCCTCGGAGACCTCCTCCTCGGCGGAGACGTCGGACTCGCCCCGGGTGACGGACTGGAACTCCTTGCCGTCGTACTCGTGCACCGTGTCGACCCAGATGTCGTCCACCGGGTCGGTGAGCAGCAGGACCTCGTAGTCCTTGGCCTTCAGCGCCTCGATGTGCGGGGAGTTCTCGATCTGGGCGCGGCTCTCGCCGGTGACGTAGTAGATCTTGTTCTGGCCGTCCTTCATCCGGGAGACGTAGTCGGCCAGCGTGGTGGGCTCGTCGCCGGCGGTCGAGGCGAACGAGGCGATGTCGAGGATCGCCTTGTGGTTCTCGGACCCGTCGAGCAGCCCCTCCTTCACGGCGGCGCCGAACTCCCGCCAGAAGGTGCGGTACTTCTCGGCGTCGTTCGTCATGAGGTCCTTGATGGTGGACAGGACCTTCTTGGCGAGGCGGCGGCGGATGAGCTGAATGTGCCGGTCCTGCTGGAGGATCTCGCGGGAGACGTTCAGCGACAGGTCGGCGGCGTCCACGACGCCCTTGACGAAGCGCAGGTGGTCCGGCAGCAGCTCCCGGCTGTCGTCCATGATGAACACGCGCTTGACGTAGAGCTGGACGCCGTGGCGGGCGTCGCGCTGGAAGAGGTCGCGCGGGGCGCGGGACGGGATGAACAGCAGCGCCTCGTACTCGAAGGTGCCCTCCGCCCGCATCGGGATGATCTCCAGCGGGTCGGCCCAGTCGTGGGTGATGTGCCGGTAGAACTCGCGGTACTCCTCGTCCTTGACGTCGGACCGCGGGCGCGCCCACAGCGCCTTCATCGAGTTGAGGGTCTCCTCGCCCATGCGGATGGGGAAGGAGATGAAGTCCGAGTACCGCTTGACGACCTCGCGGATCTTCTGGTCGTCGGTGTAGTCGTGGAGGGCGTCCTCCTCGTCGGCGGGGCGCAGGTGGACGGTGACCGCCGTGCCCTCCGGCGCGTCCTCGACGGTCTCGATCGTGTACGTGCCGCCGCCGTCCGACTCCCAGCGGACGCCCTCGTCCTCGCCGGCCTTGCGCGTGAGCAGGGTGACCTTCTCCGCGACCATGAAGACGGAGTAGAAGCCCACGCCGAACTGGCCGATCAGCTCGGCCGACTCCTTGTTCTCCTTCAGCCGGCGCAGCATCTCGGCCGTACCGGAGCGGGCGATGGTGCCGATGAGGCCCACCACGTCCTCGCGCGACATGCCGATGCCGTTGTCCCGCACGGTCAGGGTGCGGGCCTCCTTGTCGACCTCGATGGCGATGTGCAGGTCGTCCGCGGCCTTGAGGCTCTCGTCCTTGAGGCCGGCGAGGCGCCGCTTGTCCAGGGCGTCGGAGGCATTGGAGATCAGCTCACGCAGGAAGACTTCCTTGTGGGAGTAGATCGAGTGGACCATCAACTGCAGGAGTTGCCGCGCTTCAGCCTGAAACTCCAGCGTCTCGGTGGTCATGGCATCCTTTCTCGTCAGGTGGTGCGCGCGGGTCCGGGGCGCGGTTCACCTTCTGCCGCTGAGGACGAAGCGACACCCCCGTTTCGCGCACCTCGAATTTTGACATGTCGGTCACCGTCCGACCGCGCGTACGGCACATCACCCGCTTCCCCGCACCTTCCGCTCCGGATCGCGCGCCTGCGCGCGCTCTTGGTGGAGCCGCTCCGCGAGGAAGGCGATGATCTCGTCGCGCGCCCGGGTGGTGGGGTGGCCCTCGCGGTCGACGAGGTGGGCCGTGACGACGCTGTGGGGGCAGCCGACGACGTCGCGGAAGAAGGGCGGCGGGTCGGTGTTCGCGGACGAGCCGGGCAGGACGCGGCCGTCGAAGGCGTCGCCCAGCAGTGCCCGGTAGGCCGCGAACCGGCGGCCGGTGCACCAGGTGTCGTCGTCGAAGCGGTAGGCCAGGACCGTCAGGCCGTCCCCGCGGACGCGGGCGGCGACGGCGGCCGCGTCGTCGGCGCTCAGCTCCAGGCCGCCGGGGTCGTCGAGCGGCAGCGACGGATGGTTCAGCACGGGGGCGACGACGACGGGTTCGAGGGCCATGGTCAGGGCGAAGTTGCCGGTGAAGCAGAGCCCCACGGCGCCGACGCCCGGCCCGCCGCACTCGGCGTGGGCGCGGCGGGCCAGGCCGCGCAGCCAGGCGGTGACGGGGCTGGTGCCGCCCCCGGCGAAGGCCCGGAACTCGGCGCTGACGCAGGCGCGCCGGACGACGGTGTCCACGGCCTCGGCGCGCGGGTAGGCACCGTCGACGCCGAACAGGGACGGCATGTACACGGTGAAGCCGGAGTCGCGCAGCCACCGCCCGAACCGCGCGACGTCGGGGCTGATGCCCGGCATCTCCGGCATCAGGACGACGGCGGGGCCCGCCCCGGACACGTACACGGTCTTGCTCGTGCCGTCGACGTCGACGGCCCTGCGGTCGAAGTCCCGCAAGGGGTCGCCGCGGCCTCGTTCGGTTGTCATGGCGGACAGGATGGCGAGAGGCTGTCCTCCCCCGGAAGCGGCGGCATCGCCAGGCTGCGGGGTGATACCGCCATCCCCGTCCACCGACCGCCCGTCGCCCGCCGCCCGCCTGCCCACCGGAGGTGCCCTGTGAGTCCGCTGCGCGTGAGTGTGCTGGCCTACCCCGGCTGCTTCGCGTCGGAGGTGTTCGGGGTCCTCGACCTGCTGACCATGGCCGGGCACGTGGCGGCGGCGCGGGGCGCGGACGGGCCGTCCTACGAGACGTCGGTCGTCTCGCCGCGCCGCCGGGTGTTCGCGTCCGGCGGCACACGCGTCGACGTCGCGGCGGTGCGGCCCGCGGACATGCTGCTCGTGCCGGGCTTCGCGCTCTCCCCCGCCCTCGACCTCGACGCGGTCCTGGCGGGCCTCGGGCCGGAGACCGCCGTGCTGCGCGCGCAGGCGGCGTCGGGGGCCGCGGTCGTCTCGATCTGCGTCGGCGCGTTCCTGCTCGCCGAAGCCGGCCTGCTGCGCGACCGCGAGGCGACGACGTCCTGGCTGTACGCGGACCGGTTCGGGCGCCGGTACGCCGACGTGCGCCTCCGCCCGGAGCGGCTGGTCGTCACCGACCGGGGGGTGACGACCACCGCGGCCTTCAGCGCGATGTACGACTTCGCGCTGCGGCTCGTCCGCGACCACGACGGCCCCGGCGTCGCCCGGGCCACGGCGCGCGTCGCGCTCCTCGACGACGCGCGGTCCACGCAGTCCGCCTACGTCGACCCTGCCCTGCTGCCGGCCGTGGGCAGCGGCTTCTCGCTCCGGGTCAGGCGGTGGCTCGACCAGAACCTCGCGGTCCGCTACGACCTGCCCGCCCTCGCCCGGGCCTTCGGCGTCAGCCCCCGCACCATGCTCCGCCGCTTCAAGGGCGAGACCGGTGAGACGCCGTTGACGTATCTGCACACCGCCCGGGTGCGCCGGGCCCGCCTCCTGCTGGAGACGACCGACCGGACCGTCGCGAGCGTCGCCGCCGCCGTCGGGTACGGCGACGCCGGGGCGTTCAGTACGGTGTTCACCCGGCACACGGGGCGCCGGCCGAGCGCGTACCGCACGGCCTTCCGCCGGTGCGACGACCGCGGGGAGTGAGGCGGCCCCGCCTCGACACGGCCGAGGTGTCCCGGCCGGGGGCCCGGGCGGGGCGGCCGTCGGTCCGCCTCCGCCGCGGGCGGAAAACGGCACGGTGGTACGCCCGTTGTGGTTCCGTGGGCGGGTCGGGTCCCCACTGCGGAAGGACGAAGGCCATGGCAGGCCCCCATCTCCATAACTCCTGTGTCTCCGGTGGCTGTTGCGTCTGCGGTGACTCCCGCGCGGCGCGTGCGGCGCGTGCTCCACAGGGGCCCCGGGTCTCCCGGCGGCAGGTGCTCGGCGCCGCGGGCCCCGCGGGCGCCGCGTCCGTGCCCGCGCCGAGCGCGGCGGCGGCCCGCGCCGAGTCCGCGGACGCCCTCTGGCCGACCGAGTTCCCGCTCCCCGACGGCTTCCGGCCCGAGGGCATCGCGGTCGGGCCGGGGCCCTACGCGTGGTTCGGGTCACTCGGGGGCGGCTCCCTGTACCGCGCGAGCCTCGCCACCGGCCGGGGCGAGACCGTGGACACCGGGACGGACGCGATGAGCATCGGCCTCAAGAGCGACCGGTACGGCCGGCTGTTCATCGCCGGCGGGCTCGCCCGCCACCTGCGCGTCGTCGAGGGCCGCAGCGGCCGGGTCCTCGCCACGTACGAGGTCGGCACCCCCGCCACCGTCGTCAACGACGTCGTCCTCACGCGCCGGGCCGCCTGGTTCACCGACTCCACCCAGCAGCAGGTGTACGGCCTGCCTCTGGGCCCGCGCGGTGAGCTGCCCGCCCCGCGGGACGTGGTGACGCTGCCGTTGCGGGGCGAGTGGGTCCAGGCCCCGGCCGACGGGTTCACCACCAACGGCCTGGCGCGGACGCCGGACGGCCGCGGCCTGCTCGTGATCAACGTCCACGCCCACGGCGGCAGCCTGTACTGCGTCGACCCGCGCACCGGTGACGCCCGCCGGGTCGACCTCGGCGCCCACAGGCTTCCCGACGGCGACGGCGCCCTCCTCCTCGGCCGCACCCTCTACGTCGTCCAGCAGCTCCAGAACGCCGTCGACGTGTTCCGCATGGACGCCACGGGCCTGCGCGGCACGGCGATCGCCCGGATCACGGACCCGCGCTTCCGCATCCCCACGACCGTCGCCGCGTACGGGAACCGGCTCTACCTGCCCAACTCCCGCTTCAACGAGGAGCCCACGCCGACGACGCCGTACAACGCGGTGGCGGTGCGCCGGGTGCGCTGAGGCCCAGTCGCGTTCACCGGCTGGCGGTGAGTACTGCCGCGAGGCCTTCTTGCAGGTCCTTGACGAAGTACTCGGGAACCTCCAGCGACGGGAAGTGTCCCCCGCTGTCGGGCGAGTTCCATCGGACGATCCGTCGGTACCGCTCCTGCGCCCAGGGGCGCGGACACTTCTCGGTGTCGCGGGGATAGGCAGTGATTGCCGCCGGGACGTCGACCCTGAGTTCGGGGTCGAGCGAGTTGTGGCTCTCGTAGTAGATGCGGGCGGCCGATGCGCCGGTCCGCGTCAGCCAGTACAGGGTGACGTTGTCGAGAACGCGGTCTCGGGAAATCGTCTCGAAGGGGCTGTCTTCGGTGTCCGACCACTCGGCGAACTTGTCGAGGATCCAGGCGAGGAGCCCGACCGGTGAGTCGACGAGCGAGTAGCCGATGGTCTGCGGTCGGGTCGCCTGCTGCTTCGCGTATGCCGACCGGTTGCGCCAGAAATCGCGCGTCTCCTCGGCCCACTGGCGCTCGGTCGCCGTCAGAACGTCCGTCGTCAGCCCGGGCGGCCCTTCCGCGAACGTGGTGTGGATGCCCAGAACGTGCGCCGGGAACCTGCCGCCGAGGATCGTGGTGATGTTGCCTCCCCAGTCGCCGCCGTGGGCCGCGAACCTGTGGTAGCCGAGCCTGCCCATCAGTTCCACCCAGGCGGCCGCGATCTTCTCGGTTCCCCAGCCGGTGGTGGTCGGCTTGTCGCTGTATCCGAAGCCCGGCAGCGACGGGGCCACGACGTGGAACGCCGGTGCGTCCGCGGCAGTCGGATCCGCCAGTTCGTCCACGACGTCGACGAACCGGGCAACGCTGTCCGGCCAGCCATGCGTCAGCAGCAGAGGAGTGGCATCCGCGCGCGCCGACCGGCGGTGCAGGAAGTGGATGCCCAGACCGTCAATGGTCGTGCGGAACTGGCCGATCCGGTTGAGGCGCTCCTCGAACGACCGCCAGTCGTAGCCGGTGCGCCAGTAGTCCACGACCTCGACGAGGTCAGCGAGAGGAACGCCCTGTTCCCACCGGCGGGGGCCGGGTGGGGCGCGATGGACGGTCTCGGCCTCCGGTAGCCGCGCCGCGGCCAGCCGCGCGCGCAGATCGTCGAGGTCGGCGTCAGTCGCGTGGGTTTCACATGCTTGTACGTCGCTGGTCGGACGGGGCATGGGACCTCCTGACCGTCGCGGAACCGGCTACGACCTATCGGGAACCGGCTAAGACGGTTCTAGCAGTTCTTCGGGCGGCGCCGCAACCGGCTATGGTGGTTCCATGCGTGCCGGGTTCCCTGACTTCCGCCTCGGTGCCGTGCTGGCGACCAGCTTCACGGGGACGCTGTCGGAGCGTCACGGCGACGCCGTGGAGCGCATTCCCACGCCGCACCGGCTCGTCGACTGGCTGGCGGTGTACGGCCTCGCCGTGGACTCGTGCACCACCGCCCAGCTCGAACTGGCACGGGAACTGAGGGAGTCGATCCACGCCGCCGCGACCGCGGCCGCGCTCCAGGACACTCTCCCCGCGTCCGCTGTCCACGTCATCAACGACCGCAGCGCTCAGGGCCGGGCGACGGCGATCCTGACGCCCGAGGGCAAGCGACGATGGCAGCTCGGCCCGGCTTCCCGCGTGGAAGACGCCCTCAGCGTGATCGCCGCCGACGCGATCAGCATCATCGCAGGCGAGCGAGACGGAAAACTGGCCTTGTGCGCATCGCCAACCTGTCAAGCCGCGTTCTTCGACACCAGCCGAAGCCGCACCCGCAAATGGTGCGACATGAACACATGCGGGAATCGGCAGAAGAAGGCACGCTTCCATGCCAACCGGCGCAAGAACCCCGGATCAGCGGACTGAAGGCCTGCCGGGCGCCCACGGAACGACGGCCCCTGTGCCGCTGAGAGGGGCGATCGTAGTTCCGTCTGACACGGACACCTTCCCGGCCGCCCGCACATGCCGCCGGCGCTTCGTCCGGCGTACCACCGCACCGGGCCCGAACTCGTCCTGCCGGTCCGGGACCTGGCCCGCGGCGAAGCCCCGACATCAGGCGGTAGGTGTTCGCTCCCGTCAGGTACGTGGCCTTGATCGGGCAGGCCTTGGCAGGCGTTGTCGGCTGGTGGCTCCGCGGTATGTGGAGCCACCAGCCGGGACGCGTAGGTGTGCAGGTCAGGCGTCAGGTGTGGGGACTGAGCGGGTCACTTCTTCGGCATGAGGACGGTGTCGATGATGTACACATGCGCGTTGGCGGTCTTCACCTGGCCGCACACGACGTCGGCGGAGTCGTTGACCTTGTAGGACTCCCCTGATCCCGTGGTGCTGATCTCACTCTTCTCCAGCGTCGGGAAAGTACCGTCCTCCAGGTCCGCGGGCGTCAGCTTCTGTCCCACGACGTGGTAGGTCAGGACCTTGGTGAGCTGCGCCTTGTCGTTGAGGACGTTGTCCAGGTCCTTCTTGGGGATCTTGGCGAAGGCGTCGTCGGTGGGGGCGAAGACGGTGATGTCCTTGGCGTTGTTGAGCGTGTCGACGAGTCCGGCCTTCTTGACCGCGGTGACCAGGGTGGACAGGGCCGGGTTGTTCGAGGCGGCCGTCGCGACCGGGTCCTCGGCCATGCCGTCGAAGCTGCCCGCCCCGTCCTCGGGGACCGAGGAGCACGCCGGACCGAAGGGTGCGTCCGTGCCCTTCATGCCGCTGGGGTCGGCCGGGGCTTCCTTGCTCGCGGAGTCCTGCGTGGCCGCGGACTTCTTGTCCGACGCACCGTCCTTGCTGTCGCTGTCGTCCGAGCAGGCCGTCAGGGACAGGGGCAGAACGGCCGCGGCGGTCAGGGCCAGCGCTGCGCGGCGGATGCGGAAGGTGGTGCTCATGTCTTTCTCCTCGGTAGGGGTGAACCGCGCATCTGCGCGCGGGGCGGTGTGCTGGGACCGGTCGTTGTCGTCGCACGCCGGGGAAGGGCCGTTCCGGACCGTCGAGGTGTCCGGAGGTTTCCGACTCGTCCGGGCGGGCCGGGCCTCGGAGCGTGGCCACGGCGTGGCGCGGCCTTGCGCAGTCCTTGTGCGAAGGGGGGCGCGGGGCGGGGGAGACCGGACTGCTGATCTGTGCACACCCTTGATTCGAAGCCGTGGGCCATCCGGCTTGGTTTTCATCCGCCCGGACTGACGTTCTTCTGTTCCGTGCAGGTCGGCAGGGTGCCGACGCCCAGCTTCACGATCTGCTCCACGAACGCTCCGGGCCCCCGACAGCGGGCGGTACCAATCCGCGGGGGCAGCGGCCACGGATGTCGGGCATGAGCGATGAACTGAGGGCGTCACGGCTCCGCTCCGCCTTGCGGCGTAATGGTCTGGGGGCGTTGAGCGGATTGCTGGCGGGCTACGCCGCGCTCGCGGTGGCCGAACTGGTGTCGACCGCTGTGCGGCCCCAGGCGGGTCCTGTGGTGGCGGTCGGTGGTGCGGCCATCGACCGGACTCCGTCGTCCGTCAAGGTGTGGGCGATCCGCGAATTCGGCACGAGCGACAAACTCGTCCTGCAAGGGGGCATCCTCGGCGTGCTGGCCCTGGTCGCACTCGCTCTGGGTGTCCTGGCCGTACGGCACCGGCGGGTGGGTTCCGCGGGTGTGCTGCTGTTCGGGGTCGTCGGGGCGCTCGCCGCGACCGGTCGTCCGGATTCCACGAGCGCCACGGACGCGTTGCCCTCCGCCGTCGGCGCCGTGGTGGGCGCCGGGCTCCTCCACTGGCTGGCAGGACGCGTGCCGACGCAACCACTTGCGGCCGGACGCACGAGTCAGCATCCGACGCCACGCGATGCGGCGGAGGACGGAGCCATCCCCGGACCCCCCGCGCTCGGTGCCGCCGCTCTCGGTGTCGGCGACGGCGGCACCGGCGACCCCAGGCATGAAGGCGAGGGAGCGACACCAGGGGGCCAGGGAGTGGCAGCGGTGCATACCGACCAGCCCCCGGCAACAGGCCCGGCGCCGTGGGACCGACGCGGGTTCGTCGTCGCGGCTGCGGCCGCAGCCGCCGCCTCGACAGGCGCTGGGCTGCTCGCACGAAGCCTGCACGGCACGATCGGCGAACGGGCCGACCGGTCCCGCAGCCGCGTGGTCCTGCCCTCGCCCGCCTCCCCGGCTGCTCCCGTCCCGAAGGGCAGCGCGCTGCGTGTCGCCGGCATCAGCTCCTTCATCACGCCCAACAAGGACTTCTACCGGGTCGACACCGCCCTGGTCGTGCCCAAGGTCGACGCCACGTCCTGGAGCCTGCGCATCCACGGCAAGGGTGTGGCCCGTGAACTGCGCCTGTCCTTCGACGACCTGCTGCGCATGCCCCTGATCGAGCGCGACATCACGCTGACCTGTGTCTCCAACGAAGTCGGCGGTCCCTACGCGGGCAACGCGCGCTGGATCGGCGTACCTCTCGAGGGGCTGCTCACCCGATGCGGTGTCAAGCCTCCGTCCCACGGCGGGCCGGCCGATCAGCTCGTCGCCCGCTCGGTCGACGGAATGACGCTGGGCACGCCCGTCGAGGACGTGATGGACGGCCGTGACGCCATGCTCGCCCTCGGCATGAACGGCGAACCGCTGCCCTTCGCCCACGGCTTCCCGGTACGCATGCTCGTCCCCGGCCTGTACGGGTACGTGTCCGCGTGCAAATGGATCGCGGACATCGAACTGGCCACCTTCGACGACTACGACACCTACTGGGTCAAGCGGGACTGGGCTCGGAAGGCGCCCGTCAAGACCCAGTCGCGCATCGACACGCCCAAGCCCTTCGCCCGCCTCGGAGCAGGCACCATCACGATCGCCGGTGTGGCCTGGGCCCAGCACCGCGGCATCGACAAGGTCGAGATCCGCGTCGACGACGGCCCCTGGCAGCAGGCCGACCTCGCCGCCGAGGACACCCGCGACACCTGGCGCCAGTGGTCCTTCCCGTGGCGGGCAGCACCCGGCAGCCACACCCTGGCTGTCCGTGCCACCGACCGTACGGGCACCACGCAGACGCAAGAACGCACCCGCACCATCCCCGACGGCGCGAGTGGCTGGCACTCCGTCCTCGTCACCGTCGACTGAAGCCCGCAGGAGGTGGGCGACCCGCTGCCGTCACTCGTCGCCGCCCGCCGTCGTTCCGCTCAGGACCATCGGCCCGGATGGCAGGCCCGCTCAGGTGGGAAGGGCCAGGAGGGCGACGGGCGGTGAGGTCGGCTCCGGGGAACCACCGGCGGGTTCGACGGTCATGCCCATGCCGGTGGCCTTGCCGACCGGGCCCTTCATCAGGGTCGCCGTGGTGGTGCTTTCGGGATCCAGCAGCCCGGCGGAGCGCATGGAACCCTGGTCCTGAAACCAGAGCTGGTAGACCTTACCGCGGGGTGGTTTCGCCATGCCGGCGGCCAGGAAGGCGGCTTGGTTGCGGCTGTCGGAGACGACGATCGTCGCGCTGGCACCACCGGCCAGCTTCGCGGTGCGCGTCCTGGCATCGGGGGCAGCCATCAAGCCCGCCAGGTCCTCGGACCGCTCCTGCGTCTGCCGGGCCCTCTCCCGCGCCTCGTCGGCCCGCTGATGCTGCCAGACGGTGGTGCCGCCCAGCGCGGTGGCCGCGGCGGCGCAGGCGGCCAGTGCCCAGCGCGACGCGTGACGCGCCCGGTGCCGCAGGGCGCGGGCCTGCCCTGCGGACTCCGTGAACGGTGGTTCCTGCCGTACGGTGGTGACGCGCCGGAGCACCTCGTCCTTCATGGTGCGGCGCGGCGAGGCGGCCGCCGCGAGTCCGAGCCGCGCGGCGGTAGCCGTCAGCTCCCGGACCTCCAGCAGGCACGACGGGCATCGCGTCAGATGCTCCTCGAACGTGCGACGCTCCTCGTCGCCCAGGGCGTCGGTGGCGTAGGCGCCGGTGAGCGTGTGAGGATCAACGCCGTGGGTCATGCGCTCACTCCCAAGCAGTCGCGCAGCCGGATGAGTCCGTCGCGCAGGCGGGTCTTGACGGTGCCCAGGGGCAGCGAGAGAAGTTCCGCGACCTGCCGGTAGGTCAGGCCCCGGTAGTAGGCCAGGGACACCGACTGCCGCTGCACCTCGGTGAGCGTACGCAGGCAGCGGCGGACCTGCTCCCGCTCCAGACGTGTCTCGACCTGCTCGCTGACCTCGTCGAACGCGGGAGTGTGCGCCAGCAGCGCCGCCTTGTGCTCACGGGCGGAGGCGGCCTCCACCGAGCGGACCCGGTCGATGGCGCGCCGATGCGCCAGGGTCAGGATCCAGTTCATGGCCGTGCCGCGGTCCTCGCGGTAGCGCGGCGCGGTGCGCCACACCTCGACCAGGACCTCTTGAGTGACCTCCTCGGACTGGGCGTGGTCACGCAGCACAGCGCGCACCACACCCAGTACGGGAGCGGCTACGACGTCGTAGACGTAGGAGAACGCCCGCTGGTCACCACGGGCCACCCGGGCCATCAACTCCTGCAGATCGGGCCCCGCAGCCGCCCGCGATCCGATGTGCACGACTTCCTTCACGCGATACCTCTCCAGGACGGCGATTGCTTCCACCCGTATTCCGAGGCTGACGGCGCAGCGGATTGGACGGCACTGACATTGCTTTTCGTCGTCGCGACGCCGAAGGATCGTGCCAAGCGTGGGGCGCCATGCACCACGGAGCGCACACCGTCATGCCGACCTATCGGCGGTGGCCACAGCAGCTTCGGGACGGTATCTCTTCGCGGCTCCCGGGCCGACCGCCTCTTCTCCTGGGGGCGACGCCCTGCTGAGCGGGCGACCCGGGTGTGTCAGCAACGCTTGTTGCTGTCTATGGTCCGGCCCTCCAGTGGGTCATCGGAGTGGCCGGTGGTGCAACCTCTGGCCTGTGGGGCTTGCTTCAAGCCGGAGCGGACAACGACACCCGGCCACTGCGGGAGGACAAGTGGTACTACGTCTGGGCCCTTTCGAGGAAGTGCTACAGCAACATGTTCTGACCATGCGCCGCGGCAGTACCGTCATCCGCAACGGCGTCCGGCCGCGCGCCCGCCGCACGAGGCGGGTCAGGAGGGTCTGCCATGCCGGTGGGCGACCATCTGAGCGTCATCCGTTCCTCCCCGTCTCCGGCGGAGCACGAAGGCGCGGTGCCTGGCGTGATCACACAGTGGTGCGCGGCCCCGCGGCGCGG
Source organism: Streptomyces longispororuber (assembly GCF_014656095.1). Taxonomy (GTDB): domain Bacteria; phylum Actinomycetota; class Actinomycetes; order Streptomycetales; family Streptomycetaceae; genus Streptomyces; species Streptomyces longispororuber. Next base: position 15,448 of record NZ_BNBT01000051.1, read on the forward strand.
CGGAGCCGGTTGGCGATCGCGAGGCCCAGGCCCTCCTCCGTGGGCAGGGACGCGAGGATGAGGTCGCACCCTTGCTGGTCGAGTGCGCGCAGGAACCCGTACAGCTCGCGCGCGTAGGCGCTCAGCGCAGCGGGGACCGCCACCTGGGCATGCGCCTTGACCGGGGCGTCGGCGAGGCAGGCGGGCAGGAAGACGCCCACTTGGTGCCCGAGCTCCTGCGCGCGCTCCGCTTCGGCGACGAGGTGCTCCGGCTCGACGAGGACGACGCGGGCGCGCGGCGCGTAGTGGGAGGGATGCTGGCCCGGCACGCGGACGCGGCTGGTGGAGGGGACCGCGAGCGGGCGCCCCAGGACCGCTTCGAGGTCCTCGCGTGTCACTCCGCCCGGCCGCAGGATGCTGGGGACGTCGCCCGTGACGTCGACGATGGTCGACTCGACGCCGACCCCGCAGGGGCCGCCGTCCAGCACGAAGTCGACACCGTCGCCGAGCTCGGCACGGACGTGGTCCGCCGTGGTGGGGCTGACCGAGCCGAAGCGGTTGGCGGAGGGTGCCGCGATGCCGCCGCCGAAGGCCTCCAGCAGCGTGAGCGCGACGGGATGGCCAGGCACGCGCACGGCCACCGTCTCAAGCCCGCCGGTCGCTTCGAGGGGCACCCGGTGCCCGCGCCGCAGGACCAGCGTGAGGGGGCCCGGCCAGAAGTGTTCGGCCAGCAGGCGCGCCGCCGTGGGCACGTCCTGGGCCCAGTCGCCGAGGTACTCCGCGCCGCCGATGTGCACGATCAGCGGATGAGTGGGCGGGCGCCCCTTGACCTGGAAGACACGCGCGAGGGCGGTGGGGTCCTCGGCGTTGGCGCCCAGCCCGTAGACGGTTTCGGTCGGCAGGGCCACCAGACCCCCGGCGCGCAGCACACCGGCCGCCTTGTCGATGTCGATGTCACTGGTTCGTGCGGTCACCCTCGCGATTATTTCACCGTTGTGCTCGCCGCATTCCGCGGACCGGGCTGCTCGTCGGCGCCTGCGACGAGCCGGGGGCGACAACACCGCGCGGGCCCGCCCGTACGACAGGGGCGGGCCCGCCGGGTACTACCGTGCGAAGGCGGCGGGCTCGCTCAGGCCGTGGGAGGCGACGAGCTGCGCGCTGCCGTCGGCCAGCCGGTAGGACAGGCCCACCACGGCGAGGCGGCCGGCCGCCACCTTCTCCGCCAGGACGCGGGAGCGGTCCAGCAGCAGGTCCGCGGTGTGCCGGATGTGCTCGTGCAGGATCTCCTCGTCCTGGCCGCGTCCGGCGGCGCGGGCCGCCAGCACGCTCGGGGTCACCCGCTCGACGACGTCACGGACGAAGCCGGCGGGCGCCCGGCCGCCGTCGGCGGCCTCCTTGGCTGCCGCGATCGCGCCGCACGAGTCGTGGCCCAGGACCACGACCAGCGGGCAGTCCAGCACGCTCGCCCCGTACTCGATGCTGCCCAGCACCTCCGAGCCGACCACGTGCCCGGCGGTGCGGACCACGAACAGGTCGCCCAGCCCCCGGTCGAAGATGATCTCGGCGGCCAGCCGGGAGTCGGAGCATCCGAACAGCACCGCGAAGGGACTCTGCCCCGGTGCGGTCGCGGCGCGGCGTGCGGCGTCCTGGTTGGGGTGCTCGGGCGAACCGGCGACGAACCGCTGGTTACCGGCCAGCAGCGTCTTCAAGGCGTCGTCGGGAGTCGGCGTCAGTGTCTCAGTCATGGCTGCAGGCTATGTGACGTCGAATGCAGTGGGCCGGGTCGGGCGGCCCACCCGAAGCCGACCGCGGCCACGGCAACGACGGGAGCAGGATCACCATCCGGCAGACGCCCCGGCACACCAGCGGCCTGCCCGACTTCCGCACCCACCTCCGACCGCAGGACGTCGTCCGGGACCCGCTGGCCCACCGCGCCCCCCGACCTGGTGTAGCCGGCGCTCGCCCCGCGCTCACCGCATAGGTTGCTCCCATGGGTCTCTTCAGTCGCTTCGAACGCGTCACGCGCCCTCCCGCGGGCAGCGTCCCCCGCTCGCCGGAGGAGGTTCGTGCGGCGCTGCTCGGCCTCAACAGGGCCGGCGCCCCATGGACCATACGTGCCGGGCTGCCCAAGGAGAAAGCCGACCTGGTGGCGCACTGGCACGTCACGGACCCCGCGTGGCGCGCGTACTTCTGCAGGGTCAGAGACGACTCGGTGCCGCAGACGCGGATGCGCTTGATGCCGGACGAGCACCAGGTCCGCTGCCTGGACTACCAGCGGCAGTTGGGCAACGAGAGCGGCGCCCTGTACACCTGGGGCCGAGGCCAGTACCGGTACGTGTCCTCCGCCTGGACGCTCGAACGCGGACCTGACGGGAAGCGCCGGTTCGAGAGGCAGGCAAGGACTGACACCGCGGACCTGAAGAACCCCCTGCGGGACGCGGTGCTCAGCGTCGGCTGGTCCTGGAGGGCCCGCATCTCGAGGCTGTGACCGCCTCAGGGCACATCCAGCGCTCCACCGACCCAGCACGGCGGGCGGCTCACCGTGCCCCGGCAGGGCCAGGCTCCGGCGCGCCCGGCGCGGCACCAAAGTTCACCGCCGCCGAGAAGCGGGCGGCCACCGCCGCCACCGCCGCGCGGAGTTCCGGGCCGCCCTCGACGCGGAACGGGAACGGCATCCTGGCCAGCCATTTTTCCGCGTACATGTCCGGCGTGCCCGTGCTGCCGCGCAGGACGCAGCGGTCGCCGGAGGCCTCCAGTCGTCCCATGGGGGGTCTGACCCAGGGGGCCACCTCGGACAGAGGGGCGTCGAAGACTACGTGGGTGCGGTACTCCCAGCCCGTGCCCAGGTTCTCCTCCAGGGCTGCCACCGGGTCGAGTCCTTCGGGTGGTGCGAAGGTGCGGGTCGTCTCCTGGACCGCGCCTATCCGGTCGACCCGGTACGTGCGGACGGCGTCCGCGCGGTGCGAGCGGCACAGCAGGTACCAGCGGCCGTGGCGGACGACCACCGCCCAGGGGTCCACCTCGTTCTCGGACTCGTTCCCCGCCTCGCTCCGGTACGCCACGCGCACGCTCCGCCGGGCGGCCGACGCCGTGACCAGCGCGCCGGTGACGGCCGGGTCGGGCCGCACCGAGCGCGGGTCGGGCGCGGCCGCCGCGTGGTCGCGCAGCGTCGCCGCCTGGCGGCCGAGCTGCTCCGGCAGGGCCCGGATGACCTTGCCCAGCGCCTGTCCCACGAGTTCGTCGGAGTCGTCGAGCGCGGCCATGACGAGGCCCAGCGCCTCCGCCTCCGTGAAGACCACCGGCGGCAGCCGCGTCCCGCGGCCCAGCCGGTACCCGCCGTACGGGCCCCGGGTCGACTCCACCGGGACGCCGGCCTCCTTGAGGATCGCGATGTAGCGGCGCGCGGCCCGCTCGGTGACCCCCAGCGCCGCGGCGAGCTCGTGCGCCGTCGCGCCGGGGCGGTTCCGGAGGATCTCCATGGTGCGCAGGGCCCGCGCGGTCGGGCTGAGTTCGGTCGGCACCCGAGCAGATTAGGCGGCCCCCTCCGGTACCGGAAGTCGATTGTCCGGAACCCGTCATAGCGTGATGCGGCCGCACGGGAGCCGTGGCCCGGGCCCGGTGCGCCGTGGGCGCAGGCCTGGGCGCCGTCGTGGCCCCGGGCCCGGCCGCGGCGGCACGCCGCCGGGCGAAGAAGCCGCCGGGAGGAAACGTGAGAGAGGGAGCCACCTTGTCCGACGATGTCGTCCCCACCGGCCGACGGTCCCCGGCGCGCACCGCCGGGCGGCCTCGCGTCCTGGTCGTCGGCGGCCGGAGCGCGCACGTGCGCAAGGCGTGGGAGCTGGGCCTGGACGTGGTCCACGTCCAGTACCCGGACGCGTACGACCGCGGCCACCACCCGTGCGTCGACCAGGCGCTGTTGCTCGACTACGGCGACGTCGACCGGCTCCTTACCCTGGTGCGGGCGCTGCACGCGGCGTACCCGTTCCGGGCGGCCGTGTCGCTGTTCGAGCCGGGGCTGCTGCCGGCGGCGCGGATCAACGAGGCGCTCGGCCTGCCGGGGACGTCCGTCGCCACCGTGGAACTGCTGCTGGACAAGGGGCGGCTGCGTCGGCACCTGGCCGCGCGCGGCATCAGTCCGGTGGCCTTCGCGATCGGCCGTCGTACTGAGGACGTACGGGAGTTCGCCGCGGCGCACGGGCTGCCGTTCGTCGTCAAGCCGCTCCGGGAGTCGGGCAGTCTGGGCGTCTTCCCCGTCCGCGACCGGGCCGACGTGGACGGCGTCGTGCGGCGGTTCCGGTCCCTCGGCGACAGGCCCTGGAGGGCCGGGGACCTCGCCGGTGCCGACTCCTTCGACGCGTTCCTCATGGAGGAGTTCCTGGACGGGCCGGAGGTCAGCGTGGAGACCCTGTCCTTCGACGGCCGGCACGTGGTCGTCGCGGTGACCGACAAGGAGTGCGGCGGCCCCGGTTTCGTCGAGGTCGGACACGCCCAGCCCAGCGCCCGCCCGGCCGGGACACTGCGCGAGGTCGCCTGGCTGGTGCGCGATGTCCTGGACGCGGTGGGGCTGCGCGACGGGCCCGCGCACACGGAGGTCAAGCTCACCGCGCGGGGCCCGCGGATCGTCGAGTCGCACAACCGCGTCGGCGGCGATCGGATCAACGAGCTGACGGAGACCGTCCACGGCGTCGACATGGAGCGGTACGCGCTGGGCGCCGCGTTCGGCCTGCTGGAACCGCTCGCCGCAGCACCCCCGCCCCGGGGCGGGGCGGCCGTACGGTTCCTCACGCCGCGGCCCGGGCGGGTCGTGGAGGTGACCGGCGCCGAGGCCGTGCGCGCGGACCCGGCGCTGGTGGAGCTTGAGGTGCGGGCGGTGCCGGGTGCGGTGGTGCCGCCGCTGACCTGGAACGAGGACAAGGCCGGGCACGTCGTCGCCCGGGGCGCCACCGCCGCCGAGGCGGTCGCGCACGGCAGACGGCTGGCCGCGGCCCTGCGTGTGCGGACGGAGCCGGTCGCGTGAGCGCGGCGCCTCCCCGGCCGCACGGGACCGAGCCGCGGTTCCGCGACGCGCTGCGTGGCCTGCCGGGCCGGGTGTGGGTCATCAGCCTCGGCATCCTGGTCAACCAGGTCGGCAACTTCCTGCCCGTGTTCCTCGTGCTCTACCTGACCGGGCGCGGCCACTCCGCCGGTGCCGCGGGTCTCGTCCTGGGCGCGTCCGGGGTGGGCAAGGTGCTCGGCAACGCCGTCGGCGGGCACCTCGCCGACCGGGTCGGCCGGCGCTGGACCATCGTGTTCTCCGCCGTGTCCACGTCGGGTCTCACGGCGCTCGTGCCGTACCTCGGCCCGCTGCCGGTCGTCGTCGCGGTGGTCGGTCTGATCGGGGTGACGTCCCAGGTCTACCGGCCGGCCGCGGCCGCCGCGCTGCTCGACTCCGTGGCGGCGTCCCACCAGGAACGGCTCGCCGCCTTCGGGGTGTTCCGGTTCGCGATGAACGTGGGCGCGGCCCTGGGCGGCGTCATCGGCGGTGTGCTCGCCGCCACCTCGTACGCGGGGCTGTTTCTGGGCAACGCGGTCGCGTGCCTGCTGTTCGGCGTGGTCGTGGGGGTGCTGCTGCGGGACCCGCCCGGGGCGCGGACCGGCCGCGGCGGCGCGCACGCGCGGGCCGACCGGGCGGCGGGGTACCGGGAGGTGCTCGCCGACCGCGCCCTGACGCGCTTCCTGCTGATGACCGTGTGCGCCGAGTTCGTCTACGTCCAGTCCACGGTCGGCCTGCCCCTGCACGTCGACGACGTGGGGCTGAGCGAGCGCGACTTCGGCCTCCTCATCGGCCTCAACGGCCTGCTCGTGCTGGCCCTGGAGCTGCCCCTCACCGGTGTGGTCGCCCGCCGCCGGCCGGAGTACGTCCTGGCCGTCGGCAATCTCGTCACCGGCGCGGGCCTCGCGCTGACGGGGTTCATGACCGGCATGGGCCCGCTGGCGGCGACGGTGGTGGTCTGGAGCCTCGGCGAGATGCTGACCAGCTCCATCTCGCAGGCCTACCTGGGCGGTCTCGCTCCCCCGGGGATGACCGGGCGCTACCAGGGTCTGCACGGCGTCGCCTACACGATCGGGACGGGCGCCGGGCCGCTCGTCGGCGGCGCCGTGTACGCGCTCGGCCCGTGGGCCCTGTGGACCCTGGTCGGCGTGGCCGGCCTGCTGTCCGCGCGGCTCAGCCTGCGGCGCCGTCACACGGCCGCCACGGATGCGGCGCCGGGTGCGTCACCGTGACCGCGAGGCGGGGCGCCGGGCGTCGGACGGCGGGACCCCGGGCCGATGGGCCGGCCCGGGGTCGGTTCGGTGCTCGCCCACCGGGCGGGCGCGGCCGGGTGGTCGTGCGGACCCGGCCGGGCCCGAGGGCACCTCAGAAGCGTACGTCGGAGCAGGCGTAGAAGGCGTTGCCGGTGTCGGCGATGGTCCAGACGCCGAGGATGAGGTGGCGGCCGGTCTTCTGGGGCAGGGTGCCGGCGTGGGTGACCGTGGAGCCGGGCTGGCGGCCGCCGAAGGGCACCGTGAGGAAGGGCTGCGGGTCCAGGTCGGCCCGGGTCAGCGGCTTGCTGGGGTCCCAGCCGTCCTTGGTGATGTAGTAGCGGAAGTCGGTGGTGGCGTGCCGGGCGGTGATGCGCCAGACGAAGGTGTGGCTCTGGCCCGCGGTCAGCTTGGTGGCCGGCCAGTTCCCGCCGCGCGGGTCGTCCAGCTCGGAGAAGCGCCCGATGCCGCCCGCGCAGATGCGGCCGTCGGCGGGCCCGCGCGCGGGGAAGCCCTTGGGGCCCTCCACGCTCGGCGGCTCCCACTGGATCTGGCCGCAGTTGCGGACGGTGCCGTTGCCGCACAACTGCTGGCGGCTGACGGGCGAGTCGGTGTAGCCGTGGCTCTGGGCGCTGCCGCCGGTGGCCAGCACGGCCGACCCGGCGATGCCGAGGCCGACGAGTAAGGAGGTGAGCTTCCTGCGCATGGTGGGCTCCCTGGTCCGAGGTGCGGGTGGGGGCGGACGCACACCTCGGGCGCACTGCCGGGCGAGCGGGACAGGACGGCAGTACGGCAACAACCGGAGGGCACACGTCCGACGCGGTCTAGACCAAGTTCGAGATTAGCTTGACGATTTGAGCATGTCCATACCAATGAACAGCCCGCCAGGGACGGCCTGGCGGGCTGTTGCGGGGATGCGCGGGCCCCACCGTGCCGGCGCGGGGCCTCAGTTCGTGGCGAGCAGGCCCTCGCGGAGCCGGGCCAGGCAACGCGAGAGCAGCCGGGAGACGTGCATCTGCGAGACGCCGAGCCGCTCGCCGATCTCCCTCTGGGTGAGTTCGTCGACGAACCGCCAGTGGATGATCTGCCGCTCCCGCTCGTCGAGGGCGGCGATCATCGGGGCCAGGGAGTGGAAGTCCTCCACCAGTTCGAGGGCGGCGTCGTCACGGCCGATGAAGTCCGCCAGCGGCGTCTCGCTCTCGTCGTCGTGGGTGAGGGCGGCGTCCAGGGAGGCGGCGCTGTAGCCGTTGGAGGCGATGCGGGCCTCGGTGACCTCCTCCTCGCTCAGGCTCATCAGCTCGGCGAGTTCCTTGACGGTGGGCGTGCGCCCGAGGCGGCTGCGCAGCTCCTCGGTGGCCCGCGCGAGGTGCACCCTCGCCTCCTGCAGCCGCCGGGGCACGTGCACGGCCCAGGAGGTGTCCCGGAAGAACCGCTTGATCTCGCCCACGATGTACGGCACGGCGAAGGAGGTGAACTCCACCTCGCGGGAGAGCTCGAACCGGTCGATCGCCTTGATCAGCCCGATCATGCCGACCTGGACGATGTCCTCCAGCTCCTCCGGGTTCCGGCTGCGGTAGCGGCCGGCCGCGAAGCGGACCAGGGACATGTTCATCTCGATCAGCGTGTTGCGCGCGTACTGGTACTCGTGCGTGCCCTCCTCCAGGACGGAGAGCCGCTCGAAGAACAGCTTCGACAGCGCCCGGGCGTCCTGCGGAGCCACCTTGGCGGGGTCACCGATCTCCGGCAGCTCCCGCGTTCCCACCTGGGTGCTGCTGACCGTCATCGTCGTCATTCGTGCCCCTCCTCGCGTGTGCTCAGGTCCGCCGTCCCTTGTCCGGCGAGGCGCCGCCTACCCGCATCGCCGTCGGCCATGCGCCGCGGCCGCCCGCGGATCGCGGCCGGCCGTGCACGGCGCTCGGCCGTGCACCGCGGTCACCCATGCACAGCAACCCGCGGGCCCGCTCACAGGAAACGGCCGATCACCCTGACAGCCGCCTCCTTCGCCCGCTGCACGGCGGCCCGCCGCCGCCAGCGGGCCGGGTCCATGGCGACGCCGCGGGCGAGGTCCCGGTCGTAGTCGTCGTCCAGCGCGGCGGTGAAGCCCTCGTCGAGGACGGCGAGCATGACCTCCTCGTCGTGGTCCATCGAGCGGCGGTTGAAGTTGGTGGAGCCGATCAGGGCGGCCACCCCGTCCACGGTGACGACCTTCGCGTGCATCATCGTGGGCTGGTACTGGAAGATCCGCACACCGGCTTCCAGGAGCCTCGTGTAGTGGCCCTGACCGGCGAGCCGGCAGGCGCGCTGGTCGGTGTACGGGCCCGGCAGCAGGATCTCCACCGTGACACCGCGGCGCGCGGTGGCGCACAGCAGGTCGACGAAGTACGTGTCGGGGGCGAAGTAGGCGGTGGCCAGCCGGAAGCGCTCCTCGGCCGAGGTGAGCACGACGCGCATCAGCGTCTGCATGTCCTGCCAGCCGAGGCTGGCCGAGCCGCGCACCACCTGCACGACCGAGGTGCCGGCCTGCTCGTGCTCGTGGAAGCGGTCCCGGTCGTCGTACAACTCCGTGTGGCACTCGGCCCAGTTCTGCGCGAACGCCGCCGCGATGCCGTCCACCGCCGGGCCCCGCACCCGGACGTGGGTGTCGCGCCACTCGCCCGGGCCGCGGGCGTCGCCGCACCACTCCTCGGCGATGCCGACGCCGCCGGTGAAGGCGGTGTGCTCGTCGACGATCAGGGCCTTGCGGTGGCAGCGGTGGTTCTGCTTGAACGGGGAGAGCCACAGCGGCTTGCGGAACCAGGCGACCTCCACGCCGACGCTGTCCATCTCCTCCAGCAGGTCGCGCTCGATCTCCTTGGCGCCGAAGCCGTCGAGGAGCAGGCGCACCCGTACGCCCGCGCGGGCGCGGTCCGCGAGGGCCGCGGCGAAGTCGCGGGCTATCTGGCCGCGCCAGTACACGAACGTCATCATGTCGATCGTGTGGGTGGCGCCGCGGATGGCGTCCAGCATGGCCGGGAAGATCTCGTCGCCGTTCCGCAGCGGGGTGAGTTCGTTGCCCTCGGTCGCGGCGATGCCGATGAGCCGCTCGAGGCGTCGGCGCAACCGCTGCTTGCGGGTGGCCTGGACGTCGCTGTCGGGTGCGGACGCGCCGGCGGCCGGGGCGGGGACCTGATCCAGGCTCACGCGACCCCCTCGGCTCTGCGGCGGGCCGCGCTCGGGTGGGTCGCGGTGTGGCGCGGTGCCCCTGCCCACCGGTCGGCCTCCGCGACGGCTTCCCGCGCCCGGCGCGCCCTCCCCCGCGGCTGCGGCCGCGGCTTCAGTTCCGGACCCGGCTCCGGCTCCCGTTCCGGCTCCGGCTCCGGCCCCGGCTTCGGGCCGCTGGGAGCATCCTGTTCAGGCATCGGCCTTCCCCCCTCGTCACAGGCCCGGACGCACATCGCGCCCGGGCCACCTTCGTCTCACCTTCTGCCACCGTGCCGGCTGCCGCTGTCGGCACACGGTGCAGAGTTCAGTCTGTCCGGCGACGCGGGCTGTATGCGATCCGCCGGGAGGCGCCGCCCGTGACCGCGGACACCGTGCTGTACGACAGCGGCCCGGAGCGTGGGCAGAGCCTCGGCCGTCGCCGCGGACGCGAAGAGAAGGGGGCGCGGCATCCGTGTGCGGAGCACCGGGGGGCGCCCGGGCGAGGAGACAACCGCTCGTCGCCGGGGTGCGTCTTCCCTGGCAGTCTCCCGGCTCGCGCGGCTTCGAAGGAGGGGACATGCTTCGCATCCACTTCACCACCGACGACCTGCAGAACATCCGGCTGGCGCGGGAGCCCGATCCGCTGTGGGAGATCGTCTGCAGCCTGTGTCGCCTACGGACCGGGCAGGGGCCACTCGAATTCGGCCACTGGCGTCGCTCGGCCCGGCACCGGGTCCCGCGTGACGCGCCACTGCGTCACTCTCTCCGGCACTTGGGCACGCTGGTCCCGAGCTTCGGCTACATCCCGGACTTCCTCACCCCGCCGGTGACCGGGGCCGCCCTGGCCGAGGAACTCGACCTCCTGCGCGCCACCCCGCGCCCGCAGCTCGCCCGCGACCTGGCCCGGCTTGCCGAGTCCCATCCGCTCCCCGGCTGGGCCACGGCTCTGGGCAGGCCGGGCGGCGGTGCCGGACTCACCCCGCTGACCGACGCACTCGCCGACTACTTCAGGACCCTGCTGGAACCGCACTGGGCCGAGGTCCGCGCGGTCGTCCGAGACGACATCGGCCGCAGAGCCCGGGCCCTGCTGGGCGGTGGCACCCGTGCCCTCCTGGACAGCTTGCGCCCGTTCGCCCACTGGAAGAGTCCCCTCCTGGAGGTCGACTATCCCGTCGACCGTGACCTGTACCTTCAGGGGCGCGGTCTGCTCCTCGTCCCCTCGTACTTCTGCTGGCGCCGCCCGACCGCGCCGGCCGACGCGGAGCAGCCGCCGGTGCTGGTCTTTCCCGCGACCAGAAGCCCGCTGGTCATCGCGCACGCGACCGAGGGCGGCACGGCCCGGCTGCTTGGCCGGTCCCGGGCGGCGGTACTGGCGGAGGTGGTCAGGCGCAGCGACGGCCGGACCACCTCCGAGATCGCCACGGCGGTGGGTCTGGCACTGTCGAGCGCCAGCCACCAGCTCGACGTCCTGCGGAACGGCGGCCTCGTGACCAGCCGCCGCGACGGCAAGTACGTGCTGCACTCGGCGACGTCCCTGGGGCTGCGGATCCTCTGCGCCGGCACGCGCGGCACGGCCGCCGCCCCGGACCGCGGTCTCCCCGCCCGCCCATGACGCCACAGCCGTGGACCGCGGGACCACAGCACCACGCCCCGTAGGACCGCGAGAGGTGGAGCTTGGGGACATGGCCGGGACACCCGGCCCGGGTGCCCAGGACGCACGGCGCCCTACGGTGGCGGGCTGTGGGCGACGACCCGTCCGGCCCACGCGGGCGAACACGAACAGAAGCGGGGGAACCTTCCATGTCGAATCCACTCGGCCGACCGCTCGCCCCACCGCTCGACCGGCCGCTCGACCGGCCGCTCGACCGCAGACAACTGCTCCGCGCCTCCGTCGGTGCCGCCGCACTGGCCGGCCTGGTGACGACAGGCATCGCCCCGGCGCGGGCCGGCACCGGCACCGGCACCGGCACGGAGAGGACGTCGGAACTGCCGCCCGTGCCCGGCATGCTGGGCGACCGCCGGGCCAACGAGGTCTGGTACCAGCTCGACGAGGTCGCCCTGTACCGGGCGTCGCCGGAACTGCTCGCCGCGTACCGGGCCATCGGTGCGCACGTCGGCGGCAGCATCGAGAGCGGCTTCCGCACGGTGTGGCAGGAGATGAGCAAGTCACCCGAGTACCCGGGCAACTTCCAGGCCTTCATGGCACCGATCGAGGAACCCCTGCGAGTGGTCTCGCGCATCCAGTTGGAGGTCTTCGACAGCCTGTACCGTCCCTACGATCCCCGGCTGGTCGCCGCCTTCGCCTACTTCGGCCAGGGCGTGCTCTACGACCCGCGCCGCGAGAACGTCCGCTCACCGGTGCACACGATGGACTCGCCGCCCGGCCGTGCCCCGGTCGGCTACCACACCTGGCACGCCTATATGCGGGCGATGATGCTGCTGGGCATCGACCGACCGCGCTGGGTGGCGTTCGCCCCGCTCAACGCGTACGCGTGGGCGTTGCAGTCGGTGGCCAAGCCCTCGACACAGACGCCGAGTCCGCCGCTGCCCCGGGAGACGGTCGTACGGTTCGCCGCGACCTGGCTGCCGCGGGGGCCGCGATGGCTCGACGCCGCATTCCAGTCCTTCCCGTATCCGCGAGGGATCAGCTAACGCCCCTGACGCCCCGCGCGGGACTCACTCGCTGCGGGAGAAGCGGTACGTGGCGACGGTCAGGGCCAGCGCCGCCAGGGCGGCCACGCAGCCCAGCTCCGCGGCCACCGAAGGGGTCCAGTCCCCCCACTGCGGCCCGGCCGCCCGGCCGCCGAGCCCTGCGACGCCCTCTCCCGGGAGGGTGCGTCGCAGGGCGTCGACCGCGTAGGTGAGGGGGTTGAGGCCTACGACGGTGCCCAGCCAGCCGGGCAGTCCGCCGGCCGGGAAGACCGCCCCGGACAGGAACAGCAACGGCATCATGCACAGCCCGATCACGATCTGGAAGGTCTCGGGACGCTTGGCGCACACGGCCACCAGGACACCGAGTGCCGTGAAGGCGAAGGCGATGAGCGCCAGTTCCGCGAGGACCAGGAGGAGTTCGGGCCGGTAGGGGATGCCGACAAGGCCGGCGAGGCACAGCACGGGGATCGCGTAGCCGAGGCCGGCGGTCGCGCCCCCCAGACAGGTTCCGGTAAGGAGCGGGGTGCGGCGGACGGGTGCCACGAGCAATTGGCGCAGGAAGCCGGCTTGCCGGTCCCAGACGACGGACGCGCCCGCCGCCACGGCCGGTGCCTGCACCGCCATGAGGAGGACGCCGGGGAAGAAGAAGGTACGGAAGTCCCCGGCGTCATCCTGCTCGGTGGGCACGGCCGCGTTGAGGCCGGTGCCGAAGACGAGCAGGAACATCATCGGCATGACGACGCTCATCGCGATCCGCAGGCGGTTGCGCCCGAACCGGATGACCTCCCGCTGCCACAGCACACGGACGGCGCGCAGATCCGCGGCGAGACGTCCGCGCCGGGCGGCGGCACCTGCGGTGCGGGACAGGCTTGCCATGCCAGGCGTTCCTGCCATGCCAGGCGTTCCTGCCGTGTCTGCCGTGTCTGCCGTGTCTGCCGTGTCTGCCGTGTCTGCCGTTCCCATGGTCACCTCCTCGAAGCGGGTACCGGCAGCCCGGCCGGCTCGTTGTCGGCCTCACGGATGGTGCGGCCGGTGTAGTGCAGGAAGGCGTCGTCGAGAGTCGGCGGCGTCACGGTCACCGCGTGCACGGTCAAGGGCAGAGCGCCGCAGATCCTGGGCACCCAAGTGGCTCCGTCGGCCACCCGGATGCGCAGCCCGTCCGTGGCCGTCTCCGCCTCGAGGCCGAGGCGTTCGCGGACGGCCAGGGCCGCTGCCGCGTCGTCGGCGGTGCGTACGGTGATGAGGTCGGAGCCGACCACGGCCTTGAGCGCGGCGGGAGTTCCGTCCGCGACGAGTTCGCCCTCGTCCATGATGGCGATCCGGTCGCAGTGTTCGGCCTCCTCCAGTTGGTGCGTGGTGAGGAAGACGGTGACGTCCCGCTCCTCACGCAGTCGGCGCAGGTGGTCCCAGATGGCGGCACGGGTCTGCGGGTCGAGGCCGGTCGTGGGTTCGTCCAGGAAGAGCACCTGAGGCGTGTGCAGCAGACCGCGGGCGATCTCCAGGCGCCGTCGCATACCGCCGGAGAAGGTGCGGACGGGGGCGTGGCGGCGCTCGGTCAGTTCCACCAGTTCCAGCATGTCCATGATCGCGTCGAGCCGCCGCCGTCGCGGGATGCCGAACAGGTCGGCGTGGAAGCGCAGGGTCTCCATGGCGGTCAGGTCGACGTCGAGCGTGGACTCCTGGAAGACGAGGCCGACACGGCGGCGTACTTCGTGGGGTTCGTGCGTCACGTCGTACCCGGCCACCAGCGCCCGGCCGGAGGTGGGGCGCAGCAGGGTGCACAGCATGCCGATGGTGGTGCTCTTGCCCGCGCCGTTGGGGCCGAGGAAGCCGAAGGTCCGGCCGGCCGGGACGGTCAGGTCCAGGTCGGTCACCGCCTGCCGACCGCCGTACGCCCTGGTCAGTCCCTCGGCCAGGACGGCGACGCCGTTCGCGCCACCGGCGGCGCGGCGGCCGGTCCCGGGGGCGACGACCGTGTTCATCGGCGGCCTCCGTCGCGGTGCCGGACGCTCATGACGGTGCGGAAGAGGGTGACGTCACCCGGCTCGCCGACGGCTCGCGCGCCGGCCTCCACCCAGGCGTGGGCGCGGAACGGCTGCGTACGGAACCCGGTGCACCAGTCGGGCCACCGGCCGTGCAGACGGCACAGCAGTACGGTGGCGACGGAGCGTTGCAGACAGCCCCGGCCGGCGCAGCGGGCGCTCACGGTCACCACCGCCCGGCGGGCGTCGAGGGCCTGTTGGTGCGTGGCGGCGCGGGACCCGCGGCGGGCCACCGCCAGTGCCTGGCGCAGGCGGCGCGGGGGCAGCAGCACCAGCAACCGGGCCGCGCCGACGGCCGCCCGCGCGCTCAGTTGCCGGTGCCAGGGCAGCGGGGCCCCGGTCTCTCCGACGACCTGCATGCTCATGCCGTCACCACCAGCCGGGCCCGGTCCAGGGCGGCGAGCAGCGCGCGTACGTCCGTCAGGGCGCGGTCGGCGGCATCGGGGTGGAGCCGGGCGAGCCGGAGGGCGGTCTCTTCGGGCGTGTGCCCGTCGAGGAGCAGCCGCAAGGTGGTCGCGCCGGAGCGGTTGAGCTGCCAGTACCGGCCGCTGCGCTCGTCGAGCAGGACCAGCCCGTCCTCGGTGTCGGTGGCGGTGACGTCGGGTTTCAGGGCGAAGGTCACGGAGTCTCTCCAGCCAGGGACGCGGTCCCGGGCGCGGGTGCCGCCGCGGACCGCAGCCAGCTCTCGCAGGCCAGCGTGTTCTCGTACGGGACGAGCTGCCGGGATTGGGTCTTGGGGCCGAGCAGGGCGGTGCGCAGGGCGTCGGGGTCGACGAGGCCGAGCCGGGAAAGGCGCAGGTCGTCGCAGAGGTCGAGCAGGTCCCCGCGGTTGCGGCGGATGCCCTGGAAGGCCTCGGCGCTGAACTCCCCTTTGCTGCGGCGGGCCAGGATCTCCTCGGGCACGATGCCGCGCACGGCCCGCCGCAGCACGGGTTTGAAGTCCCCGCTCACCAGACGGTCCGCGATCCGCACGGACAGGGCGGCCTCGACGACCCGGTCGTCGAGGAAGGGCGCCTCGCAGGTGACCCCCACGTCCTGGAGCGCGGCGTTGAGCTGGCGCAGGGCGCTGCCCGACTGGACGACGATGTCGAGGGTCTGGTGCTGGGCCCGGTCCCGGTGGTGCGGGCGGGGGCGCTCCCGTTCGGCGGTGTCCCGCAGCAGCCGGCGTACGGCGTCGACGGCGTCGGCGGTCGCCCAGGGCGGCATACGGGGTTCCCAGCCCCAGCCGAGCAGCGCGTCCCCGGGGCCCGGCGCGGGTGCGGTGAGCCGGTCGGCGGTGGACCGCAGCCATGCGGCGAAGGAGGCGCCGTCGGCGAGTCCGCGTACGGTCGACGTCAGGGTCCAGCGGTTGAGGGCCCGGAAGCGGTGGATCCTGGGGAGGCTGCCGAGCGGGTGGCTGCGGACCAGCGACCACAGGGCGGTGGGCAGGACGCCGAACAGTTCGTCGCCCCCGACGCCCAGGAGGTGGCAGCGCGATCCGTCCGTGGCCACGGAGGAGAGCAGGCGCCGCATATGGGCGCGGTTGCGGGCCCAGGGCAGCGGTCCCTCCTCGTGGCCGGCGTCGGCGGTGGCCGGCGTCTCGTACCAGGTGGGGCCGTCCTGGACGGCGGTGATGTAGTGCCGGGCGGCGGGCAGGTGGCGGGCGGCGCGTTCGGCCCATTCGGTGTCGTCGTTCGCGCGGTCCACCGGTGACCAGTGGTGGGTGACGAGGTCGGCGCCCGCCGCGTCGGCCAGGAAGCAGAGACTGGTGGAGTCCAGGCCGCCGGACAGATCGGCGCTGAGGGTGGCACGGGTGCGCGCTCCGACACAGGCGAGCAGGGCCCGGCGGATGTGCCCGGCCGCCTCCTCCGGCGGCGCGTCGGGCTCCGGCGGCGCCCACCAGCGCACTTCGCGGGCGCTGCCGTCCGGGCCCAGCTCCAGCCGGCAGCCCACCCCGAGCGCCGACACCCCCGACCACACCGGGCGCAGGGAGAGCGGCCAGGGCGGGGCCGGGGTCAGCAGGCGCAGCGCGATCAGGTCCCGGTCGGCGGCCGGGGTGGCGTCGTCGCCCCGGCCGGTGTCCGCCCACCGCGCGAGCCGGTGCGGCCCGTCGGCGGCCACGGTGACGCCTCCGACGTCGGCGAAGAAGATCTGCCGTGCGGTGGACAGACTCCCCTGCGCCCGCGTCCACCCGTCGATGGAGGCCACGAGGTGGAAGCAACCGGGCAACGAGCGTGCCACGCCGTCGAGTTGGCCCGCTGTTCGCGCCTCGGCCAGCGCGCGCTCCACCCGGTGCCGGTCCACGGTCGAGCGGCCCAGGACGGCAAGGCGCCGGGGCCCGGCGGTCACCAGCGCGAACTCGTCGTCCGCCCAACGGCCCACGAGCCAGGGGCGCCCCGAGGCGTGGTGGACCACCCGGACATCCGGGCCACGGGTCAGCGGCTCGGCCACGGCCGGCGTGGCCGGGCTGTCGGGCAACACGACGAAGTCCATGTCAGGGCGGTTCCCTTCGTACGGTTCGGGCCGCTCGCCCGGCGACTGCGTCGGCGCGGGGGCGGCGAGGTGCGTGCGGAGGATCGCCGGGCGGCGACTGCCGGGCGAAGGCCAGCGAGCGAGGCTTCCGGGCGAAGGCCACCGGGCGCGACCGCCGAGCGAGGCCGCCGGGCCGGAGCTGCCCCTGTGCGGAGCGGGATCGGCACGGTGGTGGAGGACGTACGGCCTCCACCACCGCGCCGTGGCGGGCACGGCTGCCCGTCCCGCCGACGGGTCCGTCGGATCAGCAGATCCAGGCGGTGCCCAGCAGCCAGTCGTTCTCGACGCACGGCCCGAAGGCCATGGTCAGTTCCGCGAAGCCGCCGATCTCTTCCAGCGCGGGCGGCTCGTAGACGTCGTTCGTCTCCATGCTCGTCTCACCTGTTCCCTTCGACTCGATCACGATCGAGAGACGGGAACGAGGGCACGGGTGCCGGGCTCGCCCGCCTCTCCCGAGCACCTTCACGCTAGGGGGCCCCGAGTCCCGGGTGCCTGAGTGCCTGGTCCCGGTCTCGTCCCGCATGCGCGCCCGTGGTGGCCCGTCAGGTGCCGAGCCCCGCGTCCCGGGCCCGCACCGCCGCCTCCACCCGGTCCGCCACACGGAGCTTGGCGAACACCCGAGAGACGTGATTGCGCACGGTCTTCTCCGAAAGCACCAGCTCGCGGGCGATTCGGCGGTTGCTGAGGCCCCGGGCGACCAGATCGAGCACTTCGCGCTCGCGATCGGTGAGATCGGGAAAGGCGGCCCGCACGGGCAGTTCGTGGACGGCGGAGAAGTAGCGGCCGAGGCGGTCGGCCACGGCCGCGCTGAACACCGCGCCGCCCTGCGCCACCGTGCGCAGACCACGCACCAGTTCCTCGCCCTGGACCCCTTTGACCATGTAGCCCCGCGCCCCCGCGCGCAGGGCGGCCACGACCGCGTCGTCCTCGGCGGCCCCGGAGACGAACAGCACCCGCGGCGCGTCGGGCTCGGCGGGTGCCTCCCCGATGATGGCCCGGGTCGCCTCGATACCGGAGCAGTCGGGGAGCAGCAGGTCCATGAGGACGACATCGGCGACCACATGTCCGTCCCGCAAGGCCTCGACGGCCTCCTCGCCCGTGCTGGCCTCCCCCGCCATCTCCAGGTCCGCCGCGTCCTCCACGACCTGCCGCACTCCGGCTCTGAAGAGGGGGTGGCCGTCGACGACGAACACCCGCGCCGTCACTGCCGCCTCCGTGACGTGCCCGATGTTCCTGTTCCCGTCGGCTTCCGACACCTCGCCGACTCCTGCAGCACCTGCACAGCATCCCCCATGCCCACGTGCCCCACATGTCCACGTGTTCACTTGTCCACGTGTTCGCTTGCCCGCTTATCCATCACTTCAGGAACTAGGTGCCCATGAGCCCCCTCTTGAGACGATTGTCATCAGGTGTCATCAGGTTCGCACCGTGACGGACGGCACGGAATCATTTCGGCGAGGCTCGAAGCGACATGGGCACGGCGCGGGGGAAGTGCAAAGGCCGCAAGGGCGCCTCCAGCGTCGCGGTCATGCGCCTGGGCGCACGTGATACCGGGTGGTGCGCCCAGGTCATGAGCGAGGGACGCCCCGCCAGGGACGCCGGCCGAGGCGGGCCGTCGTACGGCGTCGCGTCCGCTCAGGCGTCCTGTGCCGCCAGTGCCGCGACCGCCGGGATGGCCGCGAAGGCCTGGCGCACGTGCTGGACGAGGGCCGCGCGGTCGCGCCGCGCGGCGCCCGACGAGGTCCAGGCCTCCAGCGCGCAGTGCCAGGCGGCCAGCATGAGGCCTACCTCCGGTTCCTCACCGCCCAGCCCGAGGTCACCACCGGTCCGCTCGCGGTGACCGGCTACTGCATCGGCGGGCTCCTGGCGATGCACACCGCCGCGGCCCACCCCGACCAAGTGGCCGCCGTCGCCGCGTTCCACGGCCCCGTGGGCGCCGACGGGCCCGCCCTCTTCTCCCGGCTCACCGCGCGGGTCCACCTCGGCCACGCCGCGGGCGACATCTCCCCCGAGGGCCTCAGGGAACTGAACCAAGCCCTGGACGCCGCGGGTGTCAGCCACACCTCCGAGATCTACCCCGACACCGTCCACGGCTTCACCATGTCCGACACCGACGCGTTCAGCGCCTCCGGCCTGCGGCGCCACTGGGACCGCCTGCTCCCCCTCCTGGACCGCACCCTGCGCAACGGCTGAGGTCCGGTCAGGCTGCAGCGAAGGGCACGGCTCCGCGTCGGCTGACCGGTACCGCCCGCCGCCCCGGGGGGCCGTCAGTCGGCCCGGGGCGGTGGGGTCTCGAGGGCTGCCAGCGTCGTCGCCACCGTGCGCCGGAGCGTCTCCGCCGCGGCACCCGCGCGCGAGCGCAGGTTCACGCCGTACGCGAGGAGGACCAGCGCCTCGGCGGTGGCGTCGATGTCGACGTGGCGCGCGAGCTGCCCCGCGGCGCGGGCCGCGGCGAGGGCGTCGGCCATCGCGTCCCGCAGCCGCCGGTGGTGGTCGTCGAGGAGGGCGCGCACGTCGGGGTCCTCGGCCTCGCCGCCCGCGTAGGCGTTGACGAGCATGCAGCCCCACCCGGCGTACGCGCCGGAGCAGCGCTGGTCGATCAGCGCGTCGAAGGCCTCCTGGACGGCGGGCAGTCCGCGCCCGTCGCCCGCGAGGCGCTCGCACGCCGGGCGGGCGCGTTCGCGTACGTAGCGGCGCAGCGCGGCCAGGTAGAGCTGCCGCTTGCCGCCGAAGGTGGCGTACAGGCTGGAACGGTTGAGTCCCGTCTCGGCGGTGACGGCCTGGATGGAGACGGTGGCGGCGCCGAGCCTCCAGAAGAGGTGCTCGGCGCGCTCCAGGGCCGCGTCGGGGTCGAAGTGCTTGATGTCGGGCACCGCTTCCCCCCTCCCCGCCTCACCGGCCGCCATCCTGAACTGTTCGGTCCAGGTTAGCCCTTGACGCCCGTACGCGACCACCAGCATCCTGAAACGGTCGTTTCAAGATAGCTGGCGCGACGGCCATGGCCCGTGCCCGCGGAACGACGAGGACGCACAACCGACGAGCACGCGGCACCCACGCGTACGCGACACGTACGCGCCCCACACGTACGCGACACCTACACGTACGCGGCCCCATACGCACGCGGCACCCACGACAAGGACGGCCACGCATGAGCCTGCGCGACGAACTCCGCTTCATCCACGACAACCGGCACCTCCGGCTGTCGGCCGAGACCATGGCGACCATGGACCGCAACGCCGAGGCGCTCGCCGGCTCCGGCATCGCGGCCCGCGCGGTCGGCGTCGGCGCCCGGGCGCCGCTCTTCACCCTCAAGTCGGCGACGGGCGAGGACGTCTCCCTGGCCGGGCTGCTCGCCGACGGGCCGGTCGTGCTGACCTTCTACCGGGGCGCCTGGTGCCCGTTCTGCCAGGTGGCGCTGCGCGCGCTCCAGGAGCACCACGGCGCGATCGCCGCGCGTGGCGCCCGTCTCGTCGCCGTCTCGCCGCAGGTGCCGGACGAGTCGCTGTCCCTGGCCGAGAAGCAGAGCCTCACCTTCGACGTGCTCAGCGACGTCGGTTCGGACGTCGCGAGGAGCTACGGCATCGCCTTCGACCTGGGTGAGGAACTGGGCGCCCTCTACGACAGCCTCGGCTTCGAGCTCCAGCGCGTCAACGGCGGGCACAGCCGCACCCTGCCCCTGCCCGCGACCTACGTCATCGACGCGTCCGGCGTGATCCGCTGGGCCTTCGTGGCGACCGACTACGTACTGCGGGCCGAGCCCTCGGACGTGCTCGCGGCCCTGGACGACCTGGACGCCCTCGGCGCCCCGGCGGCGGACGCCTGAACCCCTTCGCGTCGCACGTGTCGGCAGGCCGCCTGGCTCAGCCGCTGAGCCAGGCGGTCCAGAGGGAATGGTCCGCGGGCAGCGCGAGGACCACGGCCGCGAGGTTTGCCAGGGCGAGTACGACGAGCACGGCCAGGACGACGCCCAGGGCCCGGGCGGGTTCGCGGGGGCTGCCCGCCGTACGCGCGGTGCCCTGCCGGGGAGCGGTGCGGCGGCGCCCGAGCGCTCCGGCGCCCGCTCCCAGCAGGGCCGCGGGGATGACCAGCAGCAGGCCGCGCAGGGTGATGGTCCGCAGGTCCTGCGCGAAGACCTCGGGGGCGAACGGAACGGAGCACCGGTGGCCGGGCACGCCGAAGAGAGCGGTGCACTCGGCCACCGCGAAGGCCGGTGCCCGGCCGAGGGCGGCGGCCAGCGCGGTCAACGCGGTGCCGGCCAGGACGAGTACGGGCCGTAGTCCGCGCCCCCGGGCGGAGATCCAGAGGGCCACCGCGCCTTGGGCGAGGCCTGCCAGGGCGACATAGGTGTGCCAGTAGACGTCCGGGAACCCGGCGTCCTGCCGCGTTCCGGAGTAGTGCAGGACGGCGGACGGCAGTGCGGTCCGCGCGAGGAACGGCAACGCCGTACCGGCGGCGATCACCGCGCCCCCTCCGGCCAGCCCCGCGAGCAGCGCCCTCCGCAGCCGGGGCCGGACATCCACGCCGGGGTCGTGCGCCCTTCCCGCGGCCAGCGCCCTCCGCAGCCGGGGCCGGACATCCGCAGCAGGCGCGTACGCCCTTCCCGCGAGCAGCGCCAGGGCGAGCGGCACCAGCCAGGTCAGCGGCAGGCCCACGAGGGCGAGCGGAAGCCTCCCCTGCACGGTGAGCGGGGGCCAGGTGGTGCCCGTCCACCGGCCGAGCGCCACGTACCAGCCGATCGAGGACCCGATGTCCGGGGCGTCCCCCGCGGCGGGCCGGAACGCGTCGCTCGCGTGGTCGCGCCGGAGGGAGTACCAGACGGCGAACCACGGGGCGAAGGAGACGACGGACGTGGCCACCACCGCGTAGAGGGGTCCACGGCCGCGCGCGTACGGGAGTAGGCCGCGCGCCACGGAGACGAGCCAGACCGTGACGCACGCGGCCCCGGCGAGCAGCGCCGGCCCGGCCCGCGGCAGCCAGGCGAAGCCCTGCGTCTCCAGGCCGGTGGCGGGGAGCACGGTCCCGTCGGCGAGGAGGGGCAGGCTTGCTCCGGCGAGGTACCCGCCGACGAGTCCGGCGGGAAGCGCCCACACGACGGCGGCACGCGGGGACCCCGGTGCCCGGCCGGGCGCGCGTGCCCGGGCGGACCCGGGTGTCCGGCCGGCCCCTCGTGCCCGGTCGGACGCCGCGACGGCCCGCCAGACCGCCGCGGCGAGCACTCCGGTGAGCCCGGCGCCGATCGCGCAGCCGACCGCCAGGTCGCCCGACCGGGTGTTGAGCTTTCCCCAGAGCAGGCGGAAGAGCGTGTCGAGCACCGGGTCCGCACCGGCGGTGAGGACACCGGCGACGACCCCCGCGCCGAGCATCTCCCCCACCGTCGGTCGGGTCAGGAGGGTCGGGTCGAGCAGAACGCGCCGCCGCGTCTCGGGCGTCGGCCAGTACCCCAGTCTCCGTACGAGCCCGGAAAGGGCGCGGCGTACCGGGCCCCGGCCCGGGGCGGCGGGCGCGGGCAGCAGCGCCCGCTGGACCGCAGCGGCTCCCTCGGCCACGCCGTGCGCCGCGGCCAGGGCGTCGGCGTGCAGCTCGCGCGCCCGCAGGACCGCGTTCCGTACGAGTTGGACGAGCAGGGTGAGCGCGGCCGCCAGGCCCAGTGCGTGGGGCACGTCCACGAGGTACGGCACGACGCCCGGAGGGAGCGCGGGCGGCCCGCCGGACACCGCGTGGTACACGGTCAGCGCGCCGAACGGCAGCACCGCGACCGTCAGGAAGGCCCACCAGATGCCGAAGGCGAGGTAGGTCTTGTCGACGTCGTGGTGGCGCAGGTGTGCCAGCTCGTGCGCGAGCACGAGGCGGAACGTGTCACGGTCGGTGTCGAAGTACGGCACCAACGGGGCGTCGATGATGACGTACCGGCGCCGGGGAAGGCCGAAGGCGAGCCCGCTCGCGGTGCGCGCGGAGGTGTCCAGCAGCCAGACGGGAGCGGGGTGCACGCCGACCGCGTGGCATAGGTGGTCGAGATACTCCGCCAGGTCCCGCTCCTGGGGGTCGTCCTTCCGCGGGAACCGCGTCAGGGACCGCGCGCGCAGGCTCGGGACGACGGGGAGCCACGCGCACCTGCGTCGCGTCACCCACCAGGGGTGCGTGGCGTACCAGGCCGACGAGACGGCGCACAGCAGCAGGAACCCGAGCCCGAGCCACTGTGCCTGGTCGGCGAACGCGGGCTGCTGACATCGCACCAGCAGGCGCCGGGACTCCTCGTACCCACCGTCGTTTTCTCCCGGGAGCGCGATCCGCGGGTCCTGGAAGCAGCGGCTGAAGGTGCCGAAGAAGAAGTCCGTGTTCCGCGGGACGAGGAAGTACGTCTGCAGGAACACGTAGAGCCCGCCCGCGCCGACGGCGGCGCTCAGCAGGATGAGCCGACTGGTCGTGCCGCCGGGGAGGGCGGCCGACGCCACCGGCCCGTCACGCCGCCCGGAGGCCGCCTCCTCGAACGCCGTCATGGCGGTGCCGCCGCGCTAACCGGCCGTCCGTGGGGCCTGACACCGGCCGATGATCGCGTCCGTGATCACCCGCGCGCTCTCCGGAGCGGTTCCGCAGTCACGGAGCGTGGCTTCCACCGCGTGCCGGAGCCGTTCGAGGTCCTCGGGCCGCAGCGGGACGGCGTCGAGTGCCCCGGGGGCGGGGTCCGGGGCGGTGGCTGGGGTTGCCCCGGAGGACGCGCCCGGGGTTGCCCCGGAGGTCGCGTCCGAGGCCGTCCCGGAGGCCGCGTCCAGGGCAGCGCCATCGGCTGCCGCGGCGCCCGGCGGTCGCTGCCGGAGACGGAAGACCCTACGCAGGGCCGCACCGGTGCCTTCCCCGGTGGTGCGTTGCAGCACGATGTCGGCCACGCACTCGACCGCCTTGGCCGTGGCGGCCAGCACCACGGGCGTCAGGATGAACTCGACGGCCTCGGACCCGAAGCCGAGCGGCGCCTTCCGCGTCCCCTTCGCGGACAACGCCCGCCGCGGATCGGCGAAGTACGCCCGGCTGACCGCGGAGAACAACGGCATCTCCTCCCGGGCCACCTGCTCGACCACGTCCCTGGCTATCTCCGTGATCACCTCTCGATGGGGTGTCTCACCCCCACGCGCCCGCCTACGCACCACGGCCTCTCCCCCGCCCCCGCCCGTGCCCCCACGACGTCACGCCATTATCGGGCGCGGGGCCGTTGACCGAAACAGAACGGCCACCGCTCGGCTCCGGCGCACGGCGGCGCCGGGGGGCGCTCGGTGCGTACGTCGGGGGCGGGGGGTGCCGCCGCGGCGGAGTGGGGGCCACGTGCCTGAAGTGACCGTTGGGCTGGGCCTGTTGCCTGGCATCCTGAAGCGCTCGGTGAGCCGGATGTCAGTGGGGCCGCCTAGGCTCCGGCCCATGGCTGACACGGAACTGACGACGCTGCTGGGCATCCTGAACGGCGCACGCAGCACGTCCTGGACATCCTGGAGGGCCTGGACGAGGACGCGCTGCGGCGGCCGGTTCTCCCGTCCGGCTGGACGTGCCTCGGGCTGGTGCACCATCTCGCCCTGGACGACGAGAAGTTCTGGTTCCGCGCGGTGGCCGCGGGGGAGCAAGCGGCGATCGAAGAGATCCTCGGGGCCGGGGAGCGCGTGGCAGCCGCCCCGGAGAAGACAGCCGAAACCGCGCCCCCTCACTGAGCTGACCAGCGCATCGCCGCTTCCCCGCCCAAGTGCACAGCCGCTGAGCCGGGCGCCCCGGCCCCGGGGCTGTGGTCTCATCGCTGGGTTGCAGCAGTTCGGTCTTGCTGTGTAAGTACCGGTACGGGCTGCAGGAATCGGTCTCGAAGGCCGCAGCGGGCTTGCGTACGCCGGAGCACCATGCATGACGAACGCTTCCCGACGACATCGGAGGAGCCCCGCAGTCTGCACGGCCACTCAGTCTCCCCGCCGGAGGACCAACCGCCTCAAGCCGCGCAGGGCAACCGCGCACGCAGGTGGTGGCTCGCTCTCGTCAGGCATCGCCATGACCACGCGGGGGCCGCGACGACCTCCACCACGTGTTCGTCGCCCTCGGCTGAGCCATCAGCGCTTCGCGCGGCGGCTGCGCACCGTGCTCCGTTGCGGAGGGTGGACCGCCCCCGGAGGTGGGTCGCTCGACGCGTAGGCAAGGGGCAGAGAGCGCACCAGGCAGTCGGGCCCGCCCTGCCTCACATGTGGGATTTCAGTACGTCCACCTCACAGCCCGGTGCGAACGGGTCGAAGCCGTGCTCGGTCAGCCAGCGCACTGCCAGCAGGCTGCGCAGCGACCACCACGCGTGGATGACGTCGAGGTCGATGCCGGTGCCGTAGCCGGCGACGACGTCGTCCAGGTGCTCCTCGTGGCCGAGCGTGAAGGTGGCGAGGTCGTACAGGGCGTCGCCCTGGCCCGCCTCGGACCAGTCGATGATGCCCGTGACCTCGGCGCCGTCGACGAAGACGTGCGCGATCTGCAGGTCTCCGTGTGTGAACGCCGGAGTCCACGGCCGCAGCGCGGCCTCGGCGACCTCGCGGTTGCGGGTGACCAGGTCGGCGGGCAGGATTCCGCTGGTCACGAGCGACTCGCACTCGGCGTCGAGTTCCGCCTCCAGCGCGACGACGCTCCGGCCCGCCCGGCCCTGCCAGGGCGGCGGCGGCGCGTCGTGCAGCTTCCGGATGGCGGCGCCCGCCGCGGCCCACGCCGCCGGTGACGCGGTCGACGGCCCGCCGAGGCGCCCGAGCGTCGTCCCCGGAAGTGCTGCGATCGCCAGCACGGGCGGCTCGCGCCACAGGACCTCCGGAGTCGGGACCGGCGCGAGGGACATCGCCTCGACCTCGATGTCGACGCGCGCCTGATCGGCGTCCACCTTCAGGAACACGTCACCGACGCGCAGCGTCACACGTTCGGAGTGGGCGACGACTACTTCGACCTGGTCCATGGGCGACCAGTATTCCGGGGGTGATCGCCTGCGTCGCCGGGTTTTCGCGTGCGGTCACGCGGCCGGCACCGCGCCCCGCCGCCCAGCGGCTGCACGCACGACGCCGACCTTGGGAAGTGCTTAGGCTGCCGGGGAAGCCTGTCGTGGGACGTGGGCGGGCCCAAGGTCGGGAGTGGGGAGGGCGCGGGGTGCGTACGCCGGTCGATGGTGAAGTGTTCGTGCACTACAGCCAGATCTGCGTCGAGAGCGACCCGGACGGCGACGGTGCGGACCTTGAGGGTGCGTTCGCCGGGCAGAGCGCGGGGCTGTGCGGGGCGGGGATCCCTGGAGCGCTGTGGCTGTCGACGGGCTTGCACACGGGCGACGTACCGTTCCGCGTGGAAGTGCACGACCAGGCGCCACCGTTGGACGACGCGTGGGAGGACGTCGTGGAGGTGTCCTTCCGCCCGGTGTCGGCGCACACGGTACTGATGCAGTGGGCGGGTGAGGACACATGGGAGTTGGGGCTGCGACAGGTCGACTACCGGGTACGTTACTGTGCGCGAGGGATGGACGAGGGCGACAAGGCTCGATACGCGGACGGATGACGAACCCCCGCCGGCGGAACGCTATCTGCTGCAATTCTGGCCTGCTCCTCCCTCGCCGGACCGGGTCCTGAGGTGTGGTTCGCGGTGCGCCGCCCACCGGCACGACTACGCGCGCCGACTGCCGCCACCGCCCACCCCCGAGGAGCGCGCCGAGGCCGAGCGCCTTGCCCGCCTGGCGGAGGAGGAGGCCGAACGGCAGCAGGAGTTGGCCTACGAGCGCTGGGAGTGGGGCGGTCGGCTGCCGAGCGAGGCCTTGCGCCGGGTCGAGGGCAACGTGCTGGGCGTACGTGACTTCGACCCGGACCTGGTGCACGCGATCGACGCCGCCCCTGTCGTGGTACAGCGCGCGGTGGCGCTGCTGGCGGCTCGCCGCGCCTGCGAGGTGTCCGGCCTCGGCGGCATCGGCTGGATCGAGGAAGGGCTCGCCGCACTGGCCGCGGGGCGAGAGCTGCCCATGCTGTACGCCGACGAGGAGCGGGTATGGGACCGTCTCGACGCCGACCCGCGTGTCCCCCAGCGCACCGTCCGCCGACCCACCGCGCCCCGGCGGCCCCCGTTCCGTCCGCTGATGCTGCCGGACGGACAGCACGCGGAGGAGGACTGCGAGGAAGCCCTGGTGCTGGGGCCCGCCGGCCGCACCCTGTCATTCCGTACCTCCGAGAGGGACGTACACACAGTGGTGGCCCGGATCGGCGGCGCGGCGGGGCCCTTTCCGGTCCTGGAGATGTCGCAGCCGCACTCGGCCCTGTCCGCGCTGATGGGTGCCGCCGAGGCGGACCCCCTGCGGGCGGCGCTCGACGCGGTGTACTCGGCGATATGCGCCTACGGCGAGGACTACCCCGTGCTCCTGGAGGAGGTCGCACGCGCCTGCGCGTAAGGCGCCGCGGTCCTCGTACCTGGTCACGGCCACCTCCGACTCGTGCACGGGGGAGGCTTTCCAGGGGTACGGACGGTGGGCGAGGATGGAGATCGACAAGGAGCCACAGGGCTCCGCCTGAGCCGCACGCCAGAACTCCGTCTCGCCCTGAACCGGCCGCGGCCTCCCTCGATGGTCGGGGTCGGTCCGTTCCTTCCCAGGCCGACCCCGGCCCCGCAGGCGCTCCCCCTCCTGGGCAGGCCCCGTCCGCGGCCCCGCTACTGGCGCGGGGTGCGTGCCTCGATGCGGTGGTCGAAAGCGGCTCCGCCGACGCCGACCGCGGTGACCCCGCCGTCGATGGTGAGGACGGCCCCGTTGGCGTAGGACGCGGCGGGCGACAGCAGCCAGTTGATCGCCTCGGCGACCTCCCGGGGCTCCCCCGGCCGCCCGGCCGGAGTCAGCCGGTTGGCCTCCTCGTACGCCGCCTCGGTGCCACCCTGAAGGCCCGCCTCCGCCGCGAACCGCGCCATCCGCTGGTCGGCCATCTCCGTACGCACCCAGCCCGGGCACACCACGTTGGCCCGCAGCCCCTGCGGCCCGTAGTCGACGGCCAGGGAGCGGCAGAGGTGGAGCAGGGCCGCCTTGGACGTCGCGTAGGCGGCGTTGCCGGGGCTGTTGCGCAGGGCGCCGACCGAGGCCACGCCGACCACCGCGCCGCGCGCCGCCAGCAGATGCGGCAGCGCGGCGCGCAGCAGCACGAACGGGCCGGTCAGGTTGGTCCGTATCAGCGCCTCCCAGTCCTCCAGCGTGGTGTCACCGACCGCGCCGCCCCGCCCGATCCCGGCGTTGAGCACCAGCCCGTCGAGCCGCCCGTAGGCCCTCACCGTCGTGTCGACGAGCTCGCGCACGGCCTCGGGATCGGCGGCGTCGGAGGGGTGGGCCAGCGCTCCGGTCTCCTCGGCCACCCGGCGCAGCGGCTCGGGCCGCCGCCCGGAGATCACGACCTGATGCCCGGCCGCGCGCAGCAGCCGGGCGGTGGCGGCCCCGATCCCCGTCCCCCCGCCCGTCACCAGGACAACACGCTGTTCCGCCATGGTCGTTCGCCTCCACTGCTGGTCTACTTCCGGTCCCCGTACAGTGATCTTACGGATGCGGACGCCGGGTCAGGCCCGTACGCCGGGTCAGGCTCGTACGCCGGGTCAGGCTCGTACGCCCGGTGGAGCCCGTCATCGCTCGGGAGTTGGACGTCATGGACGGGAGGGGGATGTCACCGGCCGCTCTCCGGCTTCGCGCAGGTCACGTCGGTGCCGGGCAGCGTGCCGTCGCGCAGGTAGGTGTTGACCGCGTCGTCGGCGCAGGGGACGGGGGTGAGGCCGTCGTTGCCGCGCCCGTAGACGCCGTGCGCGCGGATGTCCGCGGTCAGGAGGCGGGACCCGGTGAGCGCGTGGTGCAGGGCGAGTGCGCCTTCGTAGGGGACGTTGTTGTCGTGGCGGGCCTGGAGCAGCAGGACGGGCACGTCGTTGTGGATCCTCGTGCCGGGTTCGCGGGGCTCGGGCTTCCAGAACGCGCACGGGGCGATCATCCCGTTGACGTACGGCCCGAAGACCGGCTGGGTGGCGCGGCTGCGCTGCATGTTCCTCCAGTACGTCTCCGGGTCCTTCGGCCAGCCGCCCGCGGGCCACCCGCCGTCGCCGCACATGAAGAGGGCGCCGCCGACCATGCTGTTGGCGAGGTCGGGCGAGGAGAGCAGGTCGAGGAGGCCGGAGAGCGCGGGCCCCGGCTCGAACTCCTTCCCCGCCGCGGCCTTCTTCAGGTCGCTGACGACGCTCGCGAGTCGCGGGTCGTTCTCCTCGTGCTGGACGAGCTGCTTGAAGATCATGCGCAGCAGTGGTGCGTCGAGCCGCTGTCCCTTGACGGTGAGAGGGTGCCGTTCGGCGCGTGTGAGCAGGGCGAGGACGTCCGCGCGGACCCGGCCGCGCAGGGCTTCCTCGGCGGGCCTGCCCGACCGCTGGAACAGTTCGTACTGCGTGGCCGCGGGGTCGGTCGAGGAGTCCAGGACGATCCGGTCGGCGCGGCGCGGGAAGAGCTGGGTGTAGACCGCGCCCAGGTCGGCGCCGTACGAGACGCCGTAGTACGACAGCTCGCGCTCGCCCAGGGCGGCGCGGATGGCGTCCATGTCCCGGGCGACGTTGCGGGTGGAGGCGTGCGGGAGCAACTCCGCGTTGTCGCCTTGCTCCTGGCAGCGGCGCGCGGTGTCGCGCGCGGCCCGTACCGAGGCCTCGAAGTCCTTGCGCGGGGTGGTGGTCCGCGCGGGCGGGGCCGGGCGCGGGGCGGGCCCGCAGCCGATGGGGGTGCTCTCGCCGAGGAAGCGGGGGTCGAAGCCGATCAGGTCGTAGCGGTCGGCCACGTCCCGCAACGCCGGGCGCAGGGCGAGGGTGTGGGCGAGGCCGGTGCCGCCGGGGCCGCCGGGGTTGGAGAGCAGGATGCCGCGCCGCTCGCCGGGGGACTTCGCCTTGACGCGGGAGATCGCGATCTTGATCGTACGGCCGCCGGGGTCGGCGTGGTCGAGCGGCACGGTCACCTTCGCGCACTGCGCGCCCGCCTCGGCCAGCTCCTTCTGGTCCGCGGGGCAGGGACCCCAAGCGAGGGGCGCCCGGGGCTCCTTCGCAGCCCCCGGCGGGGCCGCCGAGGCGGTGGCCCCACTCACGAGGAGACCGGCGAGGCCCAGGCCCGCGGTGACTGCTGACGCGACGCGCATCGTGCTCCTTGGTGCGGCGGTGGACGCCCCGGCCGTCCGGCCGGGGAAGATCACCACCACGCTAGGCACACGGGCGGTGCCGGACCATCGGGCCAGCGGGCCAACGCGCCCTGGGGGCAGCCCCCGTAGGGTTCTGGGGCTGCCCGGAAGCGCCGCCGCCACGGCGGGTGCGCGAGGTGCGGGGCGAGCGGCCTCAAGGGCCGGTCAGGGGGCTGCCTTGCCGGTGTCCGGCCGCCCGCCCCTCTCGTCGCCCCCGCCGCCCCCGTCGCCGTCGGGCAGTCCCCGCAGGAACCGGGCCTGGTCCGCGAGGAACCCGTCGGTGTAGACCTTCCTGGGCGCGGCGATCGCGGTCAGGGTCAGGCGCCACCCCGAGCGCTCCAGGTCGTGATCCACCATGGCGTGCGTGGCGCCGGGGTAGCGCGCGAGGGTCAGGGACCGCGGGGGCAGCACCGCGCGGTAGACGGCCTCGGTCTCGGTGACGTCCACGTTGACGTCATGACCGGCCAGGGCCAGCAGGGTCGGCGTGCCGCGCGAGGCGTACAGGTCGGCGGTCGCGTCCGAGCGGTAGTTCTTGGAGACGAACGACCAGCGCGCCGGTGTCATGCCGTCCACGTCGCCGACCGCGGCGCGGTACTCGGCGAAGGACGCGCCCCGTTCCAGCAGCTCCAGGGTGGTCCGGCTGCGGCGCAGCGCCGCCGCGCGCTCCCGGGCGGTCGCGCCGTCCCTGCGCAGTTCGGCCAGGAGGTTGTAGCGGCCCTGCCGCAGCCAGTTGACGGCCGGGGAGACGGCGATGACGAACTGGAGGCGCCGGTCGCGGGCGGCGACCTTCGGCAGCACCCAGCCCGCCTGGCTCGCTCCCCACAGGCCGACGCGGCGGTCGTCGATGTCCGGCCGGGCGCGGGCCCAGGCCACGGCGGCCAGGGTCTCGTCGGCGCGGTCGGCCATGCTCTGGTCGAGCCAGTCGCCCTCCGAGCCGCCGGTTCCCGGCTTGCTGTACGACAGCGAGGCGTACCCGGCCCGGGCGAAGGACTCCCACAGCGGCCGGTAGAACGTCTCGTGCGTCGCGTCGACCGGGCCGTCACCGTGGACGAAGACGACCAGGCCGAACGGCCCGTCACCGCTCTCGGGCCGGGCCAGCACCCCCTTGAGCAGCTTGCCGTCGTGCCGCAGCGACACCGTCTCCTCGCGCAGCGCGTAGGTGTTCTGCCACACCACCACCCCGACGATCCCGGCACCGGCCAACACCACTCCCACCAGCGTCCACACCAGCCACCGCCGCCGGAGCCACCTCGGCGTACGGAGTCGTCCGCTCATGCCCATGCCCCTGCCCATGTCCCCATCCCCGCCCCGTGCCATTCGTCCCGTCCTGTCCGCCCGGTCCATCCGTCCAGGTCCCGCGCATCGTCATTTTCGTTCACATCAGGAACGCTCGTTTCGAGAATGAGCGTATTACACTCGCTAGTACGAGCACACAGGGAGCCGGAGGGAGCGGTATGGGCACGGCAGAAGGCACGGCCGATGGGGTGCGGCACGAAGGGCCGTTGGTGCGCAGGGGTGTGCCGGAGGGCTGCGAGGAGCAGGTGGCGGCGCTGTACTGGGAGGCGTTCGGCCGCAAGCTCGCCCCGGCCCTGAATCCGCCCGACAAGGGGCGGGCGTTCATCGCGGCCCACCTGCGGCACGACCGGGGCGTGACCGCGCTGGCCGACGGCCGGGTCGTGGGCGTGGCCGGGTACCGCCTCGGCGACCGCGCGCTGACCGGCGGCGGCGTCAAGGACGTCCTGTCCGCGTACGGGCCGGTCCGCGGGCTGCCGCGGCTTGCGCTGCTCGCCCTGTTCGAGCGGACGCCGGCGGCGGGCGAGCTGGTGATGGACGGCATCGCCGTCGACGCGGCGCACCGCGGCGCCGGCATCGGCGGGGCGCTCCTGCGGGAGGTCGCGGCCGTCGCGGCCGAGGCCGGCTGCCACCGCGTCCGCCTGGACGTCATCGACGTCAACCCCCGTGCACGGGCGCTGTACGAGCGGCACGGCTTCACCGCCGTGCGCACCGAGCAAACCCCTTACCTGCGGCGCCTGATGGGCTTCGGCGCCGTGACGACCATGCACCGCCCGGTCACCGCGGCGGACGCCACCGGCGTACGGGAGGCACGGTGACCCCAGGCACCACCGCCACCACCGCCGATACCGACACCGGCACCAGCACCGGCTCCGGTTCCCCGGCCACCACCGGCGGCGCCCAGGACCGGGGCGACCGGCCGGAGATCCCCACCCGGCTGCTGGTGCACGCCCTGGTCCGCGAGGACGGCACCGTCGACGCGGGTGAGCTGTACACCGTCGCCGGTCTCCTCGGCATGACGGACCAGCAGGTCAGGCTGTGCGTCAAACGCCTGGTCACGGAGGGCCGGTTCACCCAGGAGGGCCGCGGCCGCAAGGCGACCCTGCGCGCCGTCGCCGACGTGACCGGATCGCTGGCGCCCGACGCGGCCTACGTCCGCCACGCCTACCGGCAGGACGCCGGGCTCGCGCCCTGGGACGGCACCTGGCACCTGTTCGCCTTCGCCGTCCCCGAGGCACGCCGCACCGCGCGGGACGCCCTGCGCGAGCACCTCCTCCACCTCGGCGCCGCGCCCGTCCAGGGCGGTCTGTACGTCACCGCCAACGACGTCACCGGGCTCGTCGAGGCCCAGGCCCGCCACCTCGGCGTCCTCGACACGCTCAGCCACGCCTCCAGCACCGACCTGCGCGTCGGCGGTGTCACCGACCCGCGCGCCCTGGCCGCCGCGCTGTGGCCCCTGTCGGAGATCGCCGAGCGGTACGAACGGCTCGCCGCCTTCGCGGGGTCCCGCCTCGCCCGCCTCACCGAAGGGCCGGAACCGTCGAGCGCCGAGCGGCTCACCACGGCCGTGGAGCTGGCCGCCCACTTCACCGCGGCGATGGGCCCCGATCCGCTCCTGCCGCCGGAGCTCCTGCCCGCGCCCTGGCCCGGCAGCCGCGCCCGCCACCTGGCGGCCGCGTACTGGGCGGCGCTCGACGGGACCGGCACGGCCGGTGCCGCACCCGCCCCGCGTCTGTTCGCGCTCTACGACGAGGCGCTGCGCCCGGCGGACAGCGACGGGTAGCGCCGGGTCGGCCGGTCGCGCCCCCGGATGCGGGAAGGAGCGCCCCTTGCGGGATGCCCCGCGGGGGCGCTCCCCCGGTTCACCAGGTCTTGCCCGCCTGCTCGCGGGTCGTACGGTTGATGCGGTTGAAGAAGTTGGTGAGTGCGATCTCCAGGGTGAGCGCGCTCAACTGTTCCTCCCCGAAGTGGGCGGCCGCGGCGTCCCAGATCGCGTCGGTCACGCCCGGGGCGCCGTCCTGGAGCCGGGTGGCGGCCTCGGTCAGGGCGAGGGCCGCCCGCTCCTGCCCGGTGTAGAAGGGCGTCTCGCGCCAGGCGACCACGTGGTGCAGCCGCTCGTCCGTCTCACCGGCCTTCCGCGCCGCGTCGACCGAGGAGAAGACGCAGGGGGCGCAGCCGTTGATCTGGCTGGTCCGCAGGTGGATCAGCGACAGCAGGCGCCGGTCGACGCCCGCGGAGTGGATCACCTTGTAGAGGTGCTGGATCGCCGTGATCATGTCGGGGTGCACGGGGCCGGTCGTACGTGCTGGCATCGGTGCCGCTCCTTCTTCGGTTACCTGTGCCCTTCCGGGCTCGTCACCTCCATGACGGAGTGGTTCCGAGGGAGGTAACACCATGCCTGACACCAGCCCGGCGGCCCCGACGGCAGAGGCGTTCGAGGCCCACCGCGACCGGTTGCGCGCGGTCGCCCACCGCATGCTCGGGTCGTACGCCGACGCCGAGGACGTGGTCCAGGAGGCCTGGCTGCGCCTGTCCCGCCAGGACACGACGGCCATCCACAACCTGGCCGGGTGGCTGACCACGGTGGTCGGCCGGATCAGCCTGGACGTGCTGCGCGCACGCCGGTCCCGCCCGGAGGCGACCTACGGCGACCGCCTGTCCGAGTACGTGGTGACCCTCGACGACGGCCTCGTGCCCGAGGACGACGCGGTGCTCGCCGACTCGGTCGGGCTCGCGCTGCTCGTCGTCCTGGACTCCCTCGGGCCGAGCGAGCGGCTGGCGTTCGTGCTGCACGACTTGTTCGCGGTGCCGTTCGACGAGATCGGCCGGATCCTGGGCAAGTCCACCGCCGCCGCGAAGATGCTCGCCAGCCGCGCCCGCGGGAAGGTGCGGGCGACCGAGCGGCCGGCCGGCGCGGGGCGGGAGCAGCGGGAGGTGGTCCAGGCCTTCCTGGCGGCGGCCCGGCGCGGCGACTTCGAGGAGTTGCTGCGCATACTCCACCCGGAGGTGGAGCTGACTGTCGACACTCCCTCGGGCGTGTTCGTCACCCTCGGCGCCACCAAGGTCGCGGCCGGGGCGCGCCTGTCCGCCGGCGCGGCCGCGCACGGACGGGCGGCGCTCGTCAACGGCCTCCCGGGCCTCGTCTCCTGGCGCGAGGACGGCGCCCCGCTCTCCGTCGTGGCGTTCACCGTCGTGGACGGCCGGATCACCGGCATGACGGTCGTGACCGACCCGGCCCGGCTCGCCCTGATGGACCTGCCGCGCCCGGCGTGAGCCCCTGCCTGTTCCCGCCGTCCCGTGGTCCTCTCGTACTAGGGGATCGTGGCCGCGGGCGGCGTCCAGCGGCGGGACGGGGGCACGGTGGCGCTGACGCCGAAGTCCTTCTTGAGTTGTTCGGGGATGGCGTAGTGCATCACGCGCCCGCGGGTGAGGGAGGACAGCTCCAGGACGGTGGTGAGGTGGCCGAGGCGGTCCAGTGCCCAGGCGCCGAGCGGGGAGCGGTCCTCGACGGTCTCCAGCACGCCCAGCAGCCGGGGCACGGCCTTGACGAGGGTGTCCCACGGCGTGCGGGTCACCTCCAGCCAGTCCGCGCAGGTGTCGCCGACGAGGTAGCGGATCAGGGCGGACACGACGGGGTCGAAGAACGTGCCCGGCACGACGTCCTCGTAGAGGTCGACGAGCTGCCGGGTGAGGTGGACGCCCTCGGCGGAGGGCCCCATGTGCCGGACCATGTACAGGTCGAGGAACGCGCGCGCCTCGTCCAGGGTCGTGGGGACGGCGTCCTGGTCGACGCCGAGCATCGCGCCCACCACGCGCCAGGCGTAGTAGTACGCCTCCGCGCCCTCCTGCGACATGTGGATGCCGAGGCGGTGCAGCGAGTCGAGGACGAGCAGGGAGAAGAACATCTGCCCGCCGATCATGTCCTCCTGGCAGATCGGCACCCCCAGGGCCCGGGCGTCCCAGCGGTTCTCGCGCGTGAGGTGGTGGCGGATGGAGGCGTGCAGCAGGCGGACCTTCTGCGCGGCGGGGATGAAGCGGCTGCCCGCTTCGAAGGCGTCGGGCCGCATGAGGAGGACGGTGAACTGGCCGGTCTCCGCCATGCGCTTGGAGGGGTAGTTCAACCCGTGGGTGGTCGACAGGAGCCGCGCCACGTGCGGTACGACATAGCAGGCGGGCATGGAGGCGAAGGACAGCGCGGTGGAGATGTGCACGTTGTTGTCAATGAAGAACAGCCGGGCCTTCTCCATCGTGTCCCAGTCGACCCACGACGGCGGCGCGCCGGTCGCTTGCAGGTACTCGCGGGCGACCTCGGGCAGCCCGTCGGGGAGGGGCGCGCCCGCGGTGGAGACGTAGCGCATCAGGGTGTTGAAGGTGCCCACCTCGCCCCGTTCGAAGAGGGTGGCGACGGTGGCGTCGGCGAGGTCGTCGCCGGACCGGCGCAGGGCGTCCATCGACGCTTCGGTGTGGGTCATGCCGGAACTCCTACGGTGCGGGTCGCGACGTGTGGGCTTCTGCGGTGCGGGTCGTGCCGAACTCCCGGTGAGGGGACGGGTTTCCGTGTGGGTGGGGGCGGCCGGTGAGCGCGGTCCGCCGCCCCCACGGCAGGGGTCAGGCCCTCCGCCCCGGGGGGCGGGGGTCAGGTCGAGCGGTCCGTCGCGGTGTGCGCCAGCGCGGTCAGGGCCGTGGCCGCGTGCGCCGGGACGTCCAGCTCGTGCAGGGCGGCGAGGGCCGTCCCGACGCGCGCGCCGATCATGTCCTCGACGCGGTCCGGCGCTCCCAGGCGGCGCATCACCTCGCGGACCGCGTCGAGGCCGTCGGCGTCCAGGTCGCGCCGTCCGAGCAGGGCGCGCAGGCGCTCCCGCTCGGCCTCGTCGGCGAGGCGCCAGGTCTCCGCGAGGAGCGCGGTGGGGCGGTGGGCGCGTACGTCGTCGGCGTTGGCCTTGCCGGTGCGTCCGGGGTCGCCGAACAGGCCGAGCAGGTCGTCCCGCAACTGGAACGCCTCGCCCAGCGGCAGCCCGTAGGCGCGGTAGCCCTCGCCCAGCCGTCCGTCGGCCCCGGCCAGCGCGCCGCCGATCAGCAAGGGGTGCTCGACGGTGTACTTGGCGGTCTTGTAGCGGATCACCTTCAGCGACGCGGCGGTGTCCGGCTCCGCCCCGGTGCGCAGGATGTCCAGGCACTCGCCCGCGACCAGTTCGCGGGCCAGGACGGTCCACAGGGGGCGGGCCCGGGCCAGGTACGCCGCGGGCAGGCCGCTGGTGGTGAACAGCTCCCCGGCCAGCGCCATCAGCAGGTCCCCGACCAGCATCGCCAGGGAACGGGCGGCGGCCACGGCACGCGGGCGACGGCGTACGGCCGCGCGCAGCGCGACGTGCGCGGTGGGGCGGCCGTGCCGCAGCGCGCTGTCGTCGACGAGGTCGTCGTGCACGACCGCGGCGGCGTGCACCAGCTCCATGGAGGCCGCCGCGCGCACGAGCGCGTCGCTGTCCGGCTGCCCCGCCGCGCGCCAGCCCCAGTAGCAGAACGCCGCGCGCAGCCGCTTGCCGTCCGCGACGGCCGCCTCCACCTGCTCGGCCACCGGCCCCAGCACGGGGTCGACGGCCGCCAGGTGGTCGGCCTCCCGCGCGACGAAGGCGCGCAGCACCCCGTCGACGCGGCCCTTGAACGCGGTCGGCTCCCAGGGCTCAGCCATCGCCCGCGGCCCGCCGGGCCGTCGCGTGCCGGGCGAGGACCTCCAGGTGGGCCGGGGGCACGGCCGCGTACCGGTCCAGTACGAGACGCCCGCGGGCCCTCAGGTCCCGCTCGGCCTCCGCGGCCAGCTCCGCGGTGTCCGAGCGGCGCAGCAGTCCGCGCACCGTACCGGCGGCCGAGCCGAGGGCGCTCACCGCCAGATCGGCCAACCCGGCCACCAGGAGGACCGCCTGCTCCTCCGGGCCTCCGTACCGTCCCTCGCTCCGCGTCACGCCCGCCCCTTCCGTTCCGCGTCCGAACGGTGCCGGTCGGGCACCGCCCCACTCAGGATCGCGCCGCAGCCGGGCGCCGGGAGGGCCGGACTCACGATCGGGCGACCGCCCCGCACGTCCGTACGAGACGTGGCGCACGCGGGACGCGCCGCGTCACAGCCTCCAGGACCGCAGCGCGGCGGCGACGGCCCCGACCCGCGACCGCTCGTCCCGTACCGCGCGCACGAGGTCCGACAGGGCCCCGTAGGGCGGGTCGATCCCCTCGCCGGACTGGGCCATGTACTGGGCGGCGACGAAGGCCGCGAAGAGGCTGTTGCGGTGCGGCAGCGGCTCCAGGCGCACGATCGTGTGCAGGAGCGCGGCGGCGCGCCAGGCGGCGTCCGGGTCGGAGGCCTCCAGGCTGGGCAGCCGCGTCTTGTGCCGGGCGACGGCGGCCACCAGCGCCGAGTAGTCGGAGACGGACACGTCGTCGTGGCCGAGCGCGGCCTCCTGGACGTCCAGGAGCCAGGAGACGTCGACGTACAGCACCATCAGGCGGCCGCGGCCCCGTCGCCGGGAGGCTTCTCCTCGGGGAACGCCTCGTCGAACTCGCCCCGCAGCCGGTCCGCCCACGCCCCGCAGCCGGCGACGAACTGCCGCCGGTGCAGCTCGCGGACGCCGAGGTCGTGGAGGTACTGCTTGAGGCTCTTGCCCTCGGCGGCGGCGGCCGCGCGCACGGCCTGCATCTCCTCGTCCGTGAAGGACACATTCAGCGACGGCATACCCGGATGGTACCTAACAGGTACCGCGTCCGGGACCGTACCGCGGCGCCCCCCCTTCCGTCCGCCGCCCGCCGCCCACGGCCCGCCGTCCACCACCCGCCGCCCGCCGCCCGCCGCGCGTCGCCCGCC
>NZ_BNBT01000052.1 GCF_014656095.1 Streptomyces longispororuber
GCACCGCCGCGTCCCGCGCCCTCACCCCCCGCGCCCACCCCGCGCGCCGGGTCCTGGCGCGTCGGCGGGCAGCTCGTCGTACGCCGCGAGGGCCTCCCGGGCCGCCTGGCGGGCGCTGTCCGCCAGGTCCTGCGGGGAGACGATGCGGCCGTCGCCGCCGAGGCGCAGGGCCAGGCGGCGCAAGGACGCCGGGTCCGGCGTGCGCAGCGTGATGCGCAGACCGCCGTCGGGCAGTTCCTCCGCGCTGTCGTGCGGGTAGTACTCGGCGACCCAGCGACCGCCGGGCCCGACCTCCACGACCACCTCGGGGTCCTCGGCGGCGGGCTGCACCAGCCCCTCGGACAGGTCCCGCAGCTCGATCTCGGGCGGCGCGGACGGCTCGTCCAGGACCTTGATCTCGGCGACCCGGTCGAGCCGGAAGGTGCGCCGCGCCTCGGAGCGGCGGCACCACGCCTCGACGTAGGTGTGGCCCACGCTCACCAGCCGGATCGGGTCGATCTCCCGCTCGGACAGCTCGTCGCGCGCGGGCGAGTAGTAGCGGATCCACAGCCGCCGCCGCTCCGAGATGGCCCGGTCGACGTCGGCGAAGACCCCGCCCTCGGACTCGAAGGTCACCGAGAGCCGCGAGCTGGCCCCGGCCGCCTCACCGGCCGCCGCCTCCAGCTTCGCGGTGGCGCGCAGGAGCGCGAGCCGGTCGCTCTCCCGCAGGCCCGGCAGCGTGGCCACCGCGCGCGCCGCCACCAGCAGCGCCGTGGCCTCGTCGGCGGCGAGCCGCAGCGGCTCCGCCGCGTCCGCGCCGAGCGCGTCGGGGTTGTGCCACCAGATGCGGTCGCCGTCCGTGTCGATGTCCAGCAGGTCGCCGCCGCGGAAGCTGGTCCCGCACAGCGGCAGCACGTCGAGGTCGGAGATCAGCTCGTCCTCGGTGATGCCGAAGGCCCGCGCGACGTCCGCGACGCGCGCCCCCGGGCGCTCGCGCAGATACGTCACCAGGGACAGCATCCGCCGGGTCTGGTCGATGGCGTTCGTGGCCATGGTCGTCCTCCCCCTCAGCCCTTGGCCACGGCGCGCAGCCGGTCCACGACGTCGGCCCGCAGCTCCGCGGGCTCCAGCACCACCACGTCCGGCCCGAACTCCACCAGCCAGGCGTCGAGCCCGTGCCCGTACGGGATCTCCAGCTCGTCCCAGCCGCCGTCCAGCTCCCGGGTGCCGACGGCCCGGGCGCGCAGCGGGTAGCCCGCGCCCTTGCGCAGCCGGATCAGCGCGGTGCGGTCCGCCCGCTCCCCCGCCCAGCTCGCCACGGTCTCGCGGACGGTGACGACGTCCGGCACCTCGGCCTTGAACGTGCCGGCCCGCGAGCGGACCCTGCCGGTGATGCGGGAGAGCCGGAAGACGCGCTCGGCCTCGCGGTCGCGGTCCCAGCCCGCCAGGTACCAGTGGCCGCGCCAGCACTCCAGCGCCCACGGCTCGACGTGGCGCTGCTCGGGCCGGGCCGCGGTGGCCTTGCGGTAGTCGAACACCACGGGCCTGCGGTCACGGCAGGCCAGCATCAGCGGCTCGAACGCGGCCTCGTGCACGGGGATGCGCGGCTCCAGCGCGCCGTGCGAGCCGTACGGGTCGACGTCTTCAGGCAGGCCCGCCGCCCGCAGCTTGTGCAGGGCGCCGCTCGCGGCGGCGGCGAGCCGGGCCTGCTGCCACACCTTCGCGGCGAGGCCGAGCGCGGCGGCCTCCTCCGCGTCGAGCGTGATGGGCGGCAGCCGGTTGCTGTCCCGGCGCGCGAGATAGCCCGTCTCGCCGTCCAGGTTCTCCACCGTCTCGATGACGAGGCCCAGCTCGCGCAGATCGTCCTTGTCCCGCTCGAACATGCGGTTGAAGGACTCCTCGGACGCCGATGCCGGCGCCGGGCCCCCGGAGGAGCCCTGCCCCGGCCCGAAGGCCGCACCCCTGCCCGGCCCAAAGGCCTCGACGTAAGCCTCGATCGATTCCCGCAGCTCACGCTTGCTCAGCGGACGTCTGGTCCCGAGCAGACACAGCGCCAGACTCATCAGCCGCTCGGCCTTGGCAATGGCCATCGACGCCCTTTCTCGGCCCAGCTCGCCCGTGTGTGGTCACCGGCGCCCGCTCACCAGTACTTCCGACCGATGACCGTACCGCTACGGCGTGTCGTGGCAAAAGCCGAGGGCACGGCGCGCGGTCACCGGGGCTCCGCCAGGCGGCGGAGGAAGACGAGAGGGCCCGTGCCACACCAGGCACGGGCCCTCTGCTCGCCCGTCCGGCCGGACACTCACCGGAGTGCCGGCGGCCGGGCGCTCGGCAGCACGCCGAACGTCAGACGCTCACCAGGTCACAGACGAAGATCAGCGTCTCGCCCGGAGCGATCCGGCCGCCGCCCGCGCCGCGGTCGCCGTACGCCAGGTGCGCCGGGATGGTCAGCTTGCGACGGCCGCCGACCTTCATGCCCTGCACGCCCTGGTCCCAGCCGGCGATGACCTGACCGGCGCCGAGCTGGAACTCCAGCGGCTTGCCGCGGTTCCAGGAGGCGTCGAACTCCTCGCCGGAGGAGAACGACACGCCCACGTAGTGCACCTGGACGGTGTCGCCGGCCTTGGCCTGGGGGCCGTCGCCCTCCCAGATGTCGTCGATCTGCAGCTCCGTGGGGGCCGGGCCCTCGGGGAAGTCGATCTCGGGCTTGTCGATGTTCACGTCACTAGCTCCTGCTCATGTGCGATAGGGCAACCGGGACAGTCTGCCATCCGCGCGCGTCACATCTTCGCGAGGATGTCCACGGAGAAGACCAGCGTGGAGTCCTTCTTGATGGGGCTGTTCTGCGGCGGCTTGTCCGCGTACCCGTCCTTCGGCGGGACGACGACCAGGACGCGGCTGCCGACCTTCTTGCCGACCAGGCCCTGCCGCCAGCCCGGAATGACCTGGGCGAGCTGGAACTGCGCGAGCTGACCGCTCTTGTACGAGGAGTCGAACTCCTTGCCGTCGGCCCAGAGCACGCCCTTGTACTGGCACAGGAGCGTGTCGCTCTCCTTGACCTCCTCGCCGTCGCCCTCGATGACGTAGTTCGCGACGACCTTCTTGGGGGCGCCGGACTTCGGCACGTCGAGGGACGGGGCCTTGCCGTCCGTGTTCGTGCCGACCTTCGGCAGGTCCTTGTCGTCCTGGGCGGCGTTCTTGCCCTTGGCGGAGCTGTTCTTGCCGTACGTGCCCACGATGTCGACGACGAACACCAGGGTGTCCGTGCCCTTGATGCCCCCCTGCTTGTTGCCCTCCTTGCCGTAGCCCAGCTCCGGCGGGATGGCGAGCTCGACGCGGCTGTCGACCTTCTTGCCGACCAGGCCCTGGTCCCAGCCCGGGATGACCCGGCCGACACCGATCGGGAAGATGGTGGGCACCTTGCGGTCGTAGGAGTTGTCGAAGACCTTCGCGGTGTCCCAGATCTGCCCGAGGTAGTGGGCCTGGAGGTAGTCACCCTTGGCCACCTCGGCGCCCTTGCCCGCGATGAGCGTCTTCACCGCGAGGTCGGACGAGGGCTTGCCGGAGCCCTTGGCGACGGTCGGCTTCTCGCCGAACTTCGTGCCCTTGGTGATCTCGGGCAGGGGGCCGTCGACGATCTTGCCCTTCGGGGGCGTGGAGTTCGTCGGGGTGCTGCTGTCCTTGGACTTGGCCTTGTCGGACTTGTCGTCACCACATCCGGCCAGGGTCAGCAGGCCGGCCGGAACGGCCAGGAGGAGTGAGCGTCGGCGCACGGTGGGGGCCTCGTATCGATCGATCTTGTCAGTTGGCGTGCGCGCAACTCTACGCAGTGAGAAGGGCGCCGTACGAGGAACGTACGGCGCCCCGCGTTGCGTTCCCGCCACGCACTGACGTCCCACCCGTCCCGCGACACCGGTCGAAAGCGGCCGGCGGGCGGTCCGATCCGCTCACATTCCGGCGATGAGCTTCTCCACCCGGTCGTCCACGGAACGGAACGGGTCCTTGCACAACACCGTGCGCTGCGCCTGGTCGTTGAGCTTCAGGTGCACCCAGTCCACCGTGAAGTCCCGGCGCTGCTCCTGGGCCCGGCGGATGAAGTCCCCGCGCAGCCGCGCCCGCGTGGTCTGCGGCGGCACCGACTTGCCCTCGAAGATCTTCAGATCGTTGCAGATCCGGGCCGCCTGGCCCTTCTTCTCCAGGAGGTAGTACAGGCCCCGGCGGCGGTGGATGTCGTGGTACGCGAGGTCTATCTGGGCGACCCTCGGGTGCGACATCGTCATGTTGTGCTTCGCGCGGTACCGCTCGATGAGCTTGTACTTCATGACCCAGTCGATCTCGGTGGCGATGCGGTCCAGGTCCTCGCTCTCGATCGCCTCCAGCGCCCGGCCCCACAGCTCCAGGACGCGCTCGACCGTGCCCGTGCGGATGCCCCGGCGGTCGACGAAGTCCACCGCCTTCTCGTAGTACTCCCGCTGGACCTCAAGGGCCGAGGCCTCCCGGCCGCTGGCCAGGCGGACCTTGCGGCGGCCCGTCGTGTCGTGGCTGACCTCGCGGATCGCCCGGATCGGGTTCTCCAGCGTCAGGTCGCGCATCACCGTGCCCGCCTCGATCATGCGCAGCACCAGATCGGTCGCGCCGACCTTCAGGAGCATCGTCGTCTCGGACATGTTCGAGTCGCCGACGATCACGTGCAGCCTGCGGTACCGCTCGGCGTCCGCGTGCGGCTCGTCACGCGTATTGATGATCGGCCGCGAGCGTGTCGTCGCCGACGACACACCCTCCCAGATGTGCTCCGCCCGCTGGCTCACGCAGTACACGGCGCCGCGCGGCGTCTGGAGCACCTTGCCCGCGCCGCACAGCAGTTGCCGCGTGACGAGGAACGGAATCAGGATGTCCGCGAGCCGCGAGAACTCCCCGTGGCGCGCCACGAGATAGTTCTCATGACAACCATAGGAGTTTCCCGCCGAGTCGGTGTTGTTCTTGAACAGATAGACGTCGCCCGCGATTCCCTCCTCGTGCAGGCGGCGCTCGGCGTCGACGAGCAGGCCTTCCAGAATGCGCTCGCCCGACTTGTCGTGGGTGACCAGCTCGGTCACGTTGTCGCACTCGGGTGTGGCGTATTCCGGGTGCGAACCCACGTCGAGATACAGACGGGCGCCGTTCCGCAGAAAGACGTTGCTGCTGCGGCCCCATGACACAACACGGCGGAAGAGGTAGCGCGCCACTTCGTCAGGCGACAGACGGCGCTGTCCCCTGAACGTGCACGTGACACCGTACTCGTTCTCCAGCCCGAAAATGCGGCGGTCCATGCCTGAACATTACGCCCGATGACCCGTACTGAAACCGGGTTCGAC
The DNA here is from genome assembly GCF_014656095.1 of Streptomyces longispororuber. Lineage (GTDB taxonomy): Bacteria > Actinomycetota > Actinomycetes > Streptomycetales > Streptomycetaceae > Streptomyces > Streptomyces longispororuber. The sequence goes on from NZ_BNBT01000052.1 coordinate 5,334, forward strand.
AGTACCGTTTCGATCATTTTCCCATGAGCCCTCGACGGCCCCGTCACGCGCCGTACCACGCGTCACCAGGATCCGCCGGGTCATCAGGAGCACCAGCAGCGCCGCCGCGCCGGCCACCCCGGGGGCCGCGAAGCCCCACCGCGCGCCTCCCCACTCAACCACCGGCCCGGCCCCCGCCGTTCCCAGCGAGGCGCCCACCGTGAAGGTGGTGACCAGCCAGGAGAACGCCTCCGTCACCGTGCCCGCGGGCGCGTGCCGGTCCACCACGACGAACGCGCACGCCAGCGACGGCGCGAGGAAGAGGCCCGACAGCGCCGACAGCGCCGTCATGCCCACCGCCCCGGGCATCAGCAGCAGCGGCAGGTAGCAGACCGCGAGCAGCGCCACCAGCACCACCAGGCGCTTCTCCGGCACGCCGGCCCACTGCCGCGCCCCGTACAGCACGCCGCCGACGAGCCCGCCGAGCCCGATGCCCGCGATGATCCACCCGTACACCACGTCACCGCCGTGCCCGTCGGCGTACGACGCCCCGGCCACGTTGATGGCGCCGAGGGCCGTGCCGACGAACAGGTACGCGCCGAGCAGCGCCAGCAGCCCCGGGGACCGCAGCGCGCCGAGCCAGTGCGCCTCACGCGCCTGCGAACGCCACCGCCGGGACGGCTCCGAGACCACGACCGACAGCGCGCCGAGCACCCCCACCGCGTTCACGACGAGCAGCGCCGCCTGCTCCGACCAGAGCGCCACGCACCCGGTGACGAGCAGCGGCCCGACGGTGAACATGACCTCCTGCGCCACGGCGTCCATGGCGTACGCGGTGTGCACCTGCCCGTCCTCGCGCAGCACACCGGGCCACAGCGCGCGCAGCCCGCCCTCCAGGGGCGGCGTCGCCAGCCCCGCCACGGCCACCGCCGCGTACGCCGCGCCCAGCGGATCCGGCCCGGCGCAGGCCAGCACCGCCATGGCGAGCGCGGACACCACCGCGCCGGGCAACTGCACCCGCGGCTGGCCGTACAGGTCCACCAGGCGGCCGAGCAGCGGCTGCCCGACGGCGTTGGCCACGCCGTACACGGCCGCCAGGGCGCCCGCCAGGCTGTACGAGCCGCCCTCGGCGCGGACGAACAGGACCAGGGCGATCGGGGCCGTGGCGTTCGGCAGCCGCCCCACCAGCGTGCCCACCAGGAGCCGCGCCGCGTGCCGCGTGCGCAGGATCTCGCCGTAACCGGAAGCCATCGGTGCGCTCTCCTCGCCCGCCCGTGCGCCGCAGCGCCTCAAGTGTTACGTATAACGTCGCGGGTCATACGTACCATGAGCGCTGTCCGCAGTCCACCGCGCACCCCGCCGCCACCCGGGCGGCGGCCATTCCGAGACCCACCAGGAGACGTCCGTGGCCAGGCCTCAGCACGACACCACGGCCCCTCGCCCCACCAGTCGCGACGTCGCCCGCGCCGCCGGCGTCTCCCAGGCCACCGTCTCCCTCGTGCTCGGCGGCAAGTGGCACGGCCGCGTCGCCGAGCGCACCGCCGAGCGCGTCCGCGCCACCGCCCGCGACCTCGGCTACCGCCCCAACCTCGCCGCCCGCAACCTCCGTCTGGGGCGCACCCGCACCGCCCTGCTCGTCGTGCCCGCCCTCACCAACGAGTTCTTCGCCCGGCTGCACACCGGCGCGGCCCGCGTCGCCGCCCGGCACGGCTTCGGCGTCGTCCTCTACCCCTCCCCCGAGGGCGTCGCCCCCAGCGGCGGCACCGGCGGCGCCCCGGCTCCCCGCGTCAGCGACCCCTTCGACTCCGCCCGCGCCGCCCTCGACGGCGTCCTCGCCTCCTCCATGGCCTCCGACGCCCTCGCCACCCTCCGCGACGACGCGCTGCCCCTCGTCATGCTCGACAGCGACCCCGCCCGCAGCCTCGGCGCCGCCACCGTCAACCTCGACATCGCCGACGGCATGCGCCAGGTCACCGAGCACCTCCTCGCCCTCGGCCACCGCGACCTGCTGCACCTGACCGCCGACATCGACTCCTGGACCTTCGACGTACGCCGCGACGCCCTCGCCGCCGCCCTGCGCGGCACCGGGGCCGCCCACCGCACCGTCAAGGCCGCCCTCACCGTCGACGACGCCCGCACCGCCACCGAAGCCGCCCTCGCTGCCCCCGGCTCCCGGCCCACCGCCGTCATCTGCGACGACGACATCCTGGCCGCCGGGGTCTGCAAGGCCGCGCGCCGGCTCGGCCTGCGCGTGCCCGAGGACCTCAGCGTCACGGGCTTCGACGACCTCACCCTCGCCACCGCCGTCGAGCCCGAACTGACCACCGTGCGCCTGCCCGCCGAGGACTTCGGCGAGCAGGGCATGACCACCCTCCTCGACGTCCTCGCCGGCCGCACCCCCGAGCCCGCACCGCTTCCCGTACGCCTCGTCGTACGCGGCTCCACGGCACGGAGCCCCGCGCCCCGACGCTGACGCGCCGGAACACGGGGCTCCGCGACTTCCCGACCCCTGGGGGCCGGCACACCTTCCCGGTGGCTCGCCCGGGCGCTACTCCCCGGACGACCCCTCGGCGGACTCCCCGTCCGCCCCGGCCTCCGACTCGGCATCCGAGGACGCCGCCGCGCCGTCCTCGCCGAGCAGCCGCTCCAACTGGCGGCCCACGATGCGCTTGAACTTCCGCTGCTGCGGCCGCGTACGGTCGAGCACCGCCACCTCGAGGCGCTCCGCCGGGATCTCGCGCTCACTGCCGTTGGTGTCCCGCGACAGCGACTGCACCGCCAGCTTCAGCGCCTCCGCCAGCGTCATCCCGTCCCGGTGCCGCTGGTCGAGGAAGGAGCTGATCTGCTCGGCGTTGCCGCCGACCGCGACCGAGCCGTGCTCGTCCACGATCGAGCCGTCGTGCGGCAGCCGGTAGATCTGGTCGCCGTCGGGGGTCGTACCGACCTCCGCCACCACCAGCTCCACCTCGTACGGCTTCTCCGCGTTGCTGGAGAAAATCGTGCCCAGCGTCTGCGCGTACACATTCGCCAGACCACGGGCCGTCACATCGTCGCGGTCATAGGTGTACCCCCGCAGATCCGCGTAACGGACACCGCCGATGCGGAGGTTCTCGTACTCGTTGTACTTACCGGCCGCGGCGAAACCGATCCGGTCGTAGATCTCGCTGAACTTGTGCAGCGCACGGGACGGGTTCTCACCGACGAACACAATGCCGTCGGCGTACTGCAGCACGACCAGACTGCGACCGCGCGCGATGCCCTTGCGGGCATACTCCGCCCGGTCGGCCATGGCCTGCTGGGGTGAGACATAGAACGGCGTCGACACCGGCTATCCGTCCCTTTCTGTCAAAACGTCACAACAACAACGGAGTCGTACTCAGAGCAGCGCGGCCCGCGGGCCGTCCGGCTGCTCCAGGCGTCGCGCCAGAATCGAGCGCGCGATCTCGGAAGTCTCCTCCTCCGACAGCCGCCGGAAACCCTCCTCGGAGATCACTGTCACGATCGGATAGATCCGGCGCGCCACGTCCGGACCACCCGTCGCCGAGTCGTCGTCCGCGGCGTCGTACAACGCCTGCACGACCAGCGTCGTCGCCTGCTCCTCCGTCAGGTCGTCGCGGTACAGCTTCTTCATGGCGCCGCGCGCGAACACCGAGCCGGAGCCGGTGGCCGCGAAGCCCTGCTCCTCGCTGCGGCCGCCCGTCACGTCGTACGAGAAGATCCGGCCCTTGGCCCGGTCCACGTCGTACCCGGCGAAGAGCGGCACCACGGCGAGGCCCTGCATCGCCATGCCCAGATTGCTCCGGATCATGGTCGACAGGCGGTTCGCCTTGCCCTCCAGGGAGAGCTGGGCGCCCTCGACCTTCTCGAAGTGCTCCAGCTCCAACTGGAAGAGCTTGACCATCTCCACGGCCAGGCCCGCCGTGCCGGCGATGCCCACCGCGGAGTACTCGTCCGCGGGGAAGACCTTCTCGATGTCGCGCTGCGCGATGACGTTGCCCATCGTCGCGCGGCGGTCACCGGCGAGCACCACGCCGCCGGGGAACGTCGTCGCCACGATCGTCGTGCCGTGCGGGGCCTCCAGCACGCCCTTCGTCGGCGGCAACTGGCGGTTGCCGGGCAGCAGTTCCGGCTGGTGCGCCGAGAGGAAGTCCACGAAGGACGAGGACCCAGGCGTCAGGAAGGCAGCCGGCAGACGCCCGGTGCTACGAGTGTTGGCTTCCACGGGTTTCCTTCCACGTAGTTCATGGCCCGACGCAGGGTGGCTGGTTCGTCCCCCGACGTGCCGACGGCCGTATTGCGGGTGCGGCTCAGTACGCCGCGGACTTTACCCGTCCCGTGCCCGCGGTCCACGGGCACGGTCGGGACGCCCGCGGGCGCCTCCGGCCGGCGCGGGAGCACGGTCGCGCCGGCCGGACCGCGGGGTGCCGGGAGCTGGGCCCCGGAGGGTGCGGGCCACACTCCGGGGGCCGGACCGCGCCTGCCGCGCGGAGGCTCGTCGCCGAACCGTCCCGCCCCCTGGCCCGCACCCCACCTTCGAATCGAAGGAGAAGGGGGCTTACTGCCCGCCTTTCTGCACGAAGGAGCGCACGAAGTCCTCCGCGTTCTCCTCAAGGACGTCGTCGATCTCGTCCAGAACCGAGTCGACGTCGTCGCTCAGCTTCTCCTGGCGCTCCTTGAGGTCCTCCGAAGCCTGCGCGTCCTGCGCCTGCTCGTCGACCTCCTCGGTGGAGCGCGTCGCCTTCTGCTGTCCGCCGCCGGTGTCCTTGGTCGCCATCTACCTCACCCCGCTCGGTTAGACGTTCTTGATCAGACCCTACAATCCGGGTCCGACATCGGCCCCGCACTTCCGTAACGTGCGGGGACCACCTCTGTGATTCCCCGGCCTCGGTGCTTTCAGCCGCGTTTCAGCCCCCGGAGAGCACCCGGACCAGATCCTCCGCCGTGCGGCACCGGTCCAGGAGCTCCTTGACGTGATTACGCGTTCCGCGAAGCGGCTCCAGGGTCGGGACCCGCTGGAGGGAGTCCCGGCCCGGCAGGTCGAAGATCACGGAGTCCCAGGAGGCAGCGGCCACGTCGTCGGCGTACTGCTCCAGGCAGCGGCCGCGGAAGTAGGCGCGGGTGTCCTCAGGGGGCTTGGCGCGGGCCCGCTCGACGTCGGCCTCGTCCAGGAGCCGCTTCATCTTGCCGCGCGCCACCAGGCGGTTGTAGAGGCCCTTCTCGGGGCGCACGTCGGCGTACTGGAGGTCGACGAGGTGCAGCCGGGCTGCGTCCCAGTCGACGCCGTCGCGGCGGCGGTAGCCCTCCATCAGTTCCCGCTTGGCGACCCAGTCGAGCTCTCCGGAGAGGCTCATGGGGTCGTGCTCCAGGCGGTTGAGGACGTCTTCCCAGCGGGTGAGGACGTCCTTGGTCTGCTCGTCGGCGTCGGCGCCGTAGCGCTCCTCCACGTACTTGCGGGCCAGCTCGAAGTACTCCATCTGGAGTTGTACGGCCGTCAGCGTCCGGCCGCTACGGAGTGTGATCAGGTGGCGCAGGCTCGGGTCGTGGGAGACCTGGTGGAGCGTGCGGACGGGCTGGTCGACGGCGAGGTCCACGGCGATGAAGCCGTCCTCGATCATGGCGAGGACGAGCGAGGTGGTGCCCAGCTTCAGATAGGTGGAGATCTCGGAGAGGTTCGCGTCGCCGATGATCACGTGCAGGCGGCGGTACTTCTCGGCGTCGGCGTGCGGCTCGTCGCGGGTGTTGATGATGGGCCGTTTGAGGGTGGTCTCCAGGCCGACCTCGACCTCGAAGTAGTCGGCGCGCTGGCTGAGCTGGAAGCCGTGCTCGTGGCCGTCCTGGCCGATGCCGACGCGGCCTGCGCCGGTGACGACCTGGCGCGAGACGAAGAACGGCGTCAGGTGGCGCACGATGTCCGAGAAGGCGGTCTCCCGCTTCATCAGGTAGTTCTCGTGCGTGCCGTAGGAGGCGCCCTTGTTGTCGGTGTTGTTCTTGTAGAGGTGGATCGGCTGGGCGCCGGGGAGCTGGGCGGCTCGCTCGGCGGCCTCGGCCATGATCCGCTCCCCGGCCTTGTCCCAGAGGACGGCGTCGCGCGGGTTGGTGACCTCGGGCGCGCTGTACTCGGGGTGCGCGTGGTCGACGTAGAGGCGTGCCCCGTTGGTGAGGATGACGTTGGCGAGGCCGATGTCCTCGTCGGTGAGCTGGCTGGCGTCGGCGGCTTCGCGGGCGAGGTCGAAGCCCCGTGCGTCCCGCAGCGGGTTCTCCTCCTCGAAGTCCCAGCGGGCGCGTCGCGCCCGGTGCATCGCCGCGGCGTAGGCGTTGACGATCTGGGACGAGGTGAGCATGGCATTGGCGTTGGGGTGGCCGGGGACGGAGATTCCGTACTCCGTCTCGATGCCCATTACTCGCCGTACGGTCATGCGGCCCTCCTTGCCCGGCGGCGCCCTCGGTCGGGGGCGCAGCTCAAGTACCGCTGGTGCTCCGGTGCGTGTGCGGTGCCCGTCCCCGCACTGCGCGACTCGGCGGTACGGAAGAGCCTAGAACGCCTCTGCGCTGGTGGGGAGATCATTTTCTGCTTTGCTCTCGCTGGGTCGATGACACGGCCACGAGGCCTTGAGCGAGTGACGGAAAACAGTCGGCTGCGGGTACCCGAGGTGGGCACCCGCAGCCGCCCTGTTCCCCTACAGGTACTGACCGGTGTTGGCCACCGTGTCGATGGAGCGTCCGGTGTCGGCGCCCTGCTTTCCGGTGACGAGGGTGCGGATGTATACGATCCGTTCACCCTTCTTGCCGGAGATGCGGGCCCAGTCGTCCGGGTTGGTGGTGTTGGGCAGGTCCTCGTTCTCCTTGAACTCGTCCACGCAGGCCTGGAGGAGGTGCGCGACCCTGAGGCCCTTCTGGTTCTGTTCGAGGAAGGCCTTGATGGCCATCTTCTTGGCGCGGCCGACGATGTTCTCGATCATGGCGCCGGAATTGAAGTCCTTGAAGTAGAGGACTTCCTTGTCGCCGTTGGCGTACGTGACTTCGAGGAAGCGGTTCTCCTCGGATTCGGCGTACATCTGCTCGACGACGGACTGGATCATGGCCTGGACCGTGGCGGCCTTGTCGCTGCCGTGCTCGGCGAGGTCGTCGCTGTGCAGCGGGAGGCGCTCGGTGAGGTACTTGGCGAAGATGTCCTTGGCCGCCTCGGCGTCCGGGCGCTCGATCTTGATCTTCACGTCGAGCCGGCCGGGGCGCAGGATGGCGGGGTCGATCATGTCCTCGCGGTTGGAGGCGCCGATGACGATGACGTTCTCCAGGCCCTCCACACCGTCGATCTCGGCGAGGAGCTGCGGGACGATGGTGTTCTCCACGTCCGAGCTGACGCCGCTGCCGCGGGTGCGGAAGAGGGATTCCATCTCGTCGAAGAAGACGATGACGGGGGTGCCCTCGCTCGCCTTCTCGCGGGCTCGCTGGAAGACCAGGCGGATGTGGCGCTCGGTCTCGCCGACGTACTTGTTGAGGAGCTCGGGTCCCTTGATGTTGAGGAAGTAGCTCTTCCCCGCGGGCTGGCCGGTGACCTCGGCCACCTTCTTGGCAAGGGAGTTGGCGACGGCCTTGGCGATCAGCGTCTTGCCGCAGCCGGGCGGGCCGTAGAGCAGCACGCCCTTCGGGGGCCGGAGTTCGTGCTCCTTGAAGAGGTCCGGGTAGAGGTACGGGAGCTCGACGGCGTCGCGGATCATCTCGATCTGGCCGCCGAGGCCGCCGATCTTGTCGTAGCTGATGTCCGGGACCTCTTCGAGGACCAGTTCCTCGACCTCGCTCTTCGGTACGACCTCGTACACGTAGCCGGAGCGGGGCTCGAGCAGCAGGGCGTCGCCGGGGCGGATGGTCACGTCCAGGAGCGGCTCGGCGAGCCTGACCACCCGCTCCTCGTCGGTGTGCCCGAGCACGAGGGCCCGTTCGCCGTCCTCGAGGATCTCCTTGAGGGTGACGATGTCTCCGACGCGCTCGTACTCCATGGCCTCGACCACGTTGAGCGCTTCGTTGAGCATGACTTCCTGGCCGCGTCTGAGTTCGTCGAGTTCGACGCTCGGGCTGACGTTCACGCGGAGCTTGCGGCCGCCGGTGAAGATGTCGGCGGTGCCGTCCTCGTTCGCCGTGAGGAAGACTCCGAAGCCGGCCGGCGGCTGCGCGAGCCGGTCGACCTCCTCCTTGAGGGCCACGATCTGGTCGCGGGCCTCGCGGAGCGTGTTGGCGAGCCGCTCGTTCTGCGCGGACACGCCTGCCAGGTTGGTCTGCAACTCGACGATCCGCTCTTCGAGAATCCTCGTGTGCCGCGGAGAGTCGGCGAGCTTGCGTCGCAGGACGGCGATTTCCTGCTCGAGATAGGCAACCTGACCGGCTGGGTCCTCAGACCCTCGCCCCGGCCGGATGCCGCGGTTGATGTCGTCGTCGTGGGCTGCCACGGTCCTCACCTCCTCCAAGGGGAGCTGGACGCTTCCTGACCCTACCTGGGTGGGTGCTGATTGAAACCCCTAGATCACAAAGACGGTGGGGGTGTGTCCGATCTTCACCCTTGCGCTCTCCCTCACGCCAGGGGAATACCCACCGAACAACATCCGAAAGCCGCCGGTTGTAGGGTCGAACTGTTCAACACCCGTCAGAGCTGGCCGGACTTGCTGCAAAGTCGGCTGGGTCTGGCGCAGTTTCGGCAGGAGAGATGACCGTGGGGCACGACGCTCGGACCGTCGGTGAAGGGCAGGACCCGCTCGAGGTCTGGATCGATCAGGATCTCTGTACCGGGGACGGGATCTGCGCGCAGTACGCGCCGGAGGTCTTCGAGCTGGACATTGACGGTCTGGCCTATGTGAAGAGCGGTGACGACGAGCTGTTGCAGGCTCCCGGGGCGACGACGCCGGTGCCGCTCCCGCTGCTGCGGGACGTGGTGGATTCGGCGAAGGAGTGTCCGGGCGACTGTATTCATGTACGTCGAGTTTCGGACAAGGTCGAGGTCTACGGACCGGACGCAGAGTGACTGAATAGTTTCGCTGTGTGAGCGGAACGGTGTCACCAGGGGCCCGTGTCCCGCCGGGTACGGCGGTTGCGGGCCCCTGTGCCGTGGGCGCGGGTGCCCTCGGGGGGCGCGCGGTGCGGCGGGCGGGGCTCCGGGAGGCGGGGGCGGGCCGTCACACGCTGCGGGCCGCGCCGCTTGTCGAGCGGGTGAACGCGCCGTTCTTCCACTGCCACTTGACCTCGTCGCGCCGGTCGGGGCAGCAGCGGGGCACGTCGAGCGAGGAGTAGCCGAGGAGCGTCGCGGTGACGGCGGTGCCGCGGACGCGGAGGTCCTGCGCGGTGCGCTGGTCCTTGGGGTCGACGAGGGTGGCGACGAGGCGTGCGGCGCCCCGGCGGGGCCGGGTGAGGACGTAGACGCCGTCGGGCGGGGTGCCGGACCCGGCCCGGCAGTGCACGGCGGCCACCGTCTCGGGGCGGCCGTCGCCGTCGAGGTCGCCGGTGGCCCGCTGGGCGACGACCGGTTCGGCCGTGCCGCAGTCCAGGGGGTAGTCGACGGCCGCCGGGTCGGGGGCGGGTGCGGGGGCGGCGGCCTTGGCCTCCGTCCCGCCGCCGGGCCCCACGGCGGTGGCGGTGGCCCGATCGGGTTCCAGGAAGGCGGAGCCCGCGACGACGGCGGCCAGGGCGGCCGCGGTCGCGAGCCAGTGCAGGGGGCGGGTGGCCCACGGCCGGTGCGCCGTGCGGGCCGGTTCCGGGACGGCGGGGTGCTGCACGAGGAGGGTCTCCTGTGAGGGCTGTGCCGGTGGAGGTGGGATGGCCAGCATCGTGTCACACCTCACAGGGCCGCGGAACACCGGGGGGCGCGCGGGTGGCACGCGTGCAACGGAACGGCGCCGCCGTCGAGTTCCGCCCCGGCCGGTGGAACTCGACGGCGGCGCCGGTGCGTTGGACGGACGTGCTCGGGCCGGCGTGGGGGCCGGGCCCGGGCGGTGTCAGCGGGGGGTGCCGCCGTCGGCGTTCGGGCCGGTGTAGTCCTCGCCGTAGGCGCCCTTGGCGGGGCGGCGGCGGCGCATGGGCGGCTCGACGCCGTCCGCGAGGCGGCGGGCGGTGAGCAGGAAGCCGGTGTGCCCGATCATGCGGTGGTCGGGGCGGACGGCCAGGCCCTCGATGTGCCAGTTGCGGATCATCGATTCCCAGGCGGTCGGCTCGTTGAAGCCGCCGAGCTCGCGGATGGACTCCACGGTGCGGGCGAGCTGCGTGGTCGTGGCGACGTACGCGCACAGGATGCCACCGGGCACGAGGGCCTTGGAGACGGCCTCCAGGCACTCCCAGGGGGCGAGCATGTCGAGGATCACGCGGTCGACCTCGGTGTCGGACAGGTTGTCCTGGAGGTCGCCGACGGTGAGCTGCCAGGCGGGGTGCGGGCCGCCGAAGTAGCGCTCGACGTTCTGCCGGGCGATGTCCGCGAAGTCCTCGCGGCGCTCGTACGAGTGCAGCATGCCCTGGTCGCCGATGGCGCGCAGCAGGAAGGCGCTGAGCGAGCCGGAGCCCACCCCGGCCTCGACGACGCGGGCGCCGGGGAAGATGTCGGCGAAGGCCAGGATCTGCCCCGCGTCCTTGGGGTAGACCACGGCGGCGCCGCGGGGCATGGACAGGACGTAGTCGGGGAGCAGGGGGCGCAGCGCGAGGTACGCGACGTTCCCCGTGGTGCGGACAACACTGCCTTCGGGCGCGCCGATCAGCTCGTCGTGCGGGAACGACCCCTTGTGGGTGTGGAAGTTCTTCCCCGCTTCGAGCGTGAACGTGTAGTGGCGTCCCTTGGGGTCGGTGAGCTGGACCTGGTCCCCGACCTTGAAGGGCCCGCGACGGCGGGCGGCACCGGTCGGTTCGGACATGTGACCAGCCTACCGGCCGTGGCGGGTGCCGCCGACCATCCGCGGGCCCCGGCCTCAGCTCGGGCGGGCCATGGCCTTGACGAAGGCGCGCTCCACGTCGGCGGCGGACAGGACGCCGTAGATCTCGCCGGAGTCCTCGACGACGAGGTACTCGGTGGCGGGGGTGGCGCGCAGCCGGTCGAGGAGGTCCTCGCCCGCGAGGTCGGCGGGGACGCGCATGCCTTCGGTGATGTCCTGGGCGAGGCCGCTGACGGCGACCCAGGGCCTGCGGTGTTCGGGGACGCCGACGATGGCGGCCTCGCGGACGACGGCCATGGGGTCGCCGTCCGGGTCGACGACGACGAGGGCACGGGCGCCGGCGGCGTTGGCGCGGCGCAGGGCCTCGGAGAGGGGCGTGTCCGTCTCGACCGGTACGGCGCGCCGGGTCAGGGCGCGGGCGCGCAGCTCGGGCAGGTGCTCGCGCAGCCGGGCCATGCGCAGGCTGTTGCCGGCGCCGGTCCAGATGATGGCGGCGAGGATCGCGGCGAGCAGGGCGTCGGTGACGGCGTCCATGCCGCCGAGCTCCTCGGTGTCGCCGCCGAGCGCGCCGGACTGGTTGAGCAGGGGCAGGCCGATGAGGACGGAGATGGCGAGCACGCGGCCGACCCAGGCGGCGGCGACGGTGCCGGCCATGGGCCGCCCGGTGATCTTCCACACGACGGCGCGGAGCATGCGGCCGCCGTCGAGGGGCAGGCCGGGCAGCAGGTTGAAGACCGCCACGATGAGGTTGGAGATCATCAGGCCGGCGAGCAGGACGCCGGGGACGGTGTCGGGCTCGACGGCGCGCAGGCCCGCGTAGAAGACGCCCGCGAGGACGAGGGAGAGCAGGGGGCCGACGAAGGCCAGGACGAACTCGCGGCCGGGGGTCTCGGACTCCTTCTCGATCTCGCTGACGCCGCCGAAGAACTGGAGCTGGATGCGGCGCACCGGCAGCTTGAAGCGGAGGGCGGCGACGGTGTGCGCCAGCTCGTGCACGAGGACGGAGGCGTAGAAGGCGACGGCGAAGAACAGCGAGACCAGGTAGCGGGCGCCGCCGAGCTCGGGCAGGACGCGGTCGAGCTGGTCGCCGAAGACCCAGGTGATGAGGGCGGCGACGAGGAACCAGCTCGGGGCGACGTACACGGGCACGCCGAAGGGCCGCCCCATGAGCAGCCCGCCGCGGGGGTTCCTCGGCGCCTCCTTGGCGGCGTCGGCGGCGGTGCGCCGCGGCCGCCGCCCGGGCCGGCCGGGGCCGGGCGCGCGCCCGGACGCGCGATCCGGCGCGCGGTGAGCCTGCGGGGGGTACGGGGGGGCCGCCTCGCGGGTCTGGCGCGGTGCCGCCTCGCGGGGGTGCTGGGGTGCCGCCTCAGGGGCGTGGGCGGGGGCCGCTTCCTGGGCCTGCGGGGGTGCTGCCTCACCGGGCTGCGCAGGCGTCGCCTCGCCGAGCCGGACGGAGGCCGCTTCCCGAGCCTGCGGGGGTGCTGCCTCACCGGACTGTGGGGGCGTCGTCTCGCCGGGCTGGGCGAGGGCCGCCTCACGGGACTGTGAGGGTCCTGCCTCGCCGGACTGTGGAGGCGTCGCCTCGCCGGGTCGGGCGGGGGCCGCCTCGCGGGACTGCGGAGGGGTCGTCTCGTGGGGCCGGTGGGGGGCCGCCTCGCTCTGCTGGGCGGGGGGCTCCTCCGGTGCCTGGGGCCGGGGCGGGGTCTCGTGGGTGGGGTCCGGGAGGCCGTCGTCGTTCTGCGTACGGGTCGTGGCGGCGGCCTCCCGCGGGTGTCCGGGGGCGCCGGGTTCCGCCGCGCGCTCGGGGGCGGGGTCCTGGGCACCCGGCGCGTGGCCGGGGCCGGCCGCCTGAGGGCGCGGCTCGGGCGCGCCCGGCGCGTCGTGCTCGGGCGTGCTGTCGGACCGCGGCCTGCCGCTCGCGCCGCTCTCGTCCACGGTGTCCCCTCGTTCGAAGCGTCACCCGCTCCTGCCGTGGCGCGGGTACACGCACGATCATGCAGGGCGAGAGGGTCTGTCGTCGATGGTATGCGGCCGTTGTCAGTGGCGGGTCGTAGGGTCTGACGTCATGGAGACCAGGACCGACGCCGCCGCGGCGTCCGCGGCGGTGGCGCGCCCCGATTCGCTGTCGCCCTCGCGGGCGAGCGATTTCATGCAGTGCCCGCTGCTCTACCGCTTCCGGGTGATCGACAAGCTGCCGGAGAAGCCGAGCGAGGCGGCCACGCGCGGCACGCTGGTCCACGCGGTCCTGGAGAGACTCTTCGACGCCCCCGCGGCCGAGCGGACCGCGCCGCGCGCCAAGGCGCTGGTGCCCGGTCAGTGGGACCGGCTGCGCGAGGCGCGGCCGGAGCTGGCCGAGCTGTTCGCGGACGACGCCGAGGGCGAGCGGCTCACGCGGTGGCTCGCGGACGCCGAGCGGCTGGTGGAGCGGTGGTTCACGCTGGAGGACCCCACGCGTCTGGAGCCCGCCGAGCGGGAGCTGTTCGTGCAGGCCGAGCTGGAGTCGGGCCTGAAGCTGCGGGGGATCATCGACCGGGTGGACGTCGCGCCGACGGGCGAGGTCCGCATCGTGGACTACAAGACGGGCAAGGCCCCCCGCCCCGAGTACGCGGAGGGCGCGCTGTTCCAGATGAAGTTCTACGCCCTGGTGGTGTGGCGTCTGAAGGGCCTGCTGCCGCGGCGGCTCCAGCTCGTGTACCTGGGCAGCGGCGACGTGATCACGTACGACCCGGTGGAGGCGGACCTGGAGCGGGTGGAGCGCAAGCTGCTCGCGCTGTGGGAGGCGATCGTCGCGGCGACGGAGAGCGGTGACTGGCGGCCGCGCCCGACCAAGCTGTGCGGCTGGTGCGACCACCAGGCCGTGTGTCCGGAATTCGGCGGCACTCCCCCGCCGTACCCGCTCCCCGTGAGGGCGCCCGCGTCGGCCGTCGGCGAGCAGGGCAGAATGGGCCCGGGCTAGGCGAAGGAGAGTTACGTGGCCATCCGTGTCCTACTGGTCGACGACCAGCCGCTGCTGCGCACGGGCTTCCGGATGATCCTGGAGGCCGAGCAGGACATCGCGGTCGTCGGCGAGGCCGGAGACGGCCTGCAGGCTCTGGACCAGGTGCGGGCGCTGCAGCCCGACGTGGTCCTCATGGACATCCGCATGCCGCGGATGGACGGCGTCGAGGCCACCCGGCAGATCACCGGGCCCGGCCGGGACGGCCCGGCGAAGGTGCTGGTCCTGACGACGTTCGACCTCGACGAGTACGTGGTGGAGGCGCTGCGCGCGGGCGCGAGCGGCTTCCTGCTCAAGGACGCCCCGGCGAACGAGCTGGTGCAGGCCATCCGGGTGGTGGCCGCGGGCGAGGCGATGCTGGCACCCAGCATCACCCGGCGGCTCCTCGACAAGTACGCGGGGCACCTGCCGTCGGGGGACGAGCCGGTTCCGGACACGCTGCACACGCTGACCGAGCGGGAGGTGGAGGTCCTCAAGCTGGTGGCCCGGGGGCTGTCCAACGCGGAGATCGCCGCGGACCTGTTCGTGAGCGAGACCACGGTGAAGACGCACGTGGGGCACGTGCTGACGAAGCTGGGGCTGCGGGACCGGGTGCAGGCCGCGGTGTACGCGTACGAGAGCGGTCTCGTACGGCCCGGGGCGCAGTAGCCGCTCCCCCGGGACTCCGGGAAAGCGGGCGGCGGCCCTCCGCAGGCGGCCGGCCGCCGGTAGTACGCGAAGCGACGAGGCCCTGCTTCCCTTCCGGGAGGCAGGGCCTCGTCGTGTGCGCGGGTGCTCAGTCCTTGCTCAGTTCCCAGAAGCGGAAGACCGTCGACGGGTCCAGGCAGGACTCCACGCCGTAGACGTTCTGGCGGACCACCGCGTACTGCTTGGCCTGCCAGACCGGGAGGATGGGCAGCTCCTCGGCGACGATGTCCTGGAGGCGGCCGTAGTCCTTGTCGGTCGAGGTGCGGTCGCTCTGCGCGGCCATGCCGGGGATGATCTTCCCGGTGATGGTGCTGTTCTCGTAGTGGTTGGACAGCACGTTGCCCTTGCCGAAGAACGGCTGCGTGAAGTTGTCCGGGTCCGGGTAGTCCGGCACCCAGCCCTTGACGTACACGCCGTACTTGCCGGCCTTGATGTCCTTCTCGTACTGCTCGAACGGGACGGACTTCACGTCCGCCTCGAACAGGCCGCTGGCGTTGAGCTGCTTGGCGACGGCGCGCAGCGCCTCGTCGGTGGCCGGGCCGTAACGGGACGGCGTGGACCACAGGGTGAGCCGGGCCTTGCCGTCGACGCCGGCCTGGCGCAGGGCGGCGGCGGCCTTGTCGCGCTGGGGGCGGGCGCCGTAGGTGTCGAAGAAGGCCGTGTTGTGGCCGCCGATGCCCGCCGGGACGATGGAGTACAGCGGCGTCGCCGTGTTCTGGTACACCTCGTCGACCAGGGCCTCGCGGTCCAGCAGGTAGGCGACGGCCTTGCGCACGCCGAGCTTGCCGACGACCGGGTCCTTCATGTTGAAGACCAGGTGCTGGACCTCGGCGCTGGTGCCCTCCACGACCTCCAGGTCGTGGTCGGTGGAGTTCTTCTCGATGTCGGCGATGTCCCCGGCGGCGAGGCCTCGGTAGGCGATGTCGATCTTCTCGTCGGTGACGGCCTGCTTGAGCGCCTTGCGGTCGTCGCGGAAGAAGCGGAGGGTGACGCCCTCGTTCTTGGGTTTGGCGGTGCCGCGGTAGGCGTCGTTGACGGAGAAGACCGCCTCGTCCTTGCTGAAGGATTCGAGCGTGTACGGGCCGGAGCCCACGGCCTCGCCGTCGGTGCGGAGCTTGTCGGCGGGGTACTCGCGGTGGTCGACGATGGAGCCGGCGCCCGAGGCTATCTTGCTCGGGAAGGTGGCGTCGGGGCCCTTGAGCTTGAAGACCACGGTCTTGTCGTCCGGCGTCTGGACGCGGTCCAGCATCGGGAACATGGGCGCCGGGCCCTTGTCGTCGTTGATCTTCAGCATGCGGTCGAAGGAGAACTTGACGTCCTTCGACGTGAGGGCGTTGCCGTTGCTGAACTTCAGGCCCTCGCGCAGGGTGCAGGTGTAGACCTGGGCGCGCTGGTCGGTGAAGCCGCACTTCCGGGCGGCCTCGGGCTCCGGTTCGGTGGCGCCCTTGGGGAAGCTCAGCAGCGACTGGAAGACGTTGTTGAAAAGCAGCCAGGAGCCGGGGTCGTAGCCGGAGGCCGGGTCGGTGGCGAGGACGTCGTCGGACATGCCGACGACCACGGAGTCACTGTCCTCGGCCGACCCGGAGGACTCCGAGCCACAGCCGGTGAGGAGGGCGGCGGCCAGGCCGGAGGAGAGGGGGAGGGCCAGCCACGGGTTGCGCATTTTCACTTGCGTGCCTTGTCGTTGTTTCCGTCTCGGGGTGCGGGGCGGGTCAGTCGCCCACACCACGGGCGAGCTCCCACAACTGGAGGTTGGAGGAGGAGTTGAGAGCCCATTCGACGCCCGTGATGTCATCGCGGGCGGCGATGTACTGCTTGCCCTGCCACAGCGGGAGCACCGGGACGTCGTCGGCCACGATGTCCTGGATCCGCTCCAGGCTCTTGGCGGCGCTGAGGCGGTCGGCCTCGCGGCGCGAGGCCGGGATCAGCTCGCTGTTGATGGTGTTGTTGCGGTAGGGCGAACCGAGGAAGTTGTCCTCGTCGAGGAACGGCGCGAGGAAGTTGTCGGCGTCCGGGAAGTCGGGGAACCAGCCCATGCCGTAGACGTCGTACTCGCCCTTCTGCTCGGCGGCGCGGAAGGTGTTCCAGATGTGGCCCTTGATCTGCACGTCGAAGAGGCCGCTGTCGTTGAGCTGCTGACGCAGCGTCTCGAACTCCTTCTTCGTGGCCGGGCCGTAGTGGTCGGTGGTGTAGTGCAGCGTCAGCTTGACCGGGGCGTCGATGCCCGCGCGGCGCAGGATGTCCTTGGCCTTCTTGGGGCTCGGCTCGCTGTAGCGGTTGAAGAAGGAGTTGGAGTGGCCCGTGATGGTGGTGGGCACCAGGGAGTACAGCGGGTCCGCGGAGGAGCCGTACACCTCGCCGATCAGCGCGCCGCGGTCGATGACCTGCGCCATGGCCTGGCGGACGGCCTTGTCCTTCACGCTCGGCGCGTTGGTGTTGAAGGCGAGGTAGCGGATCTCCAGGCCAGGCATGTCGACGAGGTCGATGTTCTTGGCCGGGCTGGTGTCGAGCCGCTTGATCTGCTCGGGCGACATGGTGCGCGTCATCAGGTCGATGTCGCCGTCCTCCAGGGCCTCGCCCATGGCGGAGGCGTTCTGGAAGGTGCGCAGTTCGACCTTGTCGTTCTGCGGCGTGAACGAGCCCTTGTACTTGGGGTTCTTGGTGAAGACGGCCTTGACGAGCTGGTTGTCCTCGACCTCCTGCTTGACGGTGTACGGGCCGGAGCCGTCCAGCTCGAAGCCGTCGCGCAGCTTGTTCTTGTCGTAGTGGTCGGGGCTGACGATGCCCGCGGTCGGTGTGGCGAGCTTGTACGGGAAGGTCGCGTCCGGGGTCTTCAGGTGGAAGACGATCCCGCGCTCGCCCTGGACCTCGATGGTCTCGACGTTCGACACGAGCTGGGCCGAACCGCTGGGGTTGGCGACCTTCATGTCGCGAACGCGCTCGATGGAGAACTTCACGTCGGAGGCGGTCAGCGGCTTGCCGTCGGCGAAGGTGAGGTCCTTGCGCAGGGTGCACGCGTAGCGCTCGTTGCCGGTGTCGGTGAAGCCGCACTTCTGGGCGGCCTCGGGCTCCGGCTCGCCGCCCCCGCGCGGCAGGGCCATGAGCGTCTGGAGGGTCTGGCGCAGGACGTTCCAGGAGCCGGCGTCGTAGGCGTACGCCGGATCGAAGGGCGCCGGTACCTCCTTGGAGGCCGTGAACCGGTCCGTGGTCCCCGCGGCGATGGGGTCGTCACCGTCCCCGCTGCCGGAACCGCCACACGCGGCGAGCGTGGGGGCGAGCAGACCTATCAGGGCCGGCAGCACCAAAGTCTTGCGGTTCATGCTGGACGTTCTCCAGAACTCTTGATCCCGTGTTTCCGGCAACGGCGGGGTGGGTTCGACAGGGGCACGGGGGGTGGCAGCGATGTTCTCGCGACGAGATTAGTCCGCACCACTGGGGGCGTTGACGGGGACCGGAGTTGAGGCACCATCACGCAGGGATACCGGGCGGGGACGCACCGATAACCCGACACCGGAAGGTTTCGTGCACCACCGGTTCAATCAGGACACAAGGGCATGCCTCATGGGGGGCGAACAGCCCCTCCTGCACAAGGCGACGCGCCTGTCGACCCCCATGCCAGTGGGAAACGTCACACTTTCAACAGGGTGCCTGCTCTGGGCTTTTCGGCCACCCGGCTGGTTCCCCACAGCCGGGGGCGTCCCGGCCGCCGCTCAGGCGCGGCCCGCCGGGGTGCTCATCAGGCCGCGCAGGAAGTCCAGGTCGACGTGTTCGAGGGAGGGTACGACGGTGCGGCCCGCGGCCGGGGCGATGGGCGCGACGGACGGCACGGCCACCACCCGGCAGCCGGCGGCCTCGGCGGCGGCCACGCCGGTCGCGGTGTCCTCGACGACGGCGCAGCGGGCCGGGTCGGCGCCGAGGCCGGACGCGGCGAGCAGGTACGGCTCGGGGTGGGGCTTGGTGCGGGCCACCTCGTCGCCGGCGACGGTCAGGGCGAAGTGGTGGGCACCGATGGAGTCCAGGACGCGGTCGATGATGCGCCGGTGCGAGGCGGAGACGAGGGCGGTGGGCACCTTGTGGGTGGACAGCTCCGCGAGCAGCCGGGCGGCGCCGGGCATCAGCGGCAGGGAGCGGCTGATGCGGTCCTCGAAGCCGTCGTTGAGCAGGACGGTGAGTTCGTCGAGGGTGATGTCGGCGCCGGTGGCCTCGATGAGGAAGCCGGCGCTGCGCGACATGGGGCCGCCGACGACGACGTCGCGCCAGGACTCGTCAAGGGTGTGGCCGAGCGAGGCGAACACCTCGACCTCGGCGTCCCACCAGAAGCCCTCGGTGTCCACGAGCGTGCCGTCCATGTCGAGGAGAACGGCCTGCAGGGCGGAGCCTTCGGCTGTGCGGCTACCGAGCGCGGGGACCGTACTGGTCATCCGTACACCTCCATGAGGGACGAGAAGGCCGGTCCCCCAGGGGGGACCGGCCTGTCTAGCTGGGCCGACCAGTGTACGTTTCCCTCGCGGGGCGCGCTGTGGGATATACGCGCGCTTGGGCGAGGGGTGGTGTGGGGGCGTTGCCCCCGGGTTCCCCCCTTATCGGCCTTCGGCCTTGTCCTCAAACGCCGGACGGGCTGGATTTCTCCCGCCGGCCGCCGGACGGGCTGGATTTCTCCCGGTCCGCCGTCGGGCGGGCCGGGGGCCTACCGCGCGTTGAAGTACTTGGCTTCCGGGTGGTGGAGGACGATGGCGTCCGTGGACTGTTCGGGGTGGAGCTGGAACTCCTCGGAGAGCTGGACGCCGATGCGCTCGGGCCGGAGGAGTTCGGCGATCTTCGCGCGGTCCTCCAGGTCGGGACAGGCGCCGTAGCCGAGCGAGAAGCGGGCGCCGCGGTACTTGAGCGCGAACATGTCCTCGACGTCGTCGGGGTCCTCGCCGCCGAAGCCCAGCTCGGCGCGTACGCGGGCGTGCCAGTACTCGGCCAGGGCCTCGGCCAACTGCACGGACAGGCCGTGCAGTTCGAGGTAGTCGCGGTAGGCGTCGGAGGCGAAGAGCTCGGCGGTGGCCTCGCCGATCCTGGAGCCGACGGTGACGACCTGGAGGCCCACCACGTCGGTCTCGCCGGACTCCTCGGGGCGGAAGAAGTCCGCGAGGCACAGGCGGCGGCCGCGGCGCTGGCGCGGGAAGGAGAAGCGGGTGCGCTCGTTGCCCTGCTCGTCGAGGATGATCAGGTCGTCGCCCTTGGAGACGCAGGGGAAGTAGCCGTAGACGACGGCGGCTTCGAGCAGGCCCTTGGTCTGGAGGTCGTCGAGCAGCCCGCGCAGCCGGGGCCTGCCCTCGGTCTCGACCAGCTCCTCGTACGTGGGTCCTTCGCCGGTACGGGCCTGCTTCAGGCCCCACTGGCCCTTGAACAGGGCGCCCTCGTCGAGCCAGGAGGCGTACTCCTTGAGCTGGATGCCCTTGATGACGCGGGTGCCCCAGAACGGCGGCGTGGGCACGGGGTTGTCGGTGGCGACGTCGGAGCGTGCGGGGCCCTCGGTCTCCGGGACATCGGCGGCCGGGGTGTCCCGCTTGGGCACGCGGCGCTGCTTGAGCTCGGGCAGGGTGGCGCCGGGCACGCCGCGCTTGACGGCGATGAGGGCGTCCATCAGGCGCAGGCCCTCGAAGGCGTCGCGGGCGTAGCGGACCTCGCCCTCGTAGATCTCGTGCAGGTCCTGCTCGACGTAGGCGCGGGTGAGGGCGGCGCCGCCGAGGATGACCGGGTAGTCGGCGGCCATCTTGCGCTGGTTGAGCTCCTCCAGGTTCTCCTTCATGATCACGGTCGACTTGACCAGGAGGCCGGACATGCCGATGACGTCGGCCTTGTGCTCCTGGGCGGCGTCGAGGATCGCGGCCACGGGCTGCTTGATGCCGAGGTTGACCACGTTGTAGCCGTTGTTGGACAGGATGATGTCGACGAGGTTCTTGCCGATGTCGTGGACGTCGCCGCGCACGGTGGCGAGGACGATGGTGCCCTTGCCCGCCTCTTCGCCCTCGACCTTCTCCATGTGCGGTTCGAGGTGGGCGACGGCGGTCTTCATGACCTCGGCGGACTGGAGCACGAACGGGAGCTGCATCTGGCCGGAGCCGAACAACTCGCCGACGACCTTCATGCCGTCCAGGAGGGTGTCGTTGACGATGTCGAGGGCCTTGCGGGTCGTCAGGGCCTCGTCGAGGTCGGCCTCCAGGCCGTTGCGCTCGCCGTCGATGATGCGGCGCTTGAGGCGCTCCTCCAGCGGCAGGGCGGCCAGTTCCTCGGCCTTGCCCGCCTTGAGGGACTTGGCGGTGGCGCCCTCGAACAGCGCCATGAGCTTCTGCAGCGGGTCGTAGCCCTCGCGGCGGCGGTCGTAGATGAGGTCGAGGGCGGTGGTGACCTGCTCCTCGTCGAAGCGGGCGATCGGCAGGATCTTGGAGGCGTGCACGATCGCCGAGTCCAGGCCCGCCTTGACGCACTCGTCGAGGAAGACGGAGTTCAGCAGGATGCGCGCGGCCGGGTTGAGGCCGAAGGAGATGTTGGACAGGCCGAGGGTGGTCTGCACGTCCGGGTGGCGCTTCTTCAGCTCCCGGATGGCCTCGATGGTGGCGATGCCGTCCTTGCGGGACTCCTCCTGACCGGTGCAGATGGTGAAGGTCAGGGTGTCGATGAGGATGTCGCACTCGCGGATGCCCCAGTTGCCGGTGAGGTCGGCGATCAGCCGCTCGGCGATCTCGACCTTCTTCTCCGGGGTGCGGGCCTGGCCCTCCTCGTCGATGGTGAGCGCGATGAGGGCGGCGCCGTGCTCCTGGGCGAGGCGGGTGACCTGCGCGAAGCGGGAGTCGGGGCCGTCGCCGTCCTCGTAGTTGACGGAGTTGATGACGGCGCGGCCGCCGAGCTTCTCCAGGCCCGCCCGGATGACGTCGACCTCGGTGGAGTCCAGGACGACGGGCAGCGTGGAGGCGGTGGCGAAGCGTCCGGCGAGCTCCTCCATGTCCGCCACGCCGTCGCGGCCCACGTAGTCGACGCAGAGGTCGAGCATGTGGGCGCCCTCGCGGATCTGGTCGCGGGCCATCTCCACGCAGTCGTCCCAGCGGCCCTCCAGCATGGCCTCGCGGAACTTCTTCGAGCCGTTGGCGTTGGTGCGCTCGCCGATCGCGAGGTACGACGTGTCCTGGCGGAACGGGACACTCTGGTAGAGCGAGGCGGCGCCCGGCTCGGGGCGCGGCTCGCGCGTGGCCGGGGTGAGCCCGCGCACCCGCTCGACGACCTGGCGCAGGTGCTCGGGCGTCGTGCCGCAGCAGCCGCCGACGAGGGAGAGGCCGTACTCCCGGACGAAGGTCTCCTGGGCGTCGGCCAGCTCGGGCGCCGTCAGCGGGTAGTGGGCGCCGTCCTTGCCGAGGACGGGCAGGCCCGCGTTGGGCATGCAGGCCAGCGGCACGCGGGAGTGGCGGGCCAGATAGCGCAGGTGCTCGCTCATCTCGGCCGGTCCTGTCGCGCAGTTCAGGCCGATCATGTCGATGCCGAGGGGTTCCAGGGCGGTGAGCGCGGCGCCGATCTCCGAGCCGAGGAGCATGGTGCCGGTGGTCTCGACGGTGACGGAGCAGATCAGCGGCAGGTTCGCGCCGGTGGCCTCCAGGGCGCGGCGGGCGCCGAGCAGGGCGGCCTTGGTCTGGAGCAGGTCCTGGGTGGTCTCCACCAGGAGCGCGTCGGCGCCGCCGGAGATCATGCCCTCGGCGTTCTGCTGGTAGGCGTCGCGCAGCAGGGTGTACGGGGCGTGGCCGAGGGTGGGCAGCTTGGTGCCGGGGCCCATGGAGCCGAGCACCCAGCGCTGCTGCCCGGTCTCGGCGGTGACCTCGTCGGCGACCTCGCGGGCGATGCGGGCGCCGGCCTCGGAGAGCTCGAAGACCCGGTCGGCGATGTCGTACTCGCCGAGCGCGGCGTGGTTCGCGCCGAAGGTGTTGGTCTCGACGCAGTCGACGCCCGCGGCGAAGTACTCCTGGTGCACGGAGCGGACGATGTCGGGGCGGGTGACGTTCAGGACCTCGTTGCAGCCTTCGAGGTTCTGGAAGTCGTCGAGGCTGGGGTCCTGGGCCTGGAGCATGGTGCCCATCGCGCCGTCGGCGACCACCACGCGGGTGGCGAGCGCCTGCCGGAGGGCGTCGGCCCGGCTCCCGGCGGAGGCGTCCACCGCGGGGGCGGGGGCGTCCGCGGCGGGGACGTCCGCGGCGGGGACGGATGAGGGGGACGGCGACGAGGCCATGAATGAGCTCCCTGGAGTGCGACGGCTGTCGGCTTTGCGGCTTCCCACGGAAGGCGCACGCGGCCAGGGTAGCTGGCACAGGCTTTCTGGTGGGAGAGCGTTCCAGAGGACGGACGGGTGGCCGGAAGTCGACGTCGGGCGGCCTGAACGTGAAACCTGGCGCGTGCATCCTTAGCCAGAGGTCGGCAACGACCGATAGTGTTCAGCATTGCCGAACGGCGACCCCGTTCGTCAGGTCGCCGCGGAACGGGTGCCCGGCACACAGGGGTGCGGGACACGGGATGGAGGAAAGGGCTGCGATGGCACGCAACATCCAGTCGCTGGAACGGGCCGCGGCCATGCTGCGCCTGCTCGCCGGGGGCGAGCGGCGGCTCGGCCTCTCGGACATCGCCTCCTCCCTCGGGCTGGCCAAGGGTACGGCCCACGGCATCCTGCGCACGCTCCAGCAGGAGGGCTTCGTCGAGCAGGACGCGGCCTCCGGGCGCTACCAGCTCGGCGCGGAGCTGCTGCGGCTCGGCAACAGCTACCTGGACGTGCACGAGCTGCGGGCCCGCGCCCTGGTGTGGGCCGACGACCTGGCCCGCTCCAGCGGCGAGAGCGTCTACCTCGGCGTGCTGCACCAGCAGGGCGTGCTGATCGTGCACCACGTCTTCCGGCCCGACGACAGCCGGCAGGTCCTGGAGGTCGGGGCGATGCAGCCGCTGCACTCCACGGCGCTCGGCAAGGTGCTCTCGGCGTACGACCCGGTCGCGCACAGCGAGGCGCTGGAGGCCGAGCGGAAGGCCTTCACCGACCGGACGACCTGCGCGCCGGAGGCGTTCGAGGCGGTCCTCGACCTCACGCGGGCGCGCGGGTACGCGACCGACGAGGAGGAGACCTGGGAGGGCATCGCCTCGGTGGCCGCGCCCATCCACGACCGGCGGCGGATGCCCGTGGGGGCCGTGGGCGTCACCGGTGCCGTGGAGCGGGTGTGCCCGGGCGGGGAGCTGCGGCCGGAGCTGGTCGCGGCCGTGCGGGACTGTGCCCGGGCGGTGTCGCGGGACCTGGGCGCGAGCCGCTTCTAGCCGCGCGGGGCGCCCATGGGCTCCGCTGGGTGCTGCCGACCCGCGCGGGGCGCCCCTGACCCGCCCCTTCCCGAAACCAGGGGGCTCCGCCCCCTCGGACCCCCTTTTTCGGCGCTCCGCGCCTCGTCCTCAAACGCCGGACGGGCTGAAAACCCTGCGCTCGGCACCCCGCAGTCGAACGCCGGACGGGCTGGGAAGCCCTGCGCTCGGCACTCCGCAGTCAAACGCCGGACGGGCTGGGATGCCCGCACTCGGCCGTGCCGTCGTCCGCCCGCGGTGATAGGTCCAGACGATCAATAACGATCGTGTTTTCAATTACAGAACTCTTGACGTGCCGGTAACCCCAGGGACAGACTCGCGTCCACCGGTCGGCATTGTCGAACAGCTAACGGCATTACGCGTTAGAGTGGGGCGAGCCAAGGGCCGGCAACGCTCTCACCTGAGGGCGCGGACCACCGGAGGGACCCGGGGTTCGGCTTTCCCCTGGACGAAGGACAAAGGAGTCGCGGGTGTCCAGCCACGACATCTTCCTCGGCGAGACCATCGGTACCGCCGTGCTCATCCTGCTGGGCGGTGGAGTCTGCGCCGCTGTCACGCTCAAGCGCTCGAAGGCCAAGGACGCCGGCTGGCTCGCCATCACCTTTGGGTGGGGCTTCGCGGTCCTCACGGCCGCCTACCTCGCCGGTGGCGTCTCGGGCGCCCACCTGAACCCGGCGGTCACCGTCGGCCTCGCCGTCGAGGGCGGCACCAAGTGGAGCGACGTGCCGCTCTACCTGGCCTCGCAGCTCCTGGGCGCCATGATCGGTGCCGTACTGGTGTGGGCGACGTACTACGGGCAGTTCCAGGCCCACCTCACCGACCCCGAGGTCATCGCGGCGCAGCCCGCCGAGGAGGGTCTCGTCGACCAGAAGGCCGCGCCCAAGGCCGGTCCCGTGCTCGGCGTCTTCTCCACCGGTCCGGAGATCCGCAACGTCGTGCAGAACCTCGTCACGGAGGTCATCGCCACGACCGTGCTCGTCCTGGCGATCCTCACTCAGGGCCTCAACGACGGCGGCAACGGCCTCGGCACCCTGGGCGCCCTGATCACCGCCCTCGTCGTGGTCGGCATCGGCCTCTCGCTCGGCGGCCCCACGGGGTACGCCATCAACCCGGTCCGCGACCTGGGCCCCCGCATCGTCCACGCCCTGCTCCCGCTCCCCAACAAGGGTGGCTCCGACTGGTCGTACGCGTGGATTCCCGTGGTCGGTCCGCTGTTCGGCGGCGCTCTCGCCGCCTGCATCTTCAAGCTGTTCTGAGCGAACCCGCCGACCCCACGACCACGACGTACTTCAGGAGCTCACCGTGACCGACGCACACACCGCAGGCGCCCCCTCCCACGCCGGGCCGTTCATCGCGGCCATCGACCAGGGCACCACGTCCAGCCGCTGCATCGTCTTCGACCGGGACGGCCGCATCGTCTCCGTCGACCAGAAGGAGCACGAGCAGATCTTCCCCAAGCCGGGCTGGGTGGAGCACGACGCCGCCGAGATCTGGGCCAACGTCCAGGAGGTCGTCGCCGGGGCCGTCTCCAAGGCCGGCATCACCCGCGACGACATCAAGGCCATCGGCATCACCAACCAGCGCGAGACCACGCTGCTGTGGGACAAGAACACCGGCGAGCCGGTCCACAACGCCATCGTCTGGCAGGACACCCGCACCGACGCCCTGTGCAAGGAGCTCGGCCGCAACGTCGGCCAGGACCGCTTCCGCCGCGAGACCGGCCTGCCGCTGGCCTCCTACTTCGCCGGGCCGAAGGCCCGCTGGCTGCTGGACAACGTCGAGGGCCTGCGCGAGCGCGCCGAGGCCGGCGACATCGTCTTCGGCACCATGGACTCCTGGGTCATCTGGAACCTGACGGGCGGCGTGAACGGCGGCAAGCACGTCACCGACGTCACCAACGCCTCCCGCACCATGCTGATGAACCTCCACAAGATGGAGTGGGACGAGCGCATCTGCGACTCCATCGGCGTGCCGATGCAGATGCTCCCGGAGATCCGTTCCTCCGCCGAGGTCTACGGCGAGGTCACCGGCGGCGCCCTCGGCGACCTGCTCGGCGGCATCCCCGTGGCCTCCGCGCTCGGCGACCAGCAGGCGGCCCTGTTCGGCCAGACCTGTTTCGCCGAGGGCGAGGCCAAGTCCACGTACGGCACCGGCACCTTCATGCTGATGAACACCGGCGAGAAGGCCATCAACTCGTACAGCGGACTGCTGACGACGGTCGGTTACCAGATCGGTGACGCCAAGCCCGTCTACGCGCTCGAAGGCTCCATCGCCGTCACCGGCTCGCTCGTCCAGTGGATGCGCGACCAGATGGGCCTCATCAAGTCCGCCGCCGAGATCGAGACGCTGGCCTCCAGCGTCGAGGACAACGGCGGCGCCTACTTCGTCCCGGCCTTCTCCGGCCTGTTCGCCCCGTACTGGCGCTCCGACGCCCGCGGGGTGATCGCCGGTCTGACCCGGTACGTCACCAAGGCGCACATCGCGCGCGCCGTCCTGGAAGCCACCGCCTGGCAGACCCGCGAGATCACCGACGCCATGACGAAGGACTCCGGCGTCGAGCTCGCGGCCCTCAAGGTCGACGGCGGCATGACCTCCAACAACCTGCTGATGCAGACCCTCTCGGACTTCCTGGACGCGCCCGTGGTGCGCCCGATGGTCGCCGAGACGACCTGCCTCGGCGCCGCATACGCCGCCGGTCTCGCCGTCGGCTTCTGGTCCTCCACCGACGACCTGCGCGCCAACTGGCGCCGGGCCGCGGAGTGGACCCCCCGTATGGACGCGGACCTCCGCGCCCGTGAGTACAAGAACTGGCTCAAGGCCGTGGAGCGGACCATGGGCTGGCTCGAGGACGAGAGCTGACCACAGCTCGCCTGACGAGGAGCAAAAACCATGACCACCCTAGACAGCGGCCCCGTCATCTCGGCACTCGGGACGCCGCCGGCCGCCGGCGGCAACCCCAGCCGTGCCGAGACCCGGGAACGCCTTTCCAAGGCGGCGTACGACCTCCTGGTGATCGGTGGCGGCATCCTGGGCATCTCCACCGCCTGGCACGCCGCGCAGTCGGGTCTCAGGGTGGCCCTGGTGGACGCCGGCGACTTCGCCGGCGCCACCTCCTCCGCCTCCTCCAAGCTGCTCCACGGCGGTCTGCGCTACCTGCAGACCGGCGCGGTGAAGCTGGTCGCGGAGAACCACTTCGAGCGGCGTGCGGTGTCGCGCCAGGTGGCACCGCACCTCGCCAACCCGCTCACCTTCTACCTGCCGGTGTACAAGGGCGGCCCGCACGGCGCCGCCAAGCTCGGCGCGGGCGTCTTCGCCTACTCGGCGCTGTCCGCGTTCGGCGACGGCGTCGGCCACCTGCTCTCCCCCGCCAAGGCGGCGCAGGACGTGCCGGAGCTGCGCACCGACAACCTGAAGGCCGTGGCCGTGTACGGCGACGACCAGATGAACGACGCCCGCATGGCCCTGATGACGGTCCGCGCCGCCGTCGAGGCCGGCGCCGTCGTCCTCAACCACGCCGAGGTCACCGGGCTGCGCTTCACCAGCGGCCGGGTCACCGGCGCCGACCTCAAGGACCGCCTGTCCGGCGACGAGTTCGGCGTCAACGCGCGGCTCGTGCTGAACGCCACCGGCCCCTGGGTCGACCACCTGCGCGCGCTGGAGGACAAGAACGCGGCCCCCTCCATCCGCCTTTCCAAGGGCGCGCACCTCGTGCTCAAGCGCACCTCCCCCTGGAAGGCCGCGCTCGCCACGCCGATCGACAAGTACCGCATCACGTTCGCCCTGCCGTGGGAGGACATGCTGCTGCTCGGCACGACCGACGAGGAGTACGAGGGCGACCCGCGCGAGGTCTCGGTCAACGAGAAGGACGTCACGCAGATCCTGGACGAGGCCGCGTTCTCGATCCGGGACCAGCAGCTCTCCCGCGACCTGATCACGTACTCCTTCGCGGGTCTGCGGGTGCTGCCCGGCGGCCCCGGCGACACCTCCAAGGCCAAGCGCGAGACGGTCGTCACCGAGGGCCGCGGCGGCATGCTGTCGGTCGCGGGCGGCAAGTGGACGACGTTCCGCCACATCGGCCGGACCATCATGAAGAAGCTGGAGTCGCTGCCGGGCCACCCGCTGGGCGACGACTACGAGCCGATCTCCACGCTGCCGAAGAAGCTGCCGCTGCCCGGCATCGCCAACCCCCGCGCGGTCGCCCACCGCCTCCTGGTGGACGGCCCGGCGCCCGGCCCGCGGATGGCGCCGGACACCGCCCGCCACCTGGCGACGCACTACGGCTCGCTCTCCTTCGACATCGCCCGCCTGGCGAACGAGAACCCGGAGCTCGCCGAGCGCGTCCACCCCGACGCCCCGGAGATCTGGGCGCAGGTCGTCTACGCGCGCGACCACGAGTGGGCCGAGACGGCCGACGACGTGCTGCGCCGCCGGACGACGCTGACGATCCGCGGCCTGGCCACGGACGAGATCCGCGGCAAGGTCGAGGACCTGCTGGAGAAGAAGGGCTGACGGGGGCTCACCCCGCAGCGGTAAGGGGCGGTCGCCTGGGCGACCGCCCCTTACGCATGCCTCCTAGGGCCTACGGGTGCTCCCGGAGGCTCATGGCTGCTCCTGAAATGGGCGTGTACGTGCCCCGGTGCGGGGCGCCCGCCGGGCTCGCGGCACACTTCCGCCCGTAGCCCCGTAGCCCCCTTGTAGCCCTGAGCCTCGTAGCCCGCCCCCTTGGAGGAGCACGCCCGTGACGACCGCCGCCGCCACCCCTCTGCCCCTCACCGGCGTCCCCAGGACCGGCCTTCCCCCGTACGCCGTCGTCGTCGGCGACCCCGCCCGCGCCGCGACCGTCGCCGCGTTCCTTGAGGACGCGAAGGAGGTGGCGTACCGCCGCGAGTACCGCACCTTCACCGGCACCTGGCGGGGGCTGCCCGTCGTCGTCTCCTCGCACGGCGTGGGCGCGTCCGGGGCGCTGCTGCTGTTCCAGGAGCTGGCGCAGGCCGGTGTGACGCATCTCATCCGGCTCGGCACGGCCGGCGCGATCCGGCGCGGCATCGCCGACGGCGACCTGGTGATCGCCGACGCGGCGGTGCGCGACGACGGCGTGACGCAGCAGCTCATCCCGGCCGAGTACCCGGCGTTCGCGGCGCCGGAGGCGGTCCTCGCCCTCCAGCGCACGGCCCGCGCCGCGGGCGCCCCGCACCACCGGGGCGTGGTGTGGACCCGGGCCGCGTTCCAGCCGGGCTTCCTGCCGCTGCCCGTCGAGGCGTACGAGCGGGCGGGAATCGCGGCCATCGAGATGGAGTTGAGCGCCCTGTACGTGTTCGCCGCGACCCGTGGCCTGGTCGCGGGCGGCGCGCTCGTCGTGGACGGCGCGAACGCCGACGAGCTGGTCGACGAGGAGGCGACCGGCGGCTACGACCCGCACCGGACGGTGGTCGCCGACGGGGTCGCCCGTGGCGCACGGATAACCTTGGACGCGCTGCGCCTGCTGGCCACCGACGTCCCCGCGCAGGCCGGGTAGCCCCCCGGGCCCCGCGCGCCCCCGCTCACGCCCGCACCACCCTTGGAGACACGCACCGCATGCTTCCCGTCGACCTCCTCGTCCACGGCGGCGACGTCCTGACCGTCGACGCGTCCGGCACCGTCGTGACCGACGGGGCCGTCGCCGTGCGCGCCGGCGAGATCGTGGCCGTCGGCCCGGCCGCGCGGCTGCGCGCGGAGTACGCCGCGGCCGAGGAGATCGACGCGCGCGGCTGTCTGGTCCTGCCGGGGCTCGTCAACACGCACACGCACCTGGCGATGACGCTGCTGCGCGGCAGCGCCGACGACGTCACGCTCCAGGGCTTCCTGGAGCGCGTCATTCCGCGCGAGGCCGCGCTGCTCTCGCCGGAGGCGGTGGCGGTGGGCACCCGGGCGGCGATCGCGGAGTCGGTGCGCGGCGGGGTCACGACCGCGCTGGACATGTACTGGTTCCACGAGGCCGCCGCGGAGGTGGCCCGCGAGGCCGGGTGGCGGCTGCTCACCGGGCCGACCTTCATGGACGTGCCCGAGCCGCCCGACGGCCGCCCGTACGCGGAGCGGCTCGGCCGGGCGGGCGACTGGCTGGCCCGGCACACCCCGGCGCCGGGCGCCCGGCCCGTCCTGTTCGCGCACTCCGCGTACACCCTGGCGCCCGATCAGCTCGCGGCGGTCACCGCGCTGGCCCGGGCCCACGGCGCGCTGCTGCACCTGCACGCCGCCGAGAACGCGGCCGAGGTCGCCACGGTCGTCGAGCGGCACGGCATGCGCCCCGTGGAACTGCTCGACTCGCTCGGCGTGCTCGGCCCCGACACGCTGCTCGCGCACGCCGTGGAGCTGACCGACGCGGAGATCGCGGCGCTCGCCCGCACCGGCACGGCGGTCGCGCACTGCCCGGTCTCGAACCTCAAGCTGGGCTGCGGCATCGCCCGCGTACCGGAACTCCTCGACGCGGGGGTCACGGTGGGCCTCGGCACGGACGGCGCCGTGAGCTCCAACACCCTGGACGTGCTCGGCGCGGTCCGGCTCGCGGCGCTCGTGCACAAGGCGGGCGGCGACCCGACCGCGGTCGGCGCCGAGCAGGCCGTGCGGATGGCGACCCTCGAGTCCGCGCGGGCGCTCGGCCTCGGCGACCGGCTCGGCTCCCTGGAGCCGGGCAAGCGCGCCGACCTGATCGTGCTCGACCTCTCCGGGCCGCACCTGGCGCCGCGCCACGACCCGTACGCCACGCTCGCGTACGCCGCCACCGCCGCCGACGTGCGCGACACCGTGGTCGACGGCCGCGTCCTGATGCGCGACCGCGCCCTGCTCACCCTCGACGAGGCGGGCGCCGTCGCCGCCCTGGACGCCGCCGTGGCCCCGGCCGCGCCCGCGCCCCTGACGACGTGACGGCACCGCCCATGACCGCACCCCTGAGGCGACCGCACCGCCGACCCGACCGCGCCCCGCACGCGACCGCACCCGACATGACTGCGCCTGTGACATGACTGCCCACGACCCCGTGCCCACCCGCGGCTTCACCGGCCGCGCCCGCGCCGCCGACCGCGACCCGCGCCTGCCCCCGGGGCAGTACGACGCCCGCGACACCTGGCCCGTGCTGTCCGCCGAGGTCACGCCGCGCCTCGACGCGGCCGACTGGACCCTCCGCGTCGGCGGCCTCGTGGCCCGCCCGCGCACCTGGACCTGGGCCGAGGCGCACGCGCTGCCGCCCTCGCGGTACGCGGGCGACATCCACTGCGTGACGAGCTGGTCCAAGTTCGGCGTCCGCTTCGGCGGTGTGAGCCTGGACACGTTCCTCGCCGGGGCGGGCGGCCCGCTGCCCGCCGCCACGCACGTCGTCGCGTACGCGCACACCGGCTACACCGCGAACCTGCCGCTCGCCGACGTCACCGGCGGCAGGGCGTGGATCGTCTGGGAGTACGACGGCGAGCCGCTGCCGCCCGAGCACGGCGGCCCGGCCCGGCTGATCGTCCCGCACCTGTACTTCTGGAAGAGCGTCAAGTGGGTCGCCGGCCTGGAGCTCCTCGACCACGACGAACCGGGCTTCTGGGAGAAGAACGGCTACCACCACCGGGGCGACCCGTGGCGTGAGGAGCGTTACGCCGGTGACTGAGACCACCTCCGGGGCCTTCGTCCCGCCGACCGCCTTCGCGGTGCCCGGACGCATCGCCGTGAACGAACAGGCCGCCGCCCGCTGGCAGCAGGGCCTCATCACCGAGATCCGGCAGGAGACGCACGCCGCCGCCACGTTCCGGCTCAAGGTGCCCGACTGGCAGGGGCACCTGCCCGGCCAGCACCTGATGCTGCGGCTCACCGCGCCCGACGGCTACGTCGCCCAGCGCCACTACTCCCTGGCCTCCGCGCCCGACGGCAGCGGCGAGATCGAGCTGACCCTGGACCACGTGCCGGGCGGCGAGGTGTCCGGGCACCTGCACACGGTCGCGCGGGTCGGCGACACCGTGGAGGTGCGCGGACCGCTGTCCGGGTTCTTCGCCTGGCCCGGCGACCGGCCCGCGCTGCTGCTCGGCGCCGGCTCCGGTGTCGTACCGCTGATGTCGATGGTCCGCCACCACCGGCGCGCGGGCCTGACGGTGCCGCTGCGCCTGATCGTCTCGGCCCGTACGCGCGCGGACCTGATCTACGCGGACGAGTACGGCGCGGAGACCGAGGTGGTCCTCACCCGCGCGGAAGGCCGTCTGACCGCACGGCACCTGGCACCCCACCTCGGCGCCGGGCAGCCGGACGGCGGCTGGGAGGCGTACGTCTGCGGCTCCAACGGCTTCGCGGAACACGCCTC
Organism: Streptomyces longispororuber; assembly: GCF_014656095.1. Taxonomy (GTDB): domain Bacteria; phylum Actinomycetota; class Actinomycetes; order Streptomycetales; family Streptomycetaceae; genus Streptomyces; species Streptomyces longispororuber. The sequence continues at coordinate 37,567 of NZ_BNBT01000052.1, forward strand.
GCGGCTCCTGGTGGAGGGCGGCCAGCCGGTGGACCGGATCAGGATCGAACGCTTCGGCTGAACCCGTTCCGCGCTCGGCCGCGCACGCCATAATGGGGCCGATACATCGGATGTCTGCCCGCGTCGGCCCCGGCAGGACGGTGACCTGTGCCACGGGGCCGCCCGGTGGCACGCGGCCGCCCGCACGGGGCTGCCCGTGACACTCCTCACCCAGGCGAGGTCCCCATGGCGGTCACGGACGAGGCCATCGCGAAGATCAAGGACATGATCGTCTCGGGTGCGCTGCGCCCCGGCGACCGCCTGCCCAAGGAGAGCGAACTCGCCGCCGCGCTCGGCCTGTCCCGCAACTCCCTGCGCGAGGCGGTGCGCGCCCTGGCGCTGATGCGCGTCCTCGACGTACGGCAGGGCGACGGCACCTACGTCACCGGCCTCGGCCCGGAGCTGCTGCTCGGCGCGCTCGCCTTCGTGACGGACCTCCACCGCGGCGACACAATCGCGGAGTTCCTGGCCGTACGCCGCGTCCTGGAGCCCGCCGCGACGGCGATGGCGGCCGCGCGGATCGGCGAGGCCGAACTGGACGCCCTGGCCGAGCGGTTGGACGCGCTCGGCACCGCGCCCGGGGCCGAGGAACTGGCGGCGTACGACCTGGAGTTCCACCGCGGCATCGCGCGGGCGGCCGGGAACTCCGTCCTGTGCGCCCTGCTGGAGGGCCTGGCCGGCCCGACGGCGCGGGCCCACGTCCGGCGCGGCCTCGCCCGGGAGGACGCGGTCGCCCGGGTGCCGCAGGAGCTGCGGGCGATCCTCGGCGCCCTGCGCGACCGGGACGCGGAGGCGGCGCGGTCCTGGGCGACCGTGCACCTCGCGAGCGCGGAGCGGTGGCTGCGCTCCGCACCGTGAGCGCCGGGTGCCACCGCTCCACCCGGTACGGCAGGAGTGAGGGGCGGTTGACCTGGGCAGTGATCGGGCACTCGGTGCCGCCGGGGGGCTGCGGAGGCCCCCGCGGGACGCCGTAAGGTTGGGGCGTACTTAGAGGAGAACGTCGGAAGGAGGCCTGGGTGATCGAGCTCGAGGGGGTACCCGAGCTGATCGACCCGGTCATGGTGGCCGCGTTCGAGGGCTGGAACGACGCCGGCGACGCCGCCTCCACCGCGGTCGCGCATCTCGACAAGGAGTGGAAGGGCGAGGTCTTCGCCGCGCTGGACGCCGAGGACTACTACGACTTCCAGGTCAACCGCCCCACGGTGTGGCTGGACGGCGGTGTGCGGAAGATCACGTGGCCGACGACCCGGCTCTCGGTGGTCCGCGTCGGCGGCGACAAGCCGCGCGACCTGGTCCTGGTGCGGGGCATCGAGCCGTCCATGCGCTGGCGCTCGTTCTGCAACGAACTGCTCGGCTTCGCCCATGAACTGGGCGTCGAACTCATCGTGATCATGGGCGCGCTGCTCGGCGACACCCCGCACACCCGGCCGGTCCCGGTCAGCGGCGTCACGTCGGACCCGGACCTGGCGCGCACCATGGACCTGGAGGAGACCAAGTACGAGGGCCCGACGGGCATCGTCGGCATCCTCCAGGAGGCGTGCACGCACGCGGGCGTCCCCGCGGTCAGCCTGTGGGCGGCGGTGCCGCACTACGTGTCGCAGCCGCCGAACCCCAAGGCGACGCTCGCGCTGCTCAACCGCCTGGAGGACCTGATCGACCTCAGGATCCCGCTGGGCGAGCTGACCGAGGACGCGCGCGCTTGGCAGCTCGGCGTCGACCAGCTCGCGGCCGAGGACAGCGAGGTCGCCGAGTACGTGCAGTCCCTGGAGGAGGCGCGGGACACCGCGGAGCTGCCGGAGGCGTCGGGCGAGGCCATCGCCCGCGAGTTCGAGCGCTATCTGCGGCGCCGTGACGGCGGCGGGCCCGGCCAGGTCGCCGCGGAGGGCGAGGGCGCGGCGTACCTGCGGGACGCCCCGAGCGAGCGCACCCGCGCGCCGAAGCCGCAGCCGCGCGCGGAGGCCCCGGCGGACCCGGCGGCGAAGCCCGCGGCGGACGACGAGCCGACCGCCGGTGAACCCGGCGGTGCGGCCGGGGGCCGCGCGGGCGAGCAGGCCGAGGACGAAGCGGCCAGGGGCGACGAGAGCGCCGAGGTCGACAAGGGAGCCGGGGACGCGGCGGCGGACGAGACCCCGGCCGAGGCGCCGGACGAGGTGTCCTCCGGCGAGGCGGCGGACGGGTCCGGCCCCGACGCCGAGGCGCAGGACGACGCCGAGCCGCAGGGCGGCACCGCGAAGGGCGGCGCCTCGAAGGGGAGCACGCCTCGGGGCGGCGCCTCCAAGGGACGTACGAGGGGCCGCTCGCAGGGGTCGTCCGAGGGTCCCTCGGGCGATTCCTCCGAGGACTGAGCACACCGCACGGCCGTGCCGCACCGGTCAGCCGTGCCGTACAGCCTGACGCACCGGTCGGTCGTGCCGCACCGCACGGCCCGACCCACCGGCCAGCCGTACGCCTCGGCATCGGCCAGGCCTCCCAGGGGCGGCACCCGCGAGGGTGCCGCCCCTGGGTGCGCTCCCGCCCCGAACGCCTCGGGCGTCTGTGGCCGGTTTGCGGCGTGACACGGGCTTGCAGACGAAATGCGCATGGTTCCCCACTCAACTTCCTCTCAAACGCAGTTGGGGAGAAAGGGGTCTGGACGACCCGGCCCGGCGGTAGCAGGGTGTGCAGCGACCGAACGCCCGGGGCGCGGGAACCGAAGGGAGCGGTGAAGCGATGACCGAGCAGGTGCGGCAGGGCAGTGATCCGGGAGCCGGCGGCCCCGGACCCGACGGAGCGGGATTCACCTACCGGGCGGCCGAGCAGGAACTCATCGTCGTCGCACGGCCGGAGGCCCGGCTGCGCGCCCAGGAGCACGGCGTGCGCTCGGCGACGGGCGCCGACGTCTCGGCTCTCAACATGTTCCTCAGTGACGAACAACTCGCCCTGGAGCCGCTGTTCGGCAGCGAGGACCGGCTCCGGGCGGCGGCGACGGGCACCGTCGACGACGTGCCCGACCTGACGCTCTTCTACCGGGTGCGCGGCGTCGAGGACCGGGCCACGGAGCTGCGGGCGCGGATCGCGGCGCTGCCCGGCATCGACACGGCGTACGTCAAGCCGGCCGCCGTGCCCGCCACGCTCGGCGCACCGGGGCGGCAGGGCGGCACCGCCGAGCCTGACGAGACGCGCCGCCGCAAGGAGGGCGCGCCCGTCACGCCCGACTTCAGCGGCCGCCAGGGCTATCTCGGCGCGGCCCCGGAGGGCGTCGACGCGCACTGGGCCTGGCAGCGGCTCGGCGGCGGCGGTGACGGCGTGACCGTCATCGACGTCGAGGGCGCCTGGCAGCTCAGCCACGAGGACCTGTCCGCGAAGCTCGCGGGCGTGGTGATCGGCACCCCGATCCAGGACCTGGCGTGGCGCAACCACGGCACGGCCGTGCTCGGCGTGATCGGCGGCGACCGCAACGGCTTCGGCGTCACCGGCATCGCGCCGGACGCGGTGACGGCGGCGGCGTCGTTCCTGCCGAGCGGCACGGCCGCGACGATCCACGCGGCGGCGGACCGGCTCGCGCGGGGCGACGTCATCCTGCTCGAACTGCACCGGCCCGGGCCGCGGTTCGAGTTCGAGGCCCGCGACGACCAGCGCGGGTACATCGCCCTGGAGTGGTGGCCGGACGACTACGCGGCGGTCCGCTACGCCACCGCCAAGGGCGTCGTCGTGGTCGGCGCGGCGGGCAACGGCGCCGAGTCGCTGGACGACGCGGTGTACGAGCGGCGCCCGGACGAGTTCCCGTCCTGGTGGCGCAACCCGTTCAACCCGTCCAACCCGTCGTCCGACGCCGTCCTCGTCGGCGCGGGCGCGCCGCCGCCCGGCACGCACGGCCGCGACCACGGCCCGGACCGCTCGCGGCTCGCGTTCTCCAACTACGGCGCGCGCGTGGACGCGCAGGGCTGGGGCCGGGAGACCACGACGACCGGCGGCTTCTGGAACCAGCCGGGCGACCTCCAGGGCGGCGTGGACGAGATCGCCTGGTACACGGACACGTTCTCCGGCACGTCGTCGGCGTGCCCGATCGTCGTCGGCGCGCTCGCCTCGCTGCAGGGCATGCTGAAGGCGGCGGGCCAGGAGCCCATGACGTCGTCCCGGGCGCGTGCCGTGCTGCGCGCGACCGGCTCGCCGCAGCAGGACGCCCCGGGCCGCCCGGCGTCGCAGCGGATCGGCAACCGCCCCGACATCAAGGCGGCGGTCACCAAGCTCCTGCCGTCGGCGGTGGGCTCGGGCCGCGCCGAGCGCTACTGGGACGAGCTGATCCCCTACCCGCCGGAACTGCCGCCGCGGCTGCGGCTCTTCGTGGCCGGTGAGTGGCGCAACCTGAACCATCCGACACCCGAGATCCGCCAGGCGGTGCACTCCGCCTTCGCGGGCGGCTCCCCGGACGTACGCGTCTGGTTCTCCGACGACGAGGTCGTGGGCCTGGTCGTCACGGGGTGAACCGGCGCGAACCGAACCGCGCGCGCCCGGCGCGGGCGCGGGTACGGAGCGCGGAGGGAGCGGAGCGGGACAACCACCACGGCACCCCGCACCACAGGCGCAGGGAGCCACAGCACGACGGACAGGTCACGCACGGACCATTGACGGAAGGTGGCACCAGCATGAGCACCACCCCGCAGATGAGTCAGCTCGGCCAGCAGTACGGCCAGCAGCAGTACGGTCCGCAGCAGTTCGGCCAGCAGCAGCCGTTCGGCCAGCAGCAGTACGGCCCCCAGGGCATCGGCCAGCAGGGCGGCCAGCAGCAGGGTCAGAGCACCGCGCCGCCGCAGGCACCGCAGCAGTACGGCCAGCAGCAGCGGCCGTTCGGCCAGCAGGGCATCGGCCAGCAACAGGGGCAACAGCAGGGGCAGCAGCAGATCCCGCAGCACCTGCGCCAGCAGATGCAGCAGCTCGGCCAGCAGCAGCCGTTCCAGCACCTGCTCCAGCAGCTCGGCCAGCAGCAGATCCCGCAGGCCCAGGCGCCCACCGTCTCCACGCACGCCCTCGCAGGGGCCGTCGCGGAGACCTTCTGGGACGTCGTCCAGCCGCTGCCCGGCCAGGCCTCCCTGCTGTACCTGCACGTGGACGGCGACTGGCGCGCGTACATCAACCCGAGCGAGCGCACCCGGGACCAGGTGCAGGAGGCGTTCGCGTACGGGCTGCCGGTCATCGGCTACTACGACACCAACAACCCGGGCATCCTCCTCGCGATCGTGATCACCAGGTGATCCGTACGGCCGCGTGAGGACCGGACCGGACAGCACGGCGGCGCCGGGCGGAAGTTACCCGCCCGGCGCCGCTCCGCACCCTCGGGCGCGCGCGTACGGCGTCCGCCTAGAGGGCGACGCCGAGCAGCGCGTCGACGGCGCGCGACACCACGCCGGGCGCCCCCTCGTCCGTGCCGCCCTCGGCGTCCTGGCGGGCGACCCAGCGGTCGACGGCGGCGAGCGCGGCGGGCGCGTCCAGGTCGTCGGCGAGCGCCTCGCGCAGCTCCTCCACGAGGTGGTCGGCGGAGGGGCCGTCCGGGCGCGACACGGCGGCGCGCCAGCGGCCGAGCCGCGCCTCGGCGTCCCGGAGGACCTGGTCGGTCCACTCCCAGTCGGCGCGGTAGTGGTGGGCGAGCAGCGAGAGCCGGATGGCGGCGGGGTCGACCCCGTCGCGCCGCAGCGCCGACACGAACACCAGGTTGCCCTTGGACTTGGACATCTTGGCGCCGTCGAGGGCGACCATCCCGGCGTGGACGTACGCCTTGGCGAACGGGTACTCGCCGGTCAGGGCCTGCGCGTGCGAGGCGCCCATCTCGTGGTGCGGGAAGGTGAGGTCGGAGCCGCCGCCCTGGATGTCGAAGCCCATGCCCAGGTGGTCCAGGGCGATGGCCACGCACTCGATGTGCCAGCCGGGCCGGCCGCGGCCCAGCGAGGCGCCGTCCCAGCTCGGCTCGCCCTCGCGGGCGGCCATCCACAGCATCGGGTCGAGCGGGTTCTTCTTGCCGGGCCGGTCCGGGTCGCCGCCGCGCTCGGCGGAGAGCAGCCGCATGGCGGCGGCGTCGAGCCCCGACACCTCGCCGAAGTGCTCGTCGGCCTCGACGGAGAAGTAGACGTCCCCGTCCAGCTCGTAGGCGGCGCCCAGGTCCCGCAGCCGCTCCACGAGCGGCACGATGCCGGGTATGGCCTCGACGGCGCCGACGTAGTGCCGGGGCGGCAGCAGCCGCAGGGCCGTCATGTCCTCGCGGAACAGCGCGGTCTCGGCCTGCGCCAGCTCCGCCCAGTCCTTGCCGTCGCGCTCGGCCCGCTCCAGGAGCGGGTCGTCCACGTCGGTCACGTTCTGTACGTAGTGCACCTGCCGCTTGGTGTCGAGCCATACGCGCTGCACGAGGTCGAACGCGTTGTAGGTCGCCGCGTGACCCATGTGGGTCGCGTCGTACGGCGTGATGCCGCAGACGTAGAGACGGGCGACGGGACCGGGCTCGAGGGTGACGAGTCCACCGGTCGCGGTGTCGTGGATCCGGAGGTCGCGGCCCTTGCCGGGCAGGACGGGGACCTCAGAAGCGGGCCAGGCATACATGCCATGAGCCTAACCGGATGCACCGTCCACATACGACCCCGGGACCGCCCCCGTTGCCACGGCCGGCCGCCCACAGCGGCTGGCGGCTGCTTCCCCGGCGTGGGCATCCGGTCCGCCCGGAGGGCGGAACGGGTGGGCACAGCCCCACGACGGCGGGCAACCACGGCAGACGGCGGCCGGTCCCGACAGGGACGTCACACCGGCGGCCACGGAATGGCGGGCCACTCCCCGGAGGGGGCGGGGTGCCGCCCCGAGGCGAGCAGCGCCTCCACCCGCGCCCGGGTGGCCTCCACCTCGGCAGGGGTGACCAACTCAGCCAGCCGCCCGGCAAGGGCCTGCCCCTCGCCCAGGGCCTCCCGCAGGGCCCCCAGGCCGACAACCGCCTCGTCGGTGAACTTCTCCCCCGCCCACCCCCACAGCAGCGTCCGCAGCTTGTCCTCCACGTGGAACGTGACCCCGTGGTCGATCCCGTAGAGCCGCCCCCCGGCCCCCACCACCAGGTGCCCGCCCTTGCGGTCCGCGTTGTTGACCACCGCGTCGAACACGGCGAGCCGCCGCAACCGCTCGTCGTCCGCGTGCACGAGGAGCGCCGTGCGCCCCTCCCCCACCTCGGCGAAGCCGACGGCCTTCCACCCGTCCCCGGGCTCGTCCCCGTCGACGAGCGCGAGCAGCTCCGCACCGGGGGCGGGATCGCCGTCGTCGTCGTCCGCGGGAGGGCCGATCCAGAGCTGGACCATGCCCTGCCCGTAGGGCCCGTCCCGCAGCACGGTGGGCGGCACGAGGCCCCAGCCGAGGGCCTCGGAGACCTCGTACGCGGCGACCTCGCGCTGCGCCAGCGTCCCGTCGGGGAAGTCCCACAGCGGGCGCTCCCCGGCGACGGGCTTGTAGACGCAGGACAGGGTCCGGCCGGGGGCGTCGTCCGAGGCGACCGAGCAGTACAGCACCGCGTTGGACGCCTCCCGGATCCGCCCGCGCACGGTCAGCTCGCCGCGGGCGAGCAGCTCCGTGTCGGTCAGGCTCCTCGCCGGTATCCGTTCTGGCGCGGGCATACGTGTCCTTCCGGGTCGAGCGGCAGGCTGCACAGCGGGCACGGCGGGCGCCCGGCGTTCACGACGTCGAGGGCGCGCTTGGCGAAGGCCCTGGCCTGCGCGCCGGTGAGCCGGACGCGGAGCATGGGCGGGCCGTTCTCCTCGTCCTGCAGGAGTCTCTCCTCGGCCTCCGCGAGGTCCTCCTCGGAGTCCGCGTCCAGCTCGACGAGGGCCTGCGCCTCGACGATCATCCGCTCGGCCTCACCGTCCCAGGCGAGCGCCATCGTGCCGACCCGGAACTCCTCCTCGACCGGCGCGTCCAGCGGGGCGCTGTCGGTGACCTCGGCGGGCGCCACGGCGGGCACCGCCGCACTGCCCCCGCTGCGGCGCACCACCTCGTCGAGGAGCTCCTCCATGCGTTCGGCGAGCGCGGCGACCTGGGTCTTCTCCAGGGCCACGCTGGTCACCCGCACCCCGGCGGACGCCTGGAGGAAGAAGGTCCGCCGCCCGGGGAGCCCGACGGTTCCGGCCACGAAGCGTTCCGGCGGGTCGTAGAGGAACACCTGACGGGGCACGTCCTGTCTCCATTGGGATCGACTGCGTGTACTTGACGCGACAACTGAGGGGAACCCTACTGCGGGCGACGATCACGGTCATGGCGGGCGTCTCACGGTGCGCCCGCGTCTCCCCCCACCTGAGCATCCTCGCCCGCCGGCCGGGCCCGTGGGGCCAGGGACGTGAAGTCCCCGGTGTCCCCGAGGCGGACGAGGAACGGGCGCAGCCGGGTGTAACGGATCGCTGTGATGGAACACGGTTCTACGGAGATCCGCTGAAAGAGGTCGAGATGGAGTCCGAGGGCATCGGCGACGAGCGACTTGATGATGTCGCCGTGGGAACACATGAGGTAGACGGCTTCGGGGCCGTGGTCGCGCTCCACGCGCGCGTTCCATTCGCGTACGGCCTCGGCCGCGCGGGTCTGCATGGCGCGCAGGGACTCCCCGCCGGGGAAGGCCGCGGCGGAGGGGTGCTGCTGGACGACCTCCATCAGCGGCTCGTCGGCGAGCTCGGCCAGTTTGCGGCCGGACCAGTCGCCGTAGTGGCACTCGCCGATGCGGTCGTCGGTGTGGACCGTGAGGTCGGGGCGGGCCGCGCGGAGCGGCGCCAGGGTCTCCTGGCAGCGCTGGAGGGGGCTCGTGACGGCCTCGGCGAGCGGCAGCGCGGCGAGCCTGCCGGGCAGCGCGGCGGCCTGCTCCAGGCCGCGCTCGTCCAGGCCGACACCGGGGGTCCACCCGGCGAGCAGGCCCGCGGTGTTGGCCGTGGAGCGTCCGTGCCGGACGAGTATCAGCGTGGGCATGCTGGCCAGCCTAAGCCGACGCACGGGTGCGGCAGCAGTGCGGCTTGGGGAGAATGCGCAACGTGATCGTCGACTGTGCCCTGTACCGGCGCGGGCGCCGGACCGAGGGTCCCGAGGACCTGTCCGACGCCCTGGAGCAGGCACGCGCGGCCGGCGACGCCTTCGTCTGGATCGGTCTGCACGAGCCGACGGAGAAGGAGTTCGACCTGGTCACGGAGGAGTTCGGGCTGCACCCCCTGGCGGTCGAGGACGCCCTGAAGGCGCACCAGCGGCCGAAGCTGGAGGTGTACGAGGACTCCCTCTTCATGGTCCTGAAGCCGGTGGTGTACGAGCCGGAGAGCGACACGGTGTCCTCGGGGGAGCTGATGCTCTTCATGGGGGACTCGTTCGTGGTGACGGTCCGGCACGGCGAGGGCGCGCCCCTGGGCCGCGTACGGGACCGCCTGGAGGCGGAGCCGGAGGTCCTGGAGCACGGCACGACGGCGGTGCTCTACGCCATCGCCGACGCCGTGGTGGACCACTACCTGGAGGTCGCGGACGAGTTGCAGACGGACCTGGAGGTCCTGGAGACCGAGGTGTTCTCGCCGGACAGCGGCGGGTCGCGGAACTCGGCGTCGCGGATCTACCGGTTCAAGCGCCAGATCCTGGAGTTCCGGCGGGCCACCGGACCGCTGGCGATGCCGGTCGCCCGGCTCGCCGGAGTGGGCCCGAACGGCCGCTCCGTACCGTACGTGGACGAGTCGGCGCAGCCGTACCTGCGGGACGTCCACGACCACCTGACGCGCGTGAACGAGTCCGTGGAGGGCCTGGACCGCCTGGTGACCGACGTGCTGTCCGCGCACCTGGCGCAGATGAGCGTGCGGCAGAACGACGACATGCGGAAGATCTCCGCCTGGGCGGCCATGGCGGCCGTGCCGACGATGATCGCGGGCGTCTACGGGATGAACTTCGACCACATGCCGGAGCTGCACTGGGAGTGGACGTACCCGGCGGTGATCCTGCTGATGGTCGTTCTCGAAGTGGTCCTGTTCCGGATGTTCAAGCGCCGGGGGTGGCTGTAGCGTCCGGCCACGCGCGCGTGCCCTCGCGCGCGTGGCGGGGCGGGCCGGGGCGTCAGGCGAACTCGGGTGCGGAGGTGGCGGTCCCGCCCAGGGCGTCCCGGCGCTCGGGCATCCGCAGACCGACCATCCTGCGCCAGCCGCCGAGGCGTTCGTACGCGTGCGCGGCGTGGACGGCCGACGCGAGGAGCCGTGCCCGGGTGGGCGACCAGCGCAGGATGCGGCCCATGTGCTCCATGACGGCGAGGCTGACGTCGCGGTGCACGCGGATCTCGACGTGCGCGGCCTCGCGGAGCGCGCGCTGGATGGCGCGGCCGTGACCCGCGCGGGCGAAGCGGAGCAGTTCCTCGTGGCAGTAGGCGAGGTGGTTGTCCTCGTCGTCCGAGATCATCCGCACGGCCCTGCCGATCTCCGGGTGGTCCGCGAAGTGCCCGCGCAGCATCGCCATCTGGTCGGCGGCGCGCTGCTCGGTGACCCTGCTGTGCGCGAGGTACGTGATGAGGTCCCGCTCGGTGAGCCGGTCGTCGGCGCGGAGCTTCTCGTGCGCGAGGCCGATGCCGTGGCGCTCCAGGAGCATCGTGTAGTCGGTCTCCGGCGGGACCTCGCGGGGTTCGAGGCCGCGCTTTCGCAACAGCGCGCGGAAGATGCGGCCGTGCTTGTCCTCGTCGGCGCCGTGCCGGGCGATCTTCGGGGCGAGGTCGCGCCGGCTGTCGGGCACGAGCGCGGCGATGCGGCCGTTCTCCCAGCCGCCCTGGGCCTCCCCGCTGGCCGCGATGGAGCAGAACAGCCGGAACGACTCGTCGTTGTCGAGGATCTCCTGGAAGAGACTCTTGGCCGAAAGCATCGCAGGCACCTCCACGCCTTCGCGGTCCTGGGGACTTCCACAGAGAAGTCCTGGGGACTTCCGCAAAGAACGAGTCAAGTGCTCGGCGTGCCCGGAGGCAACAGGAGTATGGGACAGCTCGGCCGAACGAAGGACACCGGCCGCCGGGCGGGGGGCCGTAACCGGAGGGCTGCCGAAACGTTGTGCTTCCTGACGGCCGTGGCGGGGAAGACCCCCGAGCCCCCACCACGGCCGTGGAAGCCTCCCCCGGACCCCGTTTCAGGCCTCTCAGGCCAGTCCGGCCCGCTCCAGGGCCTCGGTGCCCGCCCGCAGCGAGGCGAGCCGGTCCTCCAGGGAGAAGCCCGCGGGCGACAGCGTGAGCGTGGTGACCCCGGCCTCGGCGTAGGCGCGCATCCGGTCGGCGATCCGGTCCACGGAACCGAGCAGCGTGGTGGAGTCGATCAGCGACCGCGGCACGGCGGCCGCCGCGCCCTCCTTGTCGCCGGACAGGTACTTGTCCTGGATCTCGGCCGCCTCCTTCTCGTAGCCCATGCGGCACGCGAGCTGGTTGTAGAAGTTCTGCTTGCGGCTGCCCATGCCGCCGACGTACAGCGCGGTGTACGGCCGGAACATGTCGGCGAGCGCGTCCACGTCCGCGTCCTTCCCCACCGCCAGCGGCACCGTCGGCACGACGTCGAAACCGTCCATGGTCAGCCCCGCCCGCTCCCGCCCGGCGCGCAGGTGCCGGATCGCGGTCTCCTCCAGGTGCTCGGCGGCGGGGAAGATCAGCAGGGCGCCGTCGGCGATCTCGCCGGTCTGCTCCAGGTTCTTCGGGCCGATGGCGGCGATGTACAGCGGGATGTGCTCGCGCTGCGGGTGCACGGTCAGCTTCAGCGGCTTGCCGGGGCCGTCCGGCAGCGGCAGCGTCCAGTGCGCGCCCTCGTACGAGAGCCGCTCGCGGGTCATGGCCTTGCGGACGATCTCGACGTACTCGCGCGTACGGGCCAGCGGCTTGTCGAACTTCACGCCGTACCAGCCCTCGGAGACCTGCGGGCCGGAGACGCCGAGGCCGAGCCGGAAGCGGCCGCCCGAGAGCGAGTCCAGCGTCGCGGCCGTCATCGCGGTCATCGCGGGCTGCCGGGCGGGGATCTGGAAGATCGCCGAGCCGACGTCGATGCGCTCGGTCTGCGCCGCGACCCAGGACAGCACGGTGGCGGCGTCCGAACCGTAGGCCTCGGCCGCCCAGCAGACCGCGTACCCCAGCTTGTCGGCCTCCTTCGCGACGGTGAGGTTGTCCGCGTCCATTCCCGCGCCCCAGTAGCCGAGGTTGATCCCGAGCTGCATGGCCGAATCCCCTTACCCGTGAGTAACGTCTGTGCCGGGACTGTAGCGCGCGGGCGCGGGTTCCGTCAGGGGCGAGCGGCGCGCCCGCGTCCCGCGGGGCCCGCGGGCGCCGGGCACCGGGGCCCGTCCGTCGCGCCGGGCGCCGGGCCCCGTCCGTCGCGCGGGGCATCGCGTTGTCCACATCCGCGCCTTCGTCCACAGCCTTGCCCGGGGCTGCGGCGTGGCCAGTAATCTCGCGACCATGGAGCAGAGGCATCTCGGCCGTACGGGTCTGCGCGTGTCCCGGATCGGGCTCGGCACCCTCACCTGGGGCCATCCCGAGGAGACCGACGAGAACGACGCCGCGGACCTGCTGAAGGTCTTCTGGGAGGCGGGCGGCACCCTCGTCGACACGGCCGATGTGTACGGCGACGGCGAGGCCGAGTACCTCCTCGGCCGGCTCGTGGAGCGGCTCGTGCCGCGCCGCGACCTCGTCATCGCGACCAAGGCGGGCAGCGTGCCCGACCCCGACCGCCGCTTCGACGGCTCGCGCGGCCACCTCCTGTCCGCCCTGGACGCCTCGCTCGCCCGCCTCGGCACGGACTACGTGGACGTGTGGCAGGTGCACGCCTTCGATCCCTGCACGCCGCTGGAGGAGACGCTCCAGGCCCTGGACATCGCCGTCGCCAGCGGCCGGGCGCGCTACGCGGGCGTCTCCAACTTCAGCGGCTGGCAGCTCGCGAAGGCCGCGACGTGGCAGTTGGCCGCGCCCGGCGCCCGCTCCCGCATCGCCAGTACGCAGATGGAGTACTCCCTGCTCCAGCGCGGCGTGGAGCGCGAGGTGCTGCCCGCGGCCCTGGACCTCGGCGTGGGGCTGCTGCCGTCGTCGCCGCTCGGCCGCGGCGTCCTCACGGGCAAGTACCGGCACGCCACCCCCGCCGACTCGCGCGGCGCCTCGGAGCAGTTCGCCCCGTTCGTCGCGCCGTACCTGGACGACGCGGCGAGCCGGGTCGTCGACGCCGTGGTGACGGCGGCCGACGGCCTCGCCGTGACCCCGCTGCACGTGGCGCTCGCCTGGGTGCGGGACCGACCCGGCGTGGCCGCCCCCATCGTCGGCGCGCGCACCGCGCAGCAGCTCGCGGCGGCGTTGTCAGTGGAGACCCTTAGTCTTCCTGACGAGATCTGCCGGGCGCTCGACGACGTGTCGGCGCCCGTGCACCGCTACCCAGACCAGGACTGGAGCACGCTGTGAGTACGGAGTCCGCTGCCGCGGAGGTTGCCGAGCCCGAGGCCCCGCAGGCCGGGGCGGCCGGGGCGGAGCCCGGGGCCGCACCGGAAGCCGGGCCCGAGCCGGAGGCCGCTGCCGTGCTGGGCGGGGCGGCCTGGCAGGGCGCGGGGGGCGAGCTGGACGCGGGGGGCGAGCCGGACGAGCCGGGTGGGTCCGCCGGGGACAGCGCGGACGACACCGGGGGCATCGGTGCCGAGGCCGGTGCGGACGGGGCCACGGCCGGTGCGGACGGCTCCGTGGACGGTGAAGGCGGCTCCGAGGCCGGTGCAGATAGCGCCGCGGCCGGTGCGGACGGCTCCGTGGCCGGCGCGGGCGGGGCCACGGACGGTGCAGACAGCACCACGGCCGGTGCGGAGGGTGCCGCGGACGGGGCCGACAGCGGGGCCGGGGAGCTGTCCGAGGCCGAGGCGGAGCTGGCCGCGCAGCGGGAGCTGCGGCAGCGGATCGAGGAGCGCAAGGCGGCCAAGAACGGCCCGCTGGAGGCCGGCACCAAGCTGCAGGGCACGGCCGCCGACCTGCTCGCGGCCGTGCGGGCCGTGGAGAGCGGTGAGAAGCCGGTCGCCTCGGCGTTCCAGGACCCCGGGCCCGTCGCGCCGCGCAGGCCCGCGCCGGAGCC